>NZ_CP121110.1:0-600000 GCF_029625315.1 Flavobacterium ginsengisoli
CGATTTAAACCGTACTACTCTGTTGGCCAATCAATATGTATTAGAAATAAAAAAAGCAGAACAGAATTTAAAAAACGAATTGCTAAGCCTTAAATATTTACTAGGCACTAAAGAAGAAATAAATATTGATTCTAATGATGATTTTGTATTTGTTCTGCCTTCAAATTTAGATGATTTTTTGCAGGAAGCTTTAGATAAACGAACAGATGTTTTGGCTTCTAAATCAATCTTAGATGTTGCCAATACTAATATCAATCTTCAAAAGTCATTGGCTTATCCGCAGCCTGAGTTGGGACTAATTTGCAATCCGCAAAACATGATTCCTTATGTTGGTTTATACGGTACAATTGAACTTCCTTTTTTTTCAAGAAATCAGGGAGAAATAAAAAAATCAAGTTATCTAAAACAACAGGCTGAACAAAATTTGGAAGCTACGCAGGTTTTAATTCGAACAGAAATAACAAATGCATACAATGCTTATCAGACTCAAAAAAGTAATCTTGAAAATTTTGGCGGACTGCTGACAAGATCGGAAAACATTTTAAAGAGTGTAAAATATTCTTATTTGCGTGGAGGCACAACCATTATTGATTTTCTGGAAGCACAGCGCAGTTGGCTTGACATACAACAGCAGTATTATGATTCTATGCAAGAATACAGAAGAAGTTATATCACATTACTTTACGCTTCAGGATTAATTAATCAAATAGCACAATAATGATTTGAGAGAACTGTCGAGATTCATTAAAAAAACAAATACTATCTACATATGAAACATTTAATAAAGTATAGCGGCATTATAGTTTTATTTCTTTACGCCTGCAGCGGAAAGGAAAAGAAACAAGATCAGGTAGTAAACAACTTGCCACAGGTTACGAACAACGGAAAAAACATTGTATTTCCTACAGACAGCAGTGCTGTTTTTTTCGAAACAGAATCTATAGGAAATTCGGTTCTTAACAATCAAATTATGGCTCCTGCAAAAGTTTCTGCAACGGTTATGAAATCTCAAGAAGGAGCATCACAAAATATCATTTTATTTGAAAATCCTGATTTGGCGACTAGTTATACTCAGCTTATTCAACACATTGCCAATATCAATCAAATTCAGAACAAAAACATAAAACAAAAACAAATAGAAGTAGACCGTGCTAAGGACTTGCTGGCTCATGGTGCAGCAACGGGTAAAGATTTGTTGGAAGCGCAAACAGCATTATCTGTAGAACAGACCAATTTGGCCAATGAAAGAGCGGCTTTGATTGAGTACGAGACGAACTTGAAAGCTGGAGGATTTGAACCCGAAGCGCTCAAAAGAGCAAAAGCAGGAACATCATTTATTATTTGTGATATTCCGGAGAATCAGATAAGCAGAATAAAAAGTGGTGATAACTGTACCGTTCAATTTACCGCTTTTCCTAATGAAAAATTTTCTGGAAAAATTGATGACATTGCCGACATGATTGATCAATCTACCAGAATGGTTAAACTCCGAATCAGCTTAAATAATGCAAGCGGTAAATTTAAGGCTGGTATGTTTGCTACAGTTTCTTTTGGCATAAGCGAAGGAGATAACATAAGTATTGATAAAAACTCGTTGGTTACCGTTCAGGCAAAAAATTATGTTTTTGTAAAAAAGAACAGTAAAGAATTTGAGCGTACCGAAGTAACAATCGGAAATCAGATAGGAGACAGAGTTGTCGTTTATAATGGTTTGATGAGTGGCGATGCTATAGCTGTTAAAGGTGTTATGCAGTTAAAAGGCCTCAGTTTTGGGTATTGAAAACAAAGATTATGTCTGCAAAATATTTGCTAATACTTAAATGAAAAAACAATGACACAAGCACAAGTATATATAGATAAAGATGAACTAAAAGGAACACAGCCTTTGTATGAGTACATTTTAAGATTTTTAATTGAACACAAAATTAAGGGAGCAACTATATTTCATGGTAAAATAGGATATGGAGCCAGTAGGTATCTTAACAGACCTCATGATTTGTTCAGTTTTGATAAAATACCTTTGCTGATCAATTTTATAGATGAAGATGAAAAGGTAAAATCTGTTTTAACGGCTTTACGAAAAGTCTACAAAGGAGGTTTTATAGTTACGAATCAAGTAGAAAAATGGTAAACAGATGATTAAAAATTTACTCATATTCAGCCTTCGTAACCGCTGGGTTATAATTGCAATTAGTGTTGTTTTAATGGCAATAGGTTTTTGGTGTTTTACCAAATTAAAAATAGAAGCATATCCAGATATTGCAGATACGAATGTAATTATAGTAGCACAATATGACGGAAGAGCAACTGAAGAAGTAGAACAGCAAGTTACTATTCCGATTGAAAGAGCTTTGCAGAATACACCAAATGTTTTAGATCGAAGAAGCAGAACTATTTTTGGTTTGTCGGTAGTGCAACTTACTTTTAAAGATGGAACTGATGATTATTTTGCACGACAACAGGTAACAGAACGACTTGCAGAAGCTGAATTGCCAGATGGTGTTGCGCCTTCATTAGCGCCGCTTTCTACTGCTGTTGGGGAGATTTTTAGATACGTTGTAGAAGCACCGTCAAATTATAGCCAAGCAGAGCTTAGAGATCTTCAGGATTGGGTTATAAAACCTGCTTTGCTCGCAAGTTCCTGGAATTGCCGATGTAACTACTTTTGGTGGTCCATTAAAGCAGTTTCATATTATTACTTCGCCAGAAAAACTGAGAAAATACAATCTTACGCTTAAAAACGTAATGGACGCAGTAGATGCAAACAATTTAAACACCGGTGGAAATATTATTGAAAGAGGCGGACAAGGTTTTGCAGTGCGTGGTTTGGGAGCAATTAAAACGGAAAGAGATATTCAAAATATTGTTCTTAAATCTGAAAACGGAGTTCCTGTTTTTGTTCGTGATGTAGCAACTGTAGAAATTACGCCACCACCGCCAAGTGGTGTAATGGGATATACCGTTACCCAAGACAAAAAAGATGTAAGCAGCGGCGTTGAAGGTATTATTCTTTTAAGACGATATGAAAACCCAAGTGAGGTTTTAATATTGCTAAAAGAAAGAATGGCTGAATTACAGGAAAATGATTTGCCTCAAGGTGTAAAATTGCGCCCTATGTATGACAGAACATTCTTGATCGATCATTCGCTAGAAACTGTTGCGCATACCTTGTTTGAAGGAATTTCTATTGTAATTATTCTATTGATTCTGTTTCTTGGAAGTGTTAGAAGTGCATTAGTTGTAGCTTTAACCATTCCGTTTTCATTATTGTTTGCTTTTATTTTAATGAGGCTTACGGGTATTCCTGCCAATTTACTTTCGCTAGGAGCAATAGATTTTGGAATTATTGTAGATGGAGCCTGTTTAATGGCTGAACATCTTATAAGGAAATACAGAACAGCCACACCAGAAGAAAAACAAGATGGGATTGTGCAAATCACATTACAAGCGACTCAAGAAGTGGGAAGAGAAATTTTCTTTTCAGTAACCATTATCATATTGGCTTATATGCCTATACTTTTAATGACTAGAGTAGAGGGTAAATTGTTTTCTCCAATGGCTTTAACTTTGGCTTTTGCTGTTATTGGTTCGATGTTGGGAGCGCTTACCTTTATTCCAGTTCTAATTTCTTTTGTTTATAGAAAAGCAATGCTTGATGTTGATAAACCTATAAAAGAACATAAAAATGTGGTGTTAGATTATTTGACTAGATCATACGAAAAAGCATTATCTGGTTTTTTAAATAATTATAAAAAAACTACAGTAATTGGTTTTTCGATTGTAGCAATATTTATTTTATGCGGCTTAAAACTAGGAACCGAATTTTTACCCACATTAGATGAAGGATCGATCTTTTTAAGAGGAAATTTTCCTGCTGGAATTTCTATACAGGAAAATGCCAAATACGCTCCTAAAATCAGAAAAATAATAGCGAAGTATCCTCAAATATCTTACGTGATAACGCAAACAGGGCGTAATGATGATGGTACCGATCCGTTTCCTGCCAATAGGAATGAGATTTTAGTAGGATTAAAAGATTACAAACTCTGGAGCGATACCATTGCTAAGAAAGATTTGGTCGAAATAATTAAAAAAGATTTGCAACAGCAAATTCCATCAGTGCAATTTTCTTCAGGACAGCCAATTATCGATCAGGTTATGGAAATTGTAAACGGAAGTGCGGCAGATCTTGCAGTTTCTGTTGTGGGCGATGATTTGGAAATGATGAGAAAAAAGGCAGAAACAATTGCGCAAATTGCTAAAAATACGCAAGGTGCTGAGAATGTCAATATTGAACAAGAAGGAGAACAAGAGCAATTGGCAATTGATATTAATAGGGAACAAGTCGCGAGATTTGGAATTAATGTAGCAGATATTCAAAATATGATCGAGGTGGCAATTGGCGGAAAAACAGTTTCAACTTTATACGATGGAGCAAAGCGTTATGACATTGTAGTTCGTTTTTTACCACAATACAGAAGTTCTATTGATGCGATAAAAGATATTTTAGTGCCATCTTCAAATGGCGCTTTAATTCCAATGAATCAATTGGCAAACATACATTTTGTTGAAGGACAAACTAATATTTATCGTTACGGAAGCAAACGAATGATTACCGTTAGAACCAATATTAGAGGAAGAGATCAGGGAAGTTTTGTAAAAGAACTGCAAAGTAAAGTAGGTAAAAATGTAACCGTGCCAAAAGGATATAGTATCATTTATGGAGGACAATATGAAAATCTCGAAAGAGCAGGAAAACAACTAGCATTTACCATTCCGCTTACTATTATTATGGTTTTCTTGTTTTTATTCATGCTATACAAAAACTTCCAGCATACTATGATTACCATGAGTTGTATTTTGTTTGCCTTAGGAGGCGGAATTGTAGCTTTACTTCTTAGAGGTTATTACTTTAATGTTTCTGCAGGTGTTGGTTTTGTGAGCATTTTTGGAATTTCGGTAATGTCGGGCGTACTTCTTGTATCGGCTCTTAATAGAAAAACAATGTTTAAGAATGATAATCTGCAAGAAAATGTATTGACAGCTTCAAAAGAACAATTAAGAGCTTTATTATCAATTTTGGTTGTGGCTATTGTGGGGCTAATTCCAGCGACTACATCTTCTGGTATTGGTTCAGATGTTCAGCGACCGCTTGCAACGGTAATTATAGGCGGTTTGAGTAGTACATTAATTTTTGCTCCAATATTAATTCCTCCTTTATATTTTTGGTTAAATGAGAGAAAAACGAAATAAAATCTAACATAAAAAAAAAGTCCCAATCAAATATTGGGACTTTTTTATGCATCTAATTTTTTTTATTTTCCAATTGCACCTCGAATTTTCCCCAATAAGGATTTTCCGCCATTTGAGAATGTCCAATAATTAGGATATAATCACCAGTTTGTTTGGCCTCTATTTTGAGTTCTGTACCAAAAGGCCCGTCTGCTGTTTTGTCTGGATAGATAATCTGGTTAAAACGAATATTGGCATTAGTTTTCTCCTGTATAATTCTTCCGTTTAATTCACTCGAAAATTCATTTTTAAATTTGACATATATTCTAGAATGTATAGAATCTACGTTGCCATTTGCAATAAATACATTTTTTTCATTTTTATAATTCATAAAAATAGTATCGCCAATCTGTTTATTTTCTTGTTTTTGTGGCTCTTCAGTTGCTGTTTGTACTGTTTGAGGAGTATTTTCGTTTCCTTTTTGCTTCTGGCAAGAATATGCCATAATGCATATCATAATTATTAAAAGACTTTTCATAACGGATTGATTTAGCGTTGATTCAAATTTAAGTGTAAAGTATCGATTGCTGTTATATAATTACATTTTGATTTTTAATGATCTGGCTTTTTCTAAAAATTACTTAGTGATTTTATTTTGGTTGCTCCTGTTAATTTGATTTAAAAGTAAAAGGAGCTGAAATATTTTATCTGCTATTTTGAACAGATTCAATCTGAAAAATAATTGACTAACTAACAACCGATTGTCTTTTTAAATTTTTTTAAAATCTAATTTGTTCTATTTTTTGATAAAATTGTAATTATTATCTTATTTATTAGTGTTTTACTATTTTTTTTATTCTAAATAAGAGTTTTGATTATTTTTTTATCAACGCTTATTTTGTTTTTTATTCAATTATAAGGTAATTATCGTTTCTTTTTTTGCGAGATTCTACAGTGTTTTATTTGTTTATGTTTAAATAATTTAAGATTAAAATAAGTATAATGTTTTTTTAGAGGGTATTTTTTGAATAATAAATAAAAAAATAATTACACAACCGATTGTTTTTTTGAAAAAAGATATATATTTGTTCAAAGACTTATTGCTTTTACCTAGAAATAAGTTTTGAAATGCTAACTAAACCATAAACCATATTTTAATTATTAAATCAATTTTTATGACTAACTTTTTTGTTGCAAGTCAATCAAAGCTTCTCAAATGCTTTGGTTTTTTGATCTTAATGTTTGTCTTTTCGATTCAGTCGAATGCACAGACAACAGTCACGGGAACAGTCTCAGATGCCAACGGGCCAATTCCTGGTGCTAATGTAAATGTAAAAGGAACAAAGACAGGTGTTAGTACCAGTTTTGATGGTACTTATTCTATCAGTGTTCCTTCTAATGGAGTGCTTATTTTCAGTTTTTTAGGTTTTACAAGCCGTGAAGTAGGGGTTAATGGACAGAAAACCATTAATGTAAAACTAGAAGAAGATTCTAATAATTTAAAAGAAGTAGTAGTTATTGGGTATGGAGCTCAGCGTAAAGAAGCGGTTACAGGATCGGTAGCTTCTATTAAAGGTAGTGAAATACGTGAGGTTCCTTCTGCAAATATTACTCAGTCTATGCAGGGACGTCTTCCGGGGTTCAAATAACACAGACTTCAACGAAGCCTGGTGCTGCCATGCAAATTCGTATTCGTGGAACGCGTTCGTTAACAGCAGGAAATGATCCTTTGGTAGTTCTTGATGGTATTCCGTTCTCTGGTACTTTGGCAGATATTAGCCCTGAGGATATCAAAAGTGTCGATATATTAAAAGATGCATCGGCGACAGCTATTTATGGATCGCGAGGCGCAAACGGAGTTATTCTGGTAACAAGTAATAGAGGAACAAAAGGACAAAGAACTTCGATTGCTTATAATACTTATACCGGATATAAAACTGCTGTAAAATATCCAATGATGCAAGGACCTAAATATGTTGAGTTCCGTAAGCTTGCGGGAAAAAACCTTGTAAACGGAATCGATGAAGCTGATGATGTAAATACAGATTGGCAAGATCTTTTTTATAGAACAGCAATCGTAACAAATCACGATATCGCAGTGACAGGAGGAACAGAAAATGGAAATTATAATGTTGGAGTTAATTATTATAAAGACCAAGCGGTTATTCCAGGATCTGAGTTTAATAGATATTCTATCCGTGCGGCTTTAGATCAAGAGATCGGTATTTTTAAAATTGGTTTTTCTTCTAATAATAATTACAGTATAACTGATGGTGCTAGTTTAGGAATGTACGGAGTTTTAAGTATGTCGCCTATTGCAAATCCTTATAACGAAGATGGTTCGTTAAAAAGAACAGTAAGAATGCCTCAAGATGAAAATTGGGTGTACACTAAAGAAAGTATGCGAAATCTGGGAGATAAATGGGCAGATACAAACAAAGCTTTCGGTTCTTACAATTCTATTTATGGTGAACTTAAAATACCAGCAATTGACGGATTAAAAGCTCGTGTGAATCTAGGTGGCAATTACAGAACAAGTAATTCGGGCTCTTACACTGGTATTGGGGTTTTTAATGCTAATCCAGATAATCCAAATGTGGCCTCAATTGGAAATACGCAATCTACAAGCTGGACAGTAGAAACGTTGCTTACTTATGATCGTACATTTGCTGAAAAGCATAAAATAAACGCGTTGGCAATGTATTCTTCTGCACAAGATACTTACAACAGCTCATTAATTTCAAGAAGAAATATTGCCGGAGACAGTTTTCAGTATTTTAATTTAGGTCAGACTTCTACAGGTGATAATGATGACATTACTATAAACAATGGTAATCAGACTTATACTCAAAGTGGTTTGATTTCTTATATGGCTCGTGCTATGTATTCTTATGCAGATCGCTATATGATAAGCGCTACAGTGCGTTCAGATGCTTCTTCGCGTCTAGCGCCTTCTAATCAATGGCATACATATCCAGCATTTTCAGCAGGATGGAATATTAGCAAAGAGTCTTTTATGAAGAATGTAAAATGGATCGACGCATTAAAACTTAGAGGAGGATACGGACAGACGTCTAATCAATCGGTGGCGCCTTATGCTACGTTGGGGTATTTAAGTACAAGGCCTTATAATTTTGGATCTAATAATGCAACAGGATATTACGTTTCGACTCTTCCAAATCCAAATTTAGGATGGGAATATTCTATAACATCTAATTTTGGTTTGGATTTCTCTCTTTTTAATAACAGATTATCGGGAACGGCTGAATATTACACGACAGATACGAAAGATCTTTTGTTAAGTGTTAATCTTCCAGTTACTTCTGGGGTTAGTTCTTATGTTGGAAATGTTGGATCAACTCAAAACAAAGGTTGGGAGCTTAGTCTTAATGGGGTAATTCTGGATAATTATAATGGATGGACTTGGGATGCTGGCGTTAATATTTACAGCAACAAAAACAAACTGGTATCTCTGGCTTCAGGAATGACTGAAGATCAAAATAACTGGTGGTTTGTTGGAAAGCCTCTTAATGTGATTTACGATTATAAAAAAATAGGAATATGGCAGACTGATGCGGAAGCAAAACAATACGAAGGGCCAGCAGGTCAAGCGGGTATGATTAGAGTGGCGTATACAGGAGATTATAATCCAGACGGGACACCAAAAAGGTTAATTGGGGCAGATGACAGACAAGTTCTAAATGCAGATCCTGATTTTCAAGGTGGTTTTAATACTAGAGTAGCTTATAAAAATTTTGATATTAGTGTTGTAGGTCTTTTTCAAAGCGGAGGTATCTTAAATAGTACACTTTACGGTTCTAATGGATATTTAAATATTAATGATGGGCGACGCGGACAAATAGATGTAGATTACTGGACACCAGAAAATACAGGAGCACAATTTCCAATGCCAGGTGGTCCTACAGAAAGTAATAATCCGAAATATGGTTCTACTTTAGGTTATTTTGATGGTTCATTTGTTAAGTTAAAAACGATTACTCTTGGATACAGTTTAAACAAGCAATGGATTAAAAGTGCAGGAATGGAAAAACTAAAACTTTACTGTACCATTCAGAATCCGTGGGTAATTTATTCTCCTTATCATAAATTATCTGGACTAGATCCTGAAACGAACTCTTATGCAAATGACGCTTCAAATATGGCAGTTGCCTATTCAGGAAACTTAAGTCGTTTATTAACTGTAGGATATAATACGCCACAGTCGCGCAATCTGATTTTAGGACTTAATATAATTTTTTAAAAAGACAGTAATGAGACATATTAAAGTAAAAAAATATATTGTAACGGCACTTGCTTCAGTTTTTCTAGTAGGGTGTTCAGATAATATTTTGGACGAGAAGCCTAGAGCTATTTTTACTCCAGACTATTTTTCTACTCCAGAAGGGGTAATGGGAGGAATAACATCAATGTACGGCCATTTGAGATATATGTATGGAAGTGGTTATTTTTTAAATACTGGACAAATTGCAACTGATGAGTCAACTTGGGGGCAAAACTCAGATGGAAATGTTAAGAATTTAGACTTCTCAGGAGTTGGTGTAATTAATGCTCAAACTAGTAATACAGGTATTGTGTGGGGAGCTACTTTTCCAAATATTAATACAGCTAGTGGTGTAATTGAGAATGCATCTAAAATTGGAACGATTTCTCCAGCGCTAATCGCAGAAGCAAGATTTTTTAGAGCTTTTGATTATTTTTTGTTGGTACAGACTTTTGGCGGTGTGCCATTGGATTTAGGAGCTGGAGAATTAAAATTTAACTCTTCAACTGTAAGAACTTCTGTGCGTAATACAGTTCCTGAAGTTTACAGTAAAGCAATATTCCCAGATTTAAAACAAGCAGTTGAAGATTTGCCAGTTGCAGGACGTGTAACGGGAGGACTTACTAAAACTGCAAGACGTTTTTATCTTGCTAAAGCGTATTTGACCTTTGCATGGTGGCTTGAAAATCCTAATAATATTCCAACTTATCCCGCAAGCGATCGTAAAGATTTGGACGGACATGATGCGGCTTGGTATTATCAGCAGGCTTACGATGTTGCGGTAGAAGCAATTAATAACCCAGGTCCTTTTGCATTGCTTCCTTCTTTTTATGAAGTTAGCGTAGGTAAAAACGATCGAAATAAAGAGATGCTTTTGTATGCTGATCACACAGAAACTAGCTCTCTTTATAATGGTGGCGATATAGGTTATAGCGGAGGTGGTTTTAGTACTGATTATTTTGCTGGATGGTTTGGGCAATTTAATTATACTGGAGTTAGAAGTTCTTCAAGCAACACTGGTTGGGCCGCGGTAAGTTCTGTGCAGCGTGAAGCAGAGCAACATTTAGGAAGACCTTGGACTATGTTGGCACCTCCTATTGAAGTGTTTAAAAAGACATTTGCCGATAAAACTAATGATTCTCGTTACGATGGTACTTTTACCACAGTTTACCGCGGAAACTGGGCAAAGGCAGGAATTACTGCTCCAGTATTATATAATGCAAATTATCTTCCTATAGCAAACGGTGATCCAGTTCTGACTTTCTTAAATGAGGATACATCAGGAATTGATTATTCTAACTCAGTATTTAACAGTTCAATTGGAGCGGGAGTATTGCCAGGAAGAGCCGATTTTGTAATTGAACCAAGTGTAATCTCTAGGATATGTTATCCAGGAAACTGGAAATTAGGACCTTATCGTACAGATAATGGAGCAGGTTTAGGATCTCCTAATGGAAGTAGTACGCGTCCGTTTCCAATAGCTAAATTCTCAGAACTGTATTTTGTTGCTGCCGAAGCCGCGGTTAAAGGCGCTTCTGTACAAGGAGGAAAAACAGCAAGAGATTTAATTAATGTTATTCGTGCTCGTGCCGGAAAATGGACTTTTGACAACAACGGAAACAAAGTAAAAACGCAAGATAATAGTGCGGCAATGACTGCAGCAACTCCAATGGTTATTGATATTGATTATATTTTGGCAGAACGTTCAAGAGAATATTTTGGAGAAGGCTACAGATGGTATGATTTAGTGCGTACTCAAAAATGGACAGAATACGGAAATTCATTTTCAATCGCAGGAGCTACTAATCCAAACGATTGGAAAGATCACACTGTTAAGGTGTTTACAAGAACAATTTCTCCACAAAATTACCTTCGTCCAATACCAACAAGCCAACTTGATGGTATGCAAATGTCAGCCGAAGAAAAAGCAGACTTATCAAAATCCTGGCTATTAGCCATTTCACAATAAGGTTAGTTTAAGTTAGTTGAAAAATAGGAGCAAAAGATAAACTTTTGCTCCTATTTAGTTTTTAGAGAACTCTAAGATAGAATTAAACTAATTTCCGATCTCAGCAAAACAGCTATGAATGCCGTTGAGGTAAAATTGTTTTGAAAAAAACGCTTGAAAATCAGCTAAAATTTAAATTATATTGGTCTTTTATAAACTGTTACATCATCAACCCACATCATTGCAGTTGAAAATAAATTGATTTTATTTGGGTCAATAAAATTGGAGTCTTTAGATCCAACATTCATATTTAATATAATAGAGTGTGGTCCAAAATTATTGAGATTAAGATTATTGGCACTACCATTAGTATAAGTGGCTACAGTCACATTGTCGACTTTTATGGTTACTGTTACAACATTGTCTTTCATTTTCCAAAAAGATTCATATAAATGCCATCCGCCATTTCCATTGATATCAAAATTGGCAGGATAGTTTCTTTCTGCAGAGTTTCCTATAAGATTTGTTCCAGAAGAGGTTCCATAAAAAAGATTCGAGGTGAAACGACTTGCATTAGGAGCAAAAGAATAACCTTCCATAATATCTATTTCTCCTTTAGTTGGCCAGGCATTTCCCTGCACAGACCAAAAGGCTGGCCATGCACCATAAGTTTCAGTAAAAGACTTGTAAGTACCGCCATCCATAGCTATTAGCTTAATATTGGCAGAAAGCATATACTCTGTGTTGTTTTCTGGTTTGTATTGATAATTTGAGGTAATGAACCCAGATTGATATTTGTATGTGCTTAATTTTGTAGTCTTGATCTCTAAACATTGTCTTCCGTCTCTCCATTGTGTGGTTGGCACAGAGCTATAATAATCGCAATACCAAGAATTATAATCTGCACGTTGCTCTTTTGTCCATTGCGACAAATTAGAACCCACATCAAATGTTTCTTCAAATTGTTTGACCCAAGGCGCATCTGCTACTTTGCTTGTACTGTTTTTTGTAACTGTACTTGCATTTGTATTTTTTGACTGGTCTTGTGCCATCGGACTTGCATCATCTGCACATGATGCAAATCCTAAACTTAACGCACATGAAACTGTTAATGCAAACAAATTTAATTTTTTCATAATTTAATTTTTTGGTTTATTAATAGTTGAAGTAAATTATTATAGCTTAAAAAAATTAATCTAAACCTTCTAGAAATCCAGTATGTGAACTTTTTATTGCAAAATTTGAATCGTATAATAAAGGCCAGTCGTTTCCTGGATGATTGAGTTCTGCACTAAAAGGAATCCACGATTCATTATCCTTCATTCCCCAAATCGTTATAGCGTATTTATTTACTGCTGGAAGTGCATTGTATAGTTGTACAATTTCTTTGTATTTTTCTTTTTGAGCTAGCCTTCTTTCATTTGTAAAAGTTGAAATATCGTTAGATTGATTTACCTGAATATCCAATTCTGAAACATGAATTTTCACGCCTTTTGCTACAGCTTTGTTAAAGTCGGCTTCGATTTGAGCTCTTGTTGGATTTAAATAGTTATTATGCATTTGAAAACCAATACCATCAATGATATTGCTTGCTTTTAAATCATCGACAATGCTAAAAACTTTATCTTGTTTAAGAACATTTGTTGAAGTTGCATAATCATTATAAAACAAAAGTAAAGAGTTGTCGCCGGCAGCGATTGCTGCATCTCTTGCCCATTGAAAACAGTCTTTTACATAATTGGCACCCATTCGTTGAAGAAAAATTGTATTTCTCATCGTACCTCCATTATCATCTACAGCTTCATTTACGACATCCCAAGATTTTATTTTTCCTGCATAATGCGTAACTACATCTGTAATGTACTTTTTAACTTCTGCTTTAAATTCAGCATCAGTTCCAGAGAAATCTTTTAACCATTGCGGTACCGAATTATGCCATACCAAAGCATGACCGTGAACATTGATGTCATTAGAATTTCCGTAAGCAACAATTTTATCAGCAACAGTCCAGTTGTAAACACCGCTTGAAACAGAAATTTGATCCATTTTCATTTCATATTCGGCAGATATACTGCTAAATTCATTTTTCAATATAACATCATAAGGACTTCCGTTTGTTAATTGCGAAGCTTTAACTGCCATACCTACAAAAAACGGATTTGCCAATTTATTGGCTTTTACCTTTAAAAATGTTGGATCCTCAGGAATGTTGCTAGAACCCGTAGTTACAACACTAATAATATTTGAATAGCCAGAAATCTCTGTTTCATTTTTTGCTCTAACTCGGTAATAATATTGTGTGCCTCCATTTAAACCTGAAACAACTTCATTTAAATCGATAATTTCTTTTGCATTGTAATTTGGGACAAAAGTGGAGAAATTCTCATTGGTAGAAACATCTAGAAGATAACTTTTTGCGTGGGAAACGTAATTCCATTTTGCTCTAAAACCTTCGTCATTCACGTCTTTTGGAGCATTTGCAATAGGCGCTTCTAAAGCATTAACGGCGACATTGTCATCTTTTGAACAAGAGTTCAAAAAAAGAAAAGACAGGCCAGCATTAGTAAAAATTTAATTTTCATACTGTATTGTTATTATAGGTATTCTAGTTATTGGTAATACCCTTGTTTATAATTTTTTGTATCATTTTAGAGCTTATTTTATAAAAGAGGTCGTTTTGTTACGACCTCTTTTTATTTAAGTCTAAAAGTCTCTTTATTGGTAGCGAATTTTAATATTGTCAAATTTTATTACACTTGGATTTGGCGTATCTCCTTGAGCAATACCGACTTTAATTTCATTAATTTTAGAAGGATCTAACGTTGCCGCCGAATTTGAACCAAATCCGTAATTATCTTTAAAATCGCTTAATAATATTGTTTTGGTGATCCAGTTTACATCGGTCACTTTAAAATTATAGCCATAATTTACGCCATCAATAGTATTTAGCTGAATAGCAAATTGAGCACCTACAACATTTGCGCTTACATCAATGTCTATAAATGTTTTTAGGGCATCATTGTTTGAAGAGCTTAGGAAACTAGCTCCACCGCCAGCACTACTTCCGTTATAACCATTTGCAGTTGAACCAGACCATGCTAATGTTGCATAACTTCCTGTTGGGCCACCAGTGGTATTGGCATTAAAACTATCGATATCACCATAAGCACTCCAATCTTCTCTGGAACCGTTTCCGTCAAAATCAGACACAAGAACTACAGTTGCAAAATTGATTGTTTTTTTTGCAGAACCACCAGGAGTAGTAACGACCAGCTCTGATCCTGAAATTGCGTCTGAAGGTAAACCGATGATAATTGAAGATGATGATTTTAGTGTATAACTAAGTGTTTTTCCGCCCAAAGTGATGGAAGAAACATTGTAAAACCATGTTCCTTCAATTTCTAATGGAAACCCAGGAGTTGCTACCTCTGGAATTGTTTTTGTTATGGTAGGAGTAGGTTGTAAAATCTCTATGTTTTTGGTGACCGATCCTGTTCCTGTTACAAACGTAATAGGCTGTACACCAAATCTGCTTCCTAGTTTTTCGTCAAAAGGAATAGTAAAAATAAAAGCTTGATCTGAATTATAGTTTGGATTAAAACTGATGTTAATTTTATTGTCCAACGTAATTTTTTTTAATCCTTTTAAACCTTCACCTTCAACTCTGACCTTGTTTAATGGAAAGGCCTGATTAAGCAAATCGCCAGGTTCGGCAACCATTGCATCAACGCTTGCAGTAGGTGCATCATCATTTTGGCAAGCGACAAAAGAAACCAGTGCTAGAAGAATTATAATTCTATATGTTATTTTCTTGATCATAGTAAATGTTAGTTAAAGTTAAAAGGAACAGGAGGCTCTAATAACGATGGATTAGTATCAATAGCAGTTTGCGGTAAAGGCAATTCAAAGTAGTTGCTTCCAGGAGTTATTTTTCTTGAAATCAATACTGTTCTGTCATCATCAGAATAAAATCCAACTTCTTGTTGTGAAATAATAGCTGTTGCTTCCGCTAGACCACGGCGTTTTAAATCAAAGAAATATTGTCCTTCAAGTGCAAATTCAATTCTTCTTTCGTTAAATAAATCATCTCTTGTAAGAACTGTTTTAGCTGGTAATCCCGCTCTGGCTCTCACTTCATTAAAAGAGTCTAAAGCAGCTGCAGAAGTAGTTGAACTGGCTCCTGCCAAAATAGCCTCAGAATTCATTAGTAAAACGTCAGAATACCTTAGTATGATTGTGTTTTGCGAAGTTCTCATAAAAAACACATCGTTTCTTTCGGCAGCAGATCCTACAATATACTTTCTGAAATTAGTCGCAGTCGATGAGTATATTTTTTTATATCTGAAACCGCCTTGATTTTTTAACAATTCAGGATAAAAGTCACCATCTGTCATGATTGTGCTCTTTTTTCTAGTGTCATTTGGCTCAAAACCGCTTTGCAATGAAATAGAAGGCAGATAAACTCCCCAACCGTCACCACCGCCAGTTATTCCAGTACCACCAGGAACTATATACGCTTGATTTGTATTTTGCGTTCCCCATTCTGTAGCAACTGCCTTCCATTGCAGCCGCAAACATACTTTCGGCGCTATTATTATTTTCGGGACTGCTAAATAAGTTTCCGTACTCTTGAATTAAAGTGTATTGATTTCCGATAATTTTCTGAGTTAGAGTTGCACATTCTGCATATTCATTTAATGTCAAATGCACTTTTGCAAGAATTCCCATAGCAGACAAATTTGGTAACATATCCTTTTTTTACCGAAGTTGCTGGTAAATTTTCGATCGCATATTCTAAATCTTGTTTTATGAATTTGTAAACATCTGTAACAAGATTTCTTTTTGGTTGCGCAGCCGATCCTGCTTTGTTGATAATAGGCACAGCTCCAAAGCTTCTTACCAGATAGAAATAAGCATTGGCTCTCATAAACCTTGATATTGCTATGGCATTTTTATAAGATGCTTCTGGGAGCTCGCTTTTTCTGTCTTCAACCAAACTCATTAAATTATTAGATTGATCAATAACAGAAAACAAAGAAGTATATCCTTCTGTCAGGATTGGATTCTGCGAAGTTACCTGAGCGTCTTTAAATTGTGCATATGCACCATCAAATGTAAATGCGTTGCCAGCGTACATATCGCCAACTGCAATTAAGAATTTATCATTAAAAGTAAACCAAGGTTTAAAATACAAACTCTCGGCAATTCCATCAAAAGCGGTAATTCCTTCGGGTAAATCGCCAGGTGTCAATTGATTTTCAGATGGAGCATCCAAAAAATCATCAGAACAGGAAAATAAAGACAGCAATGGTATTACCATTCCGATCATAAAAAGTTTAAAAAGTTTTTTCATAACTATTATTTTTATTTTAACGACTATGAATCATTAAGTTAATTGTGTTTTTGTCGATTTTAAAACTCTAGATTTAGACCCATAGAAGTTATTCTCGGTACTGGGTATCTTCCTAGATCAATACCGCTAAGGGTTATATTTTGATCTAAATTTCCTAAAGCAGGATCAAAACCAGAGTATTTTGTCCATGTGTATAAGTTTTGGACATTGACATACAATCTAACTTTAGATATAATAGACTTTTCGAAGATTTTGCTTGGTAAATCGTAGCTCAAAGAAACATTCTGAATTCTTAAATAAGAACCATCTTCAACAAATCTATTTGAGATTCTTCCATTCCCATTTGGATCATTAAGCGTAATTCTAGGTTCATTCGTATTTTCATTAACTCCTGGTTCAAAAGCATTTAAAGCTCTTGTGCTCACATTTGCAAATCGATCTCCAAATCCAGGATAGATACCATCTGTATAGTGACGAGTAAAGTTGTAGATTTCATTGCCTTGGCTTCCCGTTAAAGCAATTGATAAACTGATGTTTTTGTATTTAAAGTTATTGGTAAATGAATAAGTGAAATCAGGTATTGCGCTTCCTATAGAAGTCTGATCTTTAGCATCAATTTTCCCATCATTATTAAGATCTTTAAAACGAATATCACCAATTCCTGTTCCTGTTTCCTGAATTGGACCTGCTGCTAATTCTGCTCGCATTTTTAAATATTCCATCTGTAACATATCCATAGAATTGTCCAACTGGCTGGCCTTCTGTAGTTCTAGTTACAGTATACAAGTCGAATTGAACTTTACCCAATAAAGATTTACCTGCCCCTTGAAAACTGGTAAGTTCATTATTGTATTTTGAGAAAATAATAGTACTATCCCAAGTAAAATTATCTGTAACAATGTTTCTTGTGTTTAAGGTAAGTTCGACCCCTTTAGTTTGAATTTCACCCGTATTCAAATAATAATTTAACGCACTTTGATTTGACTCATCATTGATTTGCTTAGTAAGGAAATTTGAAGAATGTTTTACATAATAATCAAAGTCTAATTTTACTCTATTGCTAAGCATTCCTAGTTCAAAACCAATGTTAAAAGACTTAAGAGATTCCCATTTAATATCAGGATTTCCTAAATTATCAATTGTTGGAGACACGCCTCCAAAAGGAGATGCAGTCAATGAAAGAATGGTTTGATATCTGTTAGCAGGAATGTTTTGATTTCCTACCGAACCATAACCACCTCTAAATTTCAGATAATTGACTGTATTAGATAAAGGTTCAAAAAAGCTTTCGTTACTAACAGTCCAACCTGCAGCAAATGATGGAAAATATCCCCATTTATTATTAGGTCCAAAGTTAGAAGAAGCATCAGCTCTTAAAGAAGCCGAAAAAGAATAGCGATTAGAAAAACTATAATTTAATCTCGAGATGTATGAGGTCATCGACCATCTTCCAGAACCATTTCCATTAACGGCGGTATCTATATCGCCTATGTTTAAGTTGGTAAAATCTTTGCTAAGGAAATCGCCCGATCTGTAACCGCTTAAATATTCGTATTGGCTTTCTTGTGCTTCCTGACCTAGTAAGAAAGTGAAATTATGTTTTTCACTAAATGTTTTATTATATGTCAAATAATTTTTTAAACTCCAGTAGAAACTTTGATCCTGCTGTTTAAAAGATTTATTTAATAGCTCAGATACATTTCCTAAAGTGTAGGCAGGGGCAAAAGAGCCGCTCTTTTGCAAAATTTAAATCATATCCCAATTCTGTTCTAAAAACCAATCCTTTCGTAAGAGTGAAATCGGCAAAGACATTTCCATTAATTTTGTATCGGTCTGCTTTTGCGTTATTGTATTCTGATAATGCAATTGGGTTGGTTGCCTCATTTGCAGAAGAACCTAAACCGCTTGTTGGGCCGGCATAAGAACCATCGGCATATCTAACAGGTAATTCTGGAGACTGCCTTAATGTATTCATTACTAAACCACCTCTGTCATCGTTTCGAACTACTTGTTGAGATGATCTGCTTATTGACATATTGTTGCCAATTTTAAGCCATGATTTTACATTTGAATCCACATTTAATCTCATAGACATTCTATTGAAATCTGAATTCATCACAATTCCTTCCTGATCAAAATAATTCAAAGAAGTATAATATCTTGTTCCGTCTTTTTCGCCTGAAAATGATATTTGATGATTATACATAGTGGCAGTTCTAAAAAGTTCGTCCTGCCAGTTTGTTCCATTGCCTAATAAATTTGGTTTTTGATATTGATAAGGAACTGGTTCTCCATTTAGTTTGAAGATTTTAGTCTGATAAGCGGCATATTGAGGCAAGTTTAAAACATCAACTGAATTTGCCACTTGCTGAGTACCTAAATAGGTTTCATAGGTAAAAGCCGACTTTCCTTTTTTTCCTTTTTTAGTTGTAATCAAAACGACACCATTCGCACCATTTGCACCATATATTGCCGTTGATGAAGCATCTTTTAGGATATCAATAGTTTCGATATCCGAAATATTTAATCCAGATAAAGCCGAGTTTTTAGTCTGCCCATTTCCTCCGCCTAATGCACTAAATGCAAATGAGTCGTTGTTTTTGTCTGCAAAAACAGGTGTTCCGTCAATTACATATAAAGGTTCATTTCCATTAATAGAGGTAATTCCCCTAATTTGCACCGAAATTCCTCCTCCTGGAGTTCCAGAATTTTGAGTAACATTTACACCTGCCGCTTTACCTACAAGAGCTTGATCGATGGAAATAAAAGGTTTGTCTTGAATTTCAGATGCTTTGATGGAAGAAATAGCACCATTTACATCTTTTTCTTTTTGAAGTTCCGTAGCCAATAACCACGACTTCATTTAATTTCTCAAGGTCATTAACCATGTTGACTACCATCACTGATTTTGTATCTGCTTGAAGGGATACAGTTTTGTAACCTATGTAGCTAAAAATCAATGTGCTTTTCGGATCTACATTGTTTAAAATAAATCCTCCGTCAAAATCAGTGGTTGTAGCATTTTTTGTTCCTTGTACTGCTACACCAACACCGGTAGGCCAAGACCTCCTGATGTTACTTTTCCTTTAACAGTTTGCGCAAAGAAAAAGTTTCCCCACATACATACTATTAAACATAATAGTTTTTTTAATGTTTTTTTCTGCATAAAAATTGGTCGATTAAGTTAGTTTGTTTTTACTTGTAAAATATTTAATAGAAGAGACTTTTACATGTTCAAAAGTGGAGCTATAAGAAGATTCTCTTTTTCTTAAAAATTTCTTAACGAAAGTAAAATGTAGTGTGCTCGCTATTGTAGAACGCATGAAGCATATTGTGCAACAAATGATGCAAAAAATGGGGATTAAGGGCTGTTATTGCTGAAAAGAAACAATTATGATATAAAACAGGCGATAAAGTATTGCTGAAAAAACTGCTAAAAAAATACCTTTTGTATAAAAAAGAAGCAGTAATATTTTAGATATATTAGATTTTGCTCTCAAATAACAGAAAAGATTTTTGAGGAAATTGACTTACAAAAAAAAGAGCTTCGATTATGGTATCGAAGCTCTTTTTTAGGCCATTCTCTATTTTAAAGAGATATTTTTAATGTTTGTTTTTTTGTTCTTTTTCTTGTGTGGGCAAATGTCCGTATTTAATCTTATAACATTTGGTGAAATAGGAGGGAGATGTAAATCCAACTTTATAGCTAATTTCATTAATATTATTATTTCCTTTTTCTATCAATTGTTTTGCCTTTTCTAATCGTACATTTCTAATAAATTCATTTACCGAAACGCCTGTTAAGGTCTTTATCTTTCGATACAGCTGACTTCTGCTTAGGAAAATTTTAGATGATAGCAATTCCACGCTTAATTCTGGTTCGCTGATGTTTTCGTTTATAAAATGCAGAATTTTTTGAATGAAATCATTATCAAGAGAAGTTGTTTTTTCTTTACCATCTTTTGTGATTCCGCTATAAAATTTCTTAAACATGATTTGTCTGCTCGTAATAAGCTGTGCTAGGCTAGATTTTAAGATGTCTAACTCAAATGGTTTACTGAGATAAATATCAGCACCTGAATCTATACCTTCTAATCGGTCTTTTACCATTGCTTTTGCCGAAAGCATTAATAATGGAATGTGGCTTGTTTTTAAATCGCCTTTTATTTTTTTACACATCTGCAGTCCGTCCATTACGGGCATTATAACATCTGTAATAATTAAATCTGGTAATTTCAGAACAGCAAGTTCGTAGCCTTTTTGACCATTTTCGGCGACAATAACTTTATATAATTTGCTTAGTTCCTGTTTTAGGTAGTTTCTCAATTCAGGATTATCTTCAACGATTAAAACAGTATATGGTTTTGCAGTTTCAGCAACATTTTCAGTTTGGTCTACATAATCATCTTGGTCGGTAGATTCAGATAGAAATTTAGTTTTAGTTTCTTCTATTTTTTTTGTTTTGTCCCCTTCAATTATTTCACTTTTCTTATACATAGATTTGCCTAAAGGAAAGGTTAATGTGAATTTTGTGCCTTGTCCTACCTGACTATCAACATCAATTCTTCCTTTATGAAGTTCCACAAATTCCTTTACAACCTCTAAACCAATTCCCGTACTTCCATAATAATCTTTATTTACATTATTGACCTGATAAAACCTGTCAAATATTCTTTTCAGATCTTTTTTGCGAATACCCGAACCTGTATCAGTAATCGTTATTGAAAAAGAAGGAACGATATTTCCATCAATTAGCAATAGATTATCGCCTTCTGATTTTGCTATAGAAATAGTGATTGAGCCATTATCGGGAGTAAATTTAAAAGCATTTGAAATAATGTTGAACAGTATTTTTTCGAGCATTTTAGGATCTAACCAGTCCTCAAGCTCATCAAATTCAGACTCAAAATTAATAGTAATATTTCGTGAGGCGGCTTCCTCATCAAAATAACCTCTAATTCCCTGTGTAAAGGCTACGACTTCAATTTTTCTGGCTTGAAGAAAAATTCTGTTGAATTCTAACTTATTAAAGTCCATAAGCTCATTGATAAGTCTGGAAAGCCTATCTGAACTTTTATGAACAATTTTTAATTTGTTATGTATTTCAGGAGATAAATTTTTACTTTTTAGAATATCTTCTAAAGGGTTGATAATTAGTGTTAATGGTGTTCTGAATTCATGCGAAATATTTGTGAAAAATTGCAGTTTATTATTGTTTAATTTCTCTGACTGAATATTTTTTTCTTTTTCTAAAATTATAGCCTGTTTTGCTTTAAAACGATTTTGATATATTTTATTAAGGTATATAGTTAGAAAAACCAGTATTGAAGTGTACAGTAAATAGGCCCAAATAGTTTTCCACCACGGCGGCAAGACTTTTATTTTTAATTCTAAAGGAACAGTATTCCACGAACCATCGGCATTTGCAGATTTTACTTTAAAAACATAATTACCTGGTGGCAAATTTGTATAAGTTGCGGCTCTGTTGTTTCCTACATAATTCCAATCTTTTTCAAAGCCTTGCAAATAATAAGCATATTGGTTTTTCTTAGAATAATTATAGTTAATTCCAACATATTCAATCGTAAAAACAGATTGCGTATGATTAAGAATGATTTCTTTACTCTGACCAATTACTTTGGTTAATGGAGAAGCATCTTCATTAGGTTTTACAGATTTATTGAATAATTTAAAATCGCTGAAATACAATTTTGGAGCTTTCTCTACTTTTTTGATCTCGCTAGGATTAAAATAATTTACTCCCTCATAACTTCCAAAATACAGTTCTCCATTTCCATCTTTAAAGACCGCATTGTTGTTGAAATCATTATCAATAAGACCGTCATCTTTAGTAAAGCTGGTACTTTTTTTGTTTTTTAAATCAAGTTTTGTTAATCCTAATCCGCCGCTAATCCATAGATAGCCATTGTTGTCGGCAATTATGGCGCGAACAGATTTTTCTTTAAAACCTGGAAAATTATTATAGTTTGAAAATGTTCTATCTTTTTTATTATAGCTAAATAATCCTTCGCCGTCTGTTCCAATCCATATTGTTTTATCGTTAGACTCATAGATTGATAAAATAGTTTGGATGCTGTTATATTTCGTTTTGTCGTCGAACATGGCATCGCGCATTTTGGTAACTTTAAAACCAGAATCGTCTTTTAAACTTACCTGATATAAACCCAAAATCGTTCCAACCCACAAAACATTATCAGAATCTACAAAAACTTTACGGATAAAAGCATTGTCCAAAGCGTGTTCTGTAAATGATTTTGTGTTGCAATGAACAAATGTATTGTTCTTATTGTCAAAATAATGCAGTCCTTTTATGAAAGTTCCTATCCAGATTCTGCCCTTCAAATCCTCTGAAAAACTAAAAATTCTATTCGATTTTAATCCTTCAGTATTGGCAGTATTATAATTTATGAATCGAGTAGTGCCATTTTTTAAAAAGTAGATTCCGCGATCCCAACTTCCTATCCAAATATTTTGCTTACTGTCTATGAATATGGTTTGAATATCAGCAGCGTCTAAGCCAGAATAATAACTTTGGCTGTTTTTATTTACATGAATGAAACTTTTATTGGTAAGATTATAAATGTCGAGACCGCCTCCTTCGTTACTGATTAACAGATCTCCTTTCTTGTCTTTTACAATTGAAGTGACATAGCTTGTCTGCAAAGAATTTTCGTTGTTGACTAGCGATTCAAGAGAATTAAATTTGTTATTTGGTTTGTCAAATACGCCAAGTCCTTTATTAAAATAGCCTAACCAGAGTCGCTTTTCTTTATCCTCATACAATGACCAGACAGAATTAGATTTTAAGCTAGAGTCATTATACTTGCTATGCAAATACTTCTGGATTACTTGGCCTTTATAGTTTACAATCAATAATCCATCATTTTCAGTACCACAAACTATATAATCTTGGTCGCTTTCTATAATTGATAAGATTTTGTTTTTGGTTATAAAATAATTTTCAAATTGGTAATTATCAGTTTCTGGCTTAATTTTAATCAGACCGTGTTCAGTAGTTCCCAGCCATATATATCCTAATTTATCTATGGCAAGATTTTCTATATCGTCCAATAAAGGTTCTCTTTTAAACTTGTCTTTATAAACCTGTTTAAGTTTGCCGTTTAAATCAAGTTCTAAGAGGCCATAACTAGTTCCTAAATAGATAATTCCTTGCTTATTTTTTACCGAAGATTTTATTAGGAAATTAAATTTATCCAGCACCTTTGACGGAATCAAAGTAGTTTTTAAAGTTTTTATGTTAAGTTTAAATAATCCAAAGCCATAAGTACCCAAGATTAAGTTTCCATTGTTATCTTGATTAATTGTCTTTACAGTAATGGGTTCATCATATCCTTTTCTGATTACATCCTCAATATTGATTTTGGTAAAATTATCTAAATCTCTGTTATATAAGCATAAACCGTCATCAGTACCAACCCATAAGTTATTGTCAGAATCAACAAAAGTGGAATAGATAAAGTTACTGTTTATTGAGCCCGAATTTTTATTGTATTCATATCCAAAATAATTCACCCCGTCATATCGATACAAACCAGTGCCATTTGTGCCTATCCAGATAAAACCATTTTTATCTTGAATAATGGAAGAAATAGCTCTTTTTGAAGTAGTTTCCTGTATGCTTCTAAATTGATAGTTATCAAATTTATCTTGAGAAAATAGGCAATTCAAACCTATAAAGTAGCATACAAGAATATATTTAATATTTTTCATTTAATAGTAGTATTGATCAATCCTCGCCGAAAACCCGTCTTTATTTTTTAAGTGTAATTAACAATATTAATAAAACTAAACAAAAAATATACTTTTAATTGTGAAATTTGTCATATTGTCAAAAACCTGAGTATGATTAATTAATAATCTCACTCAGGTTATTAGATTGCTTAAAACAACATATTTTATACAAATAGATATAGTGCTTTTTCGAATTAATTTAGTTCAAATTTTTCAGTAAGACCTTTATCAGAACTTCCTCCAACCATAATTTTAAAAGTTCCCGGTTCTACCAGATAATTTCCTTCGTTATCATAAAAACCAAGCTCTTTATCCGTTAAAGTAAAGCTTACCGTTTTAGTTTCCCCTTTTTTCAGATTAACTAATTCAAAACCTTTCAATTCTTTAATCGGACGGACGATGCTTGCAAATTCATCATGAATGTACAATTGAACCACTTCTTTTCCGTCGTAATTTCCAGAGTTTGCAACTTCAACGCTTATGTGAACTTTTTCACCTTTTGCAAAAGATGTTTTATCCAGTTTCAGGTTTTTATAATCGAAAGTGGTGTAGCTCAATCCAAAACCGAATGGAAATTGGGGCGTTTTCTCCACATCCATGTAATGCGACCAGAAAACATTTTTATCGCTATCGATTGGCCTTCCTGTGCTGTATTTGTTATAGTAAATCGGCACCTGCCCCACATTTCTAGGAAATGACATCGGCAATTTTCCGCTCGGATTGTAATCTCCGTACAAAACCTGCGCAACTGCATTTCCGGCTTGGGTTCCCAAATGCCAAGCTTCCACAATGGCCGGAACATTTTCTGCCGCCCACGGAATGCTCAGCGGACGTCCATTGTTTAAAACCAAAACCACATTCGGATTCACTTTGTAGATTTCTTCCAATAATTCCTGCCGCAAACCTGGCAGATTCAAATCGGTTCTGCTTCTCCCTTCACCGCTCTGGAATCCGTATTCGCCTAAAACCATTACTACGGCATCGGCATTTTTAGCCGCATTTTTAGCCGCTTCAAATCCGCTTCTGTCTGTTGTATTGAAAACGGTTTCCGTTAAGAAAGTTGCTTTCTGTTTTAATAAATCTGCCCCTTTTTCAAAAGTAAGCTGATTGCCTTTGTACTGCTGCATCCCTTCCAAAACCGAAACCGCGGTATCGTCTGAAACCGCAATTCTCCAGCTTCCCAACGGACTGTTTTTATCGTTTGCCAAAGCTCCGATCAAAGCGATTTTCTGACCTGATTTTTTCAGCGGAAGCAGATTCTTTTCGTTTTTCAGCAAAACGATCGATTTCTTTGCCATATCCAAAACGCCTTCGTTATTGGCTCTGCTTCCCACAACTTCTTTTTCGCGTTTTTCATCGCAATATCTGTACGGATCATCAAATAGTCCCAATTCAAATTTTACACGCAAAATTCTGCGAACCGCGTCATCAATTAAAGATTCTTTTACTTTTCCCGATTTTACCAGATCAACCAGTTTTGCAACGTACAAATACGATTCCATATCCATATC
The DNA here is from genome assembly GCF_029625315.1 of Flavobacterium ginsengisoli. Lineage (NCBI taxonomy): Bacteria > Pseudomonadati > Bacteroidota > Flavobacteriia > Flavobacteriales > Flavobacteriaceae > Flavobacterium > Flavobacterium ginsengisoli. The sequence continues at coordinate 26,100 of NZ_CP121110.1, forward strand.
AGAACCTGCAATTACGGCTTTTGCCGCTGCATCGGCTTCATCTTTTGCATAACCGTGTGCAATCATTTCGCGGATTGAAGCATAATCGGAAATCACGAATCCGTCAAACTTCCATTTTCCTTTTAGAATATCCCTTTGCAAAAAGGCATTTCCAGTTGCAGGAACACCGTTCAAAGTATTAAACGAATTCATAAACGTGCGAACTCCAGCGTCAACCGTTGCTTCAAAAGGAGGCAAGACCGAATTGTACAATTTCGAATTACTAATGTCTACGATATTATATTCCAATCCTGCTTCAACATAACCGTAAGCCGCAAAATGTTTCGCACAAGCCGCAATCGTATTTGCTTTAGCCAAATCAGCAATGGTCTCTCCTTGAAAACCTTTAACTCGTGCATATCCAATTTTACTTCCTAAGTATGGATCTTCTCCCGAACCTTCCATCACACGTCCCCAACGCGCATCATTTGCCACATCAACATTTGGCCCAAAAGTCCAATTGATTCCGGATGCAGAAGCTTCATCTGCCGCAATCGCAGCCGATTTCTTAATCGCTTCCAAATCCCAGCTCGCCGCTTCTGCCAGCGGAATCGGGCTTAACGTCTTATAGCCATGTATCACGTCAAAACCGATAATTAATGGAATTCCCAAGCGGGTTTGTTCGACTGCAATTTTCTGCACTGCGCGCACTTCTTTAACGCCGCGAACTGTCAGCATCGATCCCACAAGGCCTTTTCTTAAATGCTCGTATTTCAGTTCGGCTGTTCCGCCTTTTGGCGCCGGTCCGGTAACATCCCAAAAGCCATTGTATTGGTTCATCTGCCCAACTTTTTCCTCCAGCATCATTAATGGCAGAAGCAGGTCTATGCGCTGCTCAACAGTTTTATTTTTATCCAGATACGGCTTCTTTTGTGCATTCATATTTCCAACAGTAAACAGAGCAAAAACTCCAATAGTTAGTAATTTTTTATTTTTCATTTGTGGTTTTAAGTTTTATTATTGAGGTTACTAAATTCAGATATACAATGCGCTTTATTATAGTATTTTTAATTGCTATAATAATCAGATTTCCAAACATCAAATGTTTGGTTTCTAAGAGTGTAAATTTAGTTTTGCAGTAATAATAATAGTAGCACATTTGAAGCATTATCTATGACAGATGATGCATAAAAAACTTTACTATCAATCAAACCACTAGATTTTTGCTATGTGTTTTGATTGATAGTAAGTTTTTTTTAAAAATAGATGTATGATTCTTTGAGATGAAAGCGCTAAAAAAAAGGAAGTTTTGGTTAAATAAAACTATCAAATATAGAAAGTGGTTTATTAAGTTCGTTTACTCCTCATATTTTATTTTTCTCCAAAACCGCCATAGTTTTTTGTGTCAAAATTGTAGGCAACTCCAAATATCGAGGCGCACTATTTTGTCACAAAACTAAGAGTTATTAGTATTTGCCATAATTTTAGGTTTCGTCCATTCGAACTTAAACTTCGTGGTCCTTTATTCAGCTGAGTTTTTAATTTCTAGAAAAGTGATGGATTCCAATTCTACCACAAAGAATTGACTGAAGAAAATTAATGTCTAAATTGTTTTTGTATAGCAAATTAAAGTAATAACGTTTACTTGTCTGGTGTTTTTTAATTTGTTGCGAGCAAGTCCGTAGCATTTCATAGATTTTAGACTTTCAATAAGAGCGTCTTTTGCAGAGAGGTAATCACTTAATTCTTGCTTAGTTTCTGGACATCTTGTATCACCCCATCTGCCAGCAAAATCTAACATAATACCATCTAAAAAATCACTACATGTATTGGCTCGTTCTGCTTTCTTTTCTAGATTTAAGCTTCCGACTAATCCAGTTAATGACCCTGCAATTAAACTAGTTAATGCTTGCTCCTTTTGTGTCTCCATCAGAAAAAAGACCATATATACCGCCTCCAACACCTACTACTGTACCAGTAATTACAAAAGCAGTTCCAGCTTTATTTGATTTTTTTCGTACAATTTCGTTTTTGTCTTTATATTCCTTGACCATTAATATAAAATCATTTCTGTCTTTCTCCCAAATTTTGCAATCACGTGTAGAAACTAGATTATTATTTGTTAAATTAGTGATTTCTGTTTTCAATGATTTTTGATAATCTAATAAAATACTATTTTGATTATTTGTAAAAGATTTTGTAGGACTGCAACTTGAAAATGTAGAAATAGCAACAAATAATACTGTAATCCATTTGAAAATTTTCATATAATTTGGTTTTAAGTTACGATACTATAAATTTTGATTTTTTATGTCATTTAATGTTTGGACTTAGATCTTAAGTAATGTCCAAATAAATTTGTTTTGAAAATCTTAAATAGATTTTCTTTTCACAATAAAAGTAGTTACATTTTTAATACTTCATTTAAGTAAAAGTACCTGATTTTTAATATTTTGTTCTGTTTTGCTGAATTTTAAATCCTGTCTTACTAAAAAAGTATTTCTCTATTTGGAATTCCATATTTGAAATTCCAAATCCCAAACTAAAACTGCTTTCCAACATAATCCTACTTTTTAAATTAATAAATGTAGAATAATATTACTACCAAATCAAGTCGTTAACCCCTGTAAGATAAGGGATTTTCACTGTTTCTGGTGCACTTTTCTGCGCGCCTGAAAGTGCACCAATTCTGTACCTTTAATTTTGTGAGCTTTTATAAATATTGAAAATAGGCCTAAAACGAAAAAAACCTGCAAATCATTGAATTTGCAGGTCTTCAGACATTTTTTATGGCTTTTTAAAAAGATTGAAAACTTAAAGTTCTCTGCCTTTTCGGCCTTTTCGTGGGGAGAGCAGGATTCGAACCTGCGAAGTTCACACAGCAGATTTACAGTCTGCCCTCGTTGGCCGCTTGAGTATCTCCCCGATCTCAGCTTATTGTGCTTTGTTATTCTTAGCGGTGGCAAAGATAGCAACGTTTTCTACATTTCCAAACAAAAAAACGACTTAATTTTAAGTTATTTTAAAGTTATTTTTTAATTATCTGAAATTGAATAAAATAAAAACAAGCTAAATTGAGTTTTTTTAAAAATTTTCACAAAAGAAAGAATATTCTTAAGTGTTGTCTATTGTTTTTACTTTGGGTTTTTTCTTCAATAAAGTTGTCAGGTACTACTTTTATTGATGTCTTAGACGGAATATTGAGAATATAATTTCTAATTTAATCTTGATTTGTAATTGTCTTTTTCTAATCGAAAAAAAGCAGGCAGTTTAAAAATTGTCATTGTAAATAACGTTTTTTAAGACGAGCTTCTGTTTTTAAGGCAATATGCCATAAAACAAAAAAATCTCCACGAGGGAGATTTTTTATTATTTTAAATAGAAGATTATTTTGCTAGCAATTCTTGAATTTTTGCTTTTAATTCATCGCCTCTTAAATCTTGCGCAACTACTTTTCCTGATGCATCAAGAATAAAAGTTGCAGGAATTGCTTCAACATTATATTGTCTTGCAATTGGTTCATCCCAAAATTTTAGATTAGAAACCTGAGTCCAAGTTAAACCATCTTTTGCAATAGCTTCTTTCCATTTTGCGACATCTTTATCAAGAGATACCCCGATAATGTTTAATCCTTTAGAATGAAATTCTTTGTATAAAGCCACAATATGCGGATTTTCCTGTCTGCATGGTCCGCACCATGATGCCCAGAAATCTACAATAGTTGCTTTTCCTAGACTTTCTTTAAGCGAAACCATTTTTCCTTCTGGATTCGGAGCCGAAAAATCTGCTCTTCATTTACCGCTACCTACCGCTGGAGCTGTAGCACCAACTGATGGCATTTTTGCTTGACCAAATCTAGTTTTGATTTCTTTTCCTGGAGCAGTATTTTTTATAGACTCATCTAAACCATTGTAAAGACCTTCTAATTTTTTCATATCAGCAGTTGGATCATTCAATAAACTTTGAATAATTAAAGCTGTAATGAAAGATTTTGGGTGATTTTCAGCATAAGCTAAATATTTCTTTTTGCTACCGTCTTGTACTTCTTTTTGGATTTCCATGTACTGTTTCATCAAGCCATTGATAGTTGCTGTATCTTGAGCTTGTTGAGCTTGTTTCATTTTGTCGTTGTTCTTTTTCTGGAAATCAATTAAACTTTTTTGAGTTTTGTTCATTTCTTCCATGAAAGTTACATACTCATCATTGTTGTAAGTTCCAGAAATTTTAGATTTGTGGATACTATCTTTATCAATAGCAATTTTAATTTCCCCAGTTTCTAAGATAAATGGGATAGGTCCGTTAGCACCTTGTAATATTAATGTATGGAAAGCTGGTTCAGTAACTTTTCCTTTAATTTCAAATTTTCCGTTTTCAACTTTTACTGTATCAAGAGAAACTGGCATTCTTGTAGCAGGATCCTGACCTTGCAAGATAATAGTTTTTCCATTTTCAATTCCTGTAGCAGTACCAGTAATAAGGTATTCTCCATCTTTAACTTTACTGCAAGAAATGATAGCTGCAGAAGCTGTAAGTACAAAAAGTATTTTTTTCATTATAAAAAATTAATTAGTTAATTGATTTGTGCAACAAAAGTATCTAAAATTATAAAACATACAGAATTTTGTAACCTAAAATTTTGTTATAGTTTTTTTTGTCTTAAAATGCATGAAATCAGCATGTTTGTTGGTCTAATTTGATCAAAAACTCTTAATAAGAAACTTATTTGGACTATCTGTGTTCAAATATTTGAATTTTAGGCATAAAAAAAGCACTCGTTTAATAGAGTGCTTTTTTGTAAAATATAGTAGAATAAAAACTATTCTTGATTTGTTTTCTTTCTCCAAGTAAAAGAGTTTAATATATGTCTTTTAGCGAATCTTGCTGGAGAATCTGCATTTACCATTTTTACGTAAGTTGCTTTTGGAACACTAATGTATTCGTAAACACTTCCGTTAGAAAAGTCAATAATTAAACGACCTTCAACAAATTTATAATCTGTTATAGAACAAGTTGAAATTGTTTCTGTGTACTCAGGTAAATTAAGTTTGATAGTATCAGGGTGAATACTTACTAAAAAGTGGTAAGCTTCGATAATCGTTTTACTTTTTTCTTCTGCTTCTTTTAAACCAGCTTCATTTCCCACAAATTTATCAGGATGAGATTCTTTCATCGCATTACGATAAATTGTCTTTAAATCTTTTAACTCTGCAGTTTTTTCTACGTTTAGTAACTTGCGGTATTCAACTATTTTTTTCATAAATAAAAGGTAACTACTTGTCTATTAGTTTGAAATCGTTTTGTTTTAGTTCAAATCGACAAATTTTTTGCAAAGGTACACTTTTTTTTAACTTTTCAGTTTTGATCGAAAAAATATTGAAAAAAGTTAACTGTAAGTTTATTTTACCCCAAAGTGCACAAGGATTTTTTTAACCGCAAAGTACGCAGAGAATTACGCAAAGCACACAAAGATTTTTTTGAGATTCATTAGAATGAAAAGTTCACAAAGCTATGTCTACACAAAGCTTTGCGAACTTAAATATTCTCAATCTTATAACACTCGGAAAAAATAAACTTAGCGTTCTTTGCGTTAAAAACTTAACCATTTCAACAAAAAACTTGAAACTTGAAACTTGAAACAAAAAACTATTCCGGCTTATGATTCGCTTTATCGAAGTTTCTTGATTTTTTAGGATATTTATCATAGCTCATGTCGCTTGGGTTTTCAATAACAGACTTTATTGTAATCCAATCGCCTTCTTTAAATTTAGCTTGAACCATTTTGTAGTCTAAAAGATATACGCCACAGAAATAATTATTATTTTCATCTTTTTCGATAATGCCAGTAAAAACTCCTTTTTGAGGCATATTTTGTTCTAAATCTTTAGACATGATTTTTTTGTTTTGAATTAAAGGAACAAAGGTAAGCAATTAATGTTTTAGGGAGTTCGCTGTAATCTGAGTATATTTGCACATGCAAAAAAACTTTAAACCACATCCTAATTCTTTTAAAAATACGTTTTGTGCTTTTAATGAAGTACTTGCAAATTCAATTCAAGGATTGAAAAAACAATTTGAAAGCAAAGCAGGAAGCGCCTATTATTATACAGAAGAAGGAATGTATCGCGTTTCGAATCATTGGGGAAGATTGGCCAATAGTAAATGGCGTTTAATTGCCCGAAATCCAGAAACGGAATCAAAAACTAAAATTGGTTTTGCAAAGTGGGAAGAATTTTATCCTGATAATGCCGAAGAAAAGCTCTACTATATTAAAGCCGATTTTGAAAACAACCTTGCCAATTACGAGCACAAAAATAATCCTGAATATGACGGAAAAGCAGTTTTAAGAACGAGTTCTGAAACCACAAAACGGTTGAAACAGATTAGAAACCTACAGCAGCTGACCAATTGGGCAAAACATTTTGACTATGACGATATTGTTGATTTGCGAAAACAAATTATCAACGAATTGATTTTTACTGAAAAAACGTTAGAACAAATTAAAAGAGAAGTGTAATGGGACGTAATAACGAGAGGAACATCAAAAAGCACAACGATAAATTGCATAAAGCCCAGGCAAAAGCCAAACAAGCAGAAATTGCAAGAAAAGAAAAATTAAAGGAAATCGTAAAGAAATTCAACGAAAGTAAAAACGAAGAGTAAATAAATAGTTTCAAGTTTTAGGTTTCATGTTACAAGTTAGCAGAGCAAACCTGAAACTTGAAACCTGAAACAAAAAAAAGTAATGAATAGTAAATTCGAAACACTAAAAGCAAACGTACAGGAAATCATTGATTTGATTGCTCGCGAAAAACGATAGAGAAGCAAACAATAAATTATTGGAAGTAAGCGAAACACTTGACGAAATGATTGATTTTGCTGAAGAAGATGAAGAGGTGAGAGAAATCACTCGTTATCAGGTTTTGTTGAATCAGCTTCATGTAAAAATTAATGGAGAAGAACCAGTTGATGGAGAATAAAAAATGTTTTTGCGATACAGGATTGCTTTTTGAAAATTGCTGTGAATTGTATTTAAGTGGTAATCAAAAAGCCCCTTCAGCATTGGCTTTAATGCGATCTAGATATTCGGCGTATGCAACTCATAATGCCGATTATCTTATGGAAACAACTCATGTTTCTGAAAGAAAATACTATTCAAAAGCTGAAATTTTAAGATGGGCTGTTTCTAATAAATGGCAGAAACTAGAAATATTGAGTTTTACTGAAAATACAGTCGAATTCAAAGCTTATTTTTTAGATTCAAACAATAATCCGCAAGTACATTACGAATTCTCTACTTTTAAATTCGAAAATGGTGCTTGGTATTATGTAGACGGAAAGTTTGAATAATTATTATATCTAACACTGTTAGTCTGCGGATTTTGGTTAAATATTTTAACTAAAAATTAATAAACGATTCGTTTTTCATAATTCTAAAAAGATGTAATTTTAGATTTATGAAAAACGAATTTAAAAAAGGCTTTTATTTTAAGACTTACGAAGCTCCTTTTCAGTCTCCGTTTGACAAACTTTTTACGATTTTTAAAGAGCTAATCACCCATACTTCGGGCGATTTTGATGAAGCAATAAACTGGCTTCGGGAACTGGACAAAGAATATAAACTTACAGACGAAAATTATACCATTGACGACTTTATTGAAGATCTGAAGAAGAAAGGATACATTAGAGATGAAGTAAAAGGAGATGGAAGTTCTGGTTTCGGAATTACTGCAAAAACCGAAAGAGCCATTAGACAGCAAGCTTTAGATCAGATTTTTGGAAACTTGAAAAAATCTGGGAGCGGAAATCATAAAACAAAATATGCGGGAAGTGGTGATGAGCATACGGGAGAATTCCGTGAATATAATTTTGGCGACAGTTTAGAAAGAATTTCTTTAACCGAAAGCCTTCGAAATGCTCAAGTTAATAACGGTGTCGATAGTTTTATGCTTACTGAAAATGATTTGATCGTAGAAGACGCCCAATACAAAGCGCAAATGAGTACGGTTTTGATGATCGATATCAGTCATAGTATGATTTTATACGGAGAAGACCGAATTACTCCTGCCAAAAAAGTAGCCATGGCTTTGGCAGAGTTAATCACAACAAGATACCCAAAAGATACGTTAGATATATTGGTTTTCGGGAATGATGCTTGGACAATTCCGATTAAAGATTTACCGTATTTACAAGTTGGTCCTTATCATACTAATACGGTTGCTGGTTTGCAATTGGCGATGGATATTTTGCGTAGAAAGCGAAATACCAACAAGCAGATTTTTATGATTACGGACGGAAAACCAAGTTGCGTTCGTGAGCGTGATGGCTCTTATTATATGAATAGTAATGGTTTAGACGAATACATTGTCGATAAATGCTACACTCAGGCACAACAGGCAAGAAAACTCCATATTCCGATTACGACTTTTATGATTGCTAGAGATCCGTATTTACAGCGTTTTGTGAATCAGTTTACAGAAGCTAATCAAGGAAAAGCATTTTATACCGGAATAAAAGGTTTGGGTGAAATGATTTTTGAAGATTACGAAGCAAATAGGAAGAAGAGGATTAAGTAAGTTGCTAAGGTTCTAAGACGCTAAGATACTAAGGTTTCTTTGCATACGCATATAAACGTTGCGTATATTGTAGAGACGCACCGCAGTGCGTCTAAGCACAGTAATGACACAAAGCATTGTCATTAAAAAATAAATAAACAAACTATATTTCAACACAATGGAAATAAATACTATAAAGACATTAGGTCAATTAAAAGCCACTGGATATAAAACTACAAGCATTAAGGATGAATTGCGAAATAATCTACGTGAAAAAATCAAATCGGGAAAACCTGTTTTTGAAGGCGTTCATGGATTTGAGAATACCGTAATTCCAGAATTGGAGCGCGCAATTTTATCTCGTCACAATATTAATCTATTAGGACTTCGCGGTCAGGCAAAAACGCGTTTAGCTCGCAAAATGGTAGAATTATTAGACGAATATATTCCGTTTGTGGAAGGTTCAGAAATTAATGATGATCCGTTAAATCCAATTTCTCGTTTTGCAAAGGATTTAATTGCTGAAAAAGGAGATGAAACACCGATTTCATGGTTGCACAGAAGCGAACGTTTCTTCGAGAAGCTGGCAACGCCAGATGTAACCGTTGCCGATTTAATTGGTGATGTCGATCCGATAAAAGCGGCAAATTTGAAGTTGTCGTACGCAGATGATCGTGTAATCCACTTCGGAATGATTCCGAGAGCGAATCGCTGTATTTTTGTTATTAATGAATTGCCAGATTTGCAAGCCAGAATTCAAGTAGCGTTATTCAACATATTGCAGGAAGGTGATATTCAGATTAGAGGTTTCAAATTGAGAATGCCTTTAGATATGCAATTTGTTTTCACTGCAAATCCAGAAGATTATACCAACAGAGGAAGTATTGTAACGCCTTTAAAAGATAGAATTGGTTCACAAATTCTAACGCATTATCCGGAAAGTATCGAGATTGCCAGAACGATTACTGAGCAAGAGTCTAAATTAGATCAAAATCAGACTGATGTTGTATATGTTCCGAGTTTAGCGAGAGATATTTTAGAGCAAATTAGTTTTGAAGCTCGTGAAAGCGAATATATTGACAATAAAAGTGGTGTAAGTGCCAGAATGAGCATTACGGCGTTTGAAAATTTAATAAGTACAGCTGAGCGTCGCGCATTGATTTCAGGTGTCGATAAAACGACTTTACGTTTATCTGATTTTATCGGAATTATTCCAGCCATTACAGGTAAAGTAGAATTAGTTTATGAAGGAGAGCAGGAGGGAGCCGATGTTGTGGCTGAAAGCTTAATTGGTTCTGCAATCAGAACTTTATTCCCTGAATATTTTCCTAAAATCGAAAAATTGGAAAAACCTGATGAAAAAACACCATACTCAGATCTTGTGGAATGGTTTTTTGCCGAGAGCGGTTTCGAGTTGTTAGATGATGCTTCTGATAAAGAGTATAAAAGCATTCTAGATGAAGTGGCTCCTTTAGATGATTTATTGAAAAAATACCAGCCTCAATTAGCAAAAGAAGATGTATATTTTATGAAAGAATTTATTCTTTGGGGATTGGTAGAATATAAGAAACTGAGCAAAGACCGTTTTGCAAAAGGAAGTCAGTTTAGAGATATTTACGGAAGTTATATTAGTAAATTTTAAAAACATAATATTAAAATATAATCTGGTCTAGCTGGTTTTTTAAAACCGGCTGGACTTTTTTATTTTACAATAGCTACTTTTACAATCCAAAAATAAATTTATGTTATTTCTTATATTAAGTATTCTTTGCAGTGTTATTGTAGGTGTTATATTCAAAATTTCTAGAAAATATAATGCTAATCCGTCGCAAATTATTTCGTTTAATTATATCGTCGCGATTACGCTTTGTTACTTTACTTTTGCGCCAGATCTAAATGCATTAGACAATAAAGCACCATTAGAAATCTACACTTCTGTTGGAATTTTACTTCCGATTTTATTTCTGTTTTTAGCACTTTCTATAAAGTATATGGGAATTGCAAAGACAGATGCAGCGCAAAGATTGTCGTTATTTATTCCTATTCTGGCAGCTTGGCTCTTGTTTAATGAAGGATTTAATACTTATAAAGTTATAGGAGTTCTAGTTGGTTTTGTCGCACTTTTATTCATCTTAAAAAAGCCGTCAGACAACGCAGAAAACAAATGGATTTATCCAGCAACAGTTTTACTTGGTTTTGGAGTTATAGATATTCTTTTTAAGAAAATAGCCTTATATACTGTCGTTCCTTATACAACATCTTTGTTTTTTGTCTTTCTAATTGCTTTTGCTGTTTCTATTCTTATAGTGATTTACAAGTTCTTTATAGCAAAAGAAAAGTTTGTTTTAAAAAGCATTCCTTTTGGAATATTGGTCGGCGTTTTTAACTTCGGAAATATATTATTCTACTTAAAGGCTCATAAAGCATTTGCAGAAAATCCGTCAACGGTCTTTGCAGGAATGAATATGGGCGTAATTATTTTAGGAACTCTTATCGGAGCTTTTTTCTTTAAAGAGAAACTTTCAAAAATTAATATTTTAGGTTTGTTTTTGGCTCTTATAGCAGTTGTTTTTATATTTTTATCACAATTATAGTAATTTTTTTTAGTTCATAAACCTTTAATTTACAGTTGCTTTTGTAAGTAAATTAAAAATCTTTTAAATTAACCCTACTAATTCTATAGAATTTATAAATATATTTTTGTAGCTTTGTCTCAACAATGAAAAACTATAGTCAAAATATAAGAACGTCTTTTCCATGTCTGCTTTGCGATGTGCTGCATGATGAATCACGTTTTGAAATGGCGTTAATAGAGAAAGTACTTGTTAGTTATTTTTTTTTAGCCTTTCATTGCACCATGAAAGGCTTTTTTTGAATCATTAAAAAATCAAGATATGAGAACCAACAGAAATATGAAAATTTTGATGCGCCGTTGCCTAATCAAGATTCCGTGTTGCATCGAATTTGAATAATAAAAGAGAACGCGTCTTCAAAAGAGAAGAAGATCAATAAAAATAAAAAGATAACCCAAACCTAACACTATATATTATGAGTTCAGAAATTATAAAACACAATCCGTTTCAATCGATGATTGATCGCTTTAATATCGCCGCAGATATTTTGAATTTAGATGATTCTATCAGACAAAAATTGCAACGCCCAGAAAAACAAATCACAGTAAATTTTTCTATTACATTAGATAATGGAAATGTTCAGAACTTCGAAGGATACCGCGTAATTCACAATACAGCTTTAGGTCCTTCAAAAGGTGGAATTCGTTACGATACTGCTGTAAACTTGGACGAAGTAAAGGCACTTGCCGCCTGGATGACCTGGAAATCTGCTGTAACTGGAATTCCCTTTGGTGGTGCTAAAGGCGGCATTATTTGCGATCCGAGAAATCATTCTAAAACAGAATTAGAAAAAATCACAAGAGCTTATACCAAAGCTTTATCCGATATTTTCGGACCAGAAAAGGATGTTCCTGCTCCAGATATGGGAACTGGCCCAGACGAAATGGGTTGGTTAATGGATGAATTTTCGTTATTGCACGGAAGACCAATTCATGCTGTAGTTACAGGAAAGCATCTTCATTCTGGCGGATCTTTAGGCAGAGTAGAAGCTACTGGAAGGGGATTAAGCATTATTACGCTTTTGGCGCTTCAAAAACTAAAAATCAGACCAGCAAGAGCTACGGCAGCAATTCAAGGTTTTGGAAATGTTGGATTGCATTCTGCTTTGTTTCTTCATGAAAAAGGAGTGAAGATTGTAGCTGTAAGTGATGTTTCAGAAGCATTTTATAATCCGAACGGAATTAATATTCCAGAATTGATCTTGTATTATAATCTGAATAACAAAACCATAAAAGGATATCCTAATTCGGTAGCGATTAAACATGAAGATTTATTGCTTTTAGATGTTGATGTTTTAATTCGGCCGCAAAAGAAGATGTTATTACGCAGAAGAATGCTGGAGATATTCAAGCGAGAATTATCGTTGAAGGCGCAAATGGTCCAGTTGCTTCAGATGCAGATCAAATTTTACATGATAAAAATATATTAGTTGTTCCTGATATTTTAGCCAATGCTGGTGGTGTTACCGTTTCTTATTTCGAATGGCTTCAGAATTCGCTTTTGGAGTCTTGGAGAATTCACCAGATTAACAAACGTCTGGAAGATATTTTAGAGAAAGGTTTTGAAACTGTTTTTAGAGTTGCAGTAAAACACAATGTAACGCCTCGTATTGTCGCTTATATTATTGCTTTGAAAAAAGTGGCCGAAACACAGTCGGTTAAAGAAGTGGCATTGGAAGCTCCTTTATTTAAGCAGAATTAAAATCAGGTTTATTTCGTAAAAGATCATTTTCGTTGATTACGTTTTTTGTCTGCTAAAAACGTAATTGATGGAAGTGTCTTTTTCGTTTGAACTAGTAATTATAATTTTTAGAATCGAAAAGTATCATACAAAATGAAAAACATCAATTTTCTAGCATTTGCCATGCCGGCCTTTTTTCTTTTTTTGTTTTTGGAATATAAGCTTGCTCAACGCAGAAAAAGGCCTGAAATTTTTAATTATGAAAGTTCTGTTTCCAATATTTCCATCGGAATTGCAGAGCGTTTGATTAACTTATTTGTTGCGGCGAGTTTTTACCAATTGTATTATTTGATTTATGACGATTATAGAATATTTGATATTCCGACTAATGCTTTAGTTTGGTTTGCACTAATTCTAGCTACCGATTTTGTCTGGTATTGGTACCATCGATTAGGACACGAAGTCAATTTTTTCTGGGCTGCGCATATTGTGCATCATCATAGTGAAGAATTTAATTTTACAGCTGCAGCTAGAATTACGACATTTCAAGCCATTATTAGAACAGGATTTTGGTGTATTTTACCTTTTATTGGTTTTCATCCGAGCATGGTCATTACGATGTTAATTGTTCATGGTGCTTACTCTTTCTTCACACATACACAGCTTATTGGCAAAATAAAATGGCTAGAATATGTATTTGTAACACCTTCTGTTCACGGAGTGCATCATGCTTCTGACGAAAAATATCTAGATAAAAATTACGGCGATATGTTCACTTTTTGGGATCGTCTTTTTGGAACTTTCCAAACGGAAGAAGAAAAACCAAAATACGGATTGACGCATCCTTTGAAAAGCTACAGTTTCTTATGGCAACATTTTCATTATTACTTCGAAATCTACGAATTATGGAAACGCTCCAGTGGATTCAAAGCGAGATGGAATGCTATCTTCGGAAGTCCAGCCGATATGGATCAGGATATTCGACCAACTTTAGAAAAGCGTTTTCTTCAGGATAAAACAGCTCCAAACCAACGACTTCGGTTTAAGAATTACCTTTATATTCAATTAGGGTTTTGTACGTTTATTTTAACCATTTTCACTTATTATTTTGATTATTTAGAGAGCTACGATAAAATATTTGTGCTTTCGCTGGTCATTATAACTTTAATCAATTGTGGTGCTTTGTTAGAACAGCGAAAATGGATTTATTATCTAGAATATGCTCGTTTGGCCTTGATCTCAACTTATTTTCTATATGAAGAAGATTTAATCGCATTTTTCTTTGTTCCGATTGCTGTAATGATTTTTGCAGAGCAACTGTTTTCATTAAGTACGATTTATCAGAATACTATTTTACAGTTAGAAACAACAGAATAAGATAGTCCCAGAGGGACGAAATATTTATAGAAAAGATATTTGCAGATGTAGAAAAGTCCCAGCGGAGTGACATAAATATATATGTCACTCCGCTGGGGCTTTTTTGATGGACGTTTAAATTGCATTCTATAAATATGCCGCTCCTCCGGAGCTGTAATACTAGTTATCGTTTGCACGCAGACGAAAAAACTTAGCATCTTAGAACCTTAGTATCTCAGCAACTTAGATTGTCTTAATTTCCATAATCTTCTGCTCAAAAGTATCTTTTAAAGTCGGATTTACTTTTAATTCTGGTTTTGTACGTATAAATTGTAGCTACAGAAAGTTCAAGAAATTCGGCCATTTGATTGCTGTCTTGGATTCCTAATCTGTATAAAGCAAAAATTCGCAATTCGGTATTTAAAAGTTCGCCTTTTTTGACAATGCATTTATGATCGTTTGGAAATAATTTATTAAAATCTGTTACGAATGTCGGGAACAGTTTCAAGAAAATTTCATCAAACTGATGAAACAGATTCTCGCGTTCTTCTTTTACATTATAACGCTTTAAACTCGCAATAACTTCATCTGTTTTTTTAGTGATGATTTTATGCGCCGTACTTTTCTGTATATGGTCTATTTTATTAATAAAGGCCGAAGTTGCTTTAATAAAATAGGTAATATATTCTTCTTTAATGGCATTGGCTTCGCTCAAACTCACATTCATTTCCTGCAATTGCAAATACGAATCGGCCATAATTTTTCTGGCTTTGTTCTTTTCTTTTAATTGTTTGAAAATTATGCCAAGGAAAACGAAAATGATAACCGTTAAGATCGTCAAAAGAATAATAATCTTCTCTAGTTTGTCATTTTTGTCTTTTACATTATTTAATTGCGCTTTTTCGATAATAGGTAAAATCGATGAAATCTCAATTTTTCGATGTCTTGCATTATAAAACGTAGCATCATCCATTGCAATATTGATATACTCGTTTGCTTTATCCAAATACCCCATTTTAAAAAGTTCATTGGCTAAATTTCGGAGTGCAACGGTTTCTTTCGTCGCATTTTTAACATCGGCAATGGCGGCAAGAGCCAAATATTGAATGGCTTTTTTGGTATAACCCCGTTCAGAATAAATATATCCGAGACTCGAAGTTGCAATTCCGTAATAATCTGGTGGAAGATTGTAGTTGTTAATCCAATAACTGAAAGCAAATTCGGCACCGCGCCAGTCTTGCTGTTTTAGACGTTTCAAACTTTCTGCAGCCCAATATTCATTGGTGTTGGTTCCGATTAATTCTAGTGCTTTTTTTAAGAAATGATTTCCTTGCTGTACATAATGAATATTAAAGCGCTGATCACGGTTATAATCGGCTAAATCGTAGTAAGCACGAGCTTTTATGTTATAATATTCAAATTTATTTCTTTGATCCAGTTTGGTATCGTCTATAACATTTAGCGTGTCAATTGCTTCTTTAAAAAGTCCAGAAGACAAAAGCACAAAACCTTCTTTGATTCGGCTTTTAGATAAAAACTTTGGATCTTTTAGAATCTTAGCTTTGATTTTGGACTGCTCTAAATAATAATATGCAGAGTCGTACTTAAAAGATTTGTATTCATCAAACAATGACATATAGCAATTATAAAGCTCTTCGTTGTTTTGACTAAGAGTAAATTTAGATACGCTTTTCTTTAAAGCTTCTATTTTTCGATATTTCTGTTTCAGGTAAATGTCTTTTTTCAAGAGAACCTGATCTAATTCTTCTAAATAAGGATTGTTCTCTTTCGCGGCAAGAGAAAAACCTCCTAAGAAGAAAAGCAAGATCAATATTCTTCGCATGATTTTGTTTTGGTTTAGGGAAAAGATTGGTTGATTGATATAGTTAGTTAATTCGATTTAAAATTAAGAATAAGTTTGAGATTAAGCTAAACCTGTTTTTTTAGAATCTTGTAAATTGTTTAATAAGATAGCTTTGAAAGGGGATTTTCTGGGTGAAAATAAGCTGTAAATGTTAAAAACAGGTAATTTATTTGCAATTATACAATAAAAACTAGTTATATATATGCATAGTGAAAAAAATATCATGATTATTTTACATATTGTCATTTTTACCATTAAAAAATAGCCGATTTTCATCTAAACAGCATCTTGATTTTTTACTTGTTAGTAAAAATATAAAACATTGATTATTAATTAGTTGTGTTTTTTATTGTTTGAATTTCATCTTGATTTTTATCAGATTTTTTTTTAGGATTTATTTAACGTCTAGTTTCGCTGTATCCTTTTGAAGGGGATAACAAACTAACAAAAACCAAAAATTTATGAAATGTAAAAGTCTTTATTGGCTAGCTTTTATGATGTGTTTTTTTGCAATCGGATGCGATAACACAGATGACGGAAGCTATGTAGCACCAATTACTCTTTATGAAAAAGTAAACGGGAATTGGGGATTAACAAATCTGAAAATGGTTGATGAAGTTGCGAAAGCAAATAATATTCAGCCAAACGAAGAAAACTTGAGTACTTATTTTAACTACGAAGATTTTAAAATCAAATTTAACGTAGATGAAAAGAACAATCCAACAAGTTATGAAGTAACAGGAGATGTCCCTCCGTTATTTGCTCCTAAGGGATATTGGGCACTTAGCTCAGAATTTCAATCGTCTATCACTGGTGTTGGAACCAAAATCTATCTGTACAGCGATGCACAGAAAACGCAGAAAATAGATGAATTGAGATTAGTTTCGGTTCCAGGTAAAACCAGAGAAATGCAGATTCAATTGGTACGTTCTTCTGGCGGTGTAGATTTCTTGTCTTATGTGTTTAAATTAAATGCTATTAATTAAAAAGTAATATGAAAAAGTTTATATATACAATTTTACTTGCCTTGTTGATGGCTCCTAATTTTATTCAGGCACAAGAAGCTGCTGGAGCTGTTGGGGCAATGTCATCGTATCCTGCTGTTTACAAATATGATGAACAAGTTACTTGGTATTTTGATATGTCGGCATCGACATTTGCTGAAACAGAAGATTTATATATCTGGATTTGGTCTCCATCTGAACCAGATGCTGGACACTGGGAAAACTCGTCTGATTTTGCAAAACTGAAATACGAGGGAAATAAAATCTGGAGTTTTACGCTAACTCCAACTCTTTATTTTTCTAAAACTCCAGAACAAATTGCTCGCGAGTGATGGATTTTGGTTCCGTTTAAAAAACAAAAACGGATCTAAGCAAAGTGATGTTGCAAATATGGCGTATGTTGATTTTTCTTCTTTTTACACTTCAGGTGAATTATTTAGATCATATCCAACAAAACCATTAATCGATAAACCGGTAAGTATTTTGTTTAATGCAAATCTTAATCCAGCATTTGCGGGCACTCCAAGTGTACATATGCATGGAGGTTTAAATGACTGGGCTATTCAGCAAATGTATGAAGCCGCAAAACCAGATGTTGCTTGCAAAAACAAAATTAAAAGACTTAGGGAATGGTTTTTATAAAATGGATTTTATTCCTAAGCAGTACTTTAATGCTCCGGATGATTTTGTAATGGAAAAGATAAACTTTCTGATGGTAGCAGAGAATTGGACAGCAAATTCTGGCGATCAGGTTATTTACGCAGGAGAATTTGTTCCGCCACCGCCACCAAGTTTCGCTTTCTTTCCATCACAAATCAGTCAAAAAGATTTTCTTGGAATGTCAAGAAAAAACAATGAGGTAGGTGTAAACAAATTGATCTACACGATTACAGCTGGACCAAAAACAATTTCTGGTGAGTTTACTGGAGGAACTGCAGAAATTAAAGGTTTTGTCAATTTAGTATCAGAATTAAATGGAGTTCCAAGTTTAAGCGAAATCCATGTTTTGGTAAAAGACAACAAAGACAAAACGATTTCGGATACGACGATTCCGCTAAAAACTTTAGATAAATAATCACTATTAAATTAAAACACCAATTCTAATGAATAGTAAAAATACAAAAAGCGTCCTGCATCAAATGTGGACTGCTAAGGCAGCGGTATTGATGATTTTTATGCTTTTTCTTTCTGCTAGTACTTTCGCGCAGACGAAAAAGCAAATCTCAGGAACCGTTTATGACAATACTGGTACGGTATTGCCAGGAGCTTCTATCATTGAAGTAGGAACAAAAAACGGAACAACAACAGATTTTGATGGTAAATTTAACCTTCAGGTAGCCGTAGGAGGTGCAATCGAAGTTTCGTTCATCGGATCAACAACACAAAAAATTCAGATTACTGGAAATAGTGCTAATCTTGAAGTGCGTCTGCAAAATGATGGTTATACATTGGCCGAAGTACAAGTAGTTTCTGTAGGTTACGGAAAAGTAAAAAAAGCAGATTTAACGGGAGCGATTTCTACCGTTGGTGCAGATGAATTGCTAAAAGGAACTATTGGTTCAACAGAGCAAGTTTTGCAAGGAAAAGTAGCCGGATTAAGTATTATACGTCCTTCTGGAGATCCAGTCGCAGGTTCTACAATTCGCCTTCGTGGAGGAACTTCTCTAACAGCAAGCAACAGTCCGTTAATTGTGGTAGATGGTATTGCAGGAGTTGATATTAACGTGGTTCAGCCTTCAGACATTAAATCGGTTGACGTTCTTAAAGATGCTTCGGCAACTGCAATTTATGGTTCTCGTGGAGCAAATGGGGTAATTATGATTACTACAAAATCGGGAACAAAAGGGGTTTCTGTTGTTTACAACGGACAAACTGGTATTGGTTATGTGAGTAATAACTTAGATCTTCTTTCTGCAAATCAATGGAGAGGATATGTACGCCAGAATCAAATTGGAGATGCGGTAGATTATGGTGGAAATACAAACTGGCAAAAAGCAATCGAGCAGACAGCAATTTCTCAATCTCATACTTTAAGTATCAATTCTGGTAAAGCAGACAGTGGTTTTAGAACTTCACTTTCTTACTTAAATAACGAGGGAGTTATTAAAAAATCTGGATTAGAAAGATTAAGCGGAAATGTTAGTGCTTACCAATTTCTTGGAGATAACAAAGAAGTAAAATTTGATATGGGATTATTTGCAAACATTGACAAATGGCACCCAATCGATTACAGAATTTTTGAAAGAGCTTATAACTTAAACCCAACAATTCCGGTTTATGATTCAGAAGGAAATTTCAGTTCGATAGTGGCAAACCTTTATCAGAATCCTGTTGAGATTTTAACAAACAGAACTTTTGATAACGAAAGACATAGACTTTTGGGTTACTTTAAAACAGATGTAAAATTCTTAAACGACTTTACTGCTACAGCAAATATTTCGTTAGAGCATAATGCAGTAAAAGGAGGTACTTACAAACCATCTTATGCAGTTATGGAAGGACAGACTGAAGGCGGTTATGCACAAAGAACTTATGATGAATTTACAAATGCACAAGGTGAGCTTTATGTAAATTACAGCAAAGTAATAGACAAACACACCATTGGTGCTTTGGCAGGGTATTCTTATCTTGAAAATATTTATCAAGGTTTTGGAGCACAAAGAGGTGGTTTCGTAACAGATGCTTTCAGTTATAATAACTTAGGTGCTGGTTCTAACTATCGTTTAGGCGATGTGTATTCATACAAAGGAAAATCTAATTTAGTATCTTTTTATGCTCGTGCTAACTACGGTTACGATGGTAAATATTTATTGACTGCGACAGTAAGACGCGACGGATCTAGCCGTTTTGGAGAAAATAATAAATGGGGAACTTTCCCATCTGCTTCTGCGGCATGGAGAGTTTCTAATGAAGAATTTATGAGTTCTACAAAAGGATGGTTAGACAATTTAAAAGTAAGAGTTGGTTACGGAGTTACAGGAAATCAAGATGGAATTGGAGAGTATAAATCGCTTTCTATTTTAGGAGTTGGAAGCGACAGTTATTATGATCCAATTACCAAAACTTGGAGTTTGGCTTATTCTCCAAAACAAAATCCAAATCCTGATTTGAAATGGGAATCTACAGAACAAGTTAACGTTGGTTTTGATTTTGGACTTTTCAATAGAATTACTGGATCATTCGAATATTATTCTAAAAAAACAAAAGATTTACTATACACGTACGAAGTGCCTCAACCTCCATATTTAGTTGGAACAATGTTGGCCAACGTTGGTGAAATGTCAAATAAAGGAGTAGAGTTAACTTTGAATGCGGACATTATTAGAGGAGATAAATTCAATTGGAATGCGAATTTGACTCTTGGACATAACGTTCAGAAAATCGAAAAACTTTCTAACCCAACTTATAAAACAGATGTTATCTACAGCGGATCTCTTCATGGTTTGGCAGGTATGTCTGGACAATATTCTCAAATTATTGCTGAAGGATATCCTGTTGGAACCTTCTGGGGATTCAGAAATGCTGGTTTAGATGCAAACGGAAAAATTCAATATTATAACGCGGCAGGACAAGTTGTTGACGAAAGTGCATTGGTTGATGCTGATAAAACAGATTTAGGAAATATTCAGCCAGATCTAACTTTAGGAATTGGAATGAATTTTACTTATGGAAATTTTGATCTTGGATTTTCTGGATACGGAATGTTTGGACAAAAAGCTTTAAACGCGACAAATATGATGTTGAACGATCCGACTAGATTGCCAGCTTATAATGTGCCAGATGCTTTCTTAAGCAGCGGAATTACTTCGCCTCCAAAATATTCAGATTACTGGATCGAAGATGCTTCTTTCTTCAGACTTCAGACATTGACTTTTGGTTATACTTTACCATTGAAGTACAAGAAATCTAAATTTAGAATGTATGTAATGGGCGAAAACTTATTTGTAATAACAGGTTACAAAGGCGTAGATCCAGAGATTGGTTTAAATGCTCAAGACGGAATCAATCAAACTGGAGTAATGGATAAAACTGGTTTGGCAGCTCCTGGAATTGACAGATACAACAATTATCCTAGACCAACTACTATTTCTGTTGGATTAAATTTTACGCTGAATAACTAAGCGAATTGATAACCATAAAATATTAACAATGAAAATCAAAATAACAGCAGCCATACTTTTAAGCATGCTTTTTACGGTATCATGTACTGATTTGAACGAGCAGCTGTATGATCAGGTAGAAGATGGAAATTTCGGAAATACAACCAAAGAAGTTGATGCGCTGGTAGGTGGGGCTTATTCTTCTTTAAGAGGATTCTCCGATGCAATCTCAAATAATTTTCCAACTTGCGAATATGTTTTCTTTTTGAATGAAGTAGTTTCAGACGAAGCTACAATTCCGACCAGAGGTACAAACTGGTACGATGGAGGACAATACCAAGACGCACAAAAACATACTTGGAAAGCAGACAATAGAATGATTCTTTCTGCTTGGCGTTACAATTATACTGGAGTTGCTAAAATCAATGCGATTATTTATCAAATCGATAAATCATCTCTTAGCGATAAATCAAAAGAACCGATTTATGCAGAATTGAAAGCACTTAGAGCGTATTACTATTACAATCTTTTAGATTTATTCGGAAATGTGCCAATTGTAACCAATTTTGAAGATACATCTCTTCCAACCAATTCAACAAGAAAAGAAGTTTACGATTTTGTTGAAAAAGAATTGACAGATGCTATTCCGCATTTAAATCCAAATGTGGTATATTCTAAAATGACTAGAAATGTTGCTTATTCTATTTTGGCTAGATTGTATCTTAATTCAGAAGCGTTTATTGGTCAGCCACGTTGGCAAGATTGTATCAATATGTGCCAAAAGGTTACAGGATACAGCTTAACACCAGATTTCTTTTCGAATTTCGTAACAGAAAATCAGACTTCGCCAGAAATTATTTTTGCAATTCCTTACGATTCAAAAGCAGGAACAGTAGGAAACTACATGAACTCAATGTCTTGCCATTACAATCAGAATCTAGCTATTTCTGCAATTCCAAACAATTATCCTTGGAGTGCAAACGGAATGTGCGCGCAACCTGGAGTTTATTCTTCTTTTGCAGATACAGATAAGAGAAAAAAATGTATGCTAGAAGGCGATCAGATTAATCTTGCGACAGGAAGTGTAATCATTATGAGCAATGGAGAGCCTCTTACTTATACAGAGAACCTAACAAGTCTTGAAGATGCGAAAGAAAATGAAGGAGTTCGTTTGCATAAATACGAAATGAAAGCAGGAGAACAATGGGAACGTGATCACGATTTTGTTTTAATCCGCTATTCAGAAATCTTAATGATGCAAGCAGAATGTTACGTTCGTTTAGGTTCGCCAGATTTAGCAAGACCATTTTTAGAGCAAGTTGCGTCTCGTGCAGGTGAAGAATTGCCAGCAACAATTGATCTTAAATTTATTGATCAAGAGTTATTGAAAGAATTCACATTTGAAGGAAGAAGAAGAACAGACAACATCCGTTTCGGAACATTCTTCGAGCCATGGTGGTCAAAAGGCACAACGGAAAAATACAGAGCAATTTTCCCAATTCCAAGTACCGTTTTAACTACTAATAAAAATCTTAAACAAAATCCTGGGTATCCAAATTAGGTTACTAGAATGTCAGTCTTCCATGTTGGTTAGTCGTGGAAGGCTGACATGTTTTTAATTTTTTAGTAACAGATTCTAAAGATTAGAAACTGAATTAGAGGATAAAAAAAGATTTTGTTTCACGCAGATTCTGCAGATTAAAGCAGATTTTATTTTAAATGTTAAAAAATAATCTGCGCATATCTGCTTAAATCTTTTTAAATCTGCGTGAAATAAATTAATCACAATAAAATCCTTTTTAATCTTTTAATCTGTGGCAAAATATAAAAATAACAAACAGTACATCAATATGAAAAGATATATCACATCGTTGGCTTTTGTTTTGATGAGTATTGTGATGGTTGCGGTTGCAGCAGCGATGACAAAGGCTCAGACAAACCAGTAGAACCAGAAAAAACAAACCCTGTTGCGATTGAGAAAACCAACAGCACCAAAATTTATATGCACTACATGCCGTGGTTTGAAACCAACGAAAGCAGTGCCGATAAAAAATGGGGATATCATTGGACAATGGCAAACAAAAATCCGAACAACGTAGGGGCAAACGGCCGAAGAGAAATTGCATCGTACTATTATCCGCTGATTGGGCCTTATCACTCAGGCGATAAAAATGTGATTGAAAATCATTTATTGATGATGAAATATTCAGGAATTGACGGAATTCTCATTGATTGGTACGGTACTTACGATGTAAACGATTACGGAATGATTAAAGAAAACACAGATCAGTTAATTGAAATGCTCGACAAAGTTGGTTTAGAATATGCCATTGTATACGAAGATCGATTCTTGACAAATGTTGTAAATGCAGGAAAAGCAATTTCCGTAACCAGTGCGACAAAAACAGATTTGGCATATGTAGAAAAGAATTATTTTTCTGATGCTAATTATATTAAGATTAATGGTAAACCGCTGTTAATGAATTTTGGACCAATTGTTTTGAAGACCCCAGCTGAATGGACAAATGTCTTTAATACTTTAACAGCAAAACCAACTTTCTTGACACTTTGGGATCACTCTTCATTGGCAGGAGAAAATGCTTCTGGAGAATATGCTTGGGTATACAAAGACAACAGTTATTTGACAAACTTTTATACCAATACAAAACCAAAATTGGGTGTAGCAATGGGAAGCGCTTATCCAGGTTTTAAAGATTTTTATGCCGCAGGCGGAGGCGGCGCTGCTATTGGATGGACTATAGAACATAACAACGGAGCGACACTTGATGAAACTTTGACTTTGGCAAAAAACGCCAATGTAAATTACCTGCAGCTGATTACGTGGAATGATTTCGGTGAAGGAACCATGATTGAACCAACGGTTGAGTTTGGTTATTCTTTTGTTGAAAAAATAAAAACTTTCGCTGGAGTAAAAAACACAGAAAGTACATTTCCAGATATCAGCAAATTGTATGATTTACGCGTACAGAAAAAAGGAAATGTCGAGGCCCAGAAAAAACTCGATCAAGCTTTTAATTATTTTGTTTCTATGCAACCTGCTAAAGCAAAACAAGTAATGAGCGAAATTAAATAGAGCTGTAATTAATACAATTTAAATAATGAAAAACAGAAAATATAGATACTGTCTTGTGGCTTTAGCATCAATGCTGGTTATGGCCTGCAGTACTAAAAAAACGTATAAAATCAGTTCTCCTGAAAAGATCTCTGAATTAACTTTTGAATTAACGCCTACTGGACAGCCTCAATATAGTTTTTCTTCTAACGGAAAATCGGTTATTGAGCCTTCTCTTATGGGATTTGAGTTTCAAGGCTTGGCCAAAATGACTGATGGTTTTGAAGTCGTTTCTACAGAAGAAAAAGCGGCAGATGAAACTTGGGAACAACCTTGGGGAGAATTCAAAAAGGTAAGAGATCATCATAACGAACTGATTGTTCATTTAAAAGAAGCAAAAGGCGAGGAGCGTTTAGTTGATATTATATTCAGAGTTTTTGATGATGGAGTTGGATTTCGTTATGAATTTCCAAAACAGCCTCATTTAGGAAAAGTTAAAATCTCTAATGAAGTAACGCAATTTACTTTTAAAGACAATAACGAAGTTTGGTGGATTCCAGTTCACCGCGAAAATAGTTATTACGAAAGTGAATATCGTAAAACATTAATGAGTAAAACAGATACGATTAATACGCCTGCAACTTTTGAAACTAAAGACAAATCGTATGTAGCCATTCACGAAGCTAACTTGACAGATTTTGCTTCAATGACGCTTTTAAAAACTACAGACAAACAGTATAAAAGTGATTTAGTGCCGTGGGCAGATGGTGTAAAAGTATATGCAGAAACACCATTTAAAACACCGTGGAGAACTATTGTTGTGGGTAAAACTCCTGGAGATGTAGCAACTTCGACTATTATGCTGAATTTAAATGAGCCTTCAAAAATTGAAGATTTATCTTGGATCACTCCTTCAAAATATATTGGAATCTGGTGGGGAATGCATTTAGAAAAATATACTTGGGGACAAGGGCCAAAACATGGTGCGACAACAAAAAACACAAAAGAATATATTGATTTTGTCGCGAAAAATGGTTTTGACGGAGTTTTAGTTGAAGGATGGAATGAAGGCTGGGACGGAGACTGGACTGCAGATGGTTCTGCATTTAGTTTTGTAAAAGCATATCCAGATTTTAATTTGGAAGAAATCACAAAATATGCTTGCGATGAAAAATGTTCGTTTAATAGGACATCATGAAACAGCTGGAGCAACCAAAAACTACGAGAACCAACTGGATGATGCATTTAAATTGTATCAGAAAATGGGAGTAAACTCAGTAAAAACAGGTTATGTAAACAAATATTTGGATAAAAAAGAATGGCATGATAGCCAATACGGAGCACGTCATTACAGAAAAGTGATCGAAACTGCTTGCTAAATATCATATCATGATTGACAACCATGAACCAATGAAAGGAACGGGTTTACAGCGTACATATCCAAACTTTATGTCTCAAGAAGGCGGACGTGGACAAGAATATAATGCATGGTCGGTAGACGGAGGAAATACACCAGAGCATTTAACAACTTTGCCATTTACAAGAATGCTTTCTGGACCATTTGATTACACGCCTGGGAACTTCAATTTTGATTACAAAACTCCATCTGGAGCAAAAGTGCAGACTACTTTGGCAAATCAATTGGCATTGTACGTGATTATTTTCAGTCCGTTGCAAATGGCTTCAGATTTACCTGAAAATTACGAAGGCAAACCAGAATTTCAATTCGTAAAAGATGTGCCATGTACTTGGTCTGATACTAAAGTATTAGATTCTAAAATTGGAGAATACACTACAATTGCTCGTAAAGATTGGGATGAGAAGAATTGGTATTTAGGTTCAATCACAAATAGAAATGCAAGAGACTTAAAAGTAGCTTTGTCATTTTTAGATAAAGACAAAGAATACGAAGCAGAAATCTATGCAGACGGACCTGGAGCAAATTATAAAACCAATCCGTATCCAGTTACAATCTCTAAACAAAAAGTAAACAGTAAAACTGTTTTAAATATCAAATTGGCAGCTGGCGGAGGAACAGCAGTAAAATTCTCTCCAATCGAAAAATAGTTTTTTTTAAGCTTCTGAGAATCTAAGTTTATAAAGTTTTATTTTGAGTTAAGTAAGTTTAAGTTTGGTAATAAACCCGATAGCTTTAGAGTTATCGGGTTTATTTTTTTGTTTCAGGTTTTAGGTTTGAGAGACTTTGATTATAATTTTACCGCAAAGCGCACAAAGTTTTTTCGCAAAGTCCGCAAAGGTTTTTTATTGAGGTTTTGTAAAAACATATAGTTCGCAAAGCTTTGTATAAAAACTTTGCGAACTTTGCGTAATCCTTAGCGCTCTTTGCGGTTAAAAAAAACTTAGAACCTTAGCAACTTAGAATCTTAGCCTCTTAGAGAGAACCTTTATCTTGTAACTTTAACATGTTTTCCAAAAGTATACACCGCTGTTATAGTAGGTCCGTTATATCCCCATTTTAAGAAACCGTTTAAACGTTCTTGAACCGTATCTATTCTAAAATTTAAACCGGTATAGCCCGCAGTAAGACTAAAGTTATTTACTACATTATATAAAACCGATAAATTATAGCTTATGATTCGGCCATCGGTGTCATTAATTTTTACAGCAAGATAATTTACGTTGGCATATAAACCCCAGCGTTTTCCGAGAACAAATTCTCCCCATATTCCAACATCTGGAAGCGGAGCAGTAAAATTAAAGCTATCACGATATTCTACACTTTGCGTATTAGCATTTAATTTTAGGCCTAAATCTGTAAAAAGGACATGCGCACCAATTAACAGTCCCGCTTGATATTTTGGTTTGGATAAAATAGCATAACCATAAGCAATTCTAGCAATCTGTACATTAAAAGTACCACGAACACTTCCGTTAATTGGATAAGTATGATCTCCGAAATTAATATCTCTTTGCAACGTTTTTGTTGCAGTTCTGTCTAGCACAAAATATTCAAAACCTAATCGGGATCTTTTGGAGATACGCCAATCAAATGTTCCTAAAAATGATACGGTCGACTTAGAAAATCCTAAATCATTTTCAAGATCAATTTCGGTTCCTATATTTCCGTTATTGCCTTCAACCTGAACTTGGGTATTATTTACAGGAAAAAATCCACCCGCAGAAACTTTAAATTTTCTATTGTGCCACGGCAAATCTTCTAAAGATGTATCTTGGAAATCATCTTTTTCAGTTTTTACAATTGTTGTTAAGTCTTCGTCTTTGCTGGTTTCCGCAACTGTTTGAGCGTTTAGCGGAATCCAAAGGAGCATCATTACCAAAAAAATAAATAATTGTTTCATTAGAGTAGTTTTTTAAGTTTTTATTAGGTAATATTTAACAATTAAAGTTAGTAAAAATAATCGTTCATTTTTGTTTTTAAGATCGAATTATTTTCACGAATTACTTGGTTGTCAGTAAAATAAGAATTTGTTTAGAAAAATAGTTGACATGTCACTCTTTTTTGTAATTTTGTCCCATGGAAATTAAACATACCGATAAAGAGAATTTTTCAAATTTTTGGAAAGAAGAAATATCAGATAGTTTCTTCTTTCAGATTCACCGTATTAAAAGAGCAATTTTTAGACGAACTAATGCGTTAATGACAGAAGCGGGAATCACCTTGCAGCTGGAGCAATTGCCACTACTGATGATTTTGCATCATAAAAGCCTTTCGCAGAGAGAATTGTCAGACAAAACAATGCGTGATAAATCGTCTATTTTGAGAAGTATTTCAGCCTTAGAGAAAAAGAACTTAGTTGAGGTGGTAAAAGACAAAATAGATAAACGTAAAAATATCGTGAGTCTTACTGATGAAGGGATTTCACTAGCAAAAAGTATCCGATTGCTGATGAAAAGAGCAGAAGAAGAGGTAATGTCTGTTTTTTCGCCAAAAGAAAGAATAGAAGCATTGAATGCCGTAAGGTCTTATGCAGATAAGTTAGAAACGCTCTAATTTTTTTAAACTTTAAAAGTTGATATATCAACTGATTTTTAAATAATTATTTTGAATAAATGAAAAAAAATGAATTGTTAGAGGGGCCAATCCTTTCTTCATTATTAAAATTAGCAATTCCGATTATGATTGCTAATTTGCTACAAGCCGCGTATCAGTTAGTTGATGCTTTTTGGGTAGGACGCTTAGGTGGCGATGCTGTTGCAGCGGTTTCGATAAGCACACCCGTAATATTTTTAACCATTGCTTTAGGGACAGGATTGGCGATTGCAGGTTCTATTTTAATTGCACAATATTTTGGAGCAGGAAACCAGAAAATGGTTAATCACGTGGCGGCACAGACTTTGTCAATGGTAATTATCGTTTCTATTTTCTTATCGATTGTAGGATATATTCTCAGTCCATATTTCTTATATCTGTTAAAGGTAGAGCCTACAGTTTATGTTGATGCATTAGGATTTATGCGTGTAGCATTTGTAGGTTTAGTTTTTAGTTTCGGATTTATGATTTTTCAATCGATTATGCGTGGAGTTGGACGTGTAACGTTGCCCGTTTATATTGTTTTAGGAACGGTTATTTTGAATTTTGCATTAGACCCGCTGTTTATTTACGGATGGAAATTTATTCCAGCTTTAGGCGTTAAAGGTGCTGCTTTGGCTACTTTATTTACACAGCTTTTGGCTATTATAATTGGATTTGCAATCTTGTTTAGAGGGAAACACGGAATTCATCTTCGCATTTCAGATTTTAAACCTGATTATAAACACATAAAAAGAGCTTTTGAAATTGGTTTTCCTTCTTCAATTGAACAATCTATGCGTGCGTTGGGAATGATGGCTATTACATTTTTAATTGTTCGTTTTGGAACTTTAACGGTTGCATCGTATGGTGCGGGCTCCAACTTAATTCAGCTGATTTTAATTCCTGCTTTAGGTTTATCTATGGCGATTGCTACTCTTGTTGGACAAAATATTGGTGCTGGAAATGTTGATCGTGTTGCCGAAATTTCAAAACTAGGAGCTTATCTAGGTTTTGGACTATTGACTGGTCTCGGAATCATAGCGTATATATTTGCACCATATTTAATCGCTTTTTTTGTACCAAATGACCAAGCAGTTATTAAAGGAGGAACAGAGTTGCTAAGAATTACTTGTCTCTCTTGGGGATTTTTAGGGTTGCAACTGTGCCTAACAGGAGTTTTTCGCGCTGTAGGAAACACAAAATTGCCAATGATTCTAACTTTGGTTTCGCAATGGGTAATTCAATTTCCATTGGCTTATATTTTATCTCACAATACTTCTTTAGGCAAAATCGGAATTTGGTGGGCCTTTCCAACAGCTTCTGTTTTAACCGCTCTTATTACGTTAATTATTTATGCAAAAGGAGATTGGAAGAAAGAAAGACTTACTGGTAAAACCAATAAATTGATTGATAAGGTTGAAAGCGAAATTGTTAAAGAAGGATTTGATATTTCTAAATAAAGTTCCTGACATGTTAAGACACTAAGGTTCTAAGATTTTTTGAAGACGCATATTAATGCGTCTTTTTTTTTAAATTTTTCTTACATTTTTTTGATATTGAAAAAACAAAAAATCAGTATCTTTCAAACTTTGTAAATAAAAACTTAGCATCTTAGTAACTTAGCAACTCTAAAAATGGCCAAAAATCTAAAGCGTTATTTCGTAAAATCTGTTATTATATTAGCCTTAATTCACTTAGCTTACTTTTTATATGGTTATTTTACTTTTGAAGGCATAAAGAAAATCGACATCTACACCGAATTTTATCGATTTAAATTTTACGATGACGTTTCAATTTCGCACTTCTTTGTAAGTGGTTTGTTTTTACTTGTATTCTTGATATTTTTAATTCGAAACCATTCTAGAGAAAATTACAAAGGAGGAGACTTGCTTAAAGTTGGCATTTGTCTACTATTTGTTTCATTTCTGACCTTTTCATTTTTCGTTAGCTATAGTTTCGGAATGAATGCTAAATTGAAATCGGAATTGTCTGAAAATGATTTTAATAAAGACAAAAAACTTTTGAATGTATTAAATCCATTCTTATATAAATACACTTCGTATACTTCTGAAAAATTATTCAATTACGAGAATATATTATATCCAAAACCTTATCCTGTAATAAAAGAAGTAGATACTATCGAGCCTGGCGAATATCCTATTACAGAAGACAATTATTATAGCATTGATACCATAAAAGTTTTAACAAGCACTTTTGATAAAACAACAAGTAAAGCAGATAGTATTTTTGAAATTATGGGTTTTGATAAAGAACAACTGCACAAAAGAGTGATTTCAAAAAGGATTATAGGAGATAGCACAGCCATTATTTTTAAAAGTGTTCCTGTACATCCAGAACACGACGAGGATATTTGTATTTTCCTAGAAAACCAGTCTTTGTTTAATCCAGTTTATGGAGATTCTATTGACAAACAGCAATATCAAGCCGCTGTAGATCGATATAAATTATTATATAATACAAAGAAAGATTCGTTAACATATACTTTTCAGAAATTGGATACACTTCTGAAGAAATACAATATAGAAACAAATTTGATTCCGAAATTGCTGACTCAAGATGCATATCATTACAGAGATAACCACGGCGAACCTTTAAATAGAATTCGAAATGATTTTGATAGAAAAGCTTTAGCAGAAAAATTTACAACTTTAGATAAATTATTTTACCAACCAAATTACTTGCATCCTAATATTGTTGCAATCTACTTTGCTGTAATTGTGATAGTTTGGATCTTTTTGTTTTTGTTTTACATTCTTTTCAATAAGAAAAAGGTCTAGTAAAAATAACAATGGCAAAATCAACTTAAGTTTTAAATTGATTTTGCCATTGTCATTGCAATTAGATTTTTACTAAACTCTATGATAATCTGCTTTCCAGTGTACGATTGCTTTTTTGATTGCATTTCCAGTTAAGTTATTTTTTAAAACGTCTTCAACAAGTGGAACTAATTCGTTGTCTGGCGCAAAACGCAACGCAAATATTTGATCATCTGTAAGCTTGTATTCAAATTCTTCAAATCTTTTCCCTGTAAGGGTAAAGTAGCGGTAACGCATTTCTAAACGTACAATTCTGTTTTGAAGCGTTAGCGCATAATGCTGTCGCAGCATGTAGGCTACTGCAAAAAGGAATACAAAAGCTACGCTTATAAAACCCCATATTAAATGATCTTCTGTTGTAATAGCCAAATAAACGCTAGCAACTAAAAATAAAATTAAAACAGGATAATATATAAAATGGTGCGGAGTATAAAATCGTATATGATTGTAATATGTCTGGATTTTCATGTTTTTATGTTTAAATGGCGACCTATAAAAACAAAGCTACTCTATATTTCTATAGAGTAGCTTTTTCCCAAAAATAAACTAACATAACCAATGTTCTCTTTATAGACTAAACTTTTTACAGTTTGCTTTGTAAATTTTAATAAGAAGAAAGCCTTTCCATTTCGTTTTTCAAATCTTCAATATGGCTTATTTTTCTTTGATGTAAAATTAGATCGAGAGCGTTTAAATTTTGTTATACTTTAAAAGGAAAAAGTTACATGATTTCAATATTCGTATTTAAATTGTATAAAAAAGAATCTTTATAATAAGGTTTTAATGACGCTCCATTCCTTTAATTTATCTTGAAAAGTCTTGCCGGCATTGGCGGGACTTGTTGATGGAAGTGTAAACGTTTTATATTCCTTTGTCAAGTGAACATATTTTTTAAAAAATGCTTGCGCCTTTTGTCCGTTAAAAAGAATACTGTCTATTTTAGAGTGAGTTGCTAAAAAATGTTCGAAATCATTTGCGATTTCGTTTTTTATGGCACTGTCCAAGCTTCCAATACGATCGCAAAATTGTAAGACATCCCATAATGCGATATCATTTTTAATTAATAAGCTTTTTCGTATTTCGTAATCATTAGAAAATTCTTCTCCCAAAATCTGAAACATTAATTTCCAAAAGTTATTCTGATTATGACCATAATATTGATTGAGTTCCAAAGATTTTGTTCCAGGCATAGTGCCTAAAATCAGAATTTTAGAATTTGGAGAACTAATAGGAGCAAAGGAAAAACTTTTCATGTTTTAATAAATAATGGCTTATGTTAAAATAAACATTTATAAGGAATTATAAAACAAAACTGAAAAATTATATAACATTTTTGGCCTGTCTTTAAGCGAACTTTGATTCTCAGATTTTTAGCAAATAATCTGTTTAAGGAATTATAGAATTTTAAAATCCGGCGAACCATGAAAATTGTTACTATAAATACAGAAAAAACTCAAAATATATTTGATGAACTTCAGACTAGTTTTGGCGGAAAGGTGACTTTTGATTTAGACGAATATGCACTTAAAGTAGAAAACGACTTTGCAGAAGGTTCTATTATTGGAGCTTCCTTTAATGATAATATCTCATACGTTCAGTTTGATATGACATTTTCTGGAGATGTCAGACTAGATTTTCTAAATGTAAAATCGTCACCTATTTATTTTGCATATTGTTCTAAAGGTAATCTTTCGCATAGTTTTGGGTTAAATGGAGAAGAGCGAAAATTGAAAACCTTTCAGACTGCAATAGTAACATCAAAAGAAAATCAAGATAATGTATTATTTTTTGAGAAAGGAAAAAAAACAAAACTCACCTTAATTATTGTCGGAACTGAGATTGATGATGCCAATAAAGCCCATTCTTTAAGTCAGCAAGTAAAAGATACTTTTTTTGAGAATAATCAAGTAACAGATTTCTTTTATATAGGATCGTATAATTTGCAGATTGCAGAAAAAATAGAACAGCTTAATTCTATTACACAAAAAGGAATTGTTAGAAATTTGTTGAAAGAAGGAATAATGAGAATTATTCTTGCAATGGAAATACAACAGCACTCTGATGATTTGTATGCTTTTGCAAATGAATCAAACGGATTGACTTTGCGAGAAATGGAAGAAATAAAAGAGCTTTCAGAATTCATAAAAACAAGTCCAGAAGAAGCCTTTTCAATCAAATCTTTGAGTAAAAAATCTGGATTATCGCCAAACAAACTTCAAGAAGGTTTTAAAATGATTCACAATCGTACTGTCAACGATTATATTACACACATGCGTGTTCTTAAAGCCGAAATCCTAATCAGAACATCCGATCTAAATATTTCAGAAATAGTGTATTGCATTGGTTTCACCAGCAGAAGTTATTTCTCTAAAATATTTAAACAAAAATTTAACTGCAGCCCAAAAGAGTATAAGTTTAATTTGAATTCTTTGGCTATTACGGCCTAGCGGCTGGAGTTGCTAAGATTCTGAGGTTCTAAGTTTTTTTGAGAGAACTTGATGGTTTATCATAAAAAAACTGTCGCTAGCTCAAAAGCATAATTATATTTTAAGTCGCTAAGATTCTAAGGTTTTTGGAAAAGCTCAGAATCTTAGCAACTTAGTATCTCAAAAAAAGTACTGTCGCTAGCTCTAAAGCACATTATATACACAATAAGGTTCTAAGATTCTATAGTTTTCAAAAAAAACTTAGAATCTTAGAACCTTAGTTTCTTAGTATCTAAAAAATTCATACATTTGTATAACTAGTTATATAATTAATTATTTGTTTATGGAATTTTTTGATAAAGTTGGAAAAGCGGCGTTAGGAAGCCGTTTACGTTTAATGACTGCTATTGTTACCGATGATGTTGCCAAAATATATGAATTGTATGGAGTTGATTTTGTGCCGAAGTGGTTTCCTGTATTTTATACATTGGCAGAAGAACGTGAAATAACCATTACTGAAATTGCCAATGAAATTGGTCATTCTCAGCCTTCTGTCAGCAAAATCATTCAGGAAATGATTGGTGCAGGATTAATTCAAGAAAGCGCAAAAACAGATGATAAACGTAAGAATAATGTAGCACTTACTGAAAAAGGAATTTTAATTTCGAAGAAAATCAAGCAAGCAGCTAGAAGATATTGATGTTGCAATTGAAGGGATAATTACTGAAAGCAAGCATAATTTGTGGGCAGCATTGGAAGAATGGGAGTTTTTACTAGAGCAAAAATCTTTAATAAAAAGAGTTAGCGAACAAAAGAAAAAAGAGAAAGCAAAGATGTAAAAATTGTAGAATATAAACCAGAATATCAGCAAGCTTTTAGAGAATTGAATGTAGAGTGGATCTCGAAATATTTTGAAATGGAAGAAGCCGATTATAAAGCGTTGGATAATCCTGAAGATTATATCTTGAAAAAAGGAGGAAAAATTCTTGTGGCTTTATATGAAAATGAACCTGTAGGAGTTTGTGCTTTGATTAAAATGAACAATTCCGAATATGATTTTGAAATGGCAAAAATGGCCGTTTCTCCAAAAGCACAAGGAAAAAGTATTGGTTGGCTTTTAGGAAAAGCAATTGCCGAAAAAGCAAAAGAACTAGGAGCAAAAAAAATATATTTAGAGAGTAATACAATCTTAAAACCTGCAATAAACCTATATTATAAATTAGGCTTCGAAAAAGTTTTCGGTCTTGAAACTCCGTACAAAAGATGTAATATTCAGATGGAATTAATAATTAAATAAAGAACAATGAAAAATGTTGTAAAAAAAGAAAATGCTGTTTCAAGACAATTTTTAGGAGTTGATTTTGTAGTACTTTCAATAGGGAAAGATTCTATGGTGACAAAAATGTTATATAAATCAACTGATTCCGTGCCATTCCATAAACATTCAAATGAACAAAGTGGTTATGTTATTTCAGGAGCCTACAAACTAAGATTTGAAGGAAAAGAATTTTTATTAAATGTGGGAGATACTTATTCAATTCCTGCAAATATTGAACATTCTATAGAAATTATAGAACCAGGAGAAGTTGTAGATGTATTTACACCTATAAGACAAGATTATTTGTAATTAAGTTGCTAAGGTTCTAAGATACTAAGACTCTAAGAAAAAAACTTAGAACCTTAGTATCTCAGTATCTTAGAATCTTTTCTATCTTCCAAATCGATAATAATCTAAATCTGTATTTTTTTTGTTATTGAGAGAATCCAGGATTGAATTCATTCCGATTACACTGAAAGTAATTCCGTTTCCTCCGAAGCCTAGAATATAATGTTCATTTTTTCTCGGATTAGGTTTTCCAAAGTAAGGAAGACCATCTTTGGTTTCTCCAAAAGTGCCTGCCCAAGAATAGTCAATTTTAAAATCTAAATCTGGAAACCTTTTAAAAAATTGCTTTAAAAGATACGCTTCTTTTTTAGGAAGCAATTTATCTCGTTTTGTTGTATCCTTAAAATCCTCATCGCCGCCGCCCATTATGATACGATTATCTTCTGTAGTTCGAATGTAATGATATGGAGAAGCGGTATCCCAAAAAATAGTGTTTTTAAAATGCTCTGGAAGATCAGACTGACTTTCAGAAGTGATAACATAAGTACTTTTTAAATCGACTACTTTTTCTTTTAAAGTTTCTGTGCTTTCATAACCGGTGCAATGTATGATGTGATCGGCAGTAATAGTATGTTTGGAATCTGTAGTGGCAAGAATTCTGCCTTTTTGATGCTGAATGGAAGCAATGTTAGTTCGGTCAAAAATTTGCATTCCCTTTTCATGGCAATGAAATAAAAGATCGGTTGCCAGTTTAAAAGGATCCATAACAGCGGCTGTTTTAGATTCTACCCCAGCAATTGCATTCAATCCCATTTTTTGCAATTCAGATCTGCTCAACCAGCTTATTTCAAAACCATGCTGTTTTCTGGCTTTGAATTCATTTTTTAAATAGGGAACATCTTTTTTTAAAGTAGTGAAATAAACACTTTTTTTAAACTCGAAACCACAATCGCAACCAACAGTATCAATTATGTTTCGAAGATCAAAAATGGCTTTTTTTCCGTTTTGATAACTATCTATAGCACATCTAGCACCACGAAGTTTTATTAGTTGATGCAACGGAACATCAATTTCGTACTGTAATAAGGCCGTACTGCCTGAAGTGCTTCCACCGCAGACATCGCGACGGTCTACAAGAACAATTTTTTTTCCTTCATTTAATAATTTATATGCTGTTAAAGCTCCT
The DNA here is from genome assembly GCF_029625315.1 of Flavobacterium ginsengisoli. Classification (NCBI taxonomy): domain Bacteria; kingdom Pseudomonadati; phylum Bacteroidota; class Flavobacteriia; order Flavobacteriales; family Flavobacteriaceae; genus Flavobacterium; species Flavobacterium ginsengisoli. The sequence goes on from NZ_CP121110.1 coordinate 62,390, forward strand.
GTTATGCCACCACCGATGATTAAAATGTCGGTATGGATATCAGAATCTATTGAAGGGTAACTTTGTTTTATGGCATTTTTTAAAGGCCAATAGGTTTCAGTAGAGCTCAGTTTCATTTTTTGGTTATTTTTTTAGTGGTGCTTTTGGCAGGTTTTTTAGTATTATTTGGTTTATTATTTTTTTCTTTTTTACGGCTATGAACTTCTTCTGCTTCCGCAATAGAGTGAGATGTTCTTATAGTGATGTCTTTTTTTGCCAATTTGCTAAGGTGATGGTAATATTTCTGAATAATGATCATTTCTTCTTCAGTCATGTTTTCTATATCAACAAGACTATTGCTCGATAAATCGTTGGATGCCACTAATTCGTTTAGTTTTAATTGAATAGCAAGCGAATCTTTATTTTGCGCTTTTTGAATTAAGAAAACCATCAAAAAAGTAATGATTGTTGTACCTGTATTAATAACCAATTGCCAAGTTTCGGAATAATCGAAAATTGGTCCCGAAGCAGCCCATGCGATAACAAGAAAAAGAGCTCCAATAAAGGCTGGTGTGCTTCCGGCAGCTTTTGAAACTTTAGAAGCAAACTTTTCGAAAGCGCCGCTTTTATGTTGAGATATAGAATTCATTATTATTTTGTTTTGGGTTTGCTGACTTTTTCTTTTCGAATTACTTTATTGTTTTTTTCATCATAAACGGCAGGATTAATTTCCTGCCCAGTTTTACTGAATATTTTAATTTTGGGAGCTTCATGCGTTCCAGTAATTACAATTGGAAAACCTATGATTCCGAAAAGCGGAAGTCCTAAGCGCATTCTAAGATCCAAAAGTCCGTCAAAGCTTGTAGTTCCTTTAATGGTTGGCCTAAAGCTGGCTACATTAAAAGTAAATGGCTCAATTTTTATAAGGTTTTTGTCGATAGTCGATTTAATTTCAATTCCTTTCATATCGGGATTGTCCAAACCGCTTTGTCCTGTTTTAGAGCTAATTCCGTCAAAAAGTTTGAGACCTTTAATTTTTACATCACGCAAATTTATTGTTCCTCCGCCTTGCATCGATTCATAAATTGGTCCCATATTTCCGTTCAAATCTCCTTTTACACTGTAGTCAACAGAAACTATTCCGTGCGCTTTTTCAGCAGCAGTAACCATGTCATGAAACATCGGAATTTCTTTGTATGCTCTTTGAACATCAAAATCTTTTGCTGTAAAATGAGCATCAAAATGTGCCGAAGTTGGAGATTCGTCTTTGTATAATGCATTAATTCCTAAAACACAATCGATGATATTAAAGGTAATGTTTTCTAAGTAAAATCCTTCTTTTTTTATCCCTATTTTTCCGTTTAATTTGTTAAAAACCAATTTGTTATACTCTATTTTGTCTGCGCTGGCATCTAAATTTACATTTAGGTTTTTTGGAATAATGACAACACCGCTCATTTTTGGGTGATCTTCTTTGGCATATTCTACTTCTAGGTTTCGATCCTTGTTTTCGCCGTCTTCAAGCGCCATAAATTCATCAACATTAATTAGTTTTGATTTTAGGTTGAAGTTTCCGCTCAAAGTCCCTTTCGATTCTAAAAAGTAATTGATCGTATTTAAGAGATAACCATTAATATCAAAATCTGATTTTCCGTACGAAGCATTAAATTTCTCAAACCACATTTTCTCATTCTGAAAACGGAAATGTCCTTCTTTGATAAAGAAAGCTTTAGGAAACAATTCAGATGTTGCTTTTATATTTTTTAGCAATAAAGTCCCTTTGTTATCGAGTTTATCATATTGGCCAGTTGTGGCATAACTTTGTTTTCCTTTTAATGAAAGATCAGCTTTGGCGTAACCAGTCAAATCAAGACCTTTTTGAGAGAATACCTGATAGATTCTGCCCACATTCAGTTCGCCTTTAATTTTGGCATTATAAGCTAAATCGCTAAAATCAGACAATGTAGCATTTACATAAACAGGGTTTCCTTCAAAAACAAAAGAAGCAGGCGCTACGGCAACAATCAAATCCTGATAAGTTCCCGCTTTATTTAGCATATTGGCTATAAAAGTAATATTGGTAATAGGATTTGGATAATATTTCGTTTTCAGCCATCCGTTTCTTAAAGAAATACCGCCAATCGTTTTAGGAAATAATTTTTTTGAAGTGCTAAAAACTCCTCGAGCCTGAATATCGGTTTTTAAAATTCCTTTTAAATCAATATTTTCCAATCCTAATGCGGCGTCAACAACAGCAAGATCCAATGCACCTTTTATACTTGCATTAATCGACATTTCGCTTAAACCTTTACTGTGCAGATAAGCATTAAAATAATCTTTTTCGCCTACTTTAAATTTCAAGGTTCTCAAATTAACGAGCAATTGTTCGGTGTCCAAAGACGGAAGCATCGCATTCAAATCCATTTGAAAATCGGTTAAAGGAACCGGCGCATTTTTATAATTTACCGAACCTTCATTAATTTTTAAATTGAAAGCTAAGTTTGGTTTTTGTTTTTTCGAGACATTATAATCTCCTTTGAAAGTAAGCAGTAAATCGCTTCTTCCTGAAATTTCTGTTTTTTCTAACCAAGTCAAATATTCAGGAGGCATTACAGAAAGTAAATCTTTTACAGTGGTATTTTCTGAAGCTGCCTTGATATTGATTTTATAGCCATCTCTTAAAATGCTAAATATTCCCGTAAATTTTAAGGGCAATTTATTAATGTGAAGTTCGTTTTTCTGCAGAATAAAAGTAAGCGCATGCGTATTGATTCGGGTAATTAAATCGGCACTCACTTTTTTTCGTCTTAAATAACCAGTTCGGTCATAATAGAAATCAAGATTATCGATTTTAGCATCGGTTGCAAGATCAAAAATATCATCGCTCAAATTTCCTTTTCCAATATAATTAAAGCCTTTTGCATCGACCAGAATCTTTGCGGAACGATCATTATATTTTACATGACAGTTTTGTAAATCAATGCGTTCTAATCGAATTGCTGTTCCTTCTTCTGGAGCATTTGGATCTTCTTTCTCATTTTTTCTATCTTCTGGAGCAACATAAATATTATAATTAGCCTGACCTTTTTCGTTAACCATTACATTGATTAAAGCATCAGAAACATAAAGTTTATTGATTTTAACTTCATTATCAAAAAGCAGTCTTTTAATATCAATTCCAAAAGCAACTTGATCTGCTTTTAATAAAGTATCATTGCTGAATGGCTTAGATCCCGTTAAAGACAAATCGTCTAACGAAACGGTCAATGAAGGAAAATGTGTAAAAAACGAAAGTTTAGATTTAGTAAATTCCAATTTGGTATCCAGACGTTCATTGGCAATTTTCTTCACTTCCGAAGCAATTTTTCCAGGAAATAGCAACGGAATAATAAACAGCAAAAACAAAATTACCGCAATCGTAATTCCAGTAATTTTTAAAACTTTTAAGGCGGTATGTTTGAATGAACTAGGCATATACTTTTTTTAATTGTGAATTGTGAATTGTGAGTTGTGAGTTGTGAATTGTGATATGCTGGATTTTTAATTTGTCCTCCTGAGCGGAGTCGAAGGATCGCATGCTTAATCTATTCTGTGTGTTCTAAAGGGCGTGTCCTTCGATTTCGCTCAAATGACATAAAGTGAGAATTGGAATTTGGAATTTTAGATTTAACACATATTTACTTTTTCTCAGTTTCAGCTTTTTTAGCTTCTTCCTGTTTTTGCTGTTCCTCTTTCTTTTGTTCGTCTTGCTTCTCTTTTTTTGCCTCTTTCTTCTCTTCCTTTTCTTTTTTAGCTTCTTCTTGTTTCTCTTTTCTTTCTTCTTGCTTTTCCTTTTTCTCCTTTTCTTTTTTCTTGAAGTAGCCTCTAAATAGGAAATTGCTTTTTGCGGCTTCCATATTTTCGCTGAAACCTTTTGTTCCTGTTTCTAGATTAGAAAGTGTGTTGGAAACGCTGTTTGCCATTTTATCATCTTTAACCAGTCTTGCCAAAGCTCCGTTTCCGTTGTTCATGCTGTGGCTGAAAATGGCTATTTCGTCTGAAATCACGCCAATATTGTCTACGCTTTTCTTTACGCTTTTCATGATGTCCTGCATTTCAATTCCGTCAATAGAAGCGATCTGTCCGTTGTCTTCAATCATTTTTTGAGATTTGTTGCCAGGAGAAATAGTTAGCACTTTGTCGCCCATTAAACCATCAGAACCGATACTGGCTGTGGCATCTGTTTTAATAAATTTTCGAACCTCTTCTTTCATTACCAAAACTACCCTAACAATAGAGTCATTTTTTAACTGAATTTGCTCTACTGTGCCAACATTAATTCCAGAAAAACGAACATTGTTTCCGACTTCTAAACCGCTCACCGTTTTAAATTGAGAGCTAATGTGAAAAGTAGAGCCAAAAAGATTCTGCTGTTTTCCTATGAAATATACAGCCATTATAAAAAGCAGTAAACCTATCGTTACAAACATTCCTAGCTTCCAAGTATATCCAGATTCCTTTTTCATGATTTCTATTATTTATTTTGCTTATTCAAAAAATGAGCGTACCCATTCGTCTTCGTCTTTTTCTAATTCTTCGTATGTTCCTTCGGCATGAATAACTCCGTCTTTTAAAACTACAATTCGATCGGCAGTCATTTTTGCGCAGGCCATATCGTGAGTGATAATGATCGAAGAGGTTTTTTGTTTGTGTTTAATGTCCAATATCAATTCGCTAATTTCTCGAGAGGTTATGGTGTCTAGTCCAGTTGTAGGTTCGTCGTATAAAATGATTTCTGGTTTTAAGATTAAAGTTCTTGCCAGACCAATTCTTTTTTCATTCCGCCCGAAAGCTCAGAAGGCATTTTGTCAACTGCTTCGGCAAGACCTACATTTTCTAATGCTTCCATTACTTCGTTTTCAACTTCATCACTGCTTAGATCGCGTTTGTGTTTAGTCAATGTAAAAGCGAGATTTTCTCTAACGGACATCGAATCGTAAAGTGCTCCGCTTTGGAACAAAAATCCGATTCGGACTCTAATTTCATTCAGCTCGCTTTTTGAGATATTAAGAACGTTTTCATTAAAAACTTTGATTTCGCCTTTGTCTGGTTCAATTAATCCAACAATGCATTTTATCGTGACGGATTTCCCAGAGCCTGAACGTCCTAAAACCACCAAATCTTCACCTTTATTCAAAGTGAGATTTACGCCTTTTAAAACGGCATTATCTTTTCCAAAAGTTTTGTGCAGATCTTTAATCTCAATAATCGGAGTCAGATCTTTTTCTTTCGTTTTAGGTTCTTTATGTAATTTTTCCTTCATCATTTTAAAAGAATAAATCGGTTATTTGAACAGCAACCATATCAATTATAAAAATGCTTAATGATGCTGTAACTACTGCAGAATTTGTTGCTCGTCCTACACTTTCTGTTCCGTTAGAAGCATTAAAACCTTTAAAACAGCCAATAATTCCAATAATAAATCCAAAGAAGAAAGTCTTTATTGTTGCTGGAAAGAGATCTAGAAATTCTAAGGATTGAATGATCTGAGTTAGAAAACGGTAAAAATTGACATCTCCGTGAATGTTTATTCCAACATATCCGCCAATGATTCCAATCGCATCAGCAAAAAATACTAGGATAGGAACCATCAGAGTACAGGCTAAAACTCTAGTTACCACTAAATAGTTATATGGATTTACAGCTGAAACTTCCATAGCATCAATTTGTTCAGTTACTTTCATAGATCCTAATTCGGCACCAATTCCTGACGAAATTTTTCCTGCACAAATCAATGCTGTAATTACAGGAGCAATTTCTCTAATCAGCGAAAGCGCCACCATTCCCGGAAGCCAAGATTCTGCTCCAAATTTTACCAAAGTCGGACGAGATTGAAGCGTAAGCACCAAGCCCATAATAAAACCGGTGATAGCAACCAATGGCAGAGATTTGTATCCTATAACATAACATTGTTTTAGGAACTCTCGAGTTTCATAAGGCGGAATAAAAACCTCCTTAAAAAACCTTTTGGCGAATATTGTGGTTTCTCCAATTTCGGCGAATGTATTTTTAATAGCAAGGATCAAAATGTTCTGTTTTTAAGGTGAATGATGTGAATTGAAAATCAATTATTTAACATTTTTTTCAAATCATTAAATTATATAGGAAAGTTAGCTCAATACTTGTTAAAATATATTACACAACTTTTTAGCGACCTTATATAATTTTCATAAACTCACAATAATTAAAACAGTTTGACGTTACTGACCGCAAACAAAAAATCCCTTTCCAATAGAAAGGGATTTTTATAATCGTCAAGTATTAGACTATGACATTTATTCGGTAAACTTCTTAAATATTGAACTTGCTACATGTCCGCCAAAACCAAATGTATTGCTCATAGCGTAGTTAACTATTCTCGATTGTGCTTTTCCGAGAGTGAGATTAAATTTATCTGCAAAATTCTGTTCAACATTTTGAGTGTTTATGGTTGGCGGTACAATATTTTCTTGAACAGCTTTTATACAGACAATCGCTTCTATAGCTCCTGCACCGCCAAGTAAATGTCCTGTCATTGACTTTGTTGCGCTTATATTTGCATTCGGATTTATTCCAAATACTTTCTCTACAGCTTTAAGCTCGCTTAAATCGCCAGTTGGAGTAGAAGTAGCATGAGCATTAATGTAGTCAATTTTATCTGGAGTGATTCCAGCTTCTTCAAGAGCAAGTTCCATTCCTAAAACAGCTCCTTCTCCTTCAGGATGAGTTCCTGTTAAATGATAGGCATCTGCAGCTAATCCGCCTCCAACAATTTCGGCTAGAATTACTGCATTTCGTTTTATAGCATGTTCATAGCTTTCCAGAATAACAACACCAGCTCCTTCGCCTAAAACAAATCCGTCTCTTGTTGAATCAAAAGGACGTGAAGCCTTTGTACAATCATCATTTAATGTCGATAATGCTTTTGATGCATTAAAACCGCCAATTGAAGATTCTGAAACTGAAGCCTCAGAACCACCGCTGATAATCATATCTGCTTTGCCCCAGCGAATGTAATTGAATGCATCTATAATGGAAGTATTACTCGCAGAACAAGCAGCAGCTGTGGTATAGTTGACTCCTCGAAGTCCATATTTAATAGAAATAACTCCAGAAGCTATGTTGACAATTCTTTTTGGTATGAAAAACGGACTAAATCTTGGCGTGCCATTTCCTTTGATATATTCTCCGATTTGTTCTTCAAAAGTAGAAATACCGCCATCGCCGCATCCCCATATTACACCAATTCGATTTTTATTTAAGGTGTCAAAATCAATATTAGCATTTTTTACAGCTTCGTCTGCTGCATGTAAAGCGTATTGAGTAAAAAGATCGTATTTTCTAATTTCATTTTTTTCAAATAAATGCTGCGAATCAAAGTTTTTAACTTCGCAGGCAAATTTGGTTTTAAAATGTGTGGTGTCAAATCTTGTTATTGGAGCGGCACCGCTGATTCCGTTAATTAATGAATTCCAATATTCCTCAACGCTATTTCCAATAGGAGTTACTGCTCCTAATCCTGTTATTACAACTCTTTTCATTGTTATTTAGGTCTTAATTCTGTTAATATTGTTTCTTTTACCAACTCAAAATCGTCATCGTTTGTAAGTCTTGAAAGTTGGACTATTGCTACCATATTCGTAATTATCATTAATGCTTTTGTTCGTGCCGAAGTTTGAAAATCAAATATTTTCTGTTCTTTTCCTTCCGTTAGCACTTCAGTCAGCCAGTCAATTACCAATTTGGCAAATATCTTTAGTTCTTCTTTTATTGATTGGTCTAGTGTATTTAAGTCTGTTGCCAGTGAGCCAACAATGCATACTTTATTGTCATGCTTAATTTTTGTATGTATAGCAAGAAAGGATTCAAGTTGTATCAATGGTGATTCGTTAGCAACCTTTTCCTTTAAAGTTTCATATCGGGCAATATGTTCTTTAATAGTTGCTACCCCAAGATCTGATTTTGTAGGGAAATGATAGTGAATAGAAGCGGTCTTTATGCCTATATCATTTGAAATATCTTTAAAACTAAACGCATTATAGCCCTTGTCTCGAATAAGTTGATCTGCTTTATCAATAATATTTTCTTTTGTTGTCATAGCAGTAATTTTTTTGACAAAGATACTACCTATTAGTAGGTAGGCAAATTTATTTTGTTATTTTTTTTATAAACAAAAAATCCCTTTCATTAAGAAAGGGATTTTCAGGGTTTAAAAAAGTGAAGTATTTGGTTAGCTTCAATATCTTTTCTTATAAATTTATGGCGATACCGCTTCGAGATTTTAGTAACGGAATAACGCGTGATTGTGACATGGCTAGTTTTTCCATTAATAATCTTGCAGTCAGATAACAAACAGTAGATTCTGCACCTTGATTTAAGTTTACATTGTGTTTCTCAAGTCCGTCGTAACCGCCGCCGCTTACAGGATTATACATAATTTGGTTCAAATGATTTTTACCTAAGAACCAATTAAATGCGACTTTCATTTTCTTTTTATATTCTGGAGTTTTAAAGGCATTATAAAAAGCATTTAAACTCTGAATGGTGTATGTAACATCAATTGGCTGTTCTCCATATTCATGTGGCTCAGAACCTTTATGATGCCAGCTTTGGTTCGAAATGGCTTTGAAAGTTCCTTCTTTGAAAGTTTTAGAAATTAGGAAATCTAAAGAATCTAATGCTACTTTTTTGTAAACCGGTTTATTGGTAATTAAATAAGCGTAAAGCATAGATTCTGGCAGAATGCTGTTTCCGTAAGTCAGATAATTTTCAAACCATTGCCAGTCTTCTGTTGCGGTATCTTCGTAGTTGGCCAGCAATTTTGCATTTAGTTTATTGATAATCGCGGCAACGTACAAATTCGGAATGGTTGAATGGTATAAATACAAACCTTTTGTCGCAAAACCAATTGAACGTGGCGACTGAATATTTTCTGCCCATTTTAAAGAATTCAATAAACATCTTGTAGCTTTTTTGGTAATTGCTTCAGGCAGAATGTCTGACATTGAAACGACAGTTCCTAAAGCCCAAATAGCTCTGGCATTTGAATCTTCTAAATTTACTTCGGCATTTTGCTCAATATGCTCGCGGTTTTCCTGATCGACATAATTGATAAAATCTCCTTTTGGTTTTTGGCAACGTTGAATAAAATCTAAATAGATTAAAATATATGCTAGATCATCTTTGTCCTGAGTCAGTTTATAATGCATGCAAAACGCAATTAAAGCTCTTGCATTATCATCTAAAGTATATCCTGAATCTAGATCTGGAATAGAAATTTTACTGAACTGAATAATTCCTAATTCGGTAGTTAGTTTTTTGATATGTTTTAACTGGATAGGAGGATAGCTGTATTTAATTTCGGATGGATTTTTAATCAGTTTTTGATAAGTATTCATTTGAGTAATTCCAACATTTTCCCATGAAGAAGCTCTCATTTTTGTAAATGAACTAATACCCATTTCATGTCTTAAATTTTCATCTTCGATTAATTTAATGGCTGCTTCCGCAAATTGATCAGAATTTCCAATATCACACAAAATTCCAGAATCTGAAGTTAATACTTCTCTTGTATGCGGAATTTTAGAAGCCACAATTGGACACGCACAACTCATAGCATAAGCAAAAGTGCCGCTCACTGCCTGATTGGGATCTTTTGAGGTAAACATATAAATATCTGTCGCTTTTAAATATTCTAAAAGTTCATCGGTATCTAAATATTGATTGATAAATCGAACATTGTCCTGCAGGTTTAATTCTTTAACGATACCTTCTAATTTGTCACGATAAGCATCAACACCATCTTTGATTAAGTTTGGATGCGTTTTGCCAATGATTAGATATAAAGCATTTGGCGCCTTTTCGATAATTTTTGGTAAAGCCTGTAAGCCTGTTTCTATATTTTTACCTTCGCCCAAAAGTCCGAAAGTAGAAAGCACTAATCGATCTTCAATGTTTAATTTTTCTTTTGCCTGTTTTGGAGTTTCATATATTACAATGTGGGTTCCATGAGGTACGCAAGTAATTATTTCTTCATTGATGTCGTAGTCGTTGATTAGAATTTCTTTTGATTTATTGGTCATTACAAAAACCGAATTGCTGTAGCTTAACAGCAGTCTCACAAAGGTTCTCAATTCGTCATTCGGATTTGGAATTACGCTGTGAAAAGTAAAAGTGACAGGGGCTTTAATAACATTTAAAAAATCTAAAAGATGATCTCCATAATTTCCTGAAAACAAACCAAATTCATGCTGAATATGAACTAATTTCACAGTTTCATCGTTATTGATTTCTTCTGCTACTTTAGCATATTCTGCTCTATTTTTTGTGTTTAAGGTAAAAGCTTGCGTTGGTTCTTCAATAGGCTCTGTAACCAGTTCGCATATTTCGCATTTTATAGATTTACCATAAACATCTGTAATTCCTTTGATGGTATCTTGAGTATAAGTTGCTATGCCGCATTGCGTTGGCGGAAAAGTAGATAAAAAAACGATTTTTGATTTATTTGATATTGTCTTCATGAGGATTCTTTTTTAGCTCGGTTAATAACTCGCTCAGGTTCAAAGATGCCACCGCAATCTCATCATCGGCAGCGCCATAATAAATATATAGTTGGCCGTCAAAAATGGCAGTTCCTGTGGGGAAAACTACGTAATTGACATAACCATGTCTTTCATAATATTCGGATGGAGTAATAATGGGTTTTGGTAATCTTCCAATTACTTTTTTTGGATCTTCTAAATCCAGCAAAACTGCAGCTGCATGATAAACCAAACCTTTTACTCTTTTTTCGGCGACATGATAAATTAAAAGCCATCCGTCTGCCGTTTCGATCGGAGGAGCTCCTGGACCAATATGACTAGTTTCATGATCATATTTTGGTTCCATTACAATGTGATCTGGAAGATTCTTTAAATACTCTTTCCAAAAATCTTCTGTTAATTCTGATTTCTTTTCAAACGTAAGAATTTGAATAGATGGAAATAAGCGGTGTAGAGCAACAAATTTTCCATTTATCTTCTTCGGAAAAAGAACTACATTTTTATCCCAGACATACAAATGTTCTTTCATTGTTTCCGTTAACGGATAATTCCTCTCTGTATTAAACGCCAATATTCTTGCAATGCTGGGGTTTTGTAAATGCTTTCTAATAAGATTGGTAAATTCGTTTAGAATGAATCTTGGTGTAATAATTCCTTTCTTTTTAAATTTCACCAAATCCTTAGAAACAGCCAAAGCGCCACAGGCATTTAGACCATCATAAGTAACATAAGTCATATAATACAGATCATCTATTTTAGTAATTCTGGGATCTTCGACACCATGAATTTCATAAATATATTCTGGAAGAAAAATCGGATTTGAACGTCTTTCTACCAAAGTTGTCGGTCCTTCAAAACGACAGTAACCAATAGTAGAGAAGTTTCCTTTTTTGGCCGCTCTGTAAAACATGTGCACATTATTTCCGTCTTGATATATGGCAGGATTTAAAACGCCTAATTCCTCAAAAGTTCGATCTGTTTTTTGTAAAATGACGCCATGTTTTTTAGCTTCTTCCATTATGCGTATAAATTTTATTTAAAATTACTTTGAGTTAGAAGCGATGATTAATGCAATCCATTAAAAAATTAACTCAAAAGCATAAACATGGTAATTCTGTAAGGCTGGTAAATAATCGTGAAAGTGGCGTGTTGTCTAGCTTTGGTTTGGTTTTATTGGGATAATATTTAAGTGTATAGAGTTAACAGGATTTGTAGGAATAAAAGAACTTTGAAATAGACAAAAAAGGCTTATAAAACAGTCGTATTAAGAACTTAAAAAATCAATATTATGTTACGTTGGACAGTTATATTTATAATTCTTGCTATTATAGCTGGGATTTTTGGTTTTGGCGGAATTGCTGCGGAGCTGCAAGCATCGCAAAAATTTTATTCTTCATCTTTTTAGTCCTGTTTATTATTTCATTGATTACTGGCAGAAGAAAAGTTTAATTTTTAAGATTCAAAGGCTCAAAGTTTTTAACCTTTACAACTCTGAGCCTTTGTAACTTTGTACCTTATTTAATACCATTTTGCATAATATTTTCTTGTTATAAAAGCAATCGGAATTCCGACACAGCAAATTACAATGAGAATAGAAAGCAAAAGCGGAAAATCTAAATTCTTCTCTGGTAAAACCGGAAATACTATTGGAAGAACCAAGAGATTCATTACAACCCAAATAAAGAAACCATAAGAAATGCCAGATAATAAGGTATTTATTTTGAAAAAAGGGATGTATGGGAAAATCTTAAAATAAAACCAGGCAAAAATAAAAGCAATTAGAAAATGAAGTCCCAACCCAACGAGAGTCATTTCTGATCCTCCTGTATAAGCTTCTTTCTTAAAAATGCCACTTGCAATAGATTGTAAAATTTTTTCGGCTGTTGTTTTATGTAGTATTCCTGCATAAATCAAAATAGCGACAGTAATATCTAATGTGCCTGCAACTAAACCAGATGAAATAATGGTTCTAACTTTTGATCTCATAAAAGTAATTTTGAGTTAAATACTAATCTATTGTTTTTTAATATGCTCATAAATCGATTTTAACTGATGAGTGTGTCTCTTCGTATGCACAATTGCAAAATGAAGCCATTCATAAATCGTGAAAAAGTCAAATCCAGGCACTTTAGAATCTAAACAAGTCAATGTTAAATCGTAAGTTTCTGCTGCTTCAAATAAATCATTTTGTATTTTTTTGATGGAAGCCAGCAGTGTGCCTTTTTCATATTCAATATCAGGAGGCTTTATGTTTTCGGGCGATTGGTATTTGGTAGTGAAGTCTAAAAATATATTATCAAGAGTTTTTACGTTTTCATCGGGTTCTCTGGTTGTTTTTTCTGTTTTTCCTGCAAAAAGCATGGTCAAGCCAGAGCAGGCCAGAATAATGTGCTGAGTGGTTTGCCCAGCAGTCCAGCTCCCTTCAAACGGAACAATATTGATTTCTTCTTTTGAAAAGGAAGAAACTAAATCGTGCAATTTACTGTAGGTTTCAAGTATGGTATTTTGAATAGCGCTCTTCATTTTTTTTAATTTTAGAAATAGAAAATTCGACAGTTCGTGTTTACCGATTGGTTTGCTAAAAACCTCAGTGCATTATCTGTGAAATTAAATTTATAGAAATTAGGGGAAATGATACTCTTTCAAATATACAATAAAAAATATTAAAATATTGTAAATCAAGTATTTGATAAGTGTTAATTTTTTAAGGAAGTGCTTCGCAGAAGTAACCGTGCGAATTAACAATGTCTATAATTTTTGTATTAGAAAAGGTAGGTGCATGAATGCGCAGTATTTTGTCGCAATCTTCTAAATCGAAGTTGATCGAGCTGTTTGGATAATGTTCAAGAAGTTTCTCAATGATTATCGAGCATTGAGATTCTTCTTGAACATTTGTTTTAAAAACTTCAATCATAAAGTTTTGGTTTTTAGAGCGCTATGTTTTTATAACGGTGTATTCTATGATATGTTACATAAGATGCTATTAAAATTGCAAAAACGATTAGAGGAAAGAAACCTTGAAAACCTATTCCGTCAACAGCAAAGTGACTTATAGATGCAAAAATAAAGTCAAAAGCAAATCCTGCATAAGCCCATTCTTTTATGCGTCCTGGCACTTGCGGAATAATTAAAGCTAAAACTCCAAGAATTTTAAACACAACTAAAGCATTTCCAAAATATTCAGGATAACCTAAGTGTCTGATTCCTTCCTTAGCCATTTCTGATTGAGAAGTTAAAGCTGGCATCACGCCCTCAAATAAAAAAATAAGAATTGTAGTAGTCCAAAAAATAATTTTTGTTGTTTTCATTGGGTATTTGTTTAAAAGGTTATTAGTTAATGTATTACAAATCTAATAATGTTTTTCTTTTAAAGAAATACACATTTGCGACTATTTTAGGGGCATTTTGGACAGAATTAATTATGAGTTATGAGTTATGAGTTATGAATTATGAATTACTAACACTAAGTGCAGAAATACTTAATGGATTCAGCATGTGTCCTTCGACTTCGCTCAGGAAGACATAAATGAGAGTAAGGTAATCTGCGAAATCTTTGAGAAAAATTAAAAGAAAATAACCGTAAAGCAAGCAAATTGGAATTTTGATTTTTAAATATTGGGTTTTAAAAAGTAGTTCGTTATCAAAAACAAATCTTCGAAGCCTAATCTTGTATAAATGCCTTTTCCTAAAGGAGAAGCTTGTAAATGTGCATATTTAGTACCAGCGTCAATGGCTTCGTTGATGGCAAACTTCATTATTTCTTCGGCTAAACCTTTTTTGCGCATTTCTGGAATTACTCCAACACCATGAATTCCCATAACATTTCCTGTTTGAAAAAGAGTAAGCGTTCCTATTGGTCTCTCATCTACATGAACCAAATAGAATTGGACATTTTCATAATTATGAACCAGCGTTTCTTTACTAATTACATAACTAAAAGATAACGGATAAATATCTGACCATGTTTTAGCATCATTTTCATTTAAAACTCTCTTAAAAGTCAGATTCTTTTCAAGAGGAAATTTTTTTCCCAGTTTTAAAGCCATTGCCATTAGCTGAATTCGTATTTGAAATTGGTTTTTATCGAAAACTTCTTTTGAATTGCTTCCGAAAATATCCCAATACGGAATGATCAACCCTGGATTTTGGTCTATAATTTCAAGAATCTGTGGCAGATTTTCTTCTGTAATATCTTCTCTGAACCACAGTCGATTTGGCCAACCTGAGTTTTTTATCTGACTGAATTGAAACGGATCGTTTTTATGATAAGAAAGGAGAGGAGTAGCAACGGTTCTCCAAAGTGTTGTAAGATTGTCAATATTATCTTTTACAAGGTCTGTATTTTTCATTTTTTCGAATATCGAATTTAAATCTATAGCAAAGATAAAACTAGCTTTCTTGAAAAACCTTTACATATGTTGATTTAAATATCTTTTTCCAGACTTTTTCTGATTCGGCTTAACTGTGTTGGAGTAATTCCCAAATGCGAAGCAATATGCAATAAAGGAACACGATCAGCGATTGTTGGATGCGTCTCAAGAAGATTAAGATATCTTTCGGTTGCATTTTGCATTACTAGCGCCACTTCTCGTTGTTCTTTTTCGATAATCCAGTTTTTTTCCAAGTATGCAATGTAGAAGTTTTTAAGATCATCATTTTCGGTAATCAACTGAATGTATTTTTTGTAATTAAGTTGGATTAAAATACAGTCTTCTAAAGCTTCGATCGTAAAGTCTGAGGGAGTTTGCAGCATTGATGAAACTTTAGAGCATGCAAGCCTGTTTTCGAAAAAAAGGTTTTTGTTATAAAAATTTCCTTGCTCATCGGTAATAAAAGTTCGTAAAATTCCTTTAGCAATAAAATACATATTTTTGCAGATTTCCCCATTTTCTAGTAGGATTTCTCCTTTTTTGATTGTCTGAAAATCTGTCAAGCCTTCAATCAATTTCCATGACTGTTCAGAGATAGGAGCGTAACTTTCGAAATATAATTTTAGATTGTTGAGGTATGTTTCTTTGTTGAAAGTCATAGATTGGTTTGGTTTTGCCACAAAGGCGCTAAGGCACAAAGTTTTTTTTATTTTAAGGCACTAGATTTACTATTCAAAAATAAAGAAATAAGCGCAATTTTGTCATTTCGACGAAGGAGAAATCTTCGCGAGAAACTCTACAAAGATTGATTCTCGTTGCGGAGCTGCTTGTGGAGATTTCTCCTTCGTCGAAATGACAAAAATGAGAATAAATCTGCATAATCTGCGAGAGACTTAAAAATAGATCATTTCGAGCCTTAGCGACAAAAAATTTAAAACCGCTAAAAACTCAGAGCTTTTAGCGGTTTAATCAAAAGTTATTCAAATCATTTTAGAGCTTAATCTGCATAATGAAAAATGCTTCTTTTAACTGTATTGTTTATTTTTTCAAGTGTTACTTCTGTCACACCACCTTCGTAATTCATCGAAATAGCTACTTTGTCTTTAAAAATTTCATAATCAATAGAGATTAATCCTTCTTTGTTTACTTCAATAGATTTTTTTTCAGTTGGAAGAGTAGTTAAATAATACTCTGATTCATCTACTTCTTTGTTTTTAATGATGTTTTGATAAACCTCATTAATATCTGTATCTTTTAGAATGCATTCTCTTCCAGATCCCATTTCTACTTCTATGTCTTTACAATCTCCTTCTTCTGGATTCTCCTCTTTTATTTCTTCTTTGACTACGGTAACAGTATCAGCCGGAGTTTTAGCTGATTCTAATTCTTTCTCTGAATTGTTTTGTTTGCAATTTGTAAAAAGTAAAGCTAAAAGAGTGAAGCATGCTATTTTTTTCATTAGTTTAATTTTTTTAATTCGTTATTGTGGCGTAAAGGTTAGAAAACATAGGGTTTTGTTTGGCAAAAGTAAGAAAAATAAGTTTTGTTTTATTATTTAAACGAAAGAGAAATCGCACTAGAAATTCTACAAAGATTTGTCTTCCTGAGCGAAGTCGAGGGACACATGCTTAATCTATCTAGTGTGTCTAACTAAGCGCATCCTCCGACTTCGCTCAGGAAGACATAAAATGAGAAAAAATCCGAAAAATCTGCGAGAGACTTTAAAAAAATCTTCGTGTCTTAGTGCCTTCGTGGCAAATTTAAAAAAGCAAAAAACGCCATGAAACCCAAAGGTCTCACAGCGTTTTCATCTCAAAAAATAAATAATTAACGGGTAACGGGTATTATTTCCAGCCTCCGCCTAGAGCGCGGTACAAATCTGTATTGGCTGTGAGTTGCTGTCTTTTAAGATCAGCTAATTCTAATTCGCTTTGTAAAAGATTTGCTTGCGCAGTTAAAACTTCAAGATATTCTGCTAATCCGTTTTGGAATAACAAGTTTGAATTTTTAATTGCCTCGCTGCAACGTTTTTACTTTTTCTTTTAAGAACTTTTCTTGTTGCTGTAATTTTTCCACTTTTACCAAAGCATCCGAAACTTCGCTAACAGCTACCAAAACTGCTTGTCTAAAACTTAAGACTGCTTTTTCTCTTTCTGCTACAGCGATATTATATTGTGTTCTAACTCTTTTATTGTTTAGAATAGGTTGAGTTATGCCACCTGCAACAGTTCCGAATAGAGAAGCTGGAATATTGAACCAGCTGCTCGTTTCGAAAGAGTTCAAACCGCCTTGCGCCGTAATTCTAAGAGCTGGGTATAAATCCGCTTTTGTGATACCGACATTTGCGTTTGCAACTTTAAGGGCTAATTCAGCACTTTTTACGTCTGGTCTTCTGCTTACTAATGAAGACGGAATTCCAATTGCTGGATTGCTTTTAATTTCAATTGAATTTAAAAGAATGGTTCTTTGTTTTGAATTTGGGAATGAACCGGTTAAAACACTTAAAGCATTTTCTTGAATAGCAATATTTTGTTCCAATAACGGAATCAATTGTTCTGAGTTTAATTTCTGTGCTTCAGACTGTTGAATTGCTAAAGTGGTTACTTGACCAGCATCATATTTTAACTTAATAATATTGGTCGTACTGTCGTTTAATCTTAGGTTTTGTTGCGCAATTTTTAGTTGAGCATCTAGCATCAATAGATTGTAATAGCCTCTTGAAACATTAGCAACAATATTAGTCTGCAATGCTTTTTTTACTTCTGCAGATTGAAGATATCCTGCGTAAGCTCCTTTCTTTTGGTTTCTGATCTTTCCCCAAATATCAGTTTCCCAAGAAAGTGAAGCTCCAGCAGAATAATCATCAATATGTTTAGCGCCTAAAGCCTGATTCAAGTTCATTCCTGTAAAACTATTGTCAGAAGGATTGCTTGTATTGGCATTTACAAATAAATTGACTTGAGGAACATTTCCCCATTTAGATTGTGTAAATCTGTATTGCGCAATTTCGATGTTTTTCTCTGCAATAAGCAGGTCGTTATTTCTAGCAACCGCGCTGTCAATCAATTCAACAATATCTTTTTCTGCAAAGAAGTTTTTCCACTCAATATCGGCAATACTTGTTGTATCACTCGAAACCGATGCATTCCTGAAATTTTCAGGAAATGCATCTTTAGGAGTTTCAATATCCTTTGAGACTTTACAGGATATTATTGTCGTGATCAGAATGGCGAAGGTCACGATTTTGGTTATATAATTTTTCATTGTCTTTTTATTAGATTTCTGTACAAGTATCTTTTCTAGTTTCAAGATCTTTCGAGATTCTGTATGATATGTATCCGATGCCAAATATGATGGCAACAAGGATTGTCGTTATATAGTTTTCCATATTTTATTTTTCTTCGTTGTGAACTACAGCGATTGGTTTTCCGCTGAATTTTTCTTGTAAATGCTGGAACACAATGAATAATACTGGGATAATAAATAATCCTAGAATTACTCCAGAAAGCATTCCGCCCGCTGCTCCAATACTAATCGAATGATTTCCTTGAGCCGATGGGCCTTTTGCGCTCATCATTGGCACAAGACCTACCACAAAGGCAAGAGACGTCATAATAATTGGTCGCAGACGTAATTTTGTCGCACTAATTGAAGCCGCAATTAAACCTTGTCCAGATCTTCTTCTTTGTGCTCGCAAATTCCACAATCAAAATGGCATTTTTAGCGAGAAGTCCAATCAGCATGACAAGTGCAACTTGTACGTAAATGTTGTTTTCGATTCCTGTTAAACCGATAGCCACAAATACTCCAAAAATACCTGCAGGAATTGATAAAATAACTGCTAGAGGAAGGATATAACTCTCATACTGTGCAGCAAGTAAGAAATAAATGAATATCAAACACAGTAAGAAAATTGTAGCCGATTGACCTCCCGAAGAAATCTCTTCACGCGTTTGGCCCGAGAATTCAAACCCGTAACCTGCAGGCAATTGTTGTTTTGCTACCTCTTCAATTGCTTTAATGGCATCTCCAGAACTAAATCCAGGTTTTGGAATAGCATTAATAGAAATTGAGTTAAACAAATTATATCTAGAAGCGGTTTCAGAACCATAAATACGAGTCAGTTTTACTAAAGTATTTATTGGCACCATTTCGCCGGTTTTATTTTTTACGAATACACGATCAATTGCAGTTGGATCTGCTCTATCGGCAATATCAGCTTGAACGACCACACGGTAATATTTACCAAATCGGTTGAAATCTGATGCCTGCGCGCTACCGAAATAAGCTTGCATAGTCTGTAAAATGTCTTTTACGTTTACACCTAATTGATTCGCTTTTTCGTCGTTGATATCCAATTGTAATTGTGGATAATCAGCTTTAAAACTTGTAAAGGCAACCGCAATTTCAGGACGTTTCATTAATTCGCCGATGAAATTTTGAGAAATACCACTGAATTTATCCAGTTTTCCTCCAGTTTTATCTTGAAGAACCAAATCTAAAGCTTCAACGTTACTAAATCCTGGAACGGTTGGGAAACTGAATACGAAGAAACTTCCTCCAGAAATCTCACCCAATTTACCGCGAACCTGATTCATGATTTCGTCAATGTTTTTAAGAGAACCACGATCTTCATTTGGTTTTAGCAATACGAAAACTACAGCAGCAGATGGACTTGTTGAATTTGTTAATAAGTTGAAACCAGAAACCGCTGTTACAAATCGTGAAGATTCTAAACCTCTTAAAGTATTTTCAGCTTCAGTCATTACTTTTTGAGTTCCGTCAAGAGATGTTCCAGAAGGCGTATTTACTGAGATTGCGATAAATCCTTGGTCTTCTGTTGGAATAAATCCAGATGGAGTTGTTTTAACCATTAGCACAGTTGCTAATGTGATTAAAGCCAAACCTCCTAAACTCAACCATTTTCTTCTAATTAAGAATTTAAGTCCGCCAACATAACGATTCGTAAGCGAGTCAAAACTGCTATTGAAAGCGCTAAAGAACTTTTCTTTAAATCCTTTTTTCTCATACGGTGCATCGTGATCGTGAGATCCGTGATTGTCTTTTAAGAACAATGCCGCAAGAGCAGGACTCAATGTTAAGGCATTAACAGCCGAAATTACAATTGCAATTGCCATCGTAAAGGCAAACTGACGATAGAAAACTCCTGTAGAGCCTTCCATAAAACCAACCGGCAGGAATACAGCGACCATTACCAGCGTAATCGAGATAATAGCACCCGTTATTTCGTGCATTGCTTCATGGGTTGCGATTTTTGGAGACAAACGTTTATGCTCCATTTTCGCATGCACCGCTTCGACTACCACAATGGCATCATCGACCACAATACCAATCGCCAGAATTAATGCGAAAAGCGTTAAAAGGTTGATCGAAAATCCGAATAACTGCATGAAGAAGAACGTTCCTAAAATTGCTACAGGTACAGCAATAGCCGGAATTAATGTTGATCTAAAATCTTGCAGGAAGATAAATACCACGATGAAAACTAAGATGAAAGCTTCAACTAAGGTATGTTCAACCTGTTCGATTGATTGGTCTAGAGATACTTTTGTACTATAGAAAATATTGTGTTTAATGCCTGTTGGAAAATCTTTAGAAGCTTTTTCCATCATTTTATTAATGGCAATCTGAATATCATTAGAATTTGATCCAGCTAACTGAATAACCCCAATTACGATTCCTTTTTTACCATTTAAACGTGTTAAACTGGTGTAAGAGTAGGCACCTAACTCTACTCTGGCAACGTCTTTTAAACGAAGAACAGAACCATCAGGATTAGAACGAATGGCAATATTTTGGTAATCCTCAGGTTTGGTTAGTTTTCCTTTGTATTTAATTACGTATTCAAAAACTTCCGTACTTCTTTCTCCAAATTTTCCTGGTGCAGCTTCCAAACTTTTGTCCTGAATCGCAGACCATAACTTCGCTTGGCGTTACTTTGTAAGTAGACATCTGTGTTGGATTTAACCAGACACGCATAGAATAGTCTTTTACACCACCAAAAATACTTGCAGAACCTACACCCGGAATACGTTTCAACTCGGGAATAATATTAATCTGAGCGTAATTAGCAATAAAAGTTTGATCATATTTAGCTTCATCTTCGGTATACATACCAATTGCCATGATGAAACTGTTTTGCTGTTTAGCTGTAATAATACCCTGCTGAACAACCTCTGCAGGAAGCTGGCTTGTTGCCTGCGCGACACGGTTTTGTACGTTTACTGCGACTTGATCGGCGTTTGTTCCTAATTTAAAGAAAACAGTAATAGCCAAAGTACCATCGTTACTGGCAGTAGAACTCATATAAGTCATGTTTTCTACACCATTTATAGACTCTTCTAGAGAAGGTGCCACAGAACGTAAAACCGTTTCTGCGTTAGCTCCAGGATATACCGCCGTTACCAAAACTGATGGAGGCGCAATATCAGGAAACTGTTGTAAAGGCAGTTTAGTTAAACCAAGTACACCCAGAATCACCAATAAAATGGAGATAACAGTTGCAAGTACTGGTCTTTGTATAAATATTTTGAACATTTGATTTTATAATTATTTTTTGTTAGTTACTTCGGCAACTTTAGTTGATTTTTCAGGCTGAATCGCTTGTCCGTCCTGAAGTTTGTCAATACCGCTCAACACGATTTGGTCACCAGATTTTACACCGTCTTTAATTAAGTAATTTGCACCACTTTTCCCTACAACGGTAATTGGCATTTTGGTTACTTTGTTATCTTTTCCAACTGTGAAAACAAATACTTTGTCTTGCATTTCAACAGTAGCCGCTTGCGGAACCAAAATCGCATCATTGTGGTTCAATCCTAAACGGATTCTTCCTGTGTTTCCAGAACGTAAAATTCCGTTAGCATTTGGGAAAGTCGCTCTAATCGTGATGGCGCCTGTAGTTTTATCAAACTGACCGTCAACCATATCGATTTTTCCTGTTTTTGGATAAGCACTATTATCAGCCAAAATCAAAGTAACAGGAGGTAATTTTTTAATTTTATCACCTAATGAACTTCCAGCATATTGCTCTTTAAAGTTGATGAAGTCAGTTTCACCTAAAGAGAAATAAGCAAATACTTCATGAACATCAGATAAAGTAGTAAGGGCTTCAACATCAGTTGCAGAAACTAAACTTCCTTGTTTTTTAGGCAATCTTCCAATGTAACCACTAACAGGAGCTGTAACATTTGTGTATCCTAAATTAATTTTAGCAGAACCTACCATTGCTTTTGCTTGCTCGATATTAGCAGCGACAATTTTTTGAGAGGCTTTGGCTGTTTTTAACTGATAATCAGAAACTACTTTGTTCTGAACAAGTGGAGTCAATTTATCAACTTCTAAGTTGGCGTTGATTAAAGCCGCTTCAGCTGCATGAAGACTTGCCAAAGCGTTGTTTAACTGCTCACGAAACGGACGCTCATTGATTTTAAATAACGTTTGGCCTTTATTTACGTAAGCACCTTCATCAACAAAAATTCTGTCAAGGTTTCCGCTTACTTGTGGGCGTATTTCAACATCAACAGTTCCTTGTATAGAAGCAGGATATTCAGAGTCAGTGATTGTGTTTGCACTAGTTATAGCCAACACTGGTAAAACCGGCGGAGGTGGAGCAGTAGGAGCCTGATTTTTATCGGCACTAGTCGCTTAAAACTAATGCCAAAATAAAACTGGTTATAATTACATTTTTCATTTTCATTGTGGTTTTAATTGGTTGAACATTTTCTCGGGTAAAAAATTTTGGAATTCTGGAATTCTCGGGATTCATATTTAATTGAATTAAATTATCTAACATTGTTAAGTAAATGAGCGCAAATTTCCATACTTTAATGATTTTCAACTGTGTTCTTAAATCGGCATTAAATTATCTAACGTTGTTAAGTAAAAGTCTAAAAAAAGAGTTTTATTACCTTGATTAAATTTTCTAACAGTGTTAAGTGAAGGTTATAAAAAAAAGGATTTTATATTATCCGATTAAATCATTTTACACCGTTAAGTAAAAATTGAAAAAAATATTATTGTATTGATTTGATGATACCACCAATGGCATCTTTCAAAATTTGGGCATTAATTGTTTCTAAAATATCACTTTTGTTAATGATGTTAATGGCGATTAAGCCATGAATAACAGAAAAGAAAGTGAAGTACTTTTGTTTTATGATATCTTGACTCGGATTGCTGTCTTTCATTACTTCAGCAATCACTTGAGTAAATAATTTGTAAGGTCCTTCTTGAGCCGAACATCGCTGTGCACAGCACGTCATTTGAACACCAAACATTAACTGATACATTTCAGTATTAGTAAAAGCGAAGTCCCAGTAAGTCATCCACATGGCTTCTAATTGATCTTCGGGTTTTTCAAACTTATCTATTGCAACTTGCAATTCTTTAGTCAATTTGACAAAACCTTTGCCGGTTAGTTCTTCTAAAATTGCTTCTTTATTCGAGAAATATTCATAAATAATAGGAGCAGTATATTCGATTCTGTCGGCAATTTTACGCATACTCAAACCATTCCAGCCTTCTTCTTTTACGATATCATAAGCAGCGCCAAGGATATTGTTCCTTGTCTCTTCTTTTTGTCTTAAAATTCGATCTTTGCTAGCCATTGTATTCAAGTATTAAATCGTTTAACACTGTTAGGCAAATGTATGGCAGATTTTCGAATTTCAAAATATTTTTGTCATAATATTTTCTTATTGTTCCATAGATGGATTTGGAAGCCTTGAATTTATTGAGGTTTTCGCTTTTAGTATTTTTTAGAAGCAGGACATTTTTCGTTTTGAAGAACGTTTTGTCCCGCTCTACATTATATTTTTTGTGGTGAACCCCACCACAAAAAGATGCCATTTCGATCGGGGCTAGGAGAGAACATAAATTTTTTCATTAGAACTTTGTCAAAGTTTACCACAAAGTTTGTCATTTCGAGGAACGAGACCCGAGCGATAGCGAATAGGCGAAGCAAATCTTCACAAGAAACTCCACAATCTAAATCGATAATCTTTGTCGAGCTACTTGTGAAGATTTGCTTCGCCTATTCGCTATCGCTCGGGTCTCGTTCCTCGAAATGATAAGATTGTGAAAAATCGATAATAAAATCGATAATAAAATCGATGATTTATCGATTATTTCATTCCGCGAACGTTCATTTCTATCGTATAAACACTTTTACCAGCAGTAATAAATAATGTTTTAAATTTTTTTCCTCCAAAACAAACATTAGCTGTCCAAGATTCAGGAACATCAATATGAGCTATTTTTTCTCCTTTCGGATTGAATATGGTAACTCCTTTTCCGCATAAGTAAATATTTCCCGACTCGTCTATTGTCATTCCATCTGAACCTGATTCAGTAAACAGCGTTTTTTTATCTAAACTACCATTATTTTCGATTGTATAAGAGTATGTTTTATTACCTGCTATATCCGCAACGAATACGGTTTTTCCATCCGAAGTTCCAATAATGCCATTTGGCTTTACAAGATCATTCTCAACGTTGATAATTTTGGATTTATCTGGAGATAAATAGTAAACGCATTCTTTCTCTATTTCTTTGGAGGTATGTGTCCAGTAATCTCTTTGGTAAAAAGGGTCTGTAAAATAGATGCCGCCTTTTGGATCAACCCAAAGATCATTAGGACCATTCAGCCTTCTTCCTTCAAAGTTGTTTAGTAATACAGTATGATTTTTGTTTTTGTCTATTTTCCAAAGTTCATTTTTTTCATCGGCGCAAGCCAAAAGATTGCCTGCGTGATCAAAATACAAGCCGTTAGCTCTTCCAGCATTTTCCATAAAAACAGAAAGCTTGCCCTTAACCGACCATTTCATAATTCTATTATTAGGCTGATCTGTAAAATAAATATTTCCTTTTTTATCAGCTGCAGGTCCTTCTGTAAAACTGAATTGACTTGATAGTTTTGTGAGAACTGCACCTTTTGCTATTATGGATTGGCTTTTTTCTTTTGATGTCTGAGCGGATATGAAATTTGTAAAAGTTAAAGTAATAAGAAATAAAAAGTATGATTTTATTTTAAGTTGGAATAGGTTCATCATAAATAGGTATAAAAGTTGCTTTTGAAGCGTTTTTAAAAGTAATTTTTATTTTTGATATTAAATGCAATGAAATTAGAATTTTATTTTAATCTCAATTTATCAAAAGCATTTTTTCGTAACATTACAACAAAAAAAATGAAAACGCTAACTATCTTAAAAACTACAATTGCAGTTTTATTTTTCCAGCAAACCTTTTCTCAGGAAGCCAAAAAAGAAACAGCATCGCCACAATACACAATAGAAAATTGTGTCAATCACTTTGAGTTAGAAAAAGCTACCAAAACAAAAGTCGGATACCAATATTGGTTTGCCAATAAAGATTTCACTCAAGAAAACACTTTAAAAATGAGCATTGTCGAACCTGGAAAATCGACACACGCGCCACATCATCATCCTGAAGAAGAATTTTTCTATATTTTAGAAGGAACCGCCGAATTCTTCCTTGACGGAAAAACCGTTACAGCCGGTCCAAATACAAGTTTCTATTGTCCGCCAAATGCTGAGCACGGAATTAGTAATGCAGGGAAAACAGATTTGAAATATTTGGTCATTAAAAAGGATTTGAGGTAAAAATGTTTTGTAAGAGCTGTGTAAAGTCAGAGACATTTGTGTAGCTCTTACAAGAGACTGCCGAATATTTTATTTATTTCAATACAACAACTTCTTCAGGAATCATAAACAAAAGCGTACAGCCAGTTCTAGAAAATACAGAATGCGTGCTTCCTGGAGGCATGTATAAATAATCGCCTGCTTTTAGTTCGTCTTTTCCAGAGCGTACTTCGCCTTCCAGAACATAAATTTCTTCACCCGCTGGATGTACATGATTTGGGTACGACGCGCCGGGCTCAAATTTTAAAAGAAAAGTAGGTGGACGGTTAGTAGCAGCATCAAAGCGTAATACTTTAACATAAATTCCGTCTGTTTTTACACCTTCTTCTTGAAGAGGTTTCCACTCTAATTCATTGCTTTTTGTGATTTTAGTTTCCATATGTATTCCAATTTATATTAGTTAATTTTTCAAAAGATATTCATCCAAACTCCATCGGTATTTGTCGGCAGTTGCTAAGAGAAAAGCACCCATAGAAAAGACAAATACAGAATAATCAAGAGGATCTTTTATTCCGAAAGAATAAGTCATTGCCATCGCAAATAGAAAAGTTAAGATAGAAGCGCCGAGAGCAGCTTTTCTGGTCTGATATCCAATAAGTAATAAAGTAGCAAATAAAGTTTCCAGAAAAGTGCTTGCAATTGCAATTGACGGAATGAAACTTTGAGGTAAAAAAGAATTTACTTGTTCGGCGTAAGCCAGAAAATTTCCCCAGCCTGAAGATTGTTTCCCAAGCAAACCCAACCGACTCGAAACGGTAGATAAAAATCCAATTGCCATTGCGATTCGTAAAAGCAAAATGGCATAATTCTGATATCTTTTCATAAACTATTTTATTAGTAATTAATCAGATACAAAGATCAAGCAGTGGTGCTTTTTAAAGAATAGAGAATCTTGGAAAAAACATGTAATTATGCTTGAAGCTAAAAAATCTTTTGACTAATATAACGTACTATTTGTCATTTCGACGAAGATTTCTCCTTCGTCGAAATGGCATAAAATGAGAAAAAATTTTGCGACTTTGCGAGCAATTTTCTGCGTTCAACAAAATAATCGTTACAGCTGAACAACTTTCTCCTTATAAGATTTCGGAGAAATATTGGTGTGTTTTTTAAAGAAGTTTGAAAAATAGAAAGGATCATTAAAACCTAAAGCATAAGCGGTTTCTTTTACCGATAATTTCTCATAAGTAAACAAACGTTTTGCTTCAGAAATAACTAATCCAAAAATGATATTTTGAGCTGTTTTATTGCAATGTAGTTTAGAGAGTTCGTTTAATTTGGCTTCGGTGGTGCCGATTAAATTGGCAATTTCATTTACCGAAAGATTTTTATCAAAATTCCCTCGAATAGCTTCTAAAAAATGAAGAAACAAAGCGTCTGGTTTGTAGATTTCTTCTCCCAATTTTATTTTAGAACGATTGATTTCGATTAAAATCAATTGAATTCTAGAGTGAATAGAGATGAGGTATTGATACGGTTTTTGGGCAATTTCCTGTTGAATAAGCTGTAAAGCATCGACCACCAATTTGTCGTCATCTACTTTTATCACTTCATTCATTGCAAAATGACAGAACAAACTATTATGAAAAATGAGTTCGATATCATTATCATTTTTACAGAAAAAATCATAGGTAAATTCGAGAACAAATCCGGTTGCGTTGTTGCTGTTTTTTATAAAATGAATTTGACCAGACGTTATCGTTAAGACCGAATTTTTGGTGATTACATATTCGTTTTCATCTACCGAAAGCGTTATTTCGCCAGATGTACAAAAAAGAAGGACATATTTTAATACACGTCTAGGATGCTTTAAATCTTCTGCTTGTTCAAACGTCTTTATTTCAATCATTTGCTTTTGATTTTTAGCGCTAAGTTCGATAAGATTTTGCAAAGTTGTTATGTATTTAAAGAAATTGTTTTCTTACTGAATAGCATCAATCAGCATGTTTTGCAAAATAATTAGAAGCCATTTCCACAATTGCCTCTTTTGTTGCAAAGCTATATTGTACTCCATGATTGAGTGTATAGGAATCTCCAAGTTGAGGATAATACTGTTTTCCATCTATGTGAAAGGGATCTAGAACGGAGAGCCAGAGATTACGATGCAGATCTTTGAAATAAAACTGGTCACGATTTGAGACAACTAAGATTGTCCCATTGTCATTGTCAAGAATTGAAGTATTGTTGCTTTTTTCATAATCGCCCAAAATAGTAATATTGGTATTGAATTTTTTGGACAGTAATTCGATAATTTTTTTTGTTAGTGGCATAAGATGTGGTATTTGATTTGTCTTTGAAGCAGTAAATTTAAAATCGTGTGTTTTATTAATATTACCCCTAAAAGTTTTTTTTATATTAAAATAAGCTTTTTTCTAAGTACAAAAGCCTTGAATAAAAAAAAAGTTTTTTAAAAGCTAAATAAAAAAGGACAGCGACTAAAGAAGTGCTGTCTTAAAGTAAATTGTAATTCCGCATTTTAAAACCAAATCAAAATTTTTAAATGCGACATTCTAAGAATGTGTGTAGTGGCAACGATTAAACATAAAGTCAAACGAAAGTTATTTTGTTTTTAATCGCTTTCTTTGGTTTCTTTATCACAGTAGTTGATAAAAAAAAATTATATATCGTTATAAGGTATTTTTCCAATTTGATATATTAGAAAAAGCACCTTTATACTTATTGTTTAAAGGTGCTTTTCGTAAATTTATAAATAAGCAAGATTACGATTCTGTATTTGTATCTTTTTTACGATAAACCAGATAAAAAACTTGTGGTAAAACCGTTAAAGAAAGAATCATACAGGTTATTAATCCGCCCACAATCATAATGGCAAGAGGTTTTTGAACTTCAGACCCCATTCCTGTTGATAAAGCTGCTGGTAACAATCCTAGAGATCCCATTAAGGCAATCATGACAATTGGACGTATACGACTGTAAATTCCATGAGAAATGGCGTCTTTTAAATGCATTCCAGCGCGCATGTTTTCTCGAATCATTCCAATGAGGACAATACTGTCAATCGCGCTGACTCCAAATAAAATGATAAATCCAATTCCAGCCGAGATTCCAAAAACGGTTCCTGTTACCCAAAGGGATAAGAATCCGCCAATAAAAGCATAAGGCATCGCTGTTACGGCAATCATAGTGTCCTTGAAATTACCAAAGTTGAAATACAATAGACATAAAATCAAAACCAAAACAACAGGAACAATCATAGCCAATTGTTTAGAGGCTCTTTCTTTGCTTTCAAATTCTCCAGCCCATTTTATTACATTTTCTTTCGGCAGTTTTACTTCGGCGACTACTTTTTTCTGTGCTTCTTCAATGGTACTTCCTAGGTCACGTCCTTGTATATTAAATCCTACGGCAATGTAACGGCTATTTCCTTCACGATAAATAAAGGTTGGACCCGTTTTATATTCTACGGTTGCAATTTCTTTTAACGGCACTTTTTTGCCATTCATAGTAGGAATTAGAATGCCTTCAATTTTTTCTTTAGAGTCACGATATTCTTTCTCAAAACGTAGTGTAATGTCAAAGATTTTTTCGTCATCATAAAATTTGGTTGCGGCTTGACCTCCAATTGTCATTCGAATTACAGCTTGAGCATCGGCAGTTGTAACAGCATAACGCGCCATTTTTTCATCGTCTAACTGAATTCTTAATTCTGGTAAACCAATGTTTTTATACACATTAATATCATCAATTCCTTTTACGTCTTTGATGGAATTTGCAACTTTAGCGACCATTTCTTCCAATTCAAAAAGGTCATTACCAAAAATCTTTATCGCAAGCGGACTTTTTACACCAGCGACATATTCTTCGACATTATCCTGAATGGGCTGGCTAAAACCAAATGCAATTCCAGGATATACATCGAGTATTTTTTTAATTTCGGCAATTAATTCATCTTTACTGATATCGTGTTTCCATTCGTCCTTATGTTTTAATTCGATATGAAATTCAATATTGAAAAACCCAGTTGGATCTGTTCCGTCATTTGGTCTTCCAGTTTGCGAAAGGACAAATTTAACCTCTTCAAATTTCCTTATTTTGGCTTTCATTTCCTGAGTTAATCGAACCGATTCGTCAAGATTAATGCTATTTGGCAAAGTGGCTCTCACATAAATTGCACCTTCATTTAGCTTCGGAATAAATTCTGAACCATAAAATGCAAATCGTACTGCACAAATAGTTAATAAAGCTAAGAACGAATAAATAGTAACTTTACGATGTCTTGTACTCCATTTAAAGAGTTTGTAAAGATTCTCTCTAAAGAATCGCGAAATCATATTTTCTTTCTCTACAATATTTTTTGTCAGCATGACTTTACACATTGCAGGCACATAGGTTAGGGACAAAATTAGCGAACCTAACAGCGCATAACCTAGTGTAAAGGCTAGGGGAGAGAACATTTTTCCTTCTACTTTTGTAAAAGAGAAAATTGGCATTAGAGCAATAATTAAAATGATTAAAGCGAAGAAAATATAAGTAGCAACACTACCCACGCTTTTCTTGATTAGTCCCATTTTACTCATATTGTTAAAGCGTTCCATGCCTACTTGATGGGCTTTCTTTTCGAGCGAAACAAAAACTTGTTCTACAATAACGAGTGTTCCTTCGAGCAAAAGCCCGAAATCTAAAGCTCCCATCGAAATTAAATTGGCAGGCAATCCCTGAATTCGAAGCATTATAATAGCAAACAAGAACGAAAGCGGAATTACCGAGGCTACAATCAAAGAAGTTCTCCAGTTGTAAAGGAAAATAAACACAATTAAGGAAACTAATAATATCCCTTCGGTAAGGTTTTTTGTAACGGTTTTTACCGTAGTATTTACCAATTCAGTACGATCAATAAACGGAACTATTTTTACATTTTTAGGTAAAACTCTTTCATTAAGTTCGTCCAAACGTACTTTAAGTTTCTTGATTACTTCACCCGGATTTTCTCCACGTAACATTACCACAATTCCTTCTACAACATCATCATTGCCATCTAAACCTACTTGTCCTAATCTTGGTTTTGCTGAGACAGAAACTTCGGCTACGTTTTTTACCAATATTGGCGCTGAACCTTTAGTTTCAATTAAAATATTGCCTATATCTTCAATCTTATTGATTAAGCCAACGCCTCGTACAACGTAAGCCTGATCGCCTCGTTTGATTACATCTCCACCAACATTGATGTTGCTTTTTGAAACAGCTTCATAAACATCTAAAGCCGATAAATTGTAATTTTCTAATTGTGTTGGATTGATTTTGATTTCGAACATTTTTTCTTCTCCACCAAAACTTACCACATCGGCAACGCCAGGAACAGAGATTAATTCTCTTTCGATAATCCAATCTTGAATGGCTTTGATTTCCTTAATAGGCAAGTCACTTTTAATGACATATCTAAAAATCTCCCCTGTCGCTCCAGATGGCGGATCGATTTCGACATCGGCACCTTCTGGAAGATCTAATCCGTTAAGACGGTTTGAGGCATATTGTTGTGCGTAAAAATCTTCGACTCCATCATCAAATAAAACAGTTACCACTGATAATCCGAAAAGCGAAATAGAACGTACTTCCGATTTTTTTGGAATCGTGTTCATTTGTTTCGATATCGGAAGTGTGATGAATTTCTCTACTTCTTCGGCACTTCTTCCCGGCCATTGCGTAATGATTCTGGCTCTCGTATTGGTTACATCGGGAAATGCTTCTATGGGTGTGTGAATATAACTTACTATTCCGGCGGCTAATAATATGACTGTCAGAAAAAAAACTATAAGGGAGTTTTTTAATGAAAAAGCCACTAAACCTTGTACAAATTTTTTCATGTTTTGTAGGGTGTTTGTCCTTTTTTAGAAATACTTAGTTTTTTAATCTTTCATGAATTAAAAGCTGATTTTTGGTAATTACCATTTCGCCTTCTTTTACATCTTTGTCAAAATAAAGCCAATTGTTATTTTTAATAACTGGATTGATTTCTCTGGTTTCTATTGTACAATCGTTTTTGTAGATTAGGATGTAATCGCGATTGTTGTCAAAAATGGCCGCTTTTGCAGGAACGGCAACTAAGGCTTCTCCGCCTGTACTTTTATCGATAAGAATATCTGCTGTCATACCTGGTTTTAATTTTAGGTTTGCATTTTCAAGTACCACTCTGGCTTTTAAAACATGTTCATCTTCATCAAAAACTTTAGACATCATTTTTATTTTTCCTTTAAAAACTTCTCCAGGATAAGCCGTAGTTGTAACATCGACTGGCATGTTTTCAGTTACGTTTTTTAAATTACTGGTATATACATTTACCAAGACCCAGATTTCTTTTAAATCTGATATTGTAAAAAGCGAATTGCTGCCATCTGTTACTTGCATTCCTGGACTAATGTTTTTGTCTACAATATATCCTTCAGTTGGCGCTTTGATTTGAAAAACAGATCTTTCGCTGCTGGCACTAAACATGGCAAGGTTTGCTTTTACATTTTCTAAAGACGATTTTAAAACATCCAATTCGCTTTGTGCTTGCATCAAATCTTTTTGAGAAGAGATTCCGTCATCGTACATCGATTTAACCGATTGCAAATTGCGTTGCGCTACTGCGATCTGAGATTGCAACGATCGGCTTTCAGATTGCATGCTGTTTAGTTCTGTACTTTTTATCTCGGCTAAAACCTGTCCTTTTTTGACATAATCGCCCAATGAGAAATTGGTTTTAGTTATAATTCCTTCCACAAGACTGTTAAACTGAACCACATGATCGCCGTTATAAGTAATATTTCCGGTAAGATTAATAGATTCACTTACAGCACGTTTTTGAATTGGTTCTATAGTAATTTTTTCTTTTAATTCTTTATCAATACAAAATTTGTCTGCAGTTGTCTCTTTAACTTCTTCTTTTTTGCCGCATCCGTAAACGAGCAATAACCCAAGCATCGGGAGTAAAATATATTTCTTCATTATGTTATTATTTTTTAGATAATTCGGTTTAATTGATTTCTTCACCCGCGATATAGCGTAATTCTTCAAGATTGTTGTTGAGATCTTTTTTAGAGTTTAGTAAAATGGTTTTGTTGTCTAGATACGCATCAACAAAATCAAGATATTCGAGCATGCTGGTATTTTTTTGCATGAAATTTTTTCGATAAGCTTCTAATAGTTTGTCCAAATCACCTTCGTAACTGGCATCAACATTATCGTACAGTTTTTTAGTAACTAACAAATCCTGATAAGCTTGTAAAACTTCTGATTGTACGGTTAATGTCTTTTCTTCAGTAGCCAATTTGCCTTGCTCAACAGTCAGTTTTGCGACTTTTATGTTTCCTTTATTTCTATTAAAAAAAGGAAGATCAACAGAGAAGCCAAGACCAACAAAATCGTTCATTAAACTCGCACCACGGTCATAACTCACGCCAAGTGTAACATCGGGAGTTCGCATGGCTTTTTCATATTTATATTTAATGTCGTTATAGTCATTTCCGAGTTTAAGAACTTTCATATCGGGACGATTTTCTACTGCCGAGGTCATTAGATTTCCTATATTGATATCGTCTATATTTTTATTTGCAGGAACAAAACCTTCGTCAGTCAATTTGATGAAACTTGCAGGAGGAAGATTCATTAAAACTTTAAGTTCTTTTTGTAATGAATTGTTGTCTTTCTGTAAATCGCTTATTTCCTTTAGAAATTGAAGTTCAGATGCTTTTAACCTAATGTATTCGGCCTTGCCAATATTACCTTGTGCGACCTGATTGCCATATGCTTTAATCAAGGTTTGCATTGACGAAAGCTGTTTTTTATAAATAGCTTCCTGAGCTTGCGTGTATTGCAGTTCGGTAAGATTGCTTCTAAACTCGATTTTGAGATTTCGTAAAAAAGTTTTGAAATATTCTTTGGCAATATCTACACCCACTTTTTCCATGGCGATCATTTTTTTTCGTTTTCCCGCAGTCTGAACCAATTGCTCAAGTTCGGCATTGACTTGTCGCGTTTTTCCGTAGTTTCCCCATAGAACGGGCAATTGTTGAGCAGTAGCATTGCTCCAAAGATTAATTTCTCCAACGGTCAATGTCGGATTTGGCCACAATTTTGCCTGAATAACTTGCGCCTCAGCAATGTCGATATTCAGTTTTTCGGAAATAAGAGAAATGTTCTTTTCCAGAAATATGGCTTCGGCCTGATTTCTAGAAAGAACAATTGTATCGCTGATGGCTCCAATTTGTGCCATACTTTTGAGTGATACAATTAAAAACAAGGTTAAAAATATACGTTTCAAATTGAGTAGATTTAATAAGATGCAAAGCTATTTGCTACGTATTAAGCCCTAATTTGATGTCTGTTAGAAACCAGTAAGAGTTAGATTAGAAAACGATTAGAGTTTCGGGAAAATCAGTGTTACGGTGGTTCCAAACGTTTTTTTAGAAGTAATTGTAAACTCAATATTATTTTGTTTGAAGATTACATTGGCTAATGTCAAACCAATTCCGCTTCCTTTTATATCGCTTACATTTTTACCTCTGTAGAAGGTTTGTTTGATAAATTGAAGATCTTCTTCGCTAATGCCTTTTCCTTGATCTTCAATGATAATTTTTAGTCGCTGATTTTGTTCTAACAAACTGATTTTTATCGGATTTCCTTCGGAATATTTAACAGCATTTTCGATGATATTAAACAATGCAATTTTAATTTCGTTAGAATTTCCTTGTATAGAAAGCAGTTTATCATTCAATACTTCTAATGCAATTTGAATTTGCCCTTTTAAATGATAAGTGGCAGACAATTGATCGTTGATGTCCCAAACCAATTCGTCGACTCTGAAAATTTCGTTAAGTTCCATATTATCACGAAGACCCGAAAGCATCATCAAAGTATTCATTGTGTCTTCTATTTGATAGACGTTTTCTAATACTTTCTGAGACATTTCTTTGTATTCGGCACTGGTTCTGTCTTTTTGGGCAAAAACTTCAAGGTTTCCAGAAATGGCGGTTAAAGGCGTTTTGAATTCGTGTGAAACATAATTAATGAAGTTTTTCTGAATGATAAAAGTATCCGAAAGACGTTTCAGCAGATTGTTGTACGTTTCTATCAATTCCTGAATATCATCTTTGGTATTAGACGAAACAATTTGTTTGTCTAAAGAAGAAGCCTGAATCTCATTAACTTGATTGATAATGTTTTTGATTGGAGTATAAGCCAAATTAGAAAGCAATCGGCTGACCAAATAAATGCTGACTAATCCCGAAATTAAAACCAAAATCATAATGATTAATAATCTATCTGTCATGGTTTTGAAATCGGTATCGTTTTTTTTGACGAAAACTACAAAATCTCCTTGATTGTCATGATAGTAAGTTCCGAAGTAAAAATGATGTTTGGACTTAAAACTTAGTTTCCTGTTTTTTCTAATGTAATCTAATCGTTTTGAATTTATATTGTGATCCGAAGTTTTATCGCCGTATACAATTTGGTTTTTCTCGTTGTAAACGCGTGAAACTATTTCTAGTGAATTTTCTTTAAACTGCTGTCCAATAATTAAATGCTGATTTTTTGGAAGTTCGTCTTTCTCTAAATAGAAAATTCCTGTAAGAAGACAGGTTTTTTGCAATTCGTTATAAACTATTTTTTCAGAATAACTGTAAAAAGAAAAATAGGTGATCATCGAAGCAATGACAAACACAACGCTGAATGTCAAAGAAGAAATTAAAGTAAAGCGATTACGGATTTTCATAAATTATTCTTTTAGCATATAACCAATTCCTTTTATGGTGTGAATGAACTTATGATTGTGTTCTATTTTGTTTCTTAAATACGAAATATACACATCGACCACATTGGTATTATTGTCGTAATTAATTCCCCAAACCGCAGTTAGAATCTGAGTTCGCGACATGACTTTATTTCTGTTTTCTAATAAATACAAAAGCAGTTTATATTCTCTTGGCGAAAGATCGATCAATTCGTTATTTTCTGTGACTTTATGTTCGTCTGGATTGATGGTTAAAGTTCCGCAAGTGTATAAAGTTTCGGGTTCGTTGTAATTAAATTTTGTTCTTCGAGTAAGTGCATTCACTCTCGAAATCAGTTCTTTAAAATGAAAAGGTTTTACAAGATAATCATCGGCACCAGAATCTAGTGCGGTAACTTTATCATCGGTATTGCTCAATGCGCTGAGCATTAAAATAGGCGTATGAATCTTTTTAAAACGCATTAATTTTGTCAGCTGAATACCGTCAATTCCCGGAAGCATGATATCCATCAAAATAATATCCCAAGTATTTTCTTGTACGAGGTCGCGCGCCATTTCGCCTGTTTCGGCCAAATGCACAGTAAAATTGTTTTCTTCTAAACCTTTTATAATAAATTCGCTGATGCGTTTATCATCTTCAATGAGTAAAACATTCATAGATGCTATGTTAAGTGTTGCTGTTTGGGTAAAAGCCGAAATGCTTAAATCCAATAATCTGATAAAGTGCTTTTGAAAAGATTATCAAAAATAACATTTATTTTTTGAACCCTACAGTAACATGTAACTGATTGAAGATTTTTAAGGTATTTTTAAAGTAGTTTGTCATTTCGACCGAAGGGAGACCCGAGCGATAGCGAATAGGCAAAGCAAATCTCCACAAGTAGCTCGACAAAGATTGTCGATTTAGATTGTGGAGTTTCTCGCGAAGATTTCTCCCTTCGGTCGAAATGACAAGATTGTGTCAATCCGTACAGTTTGTCATTTCGACGTAAGGAGACCCGAGCGATAGCGAATAGGCGAAGCAAATCTCCGCAAGTAGCTCGACAAAGATTAGCGATTTAGATTACGGGGCTTCGACTTTGCTCAGCCTGACAAATGTTTACATGCAGTTTGTCATCCTGAGGAACGAAGGATCACACGCGTATTTCGACAAAGATTGTCGATTTAGATTGCGGGGCTTCGACTTCGCTCTGCCAGACAAATGTTTACATGCAGTTTGTCATCCTGAGGAACGAAGGATCGCACGCTAATAGCGACAAAGATTGACGATTTAGATTGTGCGGCTTCGACTTCGCTAAACCTGACAAATGTTTCGTTTTTTTTACGTTCTGTTTGTCATTTCGAGGAACGAGAAATCTCCACAAGTAGCTCGACAAAGATTGGTGATTTAGATTGTGGAGTTTCTCGCGAAGATTTCTCGTTCCTCGAAATGACAAAAATGCGGTTGAAATATAGATTTCTTATATTTGATTAAAGTAATATATTAATTGAAAGAAAAATCTTTCTTTTAAAATAGTTTTCTTACATTTGAAGTTCTTAAATCTTCACATTAAGACAACATAAAATTTGCCCTCGTGCTATGTAGTAAAGCTCCGAAAGGACTTTGACGCCGTGAAGAAGCGTAAGACTGCTAAGGTATGAGGGTTTTTTCTTAAATTCTTCACTTTATGAAAAACAACACCCTTTCCAAAGAAGCCGAAACAAGGCTGATTGATTTTTTTAACCATATTATAGATCCCGAAGATATGGCTAAAATCTTAAGACAAGTAAATTGCATTTTAGCTCTCGGCGTAATGCGACAACACGAAACCCTCCAAATAGGACTAACCAATTTTGAAGACA
The DNA here is from genome assembly GCF_029625315.1 of Flavobacterium ginsengisoli. Classification (NCBI taxonomy): domain Bacteria; kingdom Pseudomonadati; phylum Bacteroidota; class Flavobacteriia; order Flavobacteriales; family Flavobacteriaceae; genus Flavobacterium; species Flavobacterium ginsengisoli. Next base: position 99,552 of record NZ_CP121110.1, read on the forward strand.
ATTATTATTGGCTCAATGAATTGGCAGAGATTTTAAATCCTTATTTGAGTGAGGAGTAGAAGTTTATAAAATGTAGAAACCTCGATTTTTTTAAGATCGAGGTTTTTTCTTAAGATTGTTTTTGACTCTTTGCGTTCACCAGCGATACGCTTATACTAGCGAAAAGTTATTTTATTTTCGTTCCTTTCAAAATAAGACCATTATTATTTCTGCAGTCAGCACATTCGGTGTAAATTGCCCCAAAACTAATTGTTCCTGTACCATTAAAACAATTTTCACATAGTTTTTTAGAACAACTAGGGCAAGTTTTTAAAGTGTTTAAAACTATTGAATTGGTAAGAGAAGTATTTGTTTTGCATTTATCGCAAACTTTTGGTATTGTGTATGAAGGGTTTAGTCCTAAAGATGATAAATAAATTCCATTAGTAATCCCAGTAATAGTATCTGTGGGAGTTTTTAATAATTCAAGAGAAGAGGAATAAGGAGTTGTTGTGCCTGTAATTAAATAATTAGCATTATTTATTTCATGGCTTATAATTCTTGTACCAATATTTCCAAGTTCCTTCGTTAGATTTTTAACTTTTTCCTGTAATCCAATTGTTTGCTTATCTTTATTATTTTGTGCTTTTTCAAGATCTTCAGACGTTTTTGTTAGTTGAATTTGTAGTTTGTCTTTTTCTTTTTTAAGATCTGATATTAACTTTGTTTGAGTTTCTATTTCAACAATAAGCTCTTTTGTTGTACCAATTTTTTCTAAAGTTTCTTTTCTTTTGTTTTCTGGTAGATCATAAAGTATCGTAGAAAAAATTCTTATAACAGATTCTAGATGTTTATTCTTAAATAAGAATAATTCAGCTAGTTCGTTAAGCATTTTCTTCTGAATTTCTCGTTTGATTTCTGTAACGTTTTCAAATTGTTTAATCCAAGGAATAGGAGAAGAAGTTTTCACTTCCTGAATGAACTCTAATGTTTCAAAAGCAATATGCTTCGGCAATGATAAGGATAAATTTTCTTTCACTTTTTCTTTATCTCCTTTTAAATTTTTTAAAGTAGTCCGATAAATTTGATAATAAGTCATCAATTCCTTTCGAATAAAAACTAACATTCTCATTTTAGTTTTGTGAGCAAATAAGTACTCTGCATGAGTTGGCGAAACATTTCTTTCTCCAATTATTGAAGCAAAATTTTTCCATTCAAATTTTTCTCCGTATTTACCATCAATGACTAAAACCATTACGTATGTTGATTGAAGAACTTGAAGACAGGATTCCCAAGGTTCTAGTTCTGGAGAATTATCATGAAAACCATCAGATGAGCTTAAAATGGGTTTATAGCCTAGATCAGTAAGATATTGGGCTAATTCTGCTCTAAGGTCTATCAAATTGTAATCAGTCGAGCTTATAAAAATTGGAAAGCCATATTCACTAGAGGTTATTGTCATAATTTTTATTTTTAATTAAAAAGAAAGCTTTCTTTTGGCATTGTTTGATTTATTAGTATTGTTGAGATCTTTTTATCAAAAGTATCAATTTACTAATTCCTTTAACCAAGTACTTTTACCTAAAATTATTAGATCAAAAAAAGGACAGTCCCTCCAATAAAAGAAGAACTGCCCTTTTAGGCAAATTTTTAAATTTGCATTCCTAAGAATGCGTACAGTTTTTGGTAATCACTAAATTGAAGACTAAACGCAGGTTATTCGTTTATGACATCGCCTTCCTTAGTTTCTTCGCTGGCAATTTTTACCAGTTTATCGTTTGGAGTCAAATCGCCGAAAATTTCAATTTTATCTTCGATTTCTCTTCCTTTTTTAATGTCAACTCTTGTTGCTTTGTGGTTTACTACTTTTACCACATATATTCCTTCTGCAGAACTTACTACGGCAGATTTTGGTACTACAAATGTGCTGTCTTTCGCGTTAAGCGGTAATAAAACTTCGGCAACCATTCCAGGTAATAAATTTCCTTTGGTGTTATGAACGTCCATTTCGACTCTTTCAGAACGCAGTTTTAAATCTAAAGCGCCAGACATTCTGGTAATTTTTGCTGTAAAAGTATCTGGCGGCGATTTTACATTAAAACTCATTTCGTCGCCTGGGTGTAAATATCCTGTGTACAATTCTGGAACAGAAACCGCCAAACGTAATTTGCTTTGCTCTTGAATCGTCAATAAAGGCAGATCTGAACCTTTTCCTGCTGGGCCAACAAATGTTCCTAAATTGACATTTCTAGCCGCTACAACACCATCAAAAGGCGCACGGATTTCTAAGTAACCTCTCATGATCGAGATTTCTTTGTGAGTCGCAATTGCCGCTTGATATTGTGCGTAATCAGAATTCTTTTTACCGCTTGCCATTTCTAAATCGTTTTTAGAAATCGTTCCTTCTACTTTGCTTGTTTCATACAAACGGTTGTAAGTGCTTTTGCTCGTTGCGTAAATGGCTTCCATAGATTTTAATCTAGATTCGGCCGCTGCTACTTGCGAGCTTATTTCTGGCGCTTCTAAAACAATTAAAAGCTGTCCTTTTTTTACTTTCGTTCCAATATCAACTTTTAAAGTTTTTACGAAACTGCTCACTTTTGCATACAAATCAACTTGTTGAAAACCGGTTAATTCAGCTGGCAAACGCAATTCTGTTGTTAGTTTTTCTTTCGATAAAAGGAAAGTTTCAACTTTAGGTTCTATTTCTGCTTTAACTGTTTCTTCTTTTTTAGAATTACAGCTGTTCAGGAAAAATACTGCTGCTAGAAACAGCGGGCTATATTTTATAATTTTAGTGTTCATTTTTTGGTTTTAAAGATGAAATATAATGGATGCTTTCTTCGTCCTCAGGATCTAAAGAAACAGATTGTGTTGATGTTTTTTCTTGTGCCCATGCAAATATCTGCGGAAGGATTAATAATACGGCAAAAGTAGAAAATAATAATCCACCGATAACCGCTCTTCCTAACGGAGAAACTTGATCGCCTCCTTCGCCATGTCCAATTGCCATTGGCAACATACCCATAATCATCGCAACAGATGTCATGATAATTGGACGAAGACGCAACGCAGCAGCTTCACGAGCAGATTCTAAGGCATTGCCGTTTATTTTTCGAAGCTGTTCGGCATTCGTGACCAAAAGTACGGCGTTGGCAATAGAAACTCCAACCGACATGATGATTCCCATGTAAGATTGTAAGTTTAATGTTGAGCCAGTTAAAGTAAGCATTAATAACGATCCTAAAACTACCGCAGGAACCGTTGTTAAGATTACTAAAGAAACTTTGAACGATTGGAAATTAGCGGCCAACATTAAGAAGATTACGAATACGGCAACCAATAATCCTGTTTGTAAACTACTTAATGTTTCGGTCAATACAGTACTTAGTCCAATTGGCGTAACAAATAAACCACGAGGTAATTCGCCTAATGAACTGATTGTTTTGCTCACATCTTTAGAAGCCGTCCCCAAATCGGTTTTATAGATGTTTGCTGTAACGGTAATGTATGGCATAGCCCCTAAGTTATCATTTTCACCGCTTACAAAGCCTGGTGTAATTTTAGCAACGTCACTTAAAACAGGACGAAGCGAGTTTTTCAATACCGAATTTCTCCAATATCGGTTTTGCTTTTCATTTTATTTAAAGGAACCTGAACCTGAACAGAATATGATAATCCTGCTTTTTCGTCGACCCAGTTATTTTTTTCGGTATAACGAGAAGATGAGGTTGAAGCCACCAATGAACGCGAAATATCATTCATATCAACTCCTAATTCGGCAGCACGAGTTCTGTCAATATCAATATTCATTGCTGGATAATGAATTGGCTGTCCGATTTGTACGTCTCTGAAATACGAAATCGCTTTTAACTTGTCTACAATTTGAGTCGCGTATAATTCGTTTTTCTTTTTGTCTTTTCCGGCAACTCGAATCTCAATTGGAGTAGGAGAACCTTGGCTTAAAACTTTATCTGTCAATTCGATTGGCTCAAAAGAGAGTTTAGTATCCGGAAGCACTTTTTTAAGTCTTGCTCTAAACTCATCTTTAAAATCGTCCATGTCTTCATGATAGTCTTTCAAACTCACTTGGAAAACCGCTTCGTGAGAACCAGCCATGAATAAATAAATCGGGTTGATCGAGAATAGAGAAGGGTGCTGACCAACATATACAGATGTGATTCCGATATGATCTTTGCCGACCATTTTCTCCAATTCCTTTAAAACAATTCTGGCTTGTTCTTCGGTTCTTTCCAAACGCGTTCCGTCAATGGCACGCATTCTCAACTGAAACTGACTAGAATTGGTTCTCGGGAAAACATCTTTTCCGATGAAATTAATGAACAGAATTGCTAAAAGTGTTGCTCCAACCAAATAGGTGACAGTCGTTATTTTTTTGTGAACAAACAGACGGTCTAAAGTTCGCATGAAACGAATCTTGAAACGTTCGAAAGCACTAATTTTTCCGTTGTTATTAGTATCTGCTCTTTCTACATAATCCTTTTTCTGAGTGATTAGATTTTGCTCCGATTCTGGCGTTATACCGCTGTCATTAAATTCAGCTTCATCATCTGTAATTTCTGGTCCGTGTGCATGTTTTTCATGTCCTTTCATCATCCAGTTGGCCATTACAGGTACAAAAGTTTGAGATAATAAGAATGAAATAACCATTGAGAAACCAATCGCTAAAGCCAAAGGCAAGAACAACGCTCCCGGAATACCAACCATTGTAAATGCTGGTGCAAATACGGCTAGAATACAAAGTAAGATCAATAATTTAGGCAACGCAATTTCCTGACAGGCATCCCAAATGGCGAGTGCTTTTGGTTTTCCCATGTCGAGATGCTGGTGAATATTTTCGATGGTTACGGTACTTTCATCCACCAAAATACCAATCGCCAATGCCAATCCTGATAGAGACATTAAGTTAATTGTCTGTCCGAATAATTTCAGAAATAAAACTCCAGAAATAATCGAAATCGGAATCGTCATAATTACGATTAATGCTTGCACGACGGTCACCCAAGAATAATAAAACCATTAATCCCGTTAGAACCGCACCAATAATTCCCTCAGTAATCAAACTTTTAACCGAGTTAATTACATAAACCGATTGGTCAAATTCGTACGTAATGTTTACATCTTCAGGAAGTGTGCTTTGAATTTTTGGAAGTTCTTTTTTCAATTTCTGAACCACATCCCAAGTCGAAGCGTCTCCCGCTTTTGCGATACTAATGTAAACCGAACGTTTTCCGTTTACTAAAGCGTAACCTGCTGTAATATCGGCACCGTCTTTTACAGAGGCAACATCGCCTAATTTTAAGTTCTGAACACCGCCTTTAAATAACGGAATCTGTTCAAAATCTTTAACTTCTTTAATCGTATTATTTGTTGGCGTAATATAGTTTTTGTCGCCCATACGTACGTTTCCAGAAGGAGCCGTTTGGTTGTTCAAACGAATCGCGTCAACAATCTGGTCTGGCGTCATATTATGAGAACGCAATAAATCTGGATCAACGTTTACCTCAATAGTTCTTGGGCTTCCTCCAAAAGGTGCTGGAGATAATAAACCTGGAATTGCAGTAAATGAAGCACGAACATAAACGTTGGCTAAATCCTGTAATTCGTTGTTTGAACGTATTTTACTGCTCAAAACCAATTGTCCAATTGGAAGTGAAGAAGCATCAAAACGAATGATAAACGGAGGCTGTGTTCCCGGAGGAAAAGCCGCTTGGATTCTGTTCGAAAGCGCACTTAACTCGGCAGCCGCCTGAGCCATATTGGTTCCTTCATAATAGGTTAATTTCATAATCATTAACCCCTGAATATTTTTGGTTTCTACCGATTTGATACCATTCGAGAAAGGTAAAACGTTTACGTAGTTTTTGGCAAAATAAGCCTCCATTTGGTCTGGCGTATAACCTCCAAACGGATGCGCAATATAGATAACAGGCAAATTCATTTTTGGCAGAATGTCTACCTTAATGTCTTTGATGGCACCAATTCCGAAGAAAAATAGACCCGCAACCAATACTAAAATGGAAATGGGTTTGCGGAGTGCAAAACGTATTAAATTCATTAGGATTTATAATTAAAATTCATTTATAAATAAGTCAAAATTTCCTGTTGCGACGACTTTTAGTAAGTACGATTGCCACACATTATTATTGACAATATCTCGATCGATTTCAGCACGATTTAAAACATACATTGTTTGTGTTAAATCTGTCAAATCAGTTAAACCGTTTTTGTATAAAGTCGATTTTTGGACATAAGCTCTTTTTGCGAGCATCAACCTGAATCGGAGCTTCAGCATAGTTTTCCAAAGTAATTTTGATTTTATCTTCGGCAAAATTCAGCTGTGATTTTAATTCTCTATCTGCTTGATTGTATTCTTCCTGCATGGCTTGAGAAACAAATTTCTGAGCACTTACTTGTTTGCTTGATCGGAATGGAGTGGTTAAATTCCACGTGATTCCAACTCCAATTAAATAATTGGTACGATCTGGATTTACGCCATCCCAATAATTTCTTGTAAAAGCATTTTGATTGGTCGCGTAAGAGTTATCAAATCCTGAAGCTCTGGTTTGTAAAACTCCAAAAGCACTCATTGTCGGATAATAAAATCTCTTATACAATTTAACCTGCTGGTTGCTGTAATCGATTTTTGTTTTGTAGAATTGTAATAAAGGGTGAAGACTGTCTGTAGTAACTTCTTTTGTTACTAATTCCTTTGGGATCTGAGTTACAAATAAAGTGTCTGTAACGAAATCCTGAGGTGCAACGCCCATTAAATCGACCAATTTGTTGTTTTGTTCTTTAACGAAGTTTCTAGCAAGATTTAAAGCGATTTTAGCTTTAGAAACTTCTGCAGTAGCCAAAGTAGAATCTACTCCTGCCAATAATCCGTTTTTAACTCTCGCTGCAGCAGTCTTTTTGAAAACTTCTGCACGATCTAAGTTTTTTGTCGCGAAATCACTAATCTTTGGCTTGCCAATAGATTTAGATAAGCAACCGAAATTTTGATTTCCTGCTGGAATTTTTCCTGCTGTAAATCTTTTTCTTTAGCCTGAACATCAATTTTAGATAAATTGATTTTTTCCTGTGTTTTTCCGAAAGTGAAAAAATCCCAGTTCATGTTGACTAAATAAAGCGCGCCAAAAGCCGAGTTCCAGTTTTGCTCTGGTAACGGAAGTCCTGATGAAGCAACTCCTAAACCTCCAAAACCATACAACGGTCCATTTTGTCCGTTTACGGTTCCGTAATCCTGCTGTGCCGATAAGTTAAGGTTTGGCAGGTAATCACGACGAGATTGTTTTAGAGTCTCTTTTGATGCATTGGTGTAATTGTTTTTTGCTCGGATAGAACCGTAGTTTTCAAGACCTACCTTTATTGCTTCTTTTAAAGACAGGGTTTGAGCATAACCGATTGAGGCAAAAATCAATAAAAATAATAAGGTAATTTTTTTGAAATACATAAACTCAAGGTGTGAATAGAAATGTTTTTTGATGCAACAAATTTATTTCTCTTGTACTGATAAAAGTCAGGTTAAGTGATGTACTGCACTAGTAAATGACGAATTGAATTGGTCATTTTTTGAAAAAAATAATTAAATAATTGTTCGTACTTTGTAAACTATTTCAAAATTAAGAATGAACAAAAGAATTGATAACATACTGGATAACAAATGGTGGCAGGAGGTTGCCGTTGTCCTTTTTTCATTTACAATATATACCCTAAAAAATGATTGGATGTTATTTAGTTCTTTCATTTCGATTGCAATGGGTGTGTTTTTTTATTGCATTTTGTACATGCATGCCCAATTTAATCGTTTTTTTCTCCTTCCGATTTTATTTAAAGCAAATAAACCTTTTACGTATATCATTTTAACGCTATTTGGAGTTTTTGTATTTTCTGTCATTTTGTATGAAATTACAAAAATGGATATGTTTGCCAATTGCCATTTATACCAAAACTCGCATCAGAGAAGTTATGCGTACCAATTGGCTAGTGTTTTGGGAACTTTGGTCTGCATTCTGAGTCCGATTATTGTTTTTAAGTTTTATCGTATTCACAGAAAACAAACCGATGCGGCTTTATTGTTCAATCAAATGCAATTAAATTCATTGAAAGGGCAATTAAATCCGCATTTTTTGTTTAATACATTTAATACGCTGTACGGAATCAGTCTTCAGTTTCCAGACAGAACGCCAGATTTGATTATGAAGGTTTCGCAGTTAATGCGTTATCAGTTAGAAAGTAATAGCAAACAATGCGTATCTTTAGAAGACGAATTGGAGTTTATAAACAGTTATGTTCAGCTTGAAAAAGAACGTGTTGGTTATAGATGTGACATACATTTTGAAAGCAAAGTAGATATTGAATACACTTATAAAATTTCTCCGATGCTGTTAATTGCATTTATCGAAAATGCTTTTAAACACGGAACTTGTGCTATTGAAAATTGCTTTGTAAAAATCACGATTTCTGTTGAAAACGGATTATTACATCTTCATGTTGCCAATTCAATTCCGAAGAAAAATGATGTGGTTTCAACTAAAATAGGTTTAAAAAATACCATTGAACGTTTAAATTTAATTTATGGAAAAGACTATAAATTAGATGTTAAGGACGATAAACAGACTTATATTGTAGATTTAGAAATACAGCTTAAAAAGTTTGTAGGATGAGAGAAACAAAAAGATGCATTATTGTAGATGATGAGCCCGCTGCGCATTATGTTTTAGCGAATTATATCAAACAGAATCCGCAATTGGAATTGGTTTTTCAGGGATATAACGGCATTGAAGCGATGAATTATCTCAGAGAAAATCCAGTCGATTTAATGTTTCTGGATATCAATATGCCTGAAATTTCGGGAATGGAATTGCTTAAAATTCTTCCAACGCATCCTAAAACTATTTTAACTACAGCATATTCTGAATTTGCGCTTGAAAGTTACGATTACGGTGTAATTGATTATTTGCTGAAGCCCATTTATTTTCCAAGATTTCTAAAAGCAATTGACCGTTTTTTTGCGACCGAAAGTGTAAAACAAAAGGCAGAAGAAACCGTAAATTCGGTAAGTGTAAAAGTAGATGGTTATTTGATGGATATTGAATTAGATCAGCTTTTATACGCGCAGAGTTTTGGTAATTATGTAAAACTTCACACAACCAAAAGAACTTATCTGGCTTCTATTACCACAACAGAGTTCGAAAAATGCCTGCCAGAAAAGAGTTTTATGCGTATTCATAAATCTTACATTGTTGCTTTAGATAAAATTGATGCGACAGAAAAAGATTTTGTTGTTATTAAAAACGAAAGAATTCCAATCGGAATTACTTATAAAAGAGAACTAACAGATCGATTAAAAAAGCTTGAATTGTAGACACGATTTAAGCTCAACTTTAAAGGAGTTTATTTTTTTGTAAAATGATATTTTCTTCTTGTTATTGTAATAAAAAAAGTGTTAATTTTAATACGTTGTTTAAGTTTAATTAAAAAATTGAAACTATGAAAAACGTGCTTTTACTTTTTACTTTTTTATGCAGTAGTTTTTTAATTGCACAAGAAGGAACCAATATGAAAAAAGCAATCACTCCTCCAGAAGAAGTTAGATTAGCTTTTGAGAAAGAATATCCAGGAAAAGTACCAGTTTGGTCTGAAGAATATGTTGGAGATGATGCAGATGAAATTAGATTTGAAGCACGATATAATGTAAATAATACAACAAAAGCGGTTGCGATTTATGATAATTTAGGTAACATGAAAGCTTTTGAATTGCAGATTGCATTTAGAGATCTTCCTGTACAAGCACAGTCTTATTTGAAAAAGAATTACAAAGCGAAAGCAATTTTAGAAATTGCTAAAGTAGTAGATGATAAAAACAAAACAACTTACGAAGTTGGCGTAACAAAAGATGCTAAATTTTATGATGTTGTTTTTGATAAAGATGGAGGTTTTGATGTCTCCATAGAGAAGAATTAAGAAGACCTTACTAATTCAAATATTATTGAAATGGCAAACCCGATAAGTTTTTTAAGCTTGTCGGGTTTTGTTTTGTGTTTTTTTGTTTCAGGTTTCAAGTTTGAAGTTTCAAGTTGATATTCTTTGTGTGTTTTAACCGCAAAGTGCGCAAGGTTTTTCCAAGATTTATGTTATATAAACGCAAAGTTCGCAAAGCTTTACGTAAAAACCTTGCGAACCTTGCGTAATCCCTAGCGTTCTTTGCGGTTAAACTTGAAACCTGAAACTTGAAACCTCCTTACAACATCATCCCTCCAGAAACCTCGATTCTTTGAGCATTTACCCAGCGAGCTTCTTCGGTACATAAAAAGGCAACAACGCCACCGATATCATCAGGAAGACCAACTCTTCCTAAAGCGGTTACCGAAGCAATTTGCTGATTCATTTGTTCATTGTCGCGAACTACTCCGCCGCCAAAATCAGTTTCAATGGCGCCAGGCGCAACTATATTGGCTCTAATTTTTCTAGCTCCTAATTCTTTTGCCTGATATTTAGTTAAAGTTTCCATTGCGCCTTTCATAGAAGCGTATGCCGCATAACCAGGGAATGAAAATCTTGCTAAACCAGTTGAAATATTTACAATTCCGCCGCCGTCGTTCATTACGTTAAGTCCTTTTTGAGTTAAGAAAAATGGACCTTTAAATTGAATGTTAGTCAATTGATCAAATTCTGCCTCAGTTGTTCCAATGAAAGAATTGTGAATTCCGATTCCGGCGTTGTTTACTAAAAAGTCAAATTTATCTGTTTTAAAAGTGTTTTTTAGTGTTGCTTCTACTTCTTTAAAGAAAGCATCAAAAGTGCTTGATTCAGCAACATTTAATTGCAATGAAGCGACTTTTTGCCCCAGACTTTCAATTTCTTTTACAACTAAATCTGCTTCTTCTTTTTTGCTATTGTAAGTGATAATTACGTCAAGTCCTTTTTTTGCAATCGCAATTGCCATATTTTTTCCTAAACCTCTGCTACCGCCTGTAACTAGAGCTATTTTTGTATTTACTGCCATATTTTTGTAATTATGAGTTATGAGTTTTGAATTATGAGTTATGAAATGTTTCTTGTATTTGTGATATACAATTCATAACTCATAATTCATAATTATTTATGCATTGCATTAAAATGATTTCTCAACTCTTCTGCGCTTGCGTTTAATCTTGTTTCACTTGTTCCGAAAGTAAGTTCTTGTTTTCCTTCTTTCAATTGCTCGAAAATCGATTCAATAAAACTGCTTACACTTGGATGTGAGTCGTGAAGTCCGATTCCGCCTAAATCTGTGTTTAAGGCTGGTGGAATAATTTCGATTACTTCAATATTTTTCTCTTTTAATAAATGACGAAGAGAAAGCGTAAACGAACGGAAAAATGCTTTTGTAGCCGAATAAACAGGAACTTTTGCAAAAGGAGAAAATGCCAGTCCAGAAGTTGTATTCATTACGGTTTTTAGCGATGGCAACTGAATGAATAATGAAGTTAAATGTAAAGGCGCTTCAATATTAGTAGTAAGCTCATTTTTCATGTTTTCATAAAAATCAGCATCAGTTATCGACATCCAGTTTTGGATTCCTGCATTGTTAACTAAAACATTTAAATCAGGATGATTTTCTTTGATCCAATCGTAAAGTGCAATGCGTTCTTCTTCTAAAGATAAATCGCATACCTTGGTAATAACAGTTGGAAATTTTTCTTTTACTTCTGCTAAGAGAGAAGCTCTTCTTCCACAAATAATTACAGTATTGTTTTCTTGAATGAATCGTTCTGCAAGTCCAAGTCCGATACCGCTTGCACCGCCAGTTATTAAGATTTTGTTGTTTGATAAATTCATTTTTTCGATCTTTTAATTTGATGAGACAAAGGTAGGAGCGAAGTAGATCTGGGGAGTTGTAAATATCAAACCGATGTTTGCGAAATTCAAATCACGAGTAGTAAAATCCAATTTTTAGAAAATCCAAATTCCAAAACTTTGTGGAGTTTCTTGCGGAGATCCCTCGTTCCTCGGGATGACAAACAGTATGGTTGCGACTCGTAAAACCTGAAACCTGAAACCTGAAACTTGAAACTTGAAACAAAAAAACTAACTCCTAAAAGCAATCGGCGTATAAGTAGTTTGTTTTTTAAAGAAATTTGAGAAATGCGCTAATTCTTCAAAACCAAGTGAATAAGCAATTTCAGAAATATTCCAATCGGTTTGTTTTAAGAGTATTTTGGCTTCGTTTGTTAGTCGGTTACTAATTAATTCGGTAGTGGTTTTTCCGGTGTTTTCCTTTAAAACCTTATTTAAATGATTCACATGAACAGATAACCGCTCCGCAAAATCTTTCGCTGTCCTCAATTCTAATCGCTGATTTGGCGATTCAATTGGGAATTGTCTTTCCAACAATTCTGCAAATAAAGAAGAAACTCTAGTTGCTGAATTGTGCTTAGAATATAATGCTGTAATAGGTTGTAATTTTTGTCCGAAATGAATTAATTCTGCAACATAATTTCGAATTAAATCGTATTTGTAAATATAATCAGAATTAATTTCTTTTTGTATTTTATTGAAAATCAAACTAACTTCTTCAACTTCGTCGTCAGAAAGCTGAAAAATTGGATATCCGTCTGAAGCGAAAATTGGAAGTTCATCCAGATCGATTCCGCTTTTGTTTTTAGATAAAAATTCACTTGTGAAAACACAAAACTGTCCGCCTTGATTGGTGTCTTGCGGTAAATAATTGTACGGAATTTTTGGAGTTGCAAATAACAATCCTTGTTTTTCGATTTCGATTACTTTATCGGCATATTCTGCTTTATTGTGTCCTCTAATTAAACTTATTTTGTAATAAGCTCTTCTGTCATAAGGCATTCCAGGTTTTCCTTTCATGCGTTCCAAAAGTTCCTTTATATCAAAGACATTAAAGTGGCCTATTTCTTTTTGAATGTCGTTTGGTAATAATGAAGTGGGATCAACAGTTGAACCTTCGGTAATATCTTGGTAAAAGGAATCTAAGGATTTCATATCGTGATGAATTGCGAAATTCAAATATACGAAAAATATAAAGATTGGTTTTAGTTTGTTTTAGGTTTAAAGTTTCAAGTTTCGTTAGAACTTTGTCAAAGTTTGAAACTTTGACAAAGTTTAGCGTATAATTTTGTCATTTCGACGAAGGAGAAATCTTCGTAAGAAACTCCGTAATCTAAATCGACAATCTTTGTAGAGCTACTCGCGAAGATTTCTCCTTCGTCGAAATGACAAACATAGTGTTTAGAAGTTTTAAATTCTTTGCGTTCTTTGCGGTTAAAACAAACTTCCTTGTACAAATTCAGGTTCTGGATTGCTTCCAAAAGGAATAGCATCAATCACAAAAAACTGTTTTACTTTGGGATCAAATTCCCTTAGAACAATTTCGTTGCATTCAAATTGAAGAGCAATTGTGGTAAAAAGTTCAAAAGCAATTTTAAGATTTTCGGGTGTTAATCTTCGTCCGATTGACATATGCGGATCATCACTTTTTTTGAGCTGTAAAGATTTCAGTGTTTCGTGAATCTTTTTCATTATGGGCTTTAAATTGTTTTTAGATTCTTCGTTTGGAGCAATAAAAAAAGCTCCAGCATTTTCATAAGAACCAAAATGATCTAAATATACTTGAGAAGGCGTAAAAGTATCACAGATTTTAATTAGCTTTTGCCTTATAGAATCGAGTTGAGATTCCTCAATTTTAAATTCACAAATCGTAATATGCGCTTCAGAATTACAGCTGTTGTACCATTCGATTTTACTTTTCAGTAAATCTTTCATTTTTTTGACACTATCAACAACTGGTTTTGAGTAGAATACTACAGAATATGTTTTTTCCATTTTTTAAGGGCTTTGTAACACAAATTTAAAGCTTTCCTTTCAAATGCAATCGATGCAGAATTTCAGATTTTAATAAACCGCTTCCGCCTCCAAAATGCTCGATTACTTCTACATCTGGCTGGTTTTTTAGGCAGAAAGAAGTAAATTCTTTTTCAACATGATCTTCAATTGCCGAACTCAAAAGCACGATATCTATTTTATGATTCTGAAAGTATTCTTGTGCTTCTTTTTCGTCATTAAAAGCAATTGCATTCCAGTTTTCATCTGCATTAACAAGACGAAGTAAAATGGCTAAAATAGCTTCATTTTTTCCGAGTAATAAAAATTGTAGCATTTTCATTTTTGTAGCTTCTAAGTTTCTAAGATACTAAGTTTTTTGGCTCCAAAATATCTTATTAACCAATTTGGTCACTATTTAATTGGAGTTACTTGCAAATGTAGGCAGGGTTTTATAAAAAGAGACTTAATCTAGGACAAGAAATATGTTTTTTAGATCTTTTTTGCGGTGAATTTGAGCAAGAATCTAGTATTTTCTTTTACAAATTTTCGTTAAAGTGTATTTTGGCAATGTTTTGCAGAACAATTACTTAAGGTTTTTGGCTTCTGTTAATGTTGTTAATTTTTTCATACAATGTGGAAAACCGTAAGGTTATCTGTTTTTATGCCTGTAATTTTGGGTTGTTGAAATTTAAGAACAATGTTGTTTTTTACCTTTTTTAGAATGCCATTATTTAAGTTTTAACAATTCATGTTTTTTGGAGAAACATTTTTTTTGAATTAAATTTTGACATATTCATTTGATCGTGGGTAATTGTATAAGAGTTTGCACTATACATTAATGTCTAATTTTTAGGGTTTTAAGAGGAAGTCGACGGACTGAATTTTAAAACCCTTTTTTTATACTATAAATGAAAAAGCAAGCGACCAAAATTGAATAATATCAGTATTGATTTTAAATTTTTGAGGCGAAAATCCGTAGTAGCTTTTGAAGGCCGCAGAAAAATGAGAAACGTCTTTGTAACCGCATTTGTATGCTGCTTCGCTTACTGTAGCGGTCTTGCTTTGAAACAATTTTTTGGCATGTTCCATTCTCAGTTTAATAATATAGCTTTTTACAGTGGTTCCAAAACAAGCTTTAAAGCCTTTTTTTAATTTGAATTCGTTTAACGAAATAAGTCTGGAAAGTTCAGGTAGAGTAGGAGTGTTTCGATAATCGTTTTCTAATATTTTTTTTGCTTCTAATAATTTGTTGTAATCTTCTTCGTTTATTTTTTCTGTTGGTAAGGGTTTGGTAATTAATGTTTCAAGTTGATGAATAAGAAGTTCTTTAATCTTACTTTCAATGTAAATTCTTTTTAAAACACCTTCTCTAGTACAATTTTTTATTTCTGATGTTACCCACTTAATTGGCGATGTAAACGGAAGATATTTAGAAGTTAAATAGCAAGATTGTTTTTGAAGGATTTTTTTTGAAAATTTTTCATGCAATTGCCAATCTTCGTTTATGATATTGTAGTAAAACTCTTTGGATAATATAATAGACATATAATTTACATCTTTATGAGCTGGAATTTTAAAAGAACCCTTAAAGTTATTGGTGTAAAAGATATTATGGGTGTTTTCTTTAGAATATTTTTCACTTTCCAATTGATCAATATGAGTCTCAACATTGCTACTGTAAATAAAATTCATAACGATCGATTCTTCATCAATTTCAAAAATAAGAGTTTTAGAATTTGAGAAATACAATTGTGTATCAAGGAGAACCAATCCTTCTGTGATAAGATGACGACTGATTATTTTTTCTGAATCACCATTTTGTATGTTGACATTTTCCTCCGTTAAAACACTTTTCGGATAATATTTATCTCCAATTTGAATTTTAATTATAGGCGTTTCAGAGGTTAGAAGTGTGGCTTTGATTTTCAAAATATAATCCGTTTTTACAAAATAATAATCCGTTTTTCCCTATCTTTTTTGAAGACGTTGATGGTACTTTTGCAGCAAAGTTATTTATAATTAGTCTAATTAAAGATATGTCAACTCAAAAATTTTTATTTGCCAGTTTATTTTTTCTATCCACGTTCTTATCATTTTCCCAGCAAAATCAAGGTTTTGCAGTGACTGGTCAAGTCGCTGAAAAATCTGGAGCAACGATTCCGTTTGCGACAGTATTTATTGAAAAAACGAATTTAAGTATGATTTCCGACGAAAACGGGAACTTCACTTTCAAAAATGTTCCATCTGGAAAACACACTTTGAAAATTTCTGCAATAGGATTTTCAACTTTAAAAAAAGCGATAGAAGTTTCTGGCAATCCTGTCAATGTTTCCATTCATTTAGAAAGCGAATTAAATGAATTAGAAAGTGTTACAGTGATGGGCCGTACTGCAACCGATAAAGTAAATAAACAAGCCTATAGTGTTACTGCAATTGATGCTAAAAAACTTCATAATACAACATTAGATCTTTCGCATGCTTTAGACAGGGTTTCGGGAGTTCGTGTTCGTGAACAGGGTGGAGTAGGTTCTCAGTCAGAACTTTCTATTAATGGTTTCTCTGGAAATCAAATTAAGGTCTTTATTGACGGTATGCCGATGGAAAACTTTGGTTCTTCTTTTCAGCTAAACAATATTCCAATCAACCTTGCTGATCGTGTAGAAGTTTATAAAGGTGTAGTGCCAATCTGGCTTGGAGGCGATGCTTTGGGAGGTGCTGTAAATATTGTTACAAACACAAAACCAAGAACCTATTTTGATGCTTCTTATTCATTTGGATCTTTTAATACGCATAAAACTGCTATCAATGCTGGGTATACTGCAAAAAGTGGTTTTACAACTGAGATTAATGTTTTTCAAAACTATTCAGATAATAATTACTGGGTAAATGTTGAAGCGAGCAGATTTAAAAACGGGTGAATATTTTCCAAATGCAAGACTAAGAAGGTTTCATGACACCTACCATAACGAAACTGCAATTGTAAATATTGGTATCACTGGAAAAAAATACGCCGATAAATTAATGATTGGTTTTACAGGAGGACAAAATAAAGCAGATATTCAGACCGGTGCTAGAATGAAAGCTGTTTTTGGCGACCGTTATAGACAAGGTAATATCTTAATGCCTACTATTAAATATCAAGTAAAAGATTTGTTTACAAAAGGCTTAAATGTAAACGTTAATGGTAATTACAATTTTGGTGAAGAACAAACTGTAGATACTGTATTTATCAAATATAATTGGTTTGGAGATTACATTAAATATAACGGAGAAGGAGGTGAAAAGCAAAGAACCTTAATGAAAATGCGTGATCATAATGGTATTGTAAATGCTAACGCAACTTATAGTCTAGGCGAACGCCACTCTTTTATGCTTAATAACACTTTTACGACTTTTGATCGTAAGCAGGAAGATGAATTAGTGCCTGAATCTATTGCTTATCAGCAGCCTAGAAAAACACAGAAAAATATTTTAGGTCTTGGTTATAAGTTCGATTATAACAAAAAATGGAGTACTTCTGTGTTTTTAAAAAACTATGATTTATATACCAAATATTCAAGAAGTTATAATCCAAGTGGAAATGCTGGAGATATAGCGTATCAACAATTTGAAGATAAAACTTCTACGCTAGGATATGGACTTGCAAGTAGTTATTACTTAAAACAAAATTTGCAGGTAAAAGCTTCTTTCGAAAAAAGTTATCGTCTTCCAAACTCTCAAGAACTTTTTGGAAGTCCAAACGATAATATTGCGTCAAATATTGATTTAAAACCAGAATCTAGCTACAACTATAATTTAGGAGCTAGCTACCAGACGAACTTTAATAAAGTGAATGCATTAACATTTGACATCAACTTTATGTATCGTGATGCCAGAGATTTTATTCGTAACACATTGTTTACAAATCAGGTAGATAGTTATTCTGTAAATCTTGGAAAAATGACCAATTACGGTGTTGATGGAGAGATAAGATATTCGTACAGAAAAAGGTTTACAAGTGGTTTCAATATGACGTATCAAAATTTGCGTAATATGACTAAATACGAGCCAGAACAAACAATTGTATCTTGGTTTTATAAAGACAGAATTCCAAATATACCCTATATGTTTGGTAATGTTGATGCTACCGTATTTTTTAACGATGTATTCAGACAAGGCAATAATTTATCTGTTGGGTATAATCTACTTTATGTACATACCTATTATTTGTCATGGCCAAGTATGGGAACAAAGGACGGAAAATTAGAAATTCCAGTGCAGTATAATCATGATCTTAATTTAGTTTATACAATGGCAGATGGTAAGTATAATATCGCTTTAGAATGCAAAAACGTCCTAGATAATAAGCTATACGATAATTTTTCACTACAAAAACCAAGCAGAGCTTTCTATATAAAATTCAGATATTTTTTCACCAAATCAAATTAATAAAATTTTAAATCCATAATAATTATGAAAAGAGGTAGCAAATTAGCTTTATTCGCAGCTTTTATAGCTTTTACAACATTCTCATGTAGCAGTGACGAAAATTCAGGAAACGGAACTGGTGGCGGAGTTGATACTGGTAAAACGAAATATATCATTACAGCAACTACTGGAGCGGTTGGAATTGCAGATTATTTATTAACTGCAGACGATGTAACAACAGGTACAGTAAGTACAATTGGTAATGGTATTGAACAAGACGGAACTTACCGTTATTATATTACAGCTGAAAATAACTTTTTTAGTTTATTATACGGACAAGGAAATCCAGGTGCTGTTACTACTTACAACTTAACCGCTGAAGGTAAATTGCAGAAAAAATCTGATTTTCAGGCAGAAACTGTACATGTTTTTGCAGACTGTAAATAAAGATATCTTAACCGTAAAAGTTCCAAGAAGCGGGGCTGCATCTATTGCTCAAATGTATAAAATTGATGCTACAAAATCACTAATTACAGGTGAGGCTCAACAAGATACTAAAATATTGGCTGGAAACGGAGAAAGGGCTTTCTTTACTTGGGCAACTCAAGTAGGAGACAAAGTATTTATGCCTTATATGAGTATTAAAGGAGACGGACTTGATAACTTCGGGACAGCAAATCCAGACAGTACTTGGGTAGCAGTTTACAACTATCCAGAACTTAAATTAGAGAAAGTAATCAAAGATAACCGTACAAGTTATTTAGGTGCTTACTTTACAAACGGATTATTTCAAGATGAAAATGGAGATGCTTACGGATTCTCTGGAGCAATTGCAACAAGCAATACTGTGATGACTTCTACAAAACCATCTGCAGTTGTAAAAATCAAAAAAGGAACTACAGAGTTTGATAAATCTTATTTCTTTAATGTTCAAGAAAAATCAGGAGGATACAAAATTTCTTCTACAACTTACATTTCTAAAGGTAAATTCTTATTGTTAATGTATGGAAACGTTGGGAAAAATAATGGCGCAGTTAAAATGGCTATTGCTGACGTTTATAACCAAACTTTTACATGGGTAACAAATACGCCTGAAACATTAACTTCTGTTACAAGTCGTTACAACATTACTACAGAAGATGGAAATTCTGCTATTATTGGAGTTAATACTCCAGAGGGAAGCTGGATTTATACTGTTAACGGTACTACTGCTGTAGCAACAAGAGGTATGAAAGTTGAAGGAGGTCAAATTACTGCAATTCAGAAATTAAAATACTAATTTTTTTGCCGTAAGTCCTCATTTTATGAGGGCTTGCGGTTTTTTTATTTATCCTATTTATCTATCCAATTATGTTTTCTTCTTCAAAACCAAATAATAAGAAAAAAGTAAAAAGTCGCTTTTTAAGCGTATCATGGCCTGGCTGCATTTGTGGCTTGGTTTGGCATCAGGAATTATTGTAGTTATTGTCAGTCTTACAGGTTGCATTTATGTTTTCGAAAATGAAATCAAAGATTTTATTGAAGATTGGCGTTTTGTAAAGCCTCAGAAAGAGGCATTTTTACTTCCGTCTCAATTGGTTTCGATTGCAGATAAAAAAATGAAAGATAAGAAAGCTACAAGTGTAACTTTTGGTGCAAAAGATGAAGTCTGCGATTGTAGGTTATTTTGTGGAGAAAAAAGAAGAAGGTGAAGGAGGCAAAGGTGAAAGAGGAAATAAAAGAGGTGAGCATAAAAAAGATTTAGCTCAAAATCAGGAAAAAGCAAAATCTGATTTGAAGCCTCAAGGGAAAAAAGGTGAAAAGGGTAAGGAAAAGGAAAAAAAGGTAAAGGAGGAAGAAGATCTGGAACTTTTATAAGCGTTTACATGAATCCGTATACTGGAGAAATATTAAATGTAAAGACTTTTTCGAGAGGAGATTCGCCAGATTTTTTCAGATGGATTTTAAACGGACACCGCGCATTATGGCTTCCATATGATATTGGAAGACCAATTGTTGGAGTTGCTGTTTTAATTTTTGTCGTATTATTAATATCGGGCATCGTTTTGTGGTGGCCAACAAAATGGATTAAATCCATTATTGATAAAAGTTTTAAAATTAAATGGGATGCTAGTTTTAAACGTGTCAATTATGATATGCATAACGTATTCGGTTTTTACAGCCGCATCTTCCTGTTTTTTATTGCCATAACTGGTTTAGTATGGAGCTTTGGATGGTGGAGTAAATCTTTATATTGGATTACATCTGGAGGAAAACCGTTGACAGAAAGTCGCGAATCTCCAAAATCGGATACAACCAATGTAAAAACATTCAATATCACTACAGCTGATAAAGTTTTATTGAATTTAAGAAAAGAAAATCCTCAAGTCGCAGGAATTATGATTAGTATTCCAGGAAAGCCGGCAGATCCAATTGGTGCTTTTGTTTACAAGCAAAGACACACTTTTTATAATATGGATAGATATAGTTTTGATCAGCAGAGTTTGAAAGAAATTTCGATTAAAACACCTTTTTCAGGAAAGTATATTGAAGCGAATATTCCAGACAAAATCAGACGTATGAATTACGATATTCACGTAGGAAGTGTACTGGGGCTTACAGGGAAAATTATTGCATTTTTGGCTAGTTTAATTTCGGCCAGTTTGCCCATTACAGGATTTATTATTTGGTGGGGAAAACAGAAGTTTGGTAAAAAGAAACCTGCCGCAAAACCAAAAGTGGCTAGTAAAGCAATTCCCGTTCCTAAACTGAAAAATACAGCAGAGCAAGAAATCACTGCTTAAACATATAAAATTGGTTTTTATAATTCCTTTTTTGTTTTTTTTTGATAAAAGGCAAAACTTGTAAAAGTTTTGCCTTTCTTTTTTTTAATTATATCCGTTTGCTTTTAGCCATTCAGCACAATCTCTAGTCCAGAATTTATTGGTGTCGCTTACACCTAAACCAAATCCGTGGCCTCCTTTTTCATAGATATGCATCTCTGCCGAAACTCCATTCTTCTTTAAAGCTAAATAGTAATTAATACTGTTTTCTGGTATAACAACAGTATCATCTGTAGCATGAATTAAGAAAGTAGGAGGCGTTTTAGAAGTCACTCTCTTTTCGTTTGAATAAGCATCTATTAACTCTTTTGAAGGATTGTTTCCAAGTAAATTGGTTTGAGAGCCTTTGTGGGTAATTGCATTTTCCATTGAAATTACTGGATAAATCAACAATGAAAAATCGGGACGAGCACTAACCTTATAATCAGATTCATAAACTTTATCGTCATAATGAGTCGATGCGGTCGAAGCCAAATGCCCTCCAGCTGAAAAGCCTAAAATTCCAACCTTGTTTGGATCAATATTCCATTTTGCCGCATTTTGCCTTACATAGCGAATAGCCTCCTGTGCATCTTGCAATGGTCCAACGGTTTTATTTTTCATGGTTAAATCAGTTGGTATTCTGTATTTTAAAACAAATGCAGTGATCCCTAAACTATTAAACCATTCAGCGACTTTTGTTCCTTCTTTATCAAATGCTAAATGTGTGTAACCTCCGCCTGGGCAAATTACAACTGCAGTCTGATTTGGTTTTGTTTCTTTCGGAATAAAAATGCTTAAAGTAGGAACAGAAACCTGACTTGTACTTTGCATTTTTCCATCTTTTAGTTCTGGCTTTTCTTTATACTCTGGTGCTTTTATTTCGTCTGGAATTTTATTCCAAAGCGCAATCACTTGATTTTGTGCATTCATAGAAAATAGTCCTGAAAAAAGAAGAAAGCTAGTAGCGATTCTTTTTAACGATTGTGTTTTTATTGTTTTCAATTTTACTTTTAATTAATTGTTTTACAGTTGGTTATTTGGTTTTATGATAGAAATTCAATATTTAGAATTTAAAAGATAAAAATAAGGAGAAATATAATTGCAAAACATGTGTTTTGGGACAATTTTACCCCATAAAAAGGATGAATTTTACCTATTAGCTTTTAACAAATATATTGTTTAATGTGTAATTTTGTATTCTTTTTTTATGTATTATGTTTATTTTAGAAGCTAAAATATTTTTTTACATAATATTATTTGGATTATACAGATTAAAAACTATATTTGTGCAATCGATTACATTATTTCTTTTTAAAGGTGTTAATATATTGATTGTATTATTTTTAGAAAGCAGTAAATATAGTCTTTTAAGATTACCAAAAATTACAAAACTATAATACCCACTTACTATGAATCAAACCGAAACTGTTGCTGTAAATCAAGGCATCAAAACAACTGGAAAATACCGTTGGAGTATTTGTGCATTGCTATTTTTTGCAACTACAATTAATTACCTAGATCGACAAGTACTGTCGTTAACATGGAGCGATTTTATTGCGCCAGAATTTCACTGGACCAATAACGACTACGGAAATATTACCGCTTTGTTTTCTATCTTTTATGCAGTGTCATTATTATTTGCAGGTAGATTTGTAGATTGGTTGGATACTAAAAAAGGATTTCTTTGGGCAATCGGAATCTGGTCAGTTGGAGCCTGTCTTCATGCTTTCTGCGGAATTGCAACTTCAGGAATTATTACAGGAGAATGGTTTGTAGGCTTTCATGGTTCAAAAGAAATAATTAGTACAGTAAGCGATACAGCATTGGTTATCAATGTAAGTGTTGCTTTATTTATTTTTGCTCGTTTCGTTCTAGCAGTTGGAGAAGCAGGAAACTTCCCTGCAGCGATTAAAACTACAGCAGAATACTTTCCTAAAAAAGACAGAGCTTTTGCAACTAGTATTTTCAACGCTGGAGCAACTGTTGGAGCTTTAGCAGCGCCAATTACAATTCCTTTTATTGCAAAATCATTCGGATGGGAAATGTCATTTATCATCATCGGAGCCTTGGGATTCGTTTGGATGGGATTCTGGATGTTTATGTACGATAAACCAGAAAGACATTCTAAAGTTACATCAGAAGAATTAGCTTATATTCAGCAAGACGATATTGCAGACAGCAAATTGGTTGGTTTTGTACCAGAAACAAGCACAAAAGTTTCTTTGGCAGACTGTTTTAAGTACAAACAAACATGGGCTTTTGCATTTGGTAAGTTTATGACAGATGGTGTTTGGTGGTTCTTCTTATTCTGGACTCCAGCGTATCTAAGTTCTGTATACGGAATGGATTCTACAGAAGCAAGCATTCCCATTATTTGTACTTTATTTAATTACATTATTATCAATTATCGGAGGTTGGCTACCAACTTATTTTGTAGAGAAAAAAGGAATGAATCCTTACGAAGGAAGAATGAGAGCGATGTTGATTTTTGCTTTTTTTCCATTGTTGGCCTTAATCGCGCAGCCATTAGGATATATCAGTTACTGGGTTCCAGTAATCATTATCGGAATTGCTGGTGCGGCACACCAATCTTGGTCGGCAAATATTTTTACAACAGTAGGAGATATGTTTCCTAAAAAAGCAATTGCAACAATTACAGGGATTGGAGGATTAGCAGGTGGAGTTGGTTCAACATTAATCAATAAAGGATCAGGAGTTTTGTTTGATTACGCTAAAGATACAAATATGGCTTTTATGGGATTTAAAGGAATTGAAGCAGGATATTTTATTATTTTCTCAATTTGTGCAATTTGTTACTTGACAGGTTGGATTGTAATGAAATCATTGGTTCCTAAATATGCTCCAATAACAGATCTTTAAAGAAAAATTAGCATAATTGAAATATTTTTCTCGTTTCAATTATGCTATTTAAATATAAAAATATAATTTTGTGCAATCGATTACATTAATTTAAAATTATGACAAAATATAGTTCAAGATACGCGTCAAGCCCCGAAGCTGTAAAAAAATATGATACACAGCAATTGAGAGAAGAATTCTTAATTGATGACTTAATGCAGGAAGATGAAGTTGTATTGGTTTATTCGCATTACGACAGATACATTGCAGGTTCTGCAGTTCCTGTAAAAGGTGATTTAGCTTTAGAAACGATCGATCCTTTAAAAGCGCCTTATTTTTTAGAGCGTAGAGAATTAGGAATCATCAATGTTGGAGGAAGCGGTTCTGTTGTCGTAGAAGGAACAACTTATGAGTTAGGTTTTAAAGATGCTTTGTACATCGGAGCTGGAAATAAAGAGGTGGTTTTTAAAAGTGATGACAAAAACAATCCTGCAAAATTCTATTTAAACTCTGCACCAGCTCACACGACTTACCCAACTAAGAAAGTAAGTTTAGCTGAAGCTAATAAATTACAATTAGGAACTATGGAAACGGCAAATCACCGTACCGTAAACCAAATGATTATTGGAAGCGTAGTAACAACTTGCCAATTGCAAATGGGAATGACAGAATTGAAACCAGGAAGTGTTTGGAATACCATGCCAGCTCACGTTCACGATCGTAGAATGGAAGTCTATTTTTATTTAGATATTCCACAAGATCAGGCAGTTTGCCACTTCATGGGACAACCACAGGAAACAAGACATATCTGGATGAACAATCATCAGGCAGTAATTTCTCCGCCTTGGTCTATTCACTCTGGTTCAGGAACCAGCAATTATACTTTTATCTGGGGAATGGCTGGTGAAAACTTAGATTACGGAGATATGGATGTTTGTAAAATCACTGATTTAAGATAAGATGACAAATTTATTTGATATAAAAGGAAAAGTTGCCTTAATAACAGGAAGTACACACGGACTGGGAATGGCAATGGCAAAAGGATTAGGTCAGGCGGGTGCAACAATTGTTGTGAACGGAAATTCTTCTCAAGAAAAAATTGATAATGCTGTAGCTGAATTAAAAAGTGAAGGTATTAATGCAGTGGGCTACAAATTTAATGTAACTGAAGAGCAGGAAGTAAAAGAAGCAGTTGCTAAAATTCAGAACGAAGTTGGACCAATTGATATCTTGATCAACAATGCCGGAATTATCAAAAGAATTCCGTTGCTAGATATGGAAGTATCAGATTTTAGAGAAGTAGTTGATATCGATCTTGTAAGTCCGTTTATAGTTTCTAAGCATGTTGCAAAAAGAATGATTGAAAGAAGACAAGGAAAAATCATCAACATTTGCTCTATGATGAGTGAATTGGGAAGAAATACAGTTTCTGCTTATGCTTTGCGCAAAAGGTGGTTTGAAAATGCTAACTAAAAATATGGCAACAGAATGGGCAAAATACAATGTTCAGATCAACGGAATCGGCCCTGGATATTTTGCGACAGAACAAACCAAACCAATTAGAGTTGATGGGCATCCATTTAACGATTTTATCATCAGCAGAACGCCAGCCGCAAAATGGGGAGATCCAAGCGATTTGGCTGGAGCGACAATATTTTTATCATCTAAAGCGAGTGATTTTGTAAATGGACACATTTTGTATGTTGATGGTGGAATCCTTGCGACAATCGGAAAACCTTCAAACGAAGAATAATTTTCAAATTATATTTTAAAAGACATGAGCCAGAAATTCATACACGATAATTTTTTATTAGAAAATAAATATGCTGAAGAGTTATACCACAATTACTCTAAAAATCAGCCCATTATTGATTACCACAATCACTTAAATCCGCAGTTTATTGCAGAAGATAAAATCTTTGACAATATCACGCAAGTTTGGATTAATGGTGATCACTACAAATGGCGTGCAATGCGTACTTTAGGAATCAACGAACAGTTTGTAACAGGAAATGGTTCAGATAAAGATAAGTTCTTAAACTGGGGAAAAACTGTTCCGTACACAATGCGTAATCCGTTGTATCACTGGACGCATTTAGAATTGGCTCGTTATTTTGATATTTATGATTTATTGAATGAGAAATCTGCAGAGAAAATTTATATCGAAACTTCTGAGAAAATAAATTCTCAAGCGTACAGCACACAAAACCTTCTTAAAAAAGTAAACGCTGAATTAGTTTGTACTACAGAAGATCCAATCGATTCTTTAGAATTTCACCAAAAATTCGCAAATAATTCGACTGGAATTAAAATGAGTACAGCTTTCAGACCTGATAAAGCCATCTTAATTGCTAATGATGGTTATAATGCATATCTGGACACATTAGGGGATGTGTCCGGTATTGCAATTAACACATATGCTGATTTACAGTCTGCTTTAAGAAAAAGAATCGAATTCTTTAACGCAAACGGATGTAAATTAAGTGATCATGGATTGAATCAAATTGATTTTGAGAACTATACAGAAAGTGAAGTAAATGCTATTTTCAAAAAGAAAAGAGAAAATGGCGAATTATCTCCAGAAGAAGTTTTAAAATTCCATAGTGCTATTTTAGTTTTCTTATCAGAAACTTATCATGAGTTTGGATGGGTGCAGCAGTTTCACTTAGGTGCATTGCGTAACAATAATGCTCGTATGCACAGAATCTTAGGTCCAGATACAGGATGGGATTCTATTGGAGATTATCCGCAAGCGCAAAAATTATCAGCTTTCTTAAACGCTTTAGACAGTAAAGATAAATTGACTAAAACGATTATCTATAACCTAAATCCTGCTGATAACGAAGTTATGGCAACGATGATTGGAAACTTCAACGACGGAAGTGTTCGCGGAAAAGTACAATTTGGCTCTGGATGGTGGTTCTTAGATCAGAAAGATGGAATGACAAAACAATTGAACGCGCTTTCAAACATGGGCTTAATTAGCTGTTTTGTTGGAATGCTTACAGATTCTAGAAGTTTCTTATCGTTCCCAAGACACGAATATTTCAGACGTATTTTATGTAATCTTTTGGGAGACGAAATCAAACGTGGTGAACTTCCAAATGATATGGAATGGATTGGAAAATTAGTTTCTGATATTTCATACAACAACGCTAAAGAATATTTTAAGTTTTAAATAAAAAATTAACCGCAATCCCGATAGCTATCGGGAGTAAAGATTACGCAAGGCTCGTTAAATGAAATCCTTTTTAATCATTGTAATCTGTGGCAAAAAATATATATAAATAATGAGTAGAGTAGTTGCATTTGGAGAAATCATGCTTGCGTTTATCGACAGAAAGACATTTGCGTTTTTCGCAATCTACAGCATTTGGTGCTACGTATGGTGGCGGTGAATTTAATGTATGCGTTTCGTTGGCTAATTATGGCGTAAATGCTGAATTTGTTACCAGATTACCTGAAAATGAAATTGGTTTTTCTGCATTAAAAGAAATCAGAAAGATGAATGTCGAGTCTAAAAACATTGTTTATGGAGGAGAACGTTTAGGAATCTATTTCTTAGAAACTGGAGCAGGAACTCGCGGAAGCAATGTGGTTTACGATCGTGCGCACAGTGCCATGTCGACCATAGCAAAAGGACAGGTTGACTGGGATAAAGTTTTGGAAGGTGCAGAATGGTTTCATTGGAGCGGAATTACACCAGCAATTTCTGAAAGTGCGGCTGAAGCTTGTTTAGAGGCAATTAAAGTCGCTCATAAAAAAGGAATTAAAATTTCATGCGATTTAAACTATAGATCAAAACTTTGGCAATACGGAAAAACTCCAAGTGAGGTTATGCCAGAAATGCTAAAATACAGCAATGTGATTTTGGGAGATATAGATACGGCGTATTTCATGTTAGGAATCCCGAAAGTAAATCCGAATTATCAGGACGAAAAATCACTTCCAGCAGTTTATGATAAATTGTTTGAATTGATTCCGAGCTTAAAAATTGCGAGCAACGACACTTCGTTATTCTGTTAGTGCATCTCACCAGAGAATCGGCGGAATTTTATATGACGGAAAAGCGATTTACAGTGCAGCCGTAAAAGAAGTTACTCCAGTTGTTGACCGTGTAGGAAGTGGTGATGCCTTTATGGGTGGATTAATTTATGGTTTATTAGAATATCAAAATAATAATCAAAGAGCATTAGATTTTGCAGTTGCGACTTGTTGTTTAAAACATACAATTGCAGGAGATTATAACTTGGTTACTTTAAAAGAAGTTGAAAATATGATTGATGGTGATGGTTCTGCATTAGTATCAAGATAATTTTAAATAAAAATGGCAAAATATTCAAGAATAGAAGTAGCTCAGACAATGAAGGAGAACGGTATGGTTCCGTTGTTTTTTCATTCTGACATTGAGCTAAGTAAAAAAGTTTTAAAAGCATGTTATGACGGAGGTTCCAGATTAATGGAATTTACTAGTCGAGGCGATTTTGCTCACGAGGTTTTCGGAGCTTTAAACAAATATGCTTTGGCAGAACTTCCAGGAATGATTCTAGGAGTTGGTTCTATTACAGACGCAGCTTCTGCTTCATTATACATGAGTTTAGGAGCAAATTTTATTGTAACACCAGTTTTTAGAGAAGATATAGCTATAGCTTGTAATCGCAGAAAAGTATTATGGTCACCTGGTTGTGGTACTTTGACGGAAATTGCTAGAGCCGAAGAATTAGGCTGTGAAATCGTAAAATTATTTCCAGCTGATACTTACGGGCCAGAGTTTATTAAAGCGATAAAAGGTCCATGTCCGTGGACGAATATTATGCCTACAGGTGGTGTTTATCCAACAAAAGAAAGTTTGAGTTCTTGGTTAAATGCGGGAGCAACCTGCGTTGGTTTGGGCTCACAGTTAATTTCAAAAGACATACTAGACAATAAAGACTTCGACGGACTTACTGCAAAAGTGAAACAGGTTCTTGACATTATAAAAGATATTAGAAAATAGATTAAGGGGTAATCATGCCTAACTCCTTATTTTATAAGTTTTTTTAGATTTTTAGAGATTGTAATTGAACATTACGCTTGAAAAATTTAGCTAGCCATTCCTCACAGCCGGCTTTATTTTACTCAATCGGGTGTAATGTTTCATTTACAATTTAAAAGGCAGAAATAACGAAATAAGGTTTGTAAATGGTTATTTATAAAACAATAAAGTAGAAAATCAAAATGGAAAAAATAAACAGATCAAACGCAGGACTTACAGAAAAACTTCCAGTTAAAATCGTACAATTTGGAGAAGGAAACTTCTTGAGGGCTTTTGTTGAATATGCAATCCAAAAATTAAATCAAAATACTGATTTTAATGCTGGTATTGCAGTAGTTCAGCCAATTGACAAAGGTTTAGTAAACATGATCAATGCGCAAGACGGATTGTATACTTTGTTTATGAAAGGGGTTAAAAAAGGTGAGGAAATTCAAGAAAAAGAGTTGATTACTAATATTGTAAGAGCGATTGATCCTTATGCTTCTTTTCAAGATTATTTAGCTTTAGCTAAAGAAGAAGAATTGGCTTTTATTATTTCTAATACAACTGAAGCTGGTATTGAGTACATCGCTTCAGATTTGCCAACAATGCAGCCGCCGGTTTCTTTTCCTGCTAAATTGACTGTTCTTTTGCATGAAAGATTCAAACACTTTAAAGGTGCTGCAGATAAAGGTTTAACGATTATTCCTTGCGAATTAATCAATTATAATTCAGATACTTTAAAAGAAATTATTTTGAAGTATTGTGTAGATTGGAAATTGGAGCAAGAATTTATTTCTTGGTTATTAAATGACTGTTCTTTCCACAATACTTTGGTAGATAGAATTGTTCCAGGTTATCCGAAAGATCAAATTGAAGAATACAATGCACAGCTTTCATATAAAGATGATTTGATTGTAAGTGCAGAAACTTTCTTCTTATGGGTTATTGAAGGAGATGATGAATTAAAAGCAAAACTTCCATTTCATAAAACAGATTTAGATGTAAAAATCATTTCTGACATGCAGCCGTACAGAACTCGTAAAGTTAGAATCCTTAACGGAGCACATACAGCAATGGTGCCATTTTCTTTGCTTTACGGAAACGAAACTGTAAAAGAAACGGTTGATAATGCTTTTACTGGTGATTTTATCAATAAAGCATTATTTGAAGAAATCAATGAAACTTTAAATATGGATAAAGCAGAATTGGCTAGTTTCTCTGAAGAGATTTTAGACCGTTTTAGAAATCCATTCGTGAAGCACTTATTGTCTTCGATCGCTTTAAATTCAATTTCTAAATTTAAAGTTCGCGTATTACCAAGCTTAACAGGTTATGTTGATGTTCACGGAAAACTTCCTGTTCATTTAACTTTCGCTTTTCTCTGCATTAATTCGTTTTTATAAAGGAACTTGGAACGGACAAGATTTACCAGTTAATGACAGTGAAGATATTACAACATTCTTCAACGGGCTTTGGAAATCTGATGATTACGAAAAAATCGCTCGTTTAACATTACAAAACAAAGGTTTTTGGGATGAAGATTTGACTGAAATTCCAGGTTTAACTAAAGCGATCACGATTGCTTTAGAAGAAATAGATTCAAACGGAGTTGAAGCTGGTTTTGCTAAGTTTCAAGAAAGAATAAAATAAATTCATTTTGGGGATTGGACTAAGAAATAGTTTGATTCAATAAATAAAAATCTAATTAAATCTGCTAAAATCTTTTGAAATCTGCGTGAAATTTTTTTGCGTATTGATTTTCACGCAGATTTATACAGATGAAAGCAGATTTGCACAGATTTAAATCTAAGCTCATGAGTAAAATTTAATTTTACTCAACGGCTTGAAAATAAGAGAAAAACAAAAAGAACAAAGAACAAAGGTTAATTATGGCAACGCAGAAAAAATTAATAAAAGTTCATCCTACAGATAACGTAGCGGTGGCTTTGGTAAATCTGACCGCAGGCGAAGTAATTGATTTTGAAGGACAATCAATTACCGTTGAGTCTGATGTGAAAATGAAACATAAGATTGCAATGGTTCCTTTTAATGTAGGAGACAGAATCATTATGTATGGTGTTTTGGTAGGTAAGGCGAGTGCAAGAATCGAAAAAGGAGGATTGCTTTCTACTGCAAACGTAAAACACGAAAGTGATAAAGTTACGGGTAAAACTGAAACTATCGGCTGGACGGCTCCAAATGTTGACAAATGGAAGGACAGAACGTGGCAGGGCTATCATAGAGAAGATGGACAAGTTGGAACAGAAAATGTTTGGTTGTTTTTTCCACTAGTATTTTGTGAAAATAGAAACATCGAAATCTTAAAAGATATTTTTGAGAAAGAGTTGATGAAACCTAAAGAAAACGATTATCAATTATTGTTGCGTTCTTTAGTGAAATCAGAAACGGGTGGCGCAGGAAATCAGGAAGCTTCAAACGACGCTAACTTATTCAATAATATTGAAGTAAAATTCATCACACACCAAGGTGGTTGTGGTGGAATTCGTCAGGATTCTCACAGTTTAGCGAAGCTTTTGGCGGGTTATGTAAATAATCCGAATGTTGCTGGAGCAACTGTATTGAGTTTAGGATGCCAAAATCTTCAAATTTCAATTTTCAAAGAAGCTTTAGATGCAATTAATCCAGAGAGTAAAAAGCCTGTTTTAATTTACGATCAGCAATCTATAGGAACAATTGAAGCGATGTTGAGCAGTGTTGTAAAAGATACTTTCGAAGCTATTAAAAAAGCAAATGAAATTAAGAGAGAGCCAGCTCCATTATCTAAATTAAGAATTGGTTTGGAGTGTGGTGGATCTGATGGATTCTCTGGAATTTCTGCAAACCCAACTTTAGGAGTATTGTCTGATAAGTTGGCGGCATTAGGTGGAACAACAATTCTTTCTGAATTTCCAGAATTGTGTGGTGTAGAGCAGGAATTAGTAAACCGTTGCGTTGATGACGAGGACGGAAAACGTTTCTTGGATTTGATGAAATGGTACGAGAAAACAGTTGTTGATGCAGGTTCAGGATTTGATATGAATCCTTCTCCAGGAAACATCAAAGACGGTTTGATCACTGATGCTATGAAATCTGCTGGAGCGACTAAAAAAGGAGGAACATCTCCAATTGCGGGTGTTTACGATTATGGAGAGTATATTAACGAGCCAGGATTAACATTGCTATGCACGCCAGGAAATGATGTTGAGTGTACAACCGCAATGGTAGGCTCAGGAGCTAATATGGTATTGTTTACAACAGGTTTAGGAACTCCTACAGGAAATCCAATTGCGCCGGTTGTAAAAATATCTTCTAACTCAGAGTTAGCGGCAAAGATGTCAGATATTATAGATATTGACACTGGTGGAATCATCAAAGGTGAAAAATCTATTGAAGAAATGTCTGATGAAATGCTTGAATTTATTATAGATATTGCTAGCGGAACTGTTAAAACTAAAGTCGCAATTTTAAATCAGAACGATTTTATTCCTTGGAAAAGAGGAGTTTCACTTTAGTTTTTTAGGTACAAAGGTACAGAGATACAAAGTGGCAAAGGTTTATATGTAGAGACGCACAGTAGTGCGTCTCTTTTTTTGAGAAAGCTTCGGAGAAGCAAAATATTTATAGCAAAAGATTAATCGGTTACAATATAAAGCTCCAGAGGGGCGACATATATTTAGGTTGTGAAAAAATATGTGTCGCCCCTCTAAAGCTTTATTCTCGATGACTAATTTTGATCTATAAATATTTCGCTTCTCCGAAGCTTGCATAAAAAAAGCCCATTCTAAAATGGACTTATATAACTTATATGGTAAAAAAATTAAAAATTAGTTCTTGTAGAAGATTTTCGAATATGTAATTCTGGTGCAAGGACTACCTTTTTTTCGATTTTAATTGTATCTGTTTTATCAACCTGTTCTAAGAAAACACGGGCAGACATTTTACCCATTTCTAGTGGAGACTGATCGACAGAAGTGATTGATAATTCCATGAATTTGGTAAAAGGCTCGTTACTAAATCCTGCCACGCAAAACTCATTTGGAATGCTGATATTTCTATTTTGAAGTTCCTGAATTGCTCCTAATGCGGCGAAGTCACTTGAAGAGAATATGGCATCTGGCGGAGTTTGTAAAGCTAATAATGCACTTGCTGCTTCTTTACCAGCTTCGACGCTACTTTTTACATGAATAACATATTCTTCATTAAATTGAAGCCCACTATCTAATAAAGCTTGTTTGTAGCCTAAAAACCTGTTTTTGAAGATATCTAAAGACTGATCTCCAGAAAAATGAGCAATATGTCGGCAACCTTCATGAATTAAATGTTTGGTAGCTAAATAACCTCCTTTAAAGTCATTAATGGTAACAGAACTTACACCATCAATATGCTTGCTTCTATCAAAAAATATTAGAGGCACATTTTTTTCCAATACATTTCTGAAAGCACTGTCATTTTCATCTGAAATACCAGTAACCGACATCATAATTCCGTCAACTTGTGCGTCTACTAATGTATGAAGGTTTTCGTTTTCTCTTTTTATGCTTTCGTGAGTTTGACAGATGATTACCTGATAACCGTGAGGATAAAGTTCTTCTTCGATTCCTCGAATAACAGAAGCGAAAAAATTGCTGTCAATACGCGGTACAATAACTCCGATATTATTACTGCGACCGCTTTTTAAAGCTAGCGCCAATTTATTTTGCTTATAGTTCATTGCAGCGGCAGTTTTGATTACCAACTCGCGCGTCGCTTCCTTTATTTTAGGATTATTGTTTAACGCTCTGGAAACAGTTGCAGCTGTGATGTTTAATTTTTCAGCAATATCGTAAATAGTTACTTTTTCACTCATTCAAAAAAAGTTTATCGGGATTATTTTAGACAAAAGTACATTTTTTTTTATTATGTAATAAAAATTGTTATCGATTACCATATCAAAAAACTAAAACGTTTTAGGTTCTACAATGATAATAAATTGTCAATATTTTTGCATTAAATGTAATTAAAATTTCTAATAAAAATTAAATATATAATTTTTTTCTAAATTAATTTGGTCTCGTAGAACTATTTTTCTATTTTCGTGTAATCGATTACATAAATCGTTATGTTTTTGACATTCAAACAAGAAAAATCTGTACAGATGATTGCAAATAAGATGGTCACATTTAAAAAGATTCTTTTTTTAGTCGCTTTTGGGCTCTTTACTGTATCATGTGCAAAACATTCCACTTCTAGTTCTTCAGATAATCCATGGGAAAAAATGGATTTGGTTGTAAAAAGTATTCCTCAGACACATTTTGAAAATAAAGTATACAGTATTAATGATTTTGGTGCTGTTGCAGATGGCAAAACCTTAAACACTTTGGCTTTTCAAAAAGCAATTCAAGAATGTGCGACAAACGGCGGAGGTCAAGTGTTGGTTCCGAACGGAAAATATTTGACTGGCGCAATTCATTTAGAAAGTAATGTGAATTTGCATTTAGATGATCATGCTGAGATTCTGTTTAGTTTAAATCCAAAAGATTATCCAATTGTTCATACTTCTTTTGAAGGAACAGAATTAATGAACTTTTCGCCACTTATCTATGCAAAAAACAAAACAAATATTGCAGTTACAGGAAAAGGAACTTTAAACGGTCAGGCAGATAGCACTAATTGGTGGATTTGGTCTGGAGGAAAAGATTATGGTTGGAAAAAGGGAATTCCATCTCAAAACGATCCAACCAATCGTGAGGTTTTGGTTGATATGGCAGAAAAAGGAGTTCCGGTTTCTGAAAGAGTTTTTGGCGAAGGACGTTACTTAAGACCAAACTTTATTGAATTTTTTGAATGTAATACAGCTTTAATAAAAGATGTAAAAATCATTAATTCTCCTTTTTGGATTTTACATCCAATAAAAACAAACAACATGATTATTGATGGAGTAACGGTTAATAGCCATGGCCCAAATAATGACGGTTGTGATCCAGAATATTCACAAAATATTCTAATTAAAAACTGCACTTTCAATACAGGTGACGATTGTATTGCAATTAAAGCTGGCCGCGATGGTGACGGAAGGAGAGTCGCAATACCAAGCAAAAATATCATTGTGCAGAACTGTAAAATGATTGACGGACACGGAGGTGTTGTAATTGGAAGTGAAATTTCGGCAGGAGTAAATAATGTTTTTGTTGAAAATTGTGTAATGGACAGTCCGCATTTGGATCGTGCCATTCGTATAAAAACCAATTCTAAAAGAGGCGGAGTTATTGAAGATATCTATGTGCGAAATCTGGAAGTGGGGACTGTTAAAGAATGTGTTTTAAAACTAAACATGTTTTACAATGTCTACGGATCTCAGACAGGCAACTTTGTTCCAGTTATCAGAAATGTAAGCTTAGAGAATGTAACTGTAAAAAACGGCGGAAAATACAGCGTTTGGGCAGAAGGTTATAAGGAATCTCCAGTGGAAAATATTACGCTTAAAAATGTAAAAATCCAAAAGGTAGATTCTGTCTATTTATTAAAAAACGTAAAAAACATAAATTTTATAAATACCTATATCAATGAGAAAAAAGTAGCATCTATTAAAAACTAAACACTATCAATTAACCAAACTTTAAACCACATGAGTATTAAACAATTATCTAAGAAAAAAGATAAATACGGTTTTGTATTTTTCTTTTTCCTGAATTTTTTGCTGTGCAGTTCTATAAACGCACAGACAACAATAGAAGGGAAGATTACCGATGCGACAGGTATGTCGCTGCCAGGGGTAAACATTAATGAAAAGGGAACAAAAAACGGTACTTCGACAGATTTTGAAGGAAGTTTTAAAATTAATGTATCAAACAGTAAGGCAACTTTAATAATTAGCTATTTAGGATTTCAGACACAAGAAGTAAGTGTGGCTGGAAAAACTAAAGTAAATGTAAGTTTAGCAGAACAATCAAACGCATTGACAGAAGTTGTGGTTGTTGGTTACGGTTCTGTAAAAAAGACAGACCTAACAGGATCTGTTAGTACAATCAGTCGTCGCAACTATTACAGAAAGAAATACGATTAGCCCATTAGAAGCTATTCAAGGTAGTACGCCTGGGGTTCAGATCTCATCATCAACAGGACGTGCAGGAGACGGATTTAAAGTGGTAATTAGAGGAAACAATTCTCTAATTGGAGATTCAAGTAATCCAAGTTTGGTAGGATCTTCACCATTATATGTTGTAGATGGCGTTCCGATGGACGGAATCGATTTTTTAAATCCGCAGGATATCGCTAGAATGGACGTTTTAAAAGATGCTTCTTCTGCGGCTATTTACGGTTCTAGAGGATCAAATGGGGTTATTATTGTAACAACAAAAAGCGGAACTAGTGCAAAAGCAGGTATAAGTGTAACTTTTGATACTTCTTATGGAAATAAAGTAGCGACTAGATTGCCAAAAATGATGTCTGGAGAAGAATGGTGGAAATTTCATCAGGTGGCTTATATGAGCGCAACGCCTCTTACGCAAACTCCTTCACAATTAGCGACTTTAGCTGGAAATCAGAGTCCTTTATTGGTTTCTCGTGCAAATAGCGGTTATAATTTTGACTGGTATGATGCGGTACTTCAATCGGGAATGACAGAGAATAATTATTTAAATATTTCAGGACGCTCAGATTCAGGATTAAGCTATAACATAGGATTCGGAATTCAGAGTGATCGTGGTCTTATAGAAAATGATGCAACAGATAAATACTCTTTCAAATTAGGGTTAAATCATAAAATAAACGACAAATTTTCTACTGGTGTAAATGTTACAATTGCAAGATTAAACAATCAATTAGGTAGTGATTTAGCAATGCAGGACGCTTTTAGATTAAGCCCGCTAATGTCTCCTTGGGCAGTTGATGCGCAAGGAAATGAAAAAGTTGGAACTTTATTTTTTCTTCCGGGCAAGCTAACTTATCCTGATGGATCTTGGGCAATTAATAAGACTTCTACAGTCAATCCGTTAATGGAAATTGCGAATTCTTCGCAGACAGAAAACACTTGGCAAACAGTTGGAAATGCATATTTTCAATATCAGCCTTTAAAATGGCTTTCGTTTAAAACTACTTTTGTCTGCAGGAATTATGAATAGTAAAGATTCGTCTTCTTACACTGCACAAACTAATGCTGGGGTAACTTTAAACGGAAAAAATTCTGCAACGCTAGAAAGTTCAGACAATTTCAATTATACATGGGACAATCAAATCGATTTGAAACATACCTTTAATGAAGTGCATGATGTTAGTGTATTATTATTGCAAAGTTTGTATTCTAATGTAGACGAAAGCTCATACATGTATTCTAATAATCAGCCTTTTGATGTTGGAACAGATAACATGGGGTCTGGCGCGCAAACGAGTTATGTTATAAAATCTGCTTATGCAAAAAACACTTTGAACTCGTATGCAGTACGTTTAAACTACGCATTTAAAGATAAATACTTGATTACAGCTTCTACTAGATGGGATGGTTCTTCTGTTTTATCTGAAGGTAATAAATGGGAAAGTTTTCCATCATTGGCGTTAGGTTGGAAACTTAGTAAAGAATCATTTTTAGAAAATAGTGCCGTTGTTTCAGATTTAAAATTACGTGCGAGTATTGGTTATACAGGAAACGATAACGTAGCAGACTTACACTTCTCAAGCGCTTTTAAACCAACAGACATTTTATGCACAAGGCTCAAATGTAGTTCCAGGATGGCAGTCAGAGAATTTGGCAAACCCAAATTTAACTTGGGAGAAAACAAGAGAATATAACTTAGGTGTAGATTTTGGATTCTTAAAAAATAGAATTACCGGTACTGTCGATGTGTATGACAGATTATCAGACAATTTAATTTACAAACAGCAATTGCCAGCAGAGTCAGGCTGGAAAAATACATTTGCAAATGTTGGATCTGTTAGTAATAAAGGTATAGAAGCTTTATTGACGACAAAGAACATTAAATCTGGAAAAGTAACGTGGGAAACGACTTTTACATTTACTAAAAACGTAAATAAATTAGAGTCAATTTACAATCAGGATAAAGTAAGCGATATTGGAAACAAATTAATACTTGGCGCGCCATTAAACCCAAATTACAATTATGTTTATGATGGAGTTTGGCAAGAAAGTGAAGCAGCTCAAGCAGCATCTTACGGAATGGCTCCTGGTCAGGCAAGACCAAAAGATTTAAATGGCGATGGTAAGTTTAATCAAGATGATAGAACGGTAATCGGAAATCCAAATCCAGAATGGCAAGGAAGTTTTTATTCTAAATTAGTTGTTGGCCAATTTGATTTTAATTTTTCTGTCTTAACAAGTCAAGGGCAAACTGTTTTGAGTACTTTTCACCAAAACTTTGCCGATGTAAGTGACCGTGGACGTCAGAAATTAGCAATGGATTACTTTATTCCAACTAATGGTGCAGGTATAGAAGCTAATGCAAATACTACAAACCCTAGACCTGGACCAGTTGCAACAGGTGCAGGTGCGTATTGGACATCTTTATTTGGATACTACAGAGACGTGTCTTACGTGAAAATCAAAAATATATCTTTAGGTTACACTTTAGATTCTGAATTATTGAAAAAACTAAAAATCTCTAATTTCAGAATTTATGTGAATGTTTTAGATCCGTTTGTGTTTACAAAATTCGACGGTTATGACCCAGAATGGGCAGCTTCTCCTTTTGGAGTAAACCGTCCGGCAGCAGTAACTACACAATTAGGATTAAGTGTTAAATTTTAATAAAGATATTCAAATGAAAAAAATACTAGTAATAATAGGAATAATTGTCTGCAGCTGTAAGCTCTTGCAGTAATTATATTGAAGAAGATAGCCGTTCTTATGTACCGGCAGACGCGACATACAAAACAGCCTCAGGATTTCAATTATTGGTCAATACAAATTATGCTTGGCTGAAAGGAATTTATGGAGGAAACCCGTGGCTTTTTGAAGCAGGAACAGATATGTACGCTGAAGGACGAACTCCAGAACCAGCAGGATTGAGCCAGTATACACTGCTAATACCTTCTTCAGACAATGTAGCAGATTTGTATAATTCTTGTTATCAGCAAATTCAAGCAGTAAACAAGACCGTATATTATTCTACAGTTACAGAACAAACTGCAAATATAAATACACTTGTTGGAGAAGCACGTTTTTTAAGAGCAAATGCTTATTTCTTATTAGTGCAAACTTATGGCGGTGTTCCAATTGTTTTAGATAACATAACAACTCCAGTTTTATCTTTTACCAGAAACACAGCAGAAGAAGTATATGCACAAATTATTGCAGATTTAGATTTTGCTTTGACCAATGTAGGAACATCTGCTTACAGTGCGTCTGGAAAAGTAAACAAAAGAGCAGTAAACGATTTATTGGCAAAAGTGTACTTAACAAGAGGATATGAAACTTTTGGTAAAGCCGATGATTTTTCAAAAGCGGCTGCTTATGCTGATGCTGCAATTGCAGGACAGGCCTTAAATATTCCGTTTAATCAATTATTTGTTACAACAGCGACAGGTGATAACGATTTGAATGCTGAAACTATTTTTTCAGTACAGTACGATAAGGCTTCAACAAGTACAGATCCTACAAAATTGGGTAACAACCAGTTTTACTATTTCAGTTCTTATTTAGGAGGAGCAGAAACAGGAGCGCCTTTAAGAAGTTATAATTTGTGTCCAACAGATTATGCTTTAGGTTTATACGAAAAAGGTGATGCAAGATGGAATGCTACTTTTATGACTGAAATTGTAGAAGGACCAGAAACAACAAACGGAGTTACAAAGACAATTTTATATTATCCGTACTACAGAAGTTCAAATCCAGCCTCATTAAAAGTAAGACATTTTTATGAGCCAAAATGGTTTACCGCAGCAGATAAAGCAGATTGGATGACTGCTAATGCTTCTAGATTATCTTCGACATTTGTATACCACCCTTGGGGAGAATATTCGGCAGCACATACTTTAATTAAAAACCTAGATTGTTATACTATTCCAGTTAAGAAATTTGATGATGCAAATCCGACAACTCCTTCAAGTACAGGGCCAGTAAGCACAAGAGATATTATTGTTTCGAGACTTGGAGAAACTTATTTAATCGCTGCAGAAGCTTATTTAAAAGCAGGAAATCCAGGAACAGGATTAGACCGTTTAAATGAAGTAAGAAGAAGAGCAGGAGTTGCCAATGCAACTTTAGCTCAATTTAATATCGATTATATCTTAGACGAAAGAGGAAGAGAACTGTTAGGAGAATACAAACGCTGGTTCGATTTAAAACGTACAGGAACATTGGTAGCAAGAGCTTCAGCTCATAATTATAAAATAAAAGAAGCAAATTTTGTTGGTGTTGATGGAAAGCTTAAAATTTTAAGACCAATACCACAAACAGTTTTGGATTTAAACCAAAATAAAGATTTTCCTCAAAATCCTGGTTATTAGTAATTTGTTAGTTTTTTGAGAACTATGTTTTTTGAAGTAGTTAAAAAGGAGTTTGACTATAGGTCGAACTCCTTTCTTAACTAAAGAATTAAAGAAAAAATGAAAAAAGTAAAATTAATTATAGTATTGTTTTTGAATGTGTTTGTAATGCAAAGCCAGCAGTACAAAGTAGATACGTCGTACAATATTAAAAGCACTTTTACTAAATTAATTAAGAAATATCCGTTTATTACAATTCCAGAAATAAAAGCAAATCCAGAGGTTAAAGAAACATTTGATTTAGTTTACAATAAAGAACAAAATCGTGTTTTGCACTTTGATGCTTTTATCAATACAAAAAAGAAAAAAATCCAGCAGTGATTATGATTCATGGCGGAGGTTGGAGATCGGGAAATAAAAATCAAATGCAGTTTATAGGAAAAGAAATTGTTGCTAAAGGTTATTCTTGTTTTGCAATTGAATACAGATTGTCATTAGAAGCAAAATATCCAGAAGGAGTTATTGATGTCAAGAACGCTATAAAATTTATAAAAGACAATGCGGCAAAATTTAATGTAGATCCAAACAAAATTGCGATTTTGGGCTGTTCTTCGGGAGGGCAAATGGCAGCTTTGATTGGTACAACAAACAATAATCCGCTTTTTGAAGATAAAGAATTTAAAAGCCGTTCTTCTTCAAAAGTTCATGCCATCATAGATGTAGATGGAGTTTTAGCATTCAAGCATCCAGAATCGTCAGAAGGAGATATGGCGAGCATTTTGGTTAGGCGGAAAATCAGACGAAATACCAGAAAACTGGAAAAACGCTTCGGCGTTGAGCCATACAGATCAAAATACGCCACCAGTATTATACATCTGTAGCAGTATTCCGAGATTTCATGCAGGAAGAGACGATATGATTAAAATCTTGAACAGTTATAAAATTTACAATGAAGTACAAACCATTCCAGATTCTCCGCACTCATTTTGGTTTTACGATCCTTGGTTTACACAAACAATCTCGTACAGCGTACAATTTTTAGATAAAATTTTTAAATAACTTAGATAAA
Organism: Flavobacterium ginsengisoli; assembly: GCF_029625315.1. Classification (NCBI taxonomy): domain Bacteria; kingdom Pseudomonadati; phylum Bacteroidota; class Flavobacteriia; order Flavobacteriales; family Flavobacteriaceae; genus Flavobacterium; species Flavobacterium ginsengisoli. Next base: position 140,962 of record NZ_CP121110.1, read on the forward strand.
CTATTAGAAACCGCTAAATAAAAAGTAAAATTTATTTTTATGTGTAAATCTCTTTCAACAAAGATTAATCTAAAAAAAACAGTATTTGTTTTATTGATGCTTTTTGGTTTTAAAACTATTGGGCAGACTCCAAATGATGGAGAAGGAAAAGTTATTCCTTATGATTTAAAATGGTCAGAAAGAACGGCTCTTTCAATTTTAAATAAGTATCCGCAAGCATGGCAGCTTGACGGAAATGAAAAGCCTAAATGGGATTATAAAATGGGGTTTGTATTGTCTGGTTTTGAAAAACTGTACCAAAAAACAAACGATAAAAAATACTTAAACTACATAAAAGAGTATGTAGACGGAATGATTGATAGTACTGGAAACATTAAGAAATATGATATTAAAGAATACAATATCGATTGTTTGAATCCGGGAAAACTGCTGTTTAATTTGTATGGCATAACAAAAGATTCGCGCTATCTGAATATTATTGGACAACTTCGAAATCAGTTAGAAAGTCAGCCAAGAACAGCAAGCGGAGGATTTTGGCACAAGCAGATTTATCCAAATCAAATGTGGATTGACGGTTTGTATATGGCAGAACCTTTTTATGCACAGTTTACTGTTAAATACGAAAAAGGAAAAAGTTTAGATGATATTGCTAAACAATTTGAATTGGTGCAAAATCATATTGTAGATAAAAAAACAGGTTTGGTATACCAAGCTTGGGATGAAAGTAAAGAGATTGCGTGGGCAGATAAACAAACAGGAACATCGCCAACAATTTGGGGAAGAGGAATTGGATGGTATATGGTTGCTTTGGTTGAAACGTTAGATTATTTTCCAAAATCACATCCAAAATATAAAGTTTTGGTAAGCTACTTGAATCAGATGGCAAAAAATGTGAATCAATATAAAAGCGAAAATGGACTTTGGTATCAAGTTGCTGACAAGCCAGAATTGTACGGAAATTACGTAGAGCCATCAGCGTCTGGAATGATCATTTATGCTTTTGCAAAAGGAGCCAATAAAGGTTATTTATCGTCAAGCTATAAATCAACAGCAAAAAAATCATTTGACAGTTTTGTAAAAGAATTTGTGAAAGTAGATAAAAAAGGTGAAGTAAATGTTTTGAATGTTTCATCAAATGTAGGTTTGGGCGGAAAACCATTCCGTGATGGAACAAACACGTATTATCTTATTTCCAAAACAAAAGAAAACGGTGCAATAGGCCTTGGAGCATTTTTATTAGCCGCAATTGAATTAGAAAAATAGTAGAATTTAAATATATTTTGAAATGAAAAAGAGTAGAAAGCAAAGTTATTTTATGTCGATTTTGATGGCTTGTTTTATGACCATTACAAGTTGTAAAGTAACATCGCAAGAGCCAGCAAAAACAGATATTGTAATAGGAAAGAAGCTGAAATGGTCTGATAAGATGGCCTTAACATTGATGAAACGCCATCCAGAATCCTATATGCTAGACGATGCTAAAAAGCCAAAGTGGGATTATGTTCACGCTTTAGTTTTGCATTCAATAGAAGAATTATACAAAAAAAATCCAGATCCTAGATATAAAGCTTATGTTAGAGGTTATGTAGATATTTTAGTTCAAGCTGATGGAAGCATTAATACTTACGAATTTGACAAATATAATATTGATTTAGTACTGCCTGGACGCTTGCTTTTTGATGTTTATGCAACTTCAAAAGAAGATAAATATTTAAAAGCATTGCAATTAATACGTAAACAGCTTTCAGAACAGCCAAGAACACAAAGTGGCGGATTCTGGCACAAGCAAATCTATCCAAATCAAATGTGGTTGGATGGCTTGTATATGGGAGAACCTTTTTATGCTGAATACACCGCTAAATTTGAAAACGGAAAAAGCTTTGATGATATCGCAAAACAATTTGAAGTAATTCAATTAAAAGCAACAGATCCAAAAACAGGATTATTGTACCACGGATGGGACGAGAGCAAACAAATGCCATGGGCTAATAAAGAAACAGGAAACTCTCCAAACTTTTGGTCTAGATCTTTAGGTTGGTACGTAATGGCTTTGGTTGATGTTTTAGATTACATGCCAAAAGATCATCCAAAAGAAAAAGAGCTGATTCAATATTTAAACAATGCTTCAGAAGCAATTCTTAAATTTCAAGATAAATCATCTGGTTTATGGTATCAAGTTACAGACAAAGGTGGCGAAAAAGACAATTACTTAGAAGCTTCTGGATCTGCAATGTTTTCATACGCCTTTGCAAAAGGTGCAAACAAAGGATATTTGCCAGCTAAATTTAAGAAAGCGACCAACAAAGCTTTTGACGGATTAACTACCGTATTAATTAAAAAGGTTGATGAAGATGGCGGAATCACGCTAACAAACTGCTGTCAAGTAGCTGGTTTAGGTGGAAATCCGTACCGTGATGGTTCTTACGAATATTACGTAAACGAAAGAAAAAAGACAACGATCCTAAAGCAACAGGACCATTTATTTTGGCTGCGATTGAGCTAAATAGATAATTTTTTAGAAGTTATGAGTTTTGAGTTATGAGTGATGAATGTTCAGCTTTGTCTTGCTGAGCGAAGTCGAAGCATCGCAAAGAAACTCCTCAAAGAAAAAGTAAGTTACAAACCCGACAGGTTTAAAAAAACTGTCGGGTTTAAACAAAAAGTATAGTTAAAAATGAAAAACATAAAAATCATCCTATTCCTCTTCTGTATTATTCCTTTTCAGAAGAATACCGCACAAGTTTGGACATCAGATAATGGAGATGGAACTTATACCAACCCGATTCTCCATGCCGATTATTCAGATCCAGATGTTGTTCGCGTAGGCGATGATTATTATATGACAGCTTCCTCTTTTAATTGCATTCCAGGTCTTCCTATTTTGCATTCTAAAGATTTGGTAAACTGGAAAATTATTGGTCATGCTTTGGTAAAACAGCCGCCATTTGAAACGTACGATAGAGTACAACACGGAAATGGAGTTTGGGCGCCAAGTATTACTTATCATAAAAATGAATTCTACATTTACTATCCCGATCCCGATTTCGGAATTTATATGATTAAAGCTAAAAAGGCAGAAGGTCCGTGGTCTGAACCGCTTTTAGTAAAAGCAGGAAAAGGATTAATAGATCCTAGTCCGCTTTGGGATACAGACGGCAAAGCCTATTTAACTCATGCTTTTGCAGGAAGTCGTGTGCAAATTAAAAGTCTCTTGGTAGTTTGTACCATGAATCCAGAAGGCACCGTTGTCAATAATGATGAAGTAATGGTAATTGACGGACACAAAGACGAGGAAACAATTGAAGGCCCGAAATTTTATAAAAGAAATGGCTATTACTATATTTTTGCTCCTGCAGGAGGTGTTCCAACAGGTTGGCAGACTATTTTAAGATCGAAAAATGTTTTCGGACCTTATGAAAAAAGAAGGTTCTAGAACAAGGTTCGACCGCTATAAATGGTCCGCATCAAGGCGCTTGGGTTACCACTCAGACAGGTGAAGATTGGTTTTTTCATTTTCAGGATAAAGATGCTTATGGACGAATTTTGCATCTCCAGCCAATGAAATGGGTAAACGACTGGCCAGTAATGGGCGAGGATTATGATAAAAACGGAATTGGTGAGCCTGTTACTACTTATAAAAAACCAAATGTTGGTAAAAAATATCCAATAGAAGCTCCAGCAGAATCGGACGAATTTAATGAACCTAGATTAGGCTTGCAATGGCAATGGCAAGCAAACAGACAAATAAATTGGGGATTTCCGACAAGTTTAGGTTACTTAAATTTGTTTTGCAATACAACTTCTCAGAATATCTTTAATGCGCCAAATTTATTATTGCAAAAATTTCCGGCAGAAGAATTCACCGCAACAACAAAACTGACTTTCAATCCGAGATTGAATCGCGAATCGACAGGTTTGATCGTAATGGGGTTAGATTATAGCTTTCTAAGTTTTAAAAATAATGAAGGAAAATTATACCTAAGTCAGAAAACAGGAACATTTGACAAAACAGTTTCAGAAAAAGAAACCACTCCAACACAAATAGATAACAACACGATTTACTTGAGAGTAAAAATTGGTAAAGGAGGAATGTGCGACTTCTTTTATAGTTTAGACGATAAAAATTATCAAAAAATCGGAAATGAATTTAAAGCAAAAGAAGGAAAATGGATTGGAGCTAAAGTCGGACTTTTTGCTTTAGGCGAAGAAGTAAAAAATGATTCTGGGAATGTTGAAGTAGATTGGTTCCGAATCACGAAGTAAAAGTGCAAAATATAGAAAAAACGTATTTTTTGATTTTTTTCGAAAAAACGGTTTTCATATTTTGATTCTACCGGACGAATTTTAAAAAGCAATATCAAAAGACATTAGATTATAAAAAGATGTCTTAAATATATTATTAAGAGATTTTTCTTACAATGAAATAAAGGAATAGCTTGTTTTTTGACTTTTAGAAGAAAATAAGCCATTCCAAAAAATAAAAGGGTTAAAACAGATTAAAATGGCGCAATTAAAAAAAACTGCTTTATTGCTTATTACATTTTTAAGCATTGGACTTCAAGCTCAAACGTCTTATAAGCGATGGCCTGAAATTATTCGTAAGAGTGATCTTGCTTGGTTTGCATCTGCAGATGCAAAAAGAATAGCCGAAAACGTACTGCTTTACCAAAGAGACATTGGAGGATGGCCAAAAAACATTCAAATGCAGGAAGAACTTACAGAAAAACAGAAAAAAGATTTAATTACGCTTAAAAAAACCGCTGTAGAAACCACTACCGACAATGGAGCAACATGCCAAGAAATGCTTTTTATGTCTAGAATGTATGCGCAAGTCAAAGACGAGCGTTATAAGGAATCTTTCTTAAAAGGATTAAATTACCTTCTAGAAGCGCAGTATGATAATGGTGGATGGCCGCAGTTTTATCCGTTAAAAAAAGGCTATTATACACATATTACCTACAACGACGACTCAATGGTAAACATTATGAATGTGATAAGAGCAGTCGCAGATCAGACAGATTATTACAGTATAAAACCTTCAGCAGAAATTGTCGAAAAATGCAAAAAAGCTTTTGATAAAGGTATCGACTGTATTTTAAAAACACAATATAAGCAAAACGGAGTTTTAACAGCTTAGTGCGCACAGCATGACGAAGTTACATTGGCTCCTGCAAACGCAAGAGCTTTTGAACTAGCATCTTTAAGTGGTTACGAATCGGCTAAAATTACACTCCTTTTAATGTCAATAAATAAGCCTTCGAGAGAAATTGTTACTGCAGTTAAAAGTGCTCAAGCATGGTTTGAAAAAACGAAAATCACCAATTTAGAAGAAAAAAGAGTTCTTAATGATGCTGGAAAAATTATAGACAAGAAGATGATTCCTTCCGTAAATGCTAAACCAATTTGGGCAAGATTTATGGACTTAGAAACCAATGAACCATTCTTTTGCGATCGTGACGGAATCAAAAAGAAAGCTATAGATCAGATTGGAGAAGAGCGAAGAAATGGCTATTCATGGTATTCTGATGCACCAGAAGAAGTTTTGAAAAAATATCCAGAATGGGCGGTTAAAAACGGCACAAAAGTAGGAGCGGTAGAAAAGAAAAACGTAAACTATATCACAGTAGCTCAAGACGGTTCTGGAGATTATACCAAAATACAAGATGCTGTTTATGCTACTCCCGCATTTCCGTATGAGAAAGTGACAATTTTTGTAAAAAACGGAATTTATAACGAAAAAGTCCGAATTCCAGAATGGAACAATAATGTTATTTTGCAAGGAGAAAGTAAAGAAAACACGATTATTACATATGATGATAATTTTTCTAAAATTGGTTTAGGAAGAAACAGCACTTTTTATACTTACACTCTTTTGGTAGAAGGAGACGACTTTTCAGCATCAAATCTTACCATCAAAAACACCTCAGGCGAGCACGGACAGGCAATTGCATTATCTGTAGTAGCAAACCGCGCCAAAATTACCAACTGCAACCTTTTAGGAAATCAGGATACTTTGTACCTATCTGGAAAAGATACTAAACAATATTTTAAAAATTGCTATATCGAAGGAACTACCGATTTTATATTTGGAAGAGCAACAGCTTTGTTCGAAAATTGTACGATTCACAGTATAAAAAGCTCCTATATAACAGCCGCTTCAACTCCAGAAGGAACTCCTTTCGGATTCGTTTTTAAAAATTGTAAACTCACGGCAAATCCAGAAGCAAAGGATGTTTATCTAGGAAGACCGTGGCGCATTTATGCCAAAACAGTTTTTATTGACTGCGAGATGGGGAAACAAATTAAACCAGAAGGATGGGAAAATTGGTCGAAACCAGAAGCAGAAAGAAACGCCTTTTATGCAGAATACAATTGCAGCGGAGAAGGATTTCAACCTTCAAAAAGAGTAAAATGGTCGCATCAGCTTTCTAAAAAAGAGGCTGGACAATATACAATAGAGAACATTCTAAGAGATAAAATTGCAAATTGGTACTTAAAGTAAGTCGCGGTTTTCAGTCACAGTCTCAGTCACAGTCTCAGTTTACACTGAATACTGCAACTAAAAGCTAAAAAAGAAGGCATACAAAAACAAATAAAAAAAATCTGCATAATCTGCTAAATCAGCGAGAGTAAAATTTTCACGCTCCCGATAGCTATCGGAATAAAAGATCAAAGCAGATTTAAAAGGTTTTTTGAGAATTAAATCTGCGCAGATCAGCTAAAATCAGCACAATCTGCGTGAAATAAAAAAACGCAACATAAAAATGAATCTAAAATACCTTTTCTTAATACTCATCGCCAGTACTTGTTTTGCACAAAACAGCGATTTTCCGTCAGTAAAAGTCGATTCTATTGTAAACAGAATAAAGCTTCCAGAAATTCCTTCTTTTCAAATCAATGTATTAAAATTAGGAGCAAAAGGAGATTCTGTTTCAGACAATAAAAAAGCTTTTGATAAAGCAATGGCTTTGTGTAAAAAGAATAACGGAGGAACAATTATAGTTCCTAAGGGAATTTATAAAATCAACGGACCAATTCATTTTGTGAGTAATGTAAATCTTAAAGTAGAAAAAGGAGCTAAAATTAAGTTTAGCGACAATCCCAAAGACTATCTTCCAATGGTTTTAACAAGTTGGGAAGGAACAATGCTCTACAATTACAGTCCGCTTATTTATGCAAATAACTGTACAAACATTGCTATTTCGGGTGAAGGAACTATAGATGGAGAAGGCGGAAAGATATGGAAAACCTTTAAAGGAAAAGAAAACGAAGGCAAGAATCGAAGCCGTGAAATGAATCATAATAATGTGCCGTTAAACGAAAGAAAATTTGGAGAAGGCTACTTTTTAAGACCACAGATGATTCAGTTTCTGAATTGTAAAAACATATTAGTAGAAAATATCAGAATAGAAAATTCTCCATTTTGGTGTCTTCACCTTTTAAAATCAGAAAGCATAACAGTTCGAGGTATTAGCTACAAATCACTAAACCATAACAATGACGGAATCGATCCAGAATACGCTAAAGACGTTTTAATTGAAAATGTAAACTTTGATAACGGAGATGACAACGTTGCCATAAAAGCGGGAAGAGATCATGAAGGAAGGTCTAATACCGAGACTCCAAGCCAAAACATTGTCATTAGAAACTGTAATTTTAAAGGACTGCATGGAGTAGTAATTGGAAGTGAAATGTCGGCGGGTGTTCAGAATGTTTATGTGGAGAATTGCAAAACAGCAGGATATCTAAAGCGGGGAATTTATCTAAAAACGAATGCAGATCGTGGAGGATATATTAAAAATATATTTGCTAATAACATCCAATTGGACCAAGTAGAAGATTGCTTATACATTACAGCAAATTACCACGGAGAAGGCAAAGGGTATCAATCGGATATATCAAATGTATATTTCTCCAATATTACCTGTAACAAAGCATCAGAATCTGGAATTGTAATTCAGGGTTTCGCAGACAAAAAAATTAAAAATATATCATTAAAAAACATAGAAATCAAAGAAGCGAAAAACGCCCTGTCAAACGAAAATGCAGAAAATGTCTTGATGACAGATGTGTTTATAGGTAAACGAGCAACAGTGCCAACAGCGGTTTCGAAACATTAGATTTTTTAGGTTCAAAGTAACAAAGGAACAAAGGGACAAAGGTTTTCTTTGCGGTTAATTTGTAACGCAAAGCACGCAAAGGTTTACTCAAAGTGCACAAAGTTTTTATAAAGGAGGCAAAGTTCGCAGAGATTTTCACGTAGAGACGCACCGCAGTGCGTCTACACAAAGAATATCCATAAAGCTTTGTGTCCTCTTTGACAGAGAATATAAGTAAAATATAGAAAAAAACTTAGTGACCTTTGCGTAACCTTAGCGCACTTTGCGTTTAATTTTTACGCGCTTTGCATTTAATTTTTACCGCAAAGCACACAAAGAAAACGCAAAGTTCGCAAAGGTTTAATAAAGAAGGCAAAGAAAGCAAAGCATATCGCCAAAGCTTTGTGCCCTTTAAACAAAGAGTATAAAAAATATAGAAAAAAAACTTAGCGAACTTTGCGTAACCTTAGCGCACTTTGCGTTTAATTTTTATGCGCTTTGCATTTAATTTTTACCGCAAAGAACACAAAGAAAGCGCAAAGTTCGCAAAGTTTTTATTCTTTATGTGCTTAGCCAAAGAAGGCACAAAGCTTTGTCTCTTTGCCTTCTTTATTAAACCTTTGTGCACTTTGCGTATCCTTAGCGTACTTTGCGGTAGAAAAAAACTTCGCAGTAAAAAACAAAAATAAAAGAAAATGAAAAAATACATCATCCTAACACTTTTAATTACGACAGTTAGTTTCGCACAAAAAACTACTTTATACTGCATTGGCGACTCCACAATGGCCAATAAAAAAGACCCCGAAAAAAATCCAGAACACGGATGGGCACAGGTATTGCAACCATTCTTCAAAGAAAACATAACAGTAATCAACAAAGCATTAAACGGACGAAGTACCAGAAGTTTTATAAACGAAAAACGTTGGGATTCCGTTTATAATAAACTTAAAAAAGGAGATTACGTTTTTATAGAGTTTGGGCACAATGATCAGAAAATAGAAGACTCTGCACGTTATACAAACCCACATACAGCATACCGATACAATCTAATTAAATTTGTAAAAGAAAGTAGAGACAAAGGCGCTATTCCTATTTTACTGACTTCAATTTCTAGACGTAATTTTAACGAAAAAGGCGTTTTGGTGCCAACTCATGACGATTACCCTTTAGAAACTCGATTGGTGGCTCAAGAATACAATGTGCCTTTTATAGATTTAGAATATTACACCGAATTATTGGAACAATCTTATGGTCCAGAAAAATCAAAACAGCTTCATCTTCATTTTAAAGCAGGAGAGAATGCCTTTTATGATAAAGACAAAGCTGATGATACGCACCTTTCATTGTTAGGAGCAAATAAAATTGCTGAAATAGTAATTAACCAAATTAAGCTTTCTAATGATCCTTTGTTAAAAAATCTTAAAAACGGAATTAAGTAAAACGTTTTTAAATTTTAATCACGGCAGATGGATTCCAACCTGTGTTGTCTAATTGTATTTTATAGGATAACCCACATTTTGAAACTGAAACAAAGGCATTATATAATTTTTGTCGACGCCAATTGCAGTAGCTGTAGCAATTGCTTTTAGTTTAGAATCTTTTTTGACAGCATGCAATAAGGCATTTATTTGTTCGTAAAGAGCTTCTTCACTCCTCATTAGCGGAAGCTCCTTTTACAATATCGTCCAATTAGTCAAAAAAGATTTCAGGTTTTCCCCATTTTGTTTCTCCTTTTTACCGTTAGTAGTTGGTGAAATAGATTTGGTTTTGGTCTAATCTGTTGTTTTTGATTTTCCATCGTAATCGCTTAACGAGTACAAACCAATTTGATTAATCAAAGGCTTAGTTTTATTCTAAACTTTCATTTTTTTCAAATTTTAAAACATATTTATATTATATCATAGTAGGATAAAAAAGAGAGGAATAATTCCTCTCTTTTTAATTTGAACCTGGTTCCTGTCTTTTTATTGTTCTTTAAAATGCCAGTTAAAAAAAAGTACAATGATTTTTTAAAAATTATAAATATTTGATATAGAGTTATTTTTCTTGTATTAAGTAGAGGTGTTGTAAGAATGTCTTAATCTAGCACATTAAAAACTTTTAGAGGTTATTGAAAAGTGATTTTCAAAATAATTTCGTGCATTTAAAATATTGTCGTTTTAATCTTTTTTTAAAGAGATAATTAAACGTGTAATTAACTTAATGTATGAAAAATAAATTACTCCCTCTGTTTGTTATTTTTGGAGCTTATTCTGCTTATTCTCAAGTCGGTGTTGGGACATTGGAACCCAATAAATCTGCACAATTAGAAGTTTTTTCAAATGATAAAGGTATTTTAATTCCAAGAGTTAAATTGAAAAGTTCGACTGATAGAGTTACGGTTACTAATGGAAATACGGGTTACGAAGATAGTTTGTTAGTTTTTGCGATCGACACTATCGACGATATAAAACCAGGTTATTACTATTGGTATAACGAAAAATGGAATAGAATAGTGGTCTCTGGAGAAATTCCTGCAACTACCGGGACAGTTATTTACAATTCTACTACAAATCAATTTTCTTATATGGATAATGCGGGTAACTTAAAAGTTATCGATATGGAGGAAATTGTAAAGACTAACCAGACAGTAACAAGAATAATTAATAACGGCTCAGGCAGCTACACATATAAGAATGAAGCTGGAGATGAAGTGACTATTAATGTTATCAATGACGTTGCGGACAACTTCCAGACGATTGTCAATAATAGGGACGTAAAGCGCATAATAGAAAATATTGTCAATAAGACAGAAGGCAATATAAGCTATAATGCCGAAACGACTGAGTTTACCTATACCGATAAGAATGGGGACAGTCAGTTTGTGGACATCAAGGAGATTGTAAAAGCCAATGAGACTGTAACGGAAATCGCCAATAACGGTTCGGGCAGCTACACATATAAGAATGAAGCTGGAGATGAAGTGACTATTGATGTTATCAATGACGTTGCGGACAACTTCCAGACGATTGTCAATAATGGGGACGTAAAGCGCATAATAGAAAATATTGTCAATAAGACAGAAGGCAATATAAGCTATAATGCCGAAACGACTGAGTTTACCTATACCGATAAGAATGGAGACACTCAGATTGTGGACATGAAGGAGATTGTAAAAGCCAATGAGACTGTAACGGAAATCGCCAATAACGGTTCGGGCAGCTACACATATAAGAATGAAGCTGGAGATGAAGTGACTATTGATGTTATCAATGACGTTGCGGACAACTTCCAGACGATTGTCAATAATGGGGACGTAAAGCGCATAATAGAAAATATTGTCAATAAGACAGAAGGCAATATAAGCTATAATGCCGAAACGACTGAGTTCACCTATACCGATAAGAATGGGGACACTCAGATTGTGGACATGAAGGAGATTGTAAAAGCCAATGAGACTGTAACGGAAATCGCCAATAACGGTTCGGGCAGCTACACATATAAGAATGAGAAGGATAAAGAATTTACAATCGATGTTGTCAATGACGTTGCGGATAACTTCCAGACTATTGTAGACAACCAGCAGGTAAAAAGGATAATTGAGAATATCGTAAAGAAAACTGAAGGGAATATTCTTTACGATGCTTGCAACAACAGAATTTAGCTATACGGATTCCAACGGAGACACTCAGATTGTCAACATGGGAGATATCGTAAGGGCCAATGAGACCGAAACAAAAATTGTAAACAACGGCTCAGGCAGCTATACTTATAAGAATGAGAAGGATAAAGAATTTACAATCGATGTTGTCAATGACGTTGCGGATAACTTCCAGACTATTGTAGACAACCAGCAGGTAAAAAGGATAATTGAGAATATCGTAAAGAAAACTGAAGGGAATATTCTTTACGATGCTTCGCAACAACAGAATTTAGCTATACGGATTCCAACGGAGACACTCAGATTGTCAACATGGGAGATATCGTAAGGGCCAATGAGACCGAAACAAAAATTGTAAACAACGGCTCAGGCAGCTATACTTATAAGAATGAGAAGGATAAAGAATTTACAATCGATGTTGTCAATGACGTTGCGGATAACTTCCAGACTATTGTAGACAACCAGCAGGTAAAAAGGATAATTGAGAATATCGTAAAGAAAACTGAAGGGAATATTCTTTACGATGCTTGCAACAACAGAATTTAGCTATACGGATTCCAACGGAGACACTCAGATTGTCAACATGGGAGATATCGTAAGGGCCAATGAGACCGAAACAAAAATTGTAAACAACGGTTCAGGGAGCTACACATATAAGAATGAGAAGGATAAAGAATTTACAATCGATGTTGTCAATGACGTTGCGGATAACTTCCAGACTATTGTAGACAACCAGCAGGTAAAAAGGATAATTGAGAATATCGTAAAGAAAACTGAAGGGAATATTCTTTACGATCTTTGCAACAACAGAATTTAGCTATACGGATTCCAACGGAGACACTCAGATTGTCAACATGGGAGATATCGTAAGGGCCAATGAGACCGAAACAAAAATTGTAAACAACGGTTCAGGGAGCTACACATATAAGAATGAGAAGGATAAAGAATTTACAATCGATGTTGTCAATGACGTTGCGGATAACTTCCAGACTATTGTAGACAACCAGCAGGTAAAAAGGATAATTGAGAATATCGTAAAGAAAACTGAAGGGAATATTCTTTACGATGCTTGCAACAACAGAATTTAGCTATACGGATTCCAGCGGAGACACTCAGATTGTCAACATGGGAGATATCGTAAGGGCCAATGAGACCGAAACAAAAATTGTAAACAACGGTTCGGGGAGCTACACATATAAGAATGAGAAGGATAAAGAATTTACAATCGATGTTGTCAATGACGTTGCGGATAACTTCCAGACTATTGTAGACAACCAGCAGGTAAAAAGGATAATTGAGAATATCGTAAAGAAAACTGAAGGGAATATTCTTTACGATGCTTGCAACAACAGAATTTAGCTATACGGATTCCAACGGAGACACTCAGATTGTCAACATGGGAGATATCGTAAGGGCCAATGAGACCGAAACAAAAATTGTAAACAACGGTTCGGGCGACTATACTTATAAGAATGAGAAGGATAAAGAATTTACAATCGATGTTGTCAATGATGTTGCGGATAACTTCCAGACTATTGTAGACAACCAGCAGGTAAAAAGGATAATTGAGAACATCGTAAAGAAAACTGAAGGGAATATTCTTTACGATGCTTGCAACAACAGAATTTAGCTATACGGATTCCAACGGAGACACTCAGATTGTCAACATGGGAGATATCGTAAGAGCCAATGAGACCGAAACAAAAATTGTAAACAACGGTTCGGGCAGCTATACTTATAAGAATGAGAAGGATAAAGAATTTACAATCGATGTTGTCAATGACGTTGCGGATAACTTCCAGACTATTGTAGACAACCAGCAGGTAAAAAGGATAATTGAGAATATCGTAAAGAAAACTGAAGGGAATATTCTTTACGATGCTTGCAACAACAGAATTTAGCTATACGGATTCCAACGGAGACACTCAGATTGTCAACATGGGAGATATCGTAAGGGCCAATGAGACTTTAACAAGCCTTATTTTTGATAATTTAAGTAAAAAGCTGACTTATACTGATGAATCAAAAGTTTCCAATCAAGTAGATCTTAGTGGATTAGTAACTGGAGCGGAGACAAAAATTAATGAGGGAACATACGTATCTATTACAGGAACTGGAACAACAGATAGTCCATACGTAATCAATGCAATATCTACAGCAGATAATTTGGGAAACCATACAGCTACTCAGGATTTAAACATGAGTACTAAAAATATAGTTTCAGCAAATAATATTACAGCTGGCGGAAAAACAGCTACCCAGACTGCATCTATTGCTACAGGAACAGATGGTTCTGTACCAGCAGCAGGTTCAATTGTCTGCCTCTTTGGATGCAAACGGGAATATTGTTTGGAAAAGCCCATCTTCAATAGTTGTTGCAAATCAGGTGCAATCAGATTGGAACATATCCACAATAACAGATCCTGCCTATATTAAAAATAAACCTGTAATTCCTGTTGTTACGGGAGCGGAGACACAAATTGAAGCAGGAACAAATGTATCAATATCAGGAACGGGAGCAGCAGGTAATGCTTATGTTATCAATGCAATATCTACAGCAGATAATTTAGGAAACCATACAGCTACTCAGGATTTGAATATGAGTACTAAAAATATAGTTTCAGCAAATAATATTACAGCTGGCGGAAAAACAGCTACCCAGACTGCATCTATTGCTACAGGAACAGATGGTTCTGTACCAGCAGCAGGTTCAATTGCTGCCTCTTTGGATGCAAACGGGAATATTGTTTGGAAAAGCCCATCTTCAATAGTTGTTGCAAATCAGGTGCAATCAGATTGGAACATATCCACAATAACAGATCCTGCCTATATTAAAAATAAACCTGTAATTCCTGTTGTTACGGGAGCGGAGACACAAATTGAAGCAGGAACAAATGTATCAATATCAGGAACGGGAGCAGCAGGTAGTGCTTATGTTATCAATGCAATATCTACAGCAGATAATTTAGGAAACCATACAGCTACTCAGGATTTGAACATGAGTTCTAAAAATATTACAGCGACAAATAATATTACTGCAACGGGTAAAACAACTACTCAGACTGCGACAATTACAAAAGGCACAGATGGTTCTGTACCAGCGGCAGGTTCAATTGTCTGCCTCTTTGGATGCAAACGGGAATATCGTTTGGAAAAGCCCATCTTCAATAGTTGTTGCAAATCAGGTGCAATCAGATTGGAACATATCCACAATAACAGATCCTGCCTATATTAAAAATAAACCTGTAATTCCTGTTGTTACGGGAGCGGAGACACAAATTAAAGCAGGAACAAATGTATCAATATCAGGAACGGGAGCAGCAGGTAGTGCTTATGTTATCAATGCAATATCTACAGCAGATAATTTAGGAAACCATACAGCTACTCAGGATTTGAATATGAGTACTAAAAATATAGTTTCAGCAAATAATATTACTGCAACGGGTAAAACAACTACTCAGACTGCAGCAATTACAAAAGGCACAGATGGTTCTACACCAACAGCAGGAATGGTCGCTACAGCAGCAGATAGTGCTGGAAATATAAAATGGACAACTATTGCAGCCAGCCCTGAACCTTGGTTTAGTACTGCTACAGATGCTGGAGCTACTTCAAATACGGATAATATTTACATAAATGGATGGGTAGGAATTGGTGTAAACAGACCATCAACTGCTCCAAGTGAAAAATTAAGAGTAAACGGTGCAATTACAACAGTAAACTCCTATTATGCGGATTATGTTTTTGAAGACTATTTTAAAGGATTCTCAGAAATTAAAAAAGATTACAAATTTAAATCTCTTGCGGATGTGGATGAATTCATTAAAAAAAATAAACACTTACCAGGAATTACATCAATTAACGAATTAGAAAGAACTGATGAAGGCTATTCATTTAATGTTTCAGAGTTATCTATTCAATTGTTAGAGAAAACAGAAGAATTGTATTTACATGTGATAGAACAGGAAAAAGAATTAATTAATAAAAATCAGGAAATAAGTGATTTGAATGAAAGGCTTAAAAAACTGGAAGAAATAGTATCGGCTATAAAACAGTAAAATGTAGTATCGAAAGCAAGAAATAGAGTATAACTAAAAAAGGTATAGTAAAAAAGCTAAAAAACTAGACGTTAATAAATTTGAATAGTTAATTAATGAATTGTTTTTTAACCTTTTCATGATTCTGAGTACTGTAAAGCCAAAGAAAATATCGTTTGAACTTAGGTTGATAAAAATAATTAAAATGAAAAATAAATTAAATATAAATGCTGTTGTATTTATTGTCCTATTTAGTTTGTGTTGGAATACTTTCTCTCATGCACAGACAGGAATAAATACCAAAACTCCAGATGCCAGTGCGGCACTTGAAATAAAGTCGCTTAGTAATAATACAGGTTTATTAATGCCTCGTATGACTAAAGTGCAAAAAGAAGCCATTTCAAACCCAGCGACAGGATTAATGGTATATGATTTAACACAACGTTGTGTTTCTCAAAATGCTGGTACCACAACTTCTCCAAATTGGGTATGTTTGGCTAAAGACGTAAATACGTCCTTTTTTTATATGCCCTCTATAGCAGTAGATGCGTCTGTTGTTGGAAATGGAAAGACATTGAACTTATATCAGACATATAAGGATCAGTTTTCAAATCCTAAAAAAGCCAGTACAGGTGCACCTTCTTCGATCTCTTATTTTTTAAACCCTACAGATTTATATTATTATATCACCGCATGTGATACAAGTGTTATCAGATTAACCAGTATAGATGCGAATGGAGTTTTAACTTATGATATCATAAAAGCGGCCGATTATGGATCATTTATGAATGTTGTTTTTGTTGTTAAGTAAAATTGAGAGATTTCATGAAAAAAATAATATTATTTGTATGTTCCATTTTTATTATGCAGTCGGTATATGCACAAAAAGAGACTTATAATTGGGTATTTGGTCAAGCTACCGGATTAACCTGGAATTCGCTTCGAGATGTAAATGCCACAGGTTTAGGAGGAGGAGTAACAGTTGGTTCAAGTACAACTCTCAAATCATTACCTGTTGAATTAATAAGCTCGATAAGTACACAAGAAGGATGTTTTACTTTATCTAATAGTACAGGTACTATGCAGTTTTATTCAGACGGTATGAATATTTGGAAAAATGATAATAGCCTTATGACCAATGGGACAGGATTAAATGGAGATAAATCTTCAGCACAATCAGGGATTATTTTTCCTTATCCTACGAGTACTACTAAATATGTAGCTGTTTCTGTTGGTTTAAATTTAGCAGATAACGTTTCCTATAATATAATAGATAATAATGTTGTGACATCTAAAAATATTAGATTAAATGGTGCATCAGGTAGTACGGGAGAAACAGTTACGTCTATTCGCCATGCAGATAATTCAAGCTACTGGATTATTGCTTTAGGAAGAGGTACAAATTCCTATTTGAATGCTTGGAAATTTACTTCTACAGGTCTAGTTGCTACACCAGTCGTCAGTTTGATTGGAAATTATACTCTTGGGAACGGAGCTTGCGGTTACTTAAAAATAACACCAGATGGTAAACATTTTGTGATGACTACTTTCCTTGATAAGAAAATTGTTTATGGTGATTTTAATAACAGTACTGGAACGTTTTCAAATATTAAAGTTGTTACAGCTTTACAAAATTCTCCATACGGGGTTGAATTTTCTCGTGACCAAAGTTTGGTATATATATCAAGTAGTACAGGAATTATGGTCTACAAGGCAGATGAATTATTTTCAAAACCTAATATTAATGATGTAACTCAAAAAACATACAGTTTGGTTAACGATGGTATTGGCTCTCCTGGTGCTTTACAAATAGGACCTGACGAAAGGATATATTGGGCGAATTATAATACAAGAGGACTTCGTATTATTGACAATCCTAATGATTTTGATAACCCAATGATATACAGTGTGAGTAATCTTTTTATAGCAAATAATTTTTCATTTCAAGGATTGCCCTCGTTTGCAGCAAACTGGTTTCAGGGAAATTCAGAAGTTAAGAGAACCGTGTGTTCAGGTTATGATAGTAAATTTACCGTTACTGTTAGTGATTTAGAAGGAAAGCTTGCAACTTCTTTAAAATGGGATTTTGGTGATGGGACTATCATTGATCAGCCTATAACAACAGGAAAAACCAGCTACGACATGAATCATACGTATACTGTTCAGGGAACTTATAGAGTAACAATTACTCCTGTAAAGTCAAATGGTAGTGCTTTGACGTCAAGAAAAGTTTCGGCATCTACTTTAGATTGTGAAATTAAGACCAATAGAATGATTAGGGTTGATCTCCAAAATGGACAATAACATAATGGAGTAGTATTCGGAATAATTTAATTACTTATGAAAACATTATTTAAAAATGGCTATAAAGCAATTGTCTCTTTGCTATTGATTTTTATTACGCTATCAAAAACATCAGCTCAAACTGGAATAAATACAATTACTCCTGATGCTAGTTCTGCATTAGAAATAAAAAGCACAAATAAGGGGCTTTTAATACCAAGACTTACTCAAGCTCAAAAAAATGCTATTTTGAGTCCAGCAACAGGTTTGATGGTATATGATATTACTACAAATTGTATTTCAGTAAATATAGGAACTCCTTCTGTTCCAGAATGGAATTGTACAACATTGTTGAACAGAAAATTTTTTTATATGCCATCTATAAATATTTCTACAAAAATTGGGCTTATAGGTATTCCACAGACAAAAGATCTTTATAGAGAATATGCAGATGAATTTACAGCTCCTAAAATGGTAAGTGCTGGTGCCCCATCAATTATTCCAGTTATTGCAAATGCGCAGGAACTAAATTATTATGTTACTTATTACGATCCATCTCTAATTGAAATTAGTGGGATAGATGCAAATGGAGTTATGTCTTATAAAATACTTAAGCCAGCAAATTTTGACTCTTACATAAATATAGTCTTTGCACCTAAATAAAGAAAAAAGATGTAAATATAAATTTTTAAGATTTGTAAGAAAAGGAACGAAACAGTTGAAACAGCTGTTTCGTTTTTTTTATGTGTTGATAAAGAAAAATTTAAACCAATATTAGTTATGAGATGATTCTTGAGATATTAAATGATTGTAATATTTAATCCTATTTTAATACACTTATGACTTTAGGAGGTTATTCGAATTTTATTCTGAAAGTATTTTTGCGTTTCGAGTTGATAACCGTGTTAATGTTAAATAAAGATCGATATGATAAACATTGCTTCATATATAAATAAGGTAATAACAATTAATTCAATAGTGAAATATTATTTATTAATAGGACTAAGTCTCCTCAATTTTCAAAAGGGACGTGCTCAATTTACAAATGCAGGTGAACTTTCGGTTAAGGACGGAGGAATACTTTCGATTTACGAGGATTACATGAATAAATCTTCAGGAAGTTTTATAAATGATGGAGATGTCTACGTTTTTAAAGATTGGAAAAACGATGGTAATGTAAGTTTTAATAAAACTTTTAGTAATGGAAAAACCTTTTTTATGGGGACTTCCGGACAGTTTATAGAAGGGGATGGAATTTCGGATTTTGAAAATATTATATTTTCTAATAACAGCGAAAGTGCCCCTTTTTATTTAGGAGCTACTATTTCTGTAAATAACATAGCAGAGTTTGACAAAGGGATTATAAATGCAGTTGATTTAAATGGTTTGATAATTTTCAATGAAAATGCGACCCATCAAAAAGTGCATGATGGAAGTTTTGTCGATGGCAGGGTTCAAAAAAATGGTAAAAAAGATTTTCTGTTTCCTGTTGGGGCAGTAAACTATTTAAGACCTGCTTTTCAAGAGTCAATTTCTGAAAACAATAGCTATACAACTCAATATTTTTTTAAAAATTCAGATGATGCGACTCATTCTCATCTACAAAAAGAAGAATCTATTCTTAAAATTAATAACAAAGAATATTGGGAAGTGGAGCAAACTCTAGCAGGAGAAAATATAGTGTTAACTCTAACTCTCGACCAAGATACTACCCCAGAAGAATTTCTTTCTGAGAAAGGAGATACTAAAGTAGTCATAGTTCGCTGGGATGAACAATTGAAGAAATGGGTAAATGAAAATGGGGCTCTTAGTGACGCAGTTTCAAGTGAGGGATATTCAAATTTATTGACGACCAAGGTAAAAGGATATGGCTTGTTTACTACTGCAATAGTAGAAAAAGAAAAAGATGAATTAGTAGTATATAATTCAATCTCTCCAAATGGAGATGGTCTGAATGACAAGTTTTACATTAAAGGAATTAGCAAATACCCTGACAATAAAGTGGAAATTTATAATAGATGGGGAGTTAAAGTATACGAGACTAAAGGCTATAATGAAACAGATAATATGTTTGAAGGTTATTCTGATGGACGTGCTACAATTAGTAGAAATGAAAAACTTCCTGCAGGAACTTATTTCTACATATTGAATTATAATGACGGGAAAAAAGCCAGAGAAAAAACAGGCTATTTGTATATAAATAGTCAATAAAATTTAAAAACAAATTTAATTTATAAGTAATGAAAAATTATCTGTGTACAATGATAATATTGTTGATAGGGATTCTGAAAGTTTCAGCTCAGCAAGAATCTCAATACACCCAATACATGTACAATACAATGACAATAAATCCGGCTTATACTGGTACGCGTGCAGTACCTAGTATATTTGGACTATACAGAGCGCAATGGATTGGATTTGAAGGAGGACCAAAAACAGCCAACTTTTCTGTTGAACTACCTATTACAAAAAGCGGACAAGGTTTAGGTTTTTCTATAATGAATGATAAAATAGGGCCTTCTAGTGAAACGAATGTTACCATAAGCTATTCTTATCCTATTCAACTTTCAGCAGATTTACATATGTCTTTGGGAATTAGCGGAACTGGCAATTTTCTTAATGTTGATTATACAAAACTAAAAGTTTTTGATCCAAATGATCCATTTCTTACGGGGCAATTATCGAAAATTTCTCCAAATGTGGGAGCGGGAGTATATTTTCACACACCAAAATGGTATGCAGGTTTATCTGTACCTATGATTCTGGAAACGAAGTTTTTTGATGATATCCAATCCTCAATGGTCTCAAAAAGAATGCATTTTTATGCTATGGGAGGGTATGTATTTGATTTGAATAGTGATTTGAAATTTAAACCAGTTGCAATGATAAAAATGGTTGAAGGAGCGCCATTAGCAGTTGATGTTTCGGCTAATTTTCTTTTTAATGATAAGTTTACTCTTGGCGCAGCTTACAGATGGGATGCAGCATTAAGCGGAATGGCGGGATTTCAGGTAACACCACAAATTAATATTGGATATGCTTATGATCTTGAAACGACAAGATTAAGAAACTATAATTCAGGATCTCATGAAATTTTCCTTCGTTTTGATTTGTTTACCAATACAAAATACAGATTAGTAACACCAAGGTTCTTTTAATTAAAAAACAATATAATAAGATGATAACTAGGAAATTAAATTCACTTTATTTTTTATTTTTTATCAGCTTTGTTCACATAGTTAGTGCACAGGCTCAAAATAAAAAAATTGAAAAAGCAGATGACTTTTATAACAAATTTGCTTTTTTGGAAGCAGGTAAGTTATATCAAGATATTGTAGATAAAGGAAATACATCTGTAAAGGTCTTTATTAAACTTGGAGATTGCTATTATTTTAATGCTAGTTATGCAGAGGCATCAATGGCTTATTCAAAGGTTCTAAATTCAGGAATTACCGTCGATCCAGAGTACTATTTTAGATTTGCTCAATCTTTAAATAATCTTCAGAAATACAAAGAATCTTATGAGATCATGAGAAAGTATTTTAATGTTATTGGGAAAATAAAAGAAAGTGATAACTGGGATGATAAGAAACTTTTGGAAGAAATTAAGAGAGAATCAGGTCGATATATTTTGAAAAATGTTGAAATTAATAGTTCTTTTTCTGATTTTGGAACAGGATTTTATGGGAAAGACATGGTTATTTATGCTTCGGCAAAAGATACAGGTATTGTAATTAAACGTAAGCATAGTTGGAATGAAAAATCTTTTTTAAAACTTTACACTGCTAATATTACTGTAGATGGAGGGTTAACAAATTCAGAAACATTAAAAGGAGATGTCAATACAAGATACCATCAAAGTAGTCCTGCTGTTACTAAAGATGGGAAGTATATGTTTTTTACCAGAAACAATTATTATGACGGGAAATTAAGTGGTGATAAAAATGGAACAAATTTTCTAAAAATTTATGTTGCAGAAAATGTAAATGGGGAATGGAAAAAAGTAAAAGAACTTCCTTATCCAATAAATAGCGATGGATTTTCGTCGGGGCATCCAGCATTAAGTCCAGATGAAACCCAGTTATTTTTTGCTTCAGATCGTAATAATAAATTTGGTAATTCAGATTTATATGTTGTTAGTTTAAAAAAAGGTGGTATTATAGGTAATGACGTAACTAAACTTCCAGAAGAAATTAATACTCCTGGACGTGAAACTTTTCCTTTTATGGATGATAACGGAATTTTGTATTTTGCTTCAGATGGCCACCCTGGATTAGGTGGATTAGATGTATTTGTCGCAATTAAAGATGAAAAAGGAAAGTATCATGTAATAAATGTAGGAGATGGTGTAAATTCGACTTTTGATGATTTTGCTTATGTAATTAAGAAAGACGGTAACGGTTTCTTTTCATCAAATAGATATGGCAACGATGATATTTTTGGTTTTAAGGAAACCAAACCTGCAAATTTTGATTTTGACATACATGCTTCCATCTTCGGTACAATTACAGAAAATGGCACACCTGTAAAAGATTTAGACGTTGATATTCTTAATTCCGATAATGAGATCGTTGCTTCTATTAAAACAGATGATGATGGTAAATATTTTGTTCCTTTAGCTCCATTTTTAGCATTTAAAGCTTTTTATCATAAAGTTGGATTATCGAATAAAACAATTGATATAGCACAATTAAAGCCTTTAGAGAAAAAGGAAATTTCTATTGAACTTGTAAAGGAATTGGAGGTTATTGTTGATGGAGAAAAAAGAAAAATTAAGGAAGGGGATAATTTAGCTGAGATATTAAATCTTAAGCCAATATACTTTGATTTTAATGGTTATAATATCCGTACATCCTCTAAAAAAGAATTGGATAAAGTTGTTAGTATAATGAAAGACAGACCAAATGTTATTATTAAGGTCAATTCTTATACAGATAGCCGTGGACGTGATGAGTTTAATATGGCATTATCTAAAAATCGAGCAAAATCCACAGTTGAGTATATAGTAAATGCTGGAATTGACAGAAATAGAATTACTGGCGAAGGTTTTGGAGAAACACACCTATTAAATCATTGTTCAAATGGCGTTGTATGTTCAGAGAGTGAGCATGAAGTTAATAGACGCTCAGAGTTTATAATTAGCATTAAATAATAGTTTATTTTTTAAGTCGCTGTTCAATGAAAATATTTTCAGCGACTTTTTTTTTGAATTATTTGAAACAAAAAGTTTTGATAATAGACTTGTTGGAATCTTTTTTATGAATTTTTTTTATGAAATCATCAATCGGTCTAGTTTTTAAAAGTTTAAAATACTTGGTAGAAAAATAATTTAGTTTGGTATAGTTGAGTTCATACATTACAGAAGTTAAAGTTGAGTATTGGCCACTTTTTAAAAGCTTTTGCGCTAAAATCATTTTTTCTTCAATAAATA
The DNA here is from genome assembly GCF_029625315.1 of Flavobacterium ginsengisoli. Lineage (NCBI taxonomy): Bacteria > Pseudomonadati > Bacteroidota > Flavobacteriia > Flavobacteriales > Flavobacteriaceae > Flavobacterium > Flavobacterium ginsengisoli. The sequence continues at coordinate 164,452 of NZ_CP121110.1, forward strand.
AATTTTTAGGTGTGTTATTATAACGTCTTTTGAAATAATTTTTATATTTAGAAGAAGACATTCCAGCCATTCCAGATAGAAAAACAAGAGAAGGAAATGGTCCGTAAAGATTATTTATTAAGTAGTTTTTTGTTTTCTCCAATGCTTCGTTTTCAATTTCAGTTAGCGGCTTATTTTGTTGGTTGGTATTGTAAAATTTATTGAAAAAGTTCCCTAAAATTTTTAAAGAGATGCCTTTAATAAAAGAGTCATAAGATAAATCTTTAACAGATTTTGTTTTTAAAGACTGAATTAATAGTATGCTATTACTATCAATATTTCCGTAATGATAAAATGCCTTTTTATTGTTTTGTGTTTCTGTAAAAGCATTTTCTTCTAATGTGATTTTTTGAATAAAATCGTGAAGTAGTTTTTTATCTATTAAAATTCTTAACGCGATGGTTCTTTCATTTACAGCGGGTTTAAATGAACTTTCGATTTGGTTATCAAGAATTGCTAAATCCAACTGATTAAAGGAGCCAATTTCATAATCAATGTTATTGATTTTAATAAGATTGATATGCTCACTTAAATCAAAGTGAAAAATATACAATTGATTGTCAGATTTTAGACGTGTAATTTTTAAAGGTTCATTGGCAACCAGATCAGCATAAACTACAGAAATTCCATCCATAATTTGGGAAAAGTAAAAAAAACCTTTTCCAATTTCTTTAGGAATCATCATCAATTTGTTATCTATTAATTCGGTATTTAACTGCTCTGCTACATTCACTTGCCATTCTGGTGTTAAACTATAGTAATGAGTAATTTTTCTCATAAGCGGCTTATTTAATTTTATTTACTGCAATTATTATAATTGGGTATTAAATGCTTTTGGTGAGAGTCCGAAATGTTCTCTAAATTTTGAAGCGAAATATGAATTATTGGTGAAATGAAGCTGATCTGAAATTTGAGAAATAGTAAGTTGCTTTTTTTCTAGGAGTTCCTTAGCTAATAATAGTTTATTGTCCATGAAAAAAGCATTGGGAGTATTGCCAGTTATTTTTTTGAATAATGTTTTAAATTTTGATTCAGACATGTTTGACATTTTTGCCATGTCTGTTATACTTGGAAAATGATCTTCGAGATGACTAACTAGATACATTTGCATGTTAATGATATGATTTAAGTCATTTTCATTTACAGTTTGGATAATTAATCTTTTTGTAGCGATTTTTTTTAAATAATTAGAAATTAGTAAATGAACGGTACCTCTTAAATTTAAGTCAAAAACAGCACCTCCAACTTCCAGCTTTCGTAGATCATTTAAAAGATGGAAACTTTCGTTGCTCATTCTATCAAAACGTACGATCGTATTTACTTTTGAGTTAACAACACTATCTATGTTTTGAATAACTATATTATTTTTTTTTGCAAAAGCTCTGATTGTACTCTTTTTGATAAAAATGCATAAGGCAAAAGTTTTACTTCCTTTTACAACATTATATTTTGAATCAAGAGATCCGTCGATTACTGCTAGATTGTATTGCCATCGACCAATATTGTACATAAAATGAATATTACTTACAGATGCTTCGCCTTCTGTGAGATTATAATAAAATCCGACAAAATCTTGATTCAGATTTTTTTGTATAAGTTGGAAGTTTCTATGATATTCAACATTGATATAGTAAGCAATTATACCATCACCACAATCTAAAACGTATCTTGTGCCAGTTTGGGAGTCTTGTGGAAGAATAATAAAATTTCCTTCAATTTTTCCGCCAATTTGTGCAAGATAGTGCTTAACCCAATTCAAGTCAGCACTGTAATGATGTTCAATTATTTTCATATGTAATTGAATTTTATATTATAAAGTTAAGTTATTTTTACTAAATAAATATTTTTTTTAATTGTAAGTTGTTGATTTTTAGCAAGGTGTGGTTTGTGTTGTGACTTTTGATAAAAAATCAGTTACTTGTGTTGCGAGAAAAAAATCGGACAAGGCAATTGTATAAGGTTTTAAAGTAGTCTGGTTGGCTGTAGATTCTATTGGAGTATCAGTTAAAGAGGAGTAAGTCATAATCTGTTTTTTGTCTTATTTTGATTTATTTTAATATAATTTAGACTTCTACAGGCAAAGAATATGCCTTGTTTTTTATATTGCTGTAAATCAATACATTGTGATGTAGGTTTGTTTTTAGGACAAAAAAAGTTTAGGTAGATTATGTTATGTTGTGGAGAAATTCCTCTTTTTATAATATTTTTTGATTCAAAGTTTTGCGATCAATTTGAAGTATTTGAGTCGCTTTGGTTTTATTATTATTGACATAGGACAATACTTTAAGAATTTGTTCTTTTTCGTATTCTTTTAAAGATTTAAAAGTATCGTTTGAAGTTGAAATGTGATATTTTAAATGCTCAGGAACCTGATTCAATGTAATTTGGTCATCGCTCATAATAACTATTCTCTGAATCATATTGTCAAGCTCCCTTATGTTTCCAGGCCAGTTATACCGCATTAAAATGTCAATAACTTTTTCATTAACTTCTATATTGGACTTTTTATATTCTAAGGTATATTTTGCTATAAAGGCATTTATCAATAAAAGCAAATCATCTTTGCGATCCCGTAAAGGTGTAGTTTTAATATTGATCACATTAATTCTGTAATACAGGTCTTCTCTAAACAAACGTTTTGCAACCATGTCCTCTAGATTGCTGTTTGTAGCAGAGAGAATTCTAACATCAATTTTTTCTGGTTTTGTAGCACCAACTCTTAAAATTTCTTTTTCTTGAAGTACACGTAAAAGTTTAGTTTGTACCATTAAGGGAGCGTCACCAATTTCGTCCAAAAAAATTGTTCCGCCATTTGCTGCCTGAAATAAACCTATACGTGTTTCAGTTGCGCCAGTAAATGAGCCTTTAACATGTCCAAATAATTCAGATTCAATTAAGTTTTCAGGTATCCCTCCGCAGTTTATAGCAATGAAAGGTTTATCGGCAAGTTTGCTTGTGTAATGAATAGCTCTTGCAATTAATTCTTTTCCTGTACCGCTTTCGCCTTCAATAAGTACATTTGCTCTAGTGTCTTTGACACGTTCAATGATTTCTATTAGATCTTTTAATTGATTTGAATTCCCAATTATCTCACCGTAAAAATTTTCGGTTTTTGAATTTGATAAATGTTTAGAAGGTCTTGCAATAAATTTATGTTTTTCAAGTAAGCTTAAAATTGCTTTATGGAGTTCATCAGATGTAAATGGTTTAGTTAAATAATCTAATGCACCAGATTTCATGGCATTGACAACTATATGTACGGTTGGAATACCTGAAATAACTAGTTTTGGTATATCGGGATAATGCTCTTCTGCATATTTAAGCAATTCGATGCCATTAATGTCTGGCATATTTAAGTCGCTGATTAAAACACTGATATCGGCATATTTTAAAATTTCTATGGCTTCATTAACAGATGAGGCTTTATATGTACGATAATTAAAAGCTTTTAATTGTCTTTGAACTAAATCGAGCATATCGTCATTATCATCAACAATCAATATGTTTTCTTTTTTAAAAGTCATTTTGTTTTTAAGATAGGGGGATCTTAATTATAAAAATTGATCCATTTGGAAAATTGTTTTGGAGAATAATTTCTCCTTTATGATTTTTGATTATGCCATGTACGACGCTAAGGCCTAATCCGCTACCATAACTGGTAGGTTTGGTAGAAAAAAAGGTTCGAATATTTTATCTTTTATTGTGTCTGGAATACCACTTCCTTGGTCTTTAATTTTAATATATAAATTGGTTTCATCATTTTCTATAATAATCTTAATAGTGCTTTTTTCAGGCGATGCATAAATAGCATTGATTAATAGATTAAAAAAAACTTGTGTTATTTGAACAGAATCTATCTTTGCAGTTATATTTTCATCTTTAAAAATGAGCTCATATTTGATATTTTTTTTTTGAAAGTTTGATTTTAAAAATGACAAGGCAAAAACGATAATTGGTTTAATTTGCTGTACTTCTAGTTTTTGTGGCATTTCGCACGAGAAAAACATTAATTTTTTTACTATCTCACGAGAATAGATTACGGAATTAATAACAATCGAAATATCTGAAGCAATATTTGGATCTGAATTATGATCTTTAATAAGTTCTGCAAAACCTAAAATGTTGCCTAGAGGAGTATTTAATTCATGTGCGATTCCTGCTGTCATTTCTCCGAGAAGAGTAAGACGTTCCATGCGCTCAAGAGTTTTTCTCAAAAGAGCTTTTCTTTCTAATATTTGATGTTTTTCAATGTAATTTCCAATTTCTAGTGCGATTGTATCTAATAGTTTTTGTTCATCTGAGCTAAAATCCTCAAGAGTATATTTAGATGATGGGTAGTGCACTTTTATATTTCCGCAATCAATCTTGTTTATAGATATAATGCTATATTGAAAAATACTTTTTTCTATCTGTTCAGATGTTGAAAGATGGTAATTAGTCGTATGAATTTCTACTACAGCATCGCTAGAAAAACGCCAAGCATTTTTTGTACTAATAATAATATCATGTAAGGTCTGAATATTAATAGAGTCTGCGTTAGAAATTGTTTTTAGAATTTCATAAAGAGAAGTAAGTTCTCTCACTTTTTCTCTTAAATTTTCTTCAGTAGACGGTAAATTCATTGTAAGAAAAAAATATATAATTAATTTTAAAAAGCACCAAAAGTAAATAAAAAAATACTATTATTGTATAAAATAGTATTTAATCTTAACTATTTGAAAACGAAATAAATAGTTGGTTGTATTATGTCTTATTTTGATGTTTTTATAGCTTTTAGAGGTAAGTTCTGAATAAGGTTTTTTGTAAAAAAAATGTCAGAATTTTTTATTGATTATTTTGACTTTTAGTTGACTCTTTTTGAAAAATGTAGAATTATGAATTAAGTCCTATTTTAATAGTTTTAAAGCTTTTCCGTCCATTTTAAGAGTTTACTTCGTGATACCTTTGTTTCAACAATATTGAACAAAAACAAATAACATGAATACCGCAAACTTTTCATTAGAATTTCAATTGAATGTTTCGGAAATAAAAATGCTTAATGATATGTATTTTAAGCATTTATTTAAAGATCGAATCGTATTTGGTCTCCTTATTGTTTTGTCTTTAATGATACTAATTGATTTTAGTCTAGAAATAGACTATCTTGATTGGTTAATAAGAAGTCTACTTTTGGTTGTTTTTTTTGTAATGATTCAATTTTCTCTTATAGATGTGATTTCTAAAGCGATTTTTAAATTGACAAAAAAAATTATTGGGTTAAATAAATCTTCCAATAAATATAAACTCTCTTTTACTCATTCTAATATCTGTGTCAAATCACCATTGGGAGAATTAACCCATAAATGGTCAAAAATTGAAAAAGTTATTCAAACTAAAAACTTCTTGTTTCTATATGTAAAAGAACAAAATAGTTACATAATATCAATTTCCAAGAAAGAAAGCAATTCTAAGAAAATTGAGGAATTACTGTCTTTTGTAGAAAAAAATGTTATTCATGTTGTCAAAGTTTAAGGCCTATTATTTGTTTTCCTGGAAGGCTACAATCTATAAAACTTATTAAAAAATGCCTTATTATAATCATTTTATGGCTTATTGGGGGAGGTAAAGAACAAAGTTTAAATATAATTTTGGGTATACTCTTAATTGATAATTGTTAAGAAATGAATTTTTATTATAGATCTAAAAAGATGAGAATGAAAAAGGAGAAAATTTTAGTCCGAGATAATAAAGGAATCTTTTTGAAAATGTTTAAGAGAAAATTGAAAACTGATTTTGATTTTTTTGAAAAATCATTTTTTGATAATAGTGAAGACAAGATAAAAGAATATGATCGTATTATTTATGTAGTCTACGATAGAAATGAACTGCTTGGCTTTTTGCAGGAGAATAGAAATAGAAATGTATTGGTTTGTTTATTTGACAAGCAGTTTTATGCAAGTTTGTCATTTTTAGAAATAATGAACAATTTGGTGCTGTTTGATGAGTATAAAACTAGAAGAGAAATTTTTAAAGAAATAAAGGCTTTTTTTAAAAAGAAATTAGAATCAACAACTGAGAAAGTTTCTTCGCAATCTAATATTCCGTTTCCTGACTATTACAAGGCTATGTATTATTTAATGTAATTTATTTTATTTTTTATGTTTTTGCAAAGACAAAATTTGAGTGAAATTGTGCCTTTTATATGCAGGATAATTGTTGTTCATTATCCTGCATTTTTTTTAAACAATATGTAAACTCTTTAAAAGAGAAAATTTTCCCACTTAGAAATGCTTTCGTGGTTATGCTTTGCTGATTGATAATAATATAAAACGACTTGGAATTTTAGGAAATAATACCGTGAATAATGTCGAACAAACAACTTTTAAAAAGGAACAAATTCCTACTTACTATATAATCAATTTAGCCGAACAGCTTTCTGTTAAAATAAAAATTGAGATTAAATAATTGTAATAGAAAAATCGATTCTTTGTTATTAATGATCTGTAAACTTTTCCTTTTTAATAAAAACTCATCTGAGCAGAACTACCAATTGAGTATTTTTTTCCTTGTTTGGGGAATTTTTCCATGCAAAAATTAACAAATAGGAGCGTTTTAAATGCTTGTTTTAAATTAAAACCCCTTGTCTATGATACTTTCTACAAAGCATTAAAACAGGTGTGGTAAAAACACTTTTACAAATAAGTATTTGACTTTAAGCTGGTTGTGTTTGTTGGGTGTTGTCAAAAAATAGAAGTCAATTTATTGTAAAGAAAATGAATGAAAAACTGCATTAAATTTAACAGCAAAATTGTTGTAACTATCACACAAACTTTTATTTTTGTGGCTTAATTTAACAATATATAAGCATGAAAGATTTATTAGTAAAAATCAACGCCGAAATTGAAACATTCAAAGCTGAAGCTGAATCTTTGACTGAAAAAGGAATTAAAGCTCGCTGGACCAAGAGCACGTAAATCAACTTTAGAAATTGAAAAACTTTTAAAAGAGTTTAGAAAAGTTTCTATCGAAGAATCAAAAAAATAATACAACTAAAACCTCGTCAATCGGCGAGGTTTTTTTATGCCTTTGGTTTCTTACTAAATGTGTGTGATTTTAACGCAAAGCTCGCAAAGATTTTTATTGTATTTTTTGCGAGAGTTTAAAGTTCGCAATGCTTTGTGCTTACTTTTTGGATTTAGTGCTTTGCGGATTTGTAGAAGTGTCTATAAAAAAACTTAATAACTCTGAGAAAATCATTAGCAACTTCCGGGATACAAAACGCAAAGAAAAAACTTAGTATCTCAGAATCTCAGAACCTTAGCATCTTAAAAAAAAAATCATATCCACTTTAGTTTTGTTGCAATAGAACAAGCTTCGGCAGTATTGTTGACTTTCATTTTCTCTAGAATATTTTGTCGGTGTCGGCTTACGGTATTGATGCTAATAAATAATAGTTGCGCAATTTCTTTACTTTGTTTTCCTTCTTGAAGCATTTTAAGGATTTCTTTCTCTCTTGTAGAAAGAAAAAAATTACTCTCTTTTTCATTTTGCTTAATGATATTTCCAGTCGCTGTATTAATAATGGCGCCTTCATATTGTGGAGTCAAAGAAAAATCAAAATTATAGAGACATAGTGCCAGTTCTATATCTTCGTATTCATTTGAAAAGTAAAACATTTTATGTAATAAAGATTTTTCAGCTGTTTTATCGTTCATTCTCAGTTTGCTAATCACACAAAAATCTTTTCTTTCTTCTACAGAAACCGTTTTTATAAACTGAAAAAAGTGAAGCTCTAAAAGGTATTTTTGCAATACATCATCAGAATTTAACTTGCCAAAAAGCTCTTCTTCCCAGATGCTCTCAATTTCTTGGACTTGATCTTTTTTAAAAATCTTAAGTTCTTCTGAAATTTTGCCTGAGTAGATATAGCTTTTGTTTTTGTACAAATCGCTTAGAACGGCAATACCATTTTCTAAATCAGCGAAATTCTGAGCAATTTCTTTACAGGTTTTTAAAACCTTTTTATTATTTAAGTTTCCTGAGTTTTTTTGCTCTAAAAGCTGCTTGCTCAAATCATCTTTTATGCTTTTCATAAAATGGTTATTTATAAGTATTGTCTTATGGTTTTAAGCCGAATATATTTGTATGATTATATGACCTGAAATATAATAAAAAATGGGATTTAAAATAATTATAAAATTCTTAATCATTTTACTTGACTTATTATCAAGTTGTTTTGGCTAAATTTATTGCTAGAAATACTTGGCGAAAGTATAATGATTGTCAATGCTTAATAAATTAAAATCATGAAAAACCTTCTTTTAATTGTTTTTTTTATAAGTATAAATTCTCTTCAAGCACAAAATTCTGCCATAAAAAGGCTTGATGGGAGTACAATTTCAACAGATAGTTTAACAGCAACAATTGAAAACTTAATGGGTAAAGCCGATGTAAAAGGGCTGGCTGTAGCTATCTTTAACGCTAAAAAGCCTGTTTATATGAAAACTCTTGGCTTTAGTAATGTTGAAACCAAAAAAGAAGTTAGAGTTGCAGACCAATCTTTATGGTGCTTCTTTAAGTAAAGCCGTATTTGCTGTTTTGGTTATGAAATTGGTAGAAGAGGGCTTGATAAGTTTAGATAAGCCGCTTCAGGATTATCTGCCCAAACCTATCTATGAATATGATTTTAAAGTATGGCATGAAGATTTTAGAGAATTAAAATCATATCCAGAATATAAAAAGATAACAGCAAGAATGTGTCTAGATCATACATCTGGATTGCCTAACTGGCGCTGGTTTGAATCTGACGAAAAACTGAAAATTAAGTTTGAGCCAGGAACTAGATACAGTTATTCTGGCGAAGGACTCACTTATCTTCAGGTTGTTCTAGAAAAAATCACGGGGAAAACTTTAGAAGAAATGGCTCAGGAAAAAATATTCAAACCGTTGAAAATGACAAATTCGAGTTATCGCTGGCAAGAAAAATTCGAAAAAGATTATGCATACGGGTATGATGAAAACGGAAAAATGCAGGAAAAAGACAAAGACAATGCACCAAGAGGAGCAGGAACACTAGAAACTACAATAGAAGATTACAGTAAGTTTATAACAGCAATTTTGAATAAAAAAATACTAAATGCTAAATCGTATAAAGAAATGTTTGGCCCACAGATTCGAATTCGTTCTAAAAACCAGTTTGGTCCAGGTGCATTAGAAGACGGAAATTGGAATGATAAAACAGAACTTTCCTATGGTTTAGGATGGGGATTGGTAAAAACGCCTTATGGTTATGGTGCATTTAAAGAAGGTCAGGGTTCAGGTTTTCAGAATTATAGCATTGTTTTTTCAGACAAGGGCATTGGCATGCTGATTATGTCTAACAGCTACAAAACAGGAGCAATAATGAAGTATTTACTGGAAACAGGAATAAAAGATACCTACACGCCATGGGAATGGGATCAATATATTCCATATGATAAAAAATGAGTTTCTAAGTTTCTGAGAGGCTAAGCTTCTAAGACGCTAAGAAAAAAACTCAGAATCTTAGTATCTTAGAAGCTTAGCATCTTAGATTAGATTGAATTTCTATCAATAAAATTAAAAGGAACTTTTACCTGACCTTTTTCTTTATTCAAGATCATTCTGGCTCGCAGTTTCTCCCATTACATTAAAATCGGTTGACATTACAGTAATGCCAAGCAGGTCTTTTAAAGGAGTGTCGTTATAAGAGATAACGCCAATATCTTTTCCTAAAACAAATTCTTCATCGCGAATTTGTTTTACTAAATTCACTAAGTCAGATTCTTCAATCGTGATAAATAAATCTCCTTTTTTAAGAATCATATCATCATAAACTTCACTTAGAATTTCAAAATTGATTTCGTGTTCTACGCAGAATTTTCTAAATCCGTGTAAAATTCGTCTCGGGTAAGGATAAACGGCTTTGTCTGGATAAACTAGAATTAAACGTTTGTATTTCGATATTTTAGAAAGCCCTTCAATTAGAGCATTATATATGTCATTTTCAAAATCCTGATAAATTTTGATTACTTCATCTCCAGCTCCAAGTTTTATATTATCTAAAATAACCAGCTTTTCTTGCGGAATATTTTTAATAGCATTTACAACATTGTCTGTAAAACTGGAATGTTTTAATTCTTCTGTTTTAAAATGCGTTGTAATGACATAATAATCGTAAGCGCCTTCAAACTTATCTAAGATGTTTAAAAATAAGGTTTCGTCGCAGTGGTAAATTTGAAGGTCAACATGTGCATTTGCTCCAAGAGTATCAATAAACGAACTGTATGTTTTCATTTTATACGAACTCAATTTATTGGTCAGGAACAGAATATTAACCTTAGATTCAAGCTTTGTTCGGGTTATGTAATAGCCTTTTCCTCTAATAGAAGAAATGATTTTCCGCTCTTTTAAAATATTGTAAGCTTTCTCAACAGTATCACGAGACATATAAAATTCTTCGCTGAAACTATTTATAGATGGAATTTTTTGATTGATTTTTAAATTTCCGTTGGCGATGTTCTGAAGAATAGAGTCAACAATTTGTTTGTATTTAGGAACTCGTGAATCTTCGTCTATTTTAATAAGCTTAATCATGTTCATTGTTAGGAAATTTGTTTGGCATTTCAGCAAAACTCTTTTTAAATTCTAAATAATTTTAAAAAAATCTCTTTTTTAAAAAAATCTGTTGCGTAGAATCGTTTTAGGCAAGAAAAAGAGAATTTGACAAGGCTTGTAATCTTTTTTTATAATTTATAAATTTTAACCCGAATGAGGAATCAATAATTACGAAATCGATTGCTAAAGTAGCCATTTTAAATTTATTTACCCAATAATTACAGATTGTTATTTCTAATATTCTTTAGTTTTAACAAAAAATATAAAATACGTAAAGGATAGTACAGGACAGTTTTGTTTTTGACATTCTCTTATTTTACAAAACCAAATCACTATCTAACAAACCAAAAACTAAAATTTATTAAATGGAATCATTATTAGGAATCATTTTTCATTCTATCGGAGGATTTTCTTCGGGTAGTTTTTATATGCCTTTTAAAAAAGTAAAAGACTGGGCTTGGGAAAGCTATTGGCTAGTAGGAGGATTTTTCTCTTGGCTTATTGTTCCACCAATTGTCGCCTATTTAACGATTCCGCATTTTGGTGAAATTATAGTCGCAACTTCTCCATCAATAAAAACGTTTACATTTTCAATGGGACTTGTTTGGGGAATTGGCGGTTTAACTTATGGTTTAGGCGTTCGCTATTTAGGAATGTCTTTAGGAAACTCAATCACATTAGGATTTTGTTCTGCATTTGGAGCTTTAGTTCCTTCAATTTATTATGATTTTGTTCCAACAGAAGGAAAAATTTCATTCTCTCACATGCTTTCTAATTCTGGCGGACAGTTGGTTTTATTAGGTGTTGTAGTATACCTAGTTGGAATTGCTATTTCTGGAAAAGCAGGAATGCTGAAAGAAAAGGATTTTGCAACAGGCCATGAAGATAAGGATAAAGACTTCAATCTGGTAAAAGGTTTGATTGTAGCAGTGATTTCTGGAATTTTAAGTTCATTTTTTAATTACGGAATCGAAGCTGGAAAACCAATGGCAGAACAGGCTTTAATAAATGGAGCAAATCCGTTGTTCCAAAACAATGTGACGTATGTTGTCTTGCTTTGGGGAGGATTAACGACCAATTTCATCTGGTGCCTTTATTTGAATTTTAAAAATAAATCAATCAAAAATTATACTGATAAATCTACTCCAATAACAAAAAACGTTTTGTTTTCTGCTCTTGCTGGAACCATGTGGTTTTTACAGTTTTTCTTTTACGGAATGGGGGAAAGCAAACTTGGAAATGGTGCTAGTTCATGGATTTTACATATGGCGACCATTATTTTAACAGCAAACTTTTGGGGATTTTACTTGAAAGAATGGACAGGAGTTTCTAAAAAAACAATGAGAACTTTTTTCTGGGGAATTGGGCTTATTATGCTTGCAATCGTTTTGGTAGGAATTGGTAACTCATTATAAAATAATTCAAGAAATAATTTTAAATACTATATGTCGAATACAAACACAATTAATAATATGAATTTTAAGCATGTAAGCTACCTTTGGGATGAAGCTAAGGCAGCAGAATTAGCAGGTGATGAAGTAGCGCTTTTTATTTATCGTTCTAACTTGTTAGGAGCTGATTTAAGATTAACCAACTACGGCGGTGGAAACACTTCTGTTAAAATTACAGACAAAGATCCTCTTACTGGAGAATCTTCTGAAGTAATGTGGATTAAAGGTTCTGGCGGTGATATCGGAACGTTGACAAAATCTGGTTGTGCGGCTTTGTATTTAGATAGACTTCGTAATCTTGAAAACGTTTACAGAGGTATTGAGTTTGAAGACGAAATGGTAGAATTATTCAACCACTGTATTTTCGATTTAGCTTCAAAAGCACCTTCTATTGATACACCTTTACACGGATTTCTTCCATTCAAACATATTGATCACTTACATCCAGATGCGGCAATTGCAATCGCTGCTGCGAAAGATGGAAAGAAAATCACAGAAGAATTATTCAACGGAGAAATCGGTTGGGTAGGCTGGCAACGTCCAGGATTTGATCTTGGTCTTCAATTGAGAGCTTGTCTAGAGGAAGCAGAAAAAAACGGTAAAAAACTACGCGGAATCATGTTAGGTTCTCATGGTTTATTTACTTGGGGAGATACTGCGTTTGATAGTTATATCAATACGCTGGAAGTAATAGAGAAATGTGCTTCTTACTTAGAAGATAATTACGGAAAAACACGTCCAGTTTTTGGAGGTAAAAAAATCGACAGCCTTCCAGAAGCAGATCGTAAATTAAAAGCGACAAAAGTAGCTCCAATTTTAAGAGGTTTCTGTTCATCAGAACGTCAGATGATTGGTCATTATACAGACGATGCAAGAGTTTTAGAATTCATTAATTCTAATGATTTAGCAAAATTAGCTCCATTAGGAACATCTTGTCCAGACCACTTCTTGAGAACTAAAATCAGTCCTTTGGTTTTAGAATTAGATCCAAACGAAGACTTATCAGATGTTGCGGCTGTAAAAGCAAAATTAGCTCCAGCATTCGAAGCATATCGTGCAATGTACAAAGACTATTACAATGCATGTAAAAAATCAAATTCGCCAGCAATGCGTGACCCAAATCCAGTGGTTATTTTATATCCTGGAGTTGGTATGTTTACTTTTGCTAAAGATAAAACAATGGCGCGTTTGGCATCTGAATATTATATCAATGCAGTAAACGTGATGAAAGGCGCTGAAGCAGTTTCAGAATATACTTCTTTACCACACCAAGAAGCTTTTGATATCGAATATTGGTTACTAGAAGAAGCAAAATTACAGCGTATGCCAAAACCAAAAGCATTATCTGGAAGAGTAGCTTTAATTACAGGTTCTGCAGGCGGAATTGGTAAAGCTATCGCTAAAAAATTCGCTCAAGAAGGTGCTTGTGTAGTAATCAACGATATTAACGAAGAGCGTTTAGAGGGTGCAACTGCTGAGTTCATCAAATCATTTGGAAAAGATGCCGTTTCAAGCACTTTATTGAATGTTACTGATGAAGTAAGCACAGAAAAAGCATTAGACGAAGCTTGTTTAGCCTTTGGAGGTGTTGACATTGTGGTGAATAATGCTGGAATTAGTATTTCAAAATCTATCGCAGAACACACTCTTGAAGAGTGGGATAGATTATATGATATCTTGGTTAAAGGACAATTTATTGTTTCTAAAGCCGGAATCGAAGTAATGCGCAAACAAGGTTTTGGAGGAGATATTGTAAATATCGTTTCTAAAAATGCTGTTGTTGCTGGTCCAAATAACCCAGGTTATGGTTCGGCTAAAGTCTGCTCAAGCGCACTTAACACGTTTAATGGCTGCAGAACTTGGAGCAGATAAAATTCGTGTAAATACAGTAAATCCTGATGCTGTAATTTCAGATTCAAACATTTGGTCTGGAGGATGGGCAGAAGGTCGTGCAAAAGCATACGGAATTACAGTTGAAGAACTTCCGGCTTACTATGCAAAACGTACGTTATTAAATGAAATCATATTGCCAGATGATATTGCCAATGCTTGTTATGCTTTTGTTGGAGGTTTACTAGGTAAATCTACAGGAAATGCCTTAAACGTAGACGGTGGCGTAGCCATGGGCTTTTATAGATAAAGATTGTTTAGGTTTTTTATATAAGTTTGTTTAAGCAAAAGTGGTTTTTTGTGGTCTAGCGTTCGAAGTCTTTCGAACGTTAGATTTTTTAGCATATAACAATTCGCTTTAACAAAGAAAACTTAACAAAAAAGTGAAGTAAAACGGGAGTTCACAGCGTATAAAGTTATATATTGTAAACTCTATTAAAATATCAATAACTATGTTAATCGGATCAAACCACATCGAATCTCATAACGAAGATTTATTAAAAAAACACCAAAATAAATTAGTTTTTACAGCATCAGAAATAAATGATACAGAAGCTATTATTCAAAAATTAATCGATTTTCAAATTGCAATTCCATCTTGGGCTTTAGGGACAGGAGGAACAAGATTCGGACGTTTCGCTGGTGGAGGAGAACCTCGTTCATTAGAAGAAAAAATTGAAGATGTTGGTTTGCTTCACAAATTAAATAATGCTTCTGGTGCGATTTCACTTCATATTCCGTGGGATATCCCGACAGATTACAAAGCAATCAAAACACTAGCAAATCAGCACGGATTGAAGTTTGATGCGATGAATTCGAATACGTTTCAAGATCAAGCAAGTTCTGAGCACACTTATAAATACGGTTCTTTACAAAACGTAAACAAAGCAGTTCGCAAACAAGCAATTGCCCATAATATTGAAGTTATTAAACACGGGATCGAGTTAGGTTCTGAGTCTTTAACAATTTGGCTGGCAGATGGTTCTAACTTTCCAGGACAGTTAAATTTCAGAAAAGCGTATCAAAATACATTAGAAAGTTTAGAGGAAATCTACGATGCATTGCCTTCAAACTGGAAATTATTTTTAGAATATAAATGTGCTGAGCCTAACTTTTATTCTACGACTGTAGCAGATTGGGGGCAGTCTTATTCGTATGTTAAAAAGTTAGGCGATAAAGCGCAGACTTTAGTTGATTTAGGTCACCACCTTCCAAACGCTAATATTGAGCAAATCGTTTCTTTATTATTGATGGAAAACAAACTAGGAGGTTTCCACTTTAACGATTCAAAATACGGCGACGATGATTTAACAGCGGGAGCTTTAAAACCATATCAATTATTCTTAATTTTTAATGAATTGGTTGAAGGAATGGATGCAAGAGGAATGAATCACGCCAAAGATTTAGGCTGGATGATCGATGCTTCTCACAACATCAAAGATCCGTTAGAAGATTTATTGCAGTCTGTTGAAGCGATTATGATTGCTTATGCGCAAGCACTTTCTGTAGACAGAAAAGCATTGGAACAAGCACAAGAAGAAAATGATGTGGTAAAAGCGCAAGAAATTCTTCAAAACGCATTCCGTACAGATGTTCGCGCATTAGTGGCAGAAGCTCGTCTTCGTTCTGGAGCGGCATTAAATCCCGTAGAATTATATCGTTCACTTCAGGTTAGAGAAAACCTAGTTGGCGAGAGAGGTTTAAAAACAATGGCCACTGGGTTGTAGTTATAAGTTATGAATTATGAGTTATAAGTTGAGTCTTTTTGTGTTTTGTACTAAAAACATAAAAAGACTTAGCTTAAACATAAAAAAACATAATTCAAGAACTCATAACTTATAACTCATAACTCATAATTAGAATAAATGAATGTAGTTGCGATTTTTGATATTGGTAAAACAAACAAAAAGGTTTTTTTATTTAACGAAAATTATAAAATTGTCTGGGAAAAATCGGTAAATCTGGAGGAAACCACAGACGAAGACGGATTTCCGTGTGAAGATATCGAAGTGCTTAAAAATTGGATTTTAGATCGATTATCTGAAATAAAAGAGCTTAAAGATTATGTTTTAAAAGCCATCAATTTTAGCACTTACGGAGCAAGTTTTGTTTATATAGACGAAAACGGAAAAGTTTTAACTCCTCTGTATAATTATTTAAAAGATTATCCAGAGGATTTAAAAGCTGATTTCTATGAAAAATATAAAGGAGAAAAAAAGTTTGCTGTAAAAACAGCTTCTCCAGTTTTGGGCAGTTTAAATTCGGGAATGCAGATTTACCGCATAAAAGAACAAAAGCCCGAAATATTTGAAAAAGTAAAATACTGTCTGCATTTGCCTCAGTTTTTAAGTTTTCTTTTAACGAATGAAGCATACGCTGATATTACAAGTATTGGCTGCCACACCAATTTGTGGAATTTCAAAAAAATGAAATACCATAAATGGCTGAAAGAAGAAGGTATTTCAGATAAAATACCGCCAATTCATTTTGGTAAAGATGTCATTATGACCCGCGAAAATATTGCAATTGGAGTTGGTCTTCACGATAGTTCATCGGCAATTATTCCTTATACAATCAATTTTACAGAACCTTTTGTTTTATTGTCTACAGGAACTTGGAGTATTTCTTTAAATCCGTTCAACAACAAACCTCTAACGTTTGACGAATCGCAAAACGACTGTTTGTGCTATATGCAATATACTGAGAAACCTGTAAAAGCGGCTCGTTTATTTGCAGGAAACGAACACGAAGTGCAGACCAAACGCTTGGCAGAACATTTTAAGGTTCCTGTTGATACGTACAAAGAAGTTTATTTTGATAAAAAAATAGTAGCCAATTTACGCGCACTTAACTATCAGATTTTCTATCCAAAAAAATACAATTTTGATATCCTGAAAGAATGCCCTTTTCAAAAAAGAGACCTTTCACACTATAAAAATTACGAAACCGCTTATCATCAATTAATGTTAGATTTGGTAGAACAGCAGGTTTTTTCTACCAATTTGGTCATTCATAACAGTCCAGTAAAAAAGATTTTTGTGGATGGAGGTTTCAGTAAAAATTCGATTTACATGAATTTATTGGCAGAAGCTTTTCCAGATGTAGAAGTTTATGCGGCCTCGATGGCGCAGGCAAGTGCTTTGGGAGCTGCGTTGGCAATTCATGATAATTGGAATCCAAAACCAATTCAGAACGATTTAATTGACTTGAAATTCTATAAACATTAGGTAAAAACGGTCTGTATGTTGTAAATTTGCTGAGAAACGTATTTTTTACATTTTTACAGTACACGCCTAAATGAACAACACACTAAATACTACAACATGAAAATTGGACTTTTTATACCTTGTTATGTCGACCAATTTTATCCAAAAGTAGGAATTGCAACCTACGAATTGTTACAAAAATTAGGTTGTGACGTCGAATTTCCGATGGGACAGACCTGCTGCGGACAACCAATGGCAAATAGCGGTTATGCACATTTAACGAAAGGATGCGATGCCAATTTTATTGCCAATTTTTCTGGATTTGATTACATAGTCTGTCCTTCTGGAAGTTGTGTTTTGCATGTAAAAGACCATTTGCATGACGAAAAACAAGAAGAGAAGGCAACGGCAATTAGAAATACAGTATATGAACTTACTGAGTTTATAACCGATGTTTTAAAAATTGACCATATAGATGGAAGATTTCCGTATAAAGTCGGAATGCACGTAAGCTGTCACGGTCAGCGCGGTTTAAAGCTTTCGCAGATGTCAGAATTAAATGCACCATTTTTTTCTAAGCCAGAACAATTATTACATGGTATAAAAGATCTTGATTTGGTTGCTTTAACGAGAAAAGACGAATGTTGTGGTTTTGGAGGTACGTTTTGTGTGACCGAAGAAGCAGTTTCTGTAAAAATGGGACAAGATCGTATTAAAGATCACGAAAGTCATGATGTGGATTATATTACAGGCGGAGACATGTCTTGCTTGATGCATTTAGACGGAATTCTAAAAAGGCAAAAAAGCAGAATCAAAACCATTCATATTGCCGAAATATTAAATTCACTCGAAAACTAATATAGATGTTGAGTATAAAATTTAACCGCAAAGTGCGCAAAGTTTTACGCAAGGTTCGCAAAGTTAATTTTAATCTTTGCGAACTTTGCGCTTTTTCCTTTGCGAACTTTGCGGTTAAATAAATCATTATAAACATTTCAAAATTGACTTTTAAATAATTAAAAATGTCATCAGAAAAAATAATACAGCACAGCGAAGCCATGACCAAGTTTAACAAAGATGTAGAGCGTGTCAATTGGCATGATGAAACACTTTGGTTTGTGCGTGCAAAAAGAGATAAATCAGCACATCAAATTGAAGATTGGGAACTGTTGCGTGAAACCGCTTCTCAAATCAAATTCAATGTGCTTTCTAATATTCATGATTATTTAGTTGAATTTGAAGCGAATGCGCAACGAAACGGAATAATTGTACATTGGGCAGCAGATGCCAAAGAACACAACGAAATTGTGCATTCTATCATGGCTAAACATGATGTAAAGCAAATGGTGAAATCCAAATCGATGCTTACAGAAGAATGCCATTTAAATGATTATTTAGCCGAAAAAGGAATTGAAGTAATCGATTCTGATTTAGGTGAATATATCGTGCAGCTTCGAAAAGAACCGCCAAGCCATATTGTACTTCCGGCGATTCACTTAAAGAAAGAAGATGTAAGCGAAACTTTTCACGAACATTTAGGTACAGAGAAAGGAAATTTCAACCCGCAATATTTGACAGAGTCAGCGCGTCATAGTTTGAGAAATACTTTCTTGACTAGAAAAGTGGCTTTAACAGGAGTCAATTTTGCTGTTGCAGAAACAGGAGAATTTGTGGTTTGCACCAATGAAGGAAATGCCGATATGGGTGCGCATTTAGCAGACGTTCATATCGCTTGTATGGGATTTGAGAAATTGATTCCGAAAAGAGAACATTTAGGTGTTTTCTTGAGATTATTGGCAAGAAGCGCAACTGGACAGCCAATTACTACTTTTTCAAGTCATTTTAAAAAGCCAAGAGACGGAAAAGAAATGCATATCGTAATTGTAGACAACGGAAGAAGTACACAATTAGGAAGAGAAGATTTTAGAAATTCCTTGAAATGTATTCGTTGTGGTGCGTGTATGAACACTTGCCCAGTTTATAGACGAAGTGGTGGACACAGTTATCATAATGCTGTTGCAGGACCAATTGGTTCTATTTTGGCACCAAATTTAGATATGAGCAAAAATGCCGATCTGCCTTTTGCCAGTACGCTTTGTGGTTCTTGTACTAACGTTTGTCCAGTAAAAATTGATATTCACGATCAATTGTACAAATGGCGTCAGGTTTTGGTAAAAGAAGGACATACTCCGACAGCCAAAACTGTAGCGATGAAAACGATGGCAACTGTTTTAGCCAATCCGACAGTTTTTAATATTGCTGGAAAATCAGGACGATTTGTAATGAAGAACATTCCAGGAATGGTCAATAATAAGATGAATAAATGGTACGATCAGCGCGAAATGCCAGATGTTCCAGAAGAATCTTTTAGAGAATGGTACAAGAAAAATTCGCGAGAATCTAAAGAAAAAGGAAATGAGTAGTAAAGGCGAAATTTTAAAAAGAATAAAAGCAAATCAACCAGAATTGGTTTCAGAACTACCAGATTTAAATCTTTTAGGTTCAGAACAATTTGATGTATTAGAAACCTACAAAACGGTTTTAAAAGGAATTGGTGGTGATCCTGTAGAAGTTGCCGATTATAACGAAATCATCAATTACATCAAATCCAATTATAATCTCGAAAAACGATTAATTACAACGCTTCCAGAGCTTTCTGAAATTGCTTCTTTAGATTGGAAAGCAGTAGATCCGCATTCGCTTCAAGATGTTGAATTAACGGTTGTAAAAGCACATTTTGGCGTGGCAGAAAACAGCGGACTTTGGGTTACAGATGATATTTTAGGACAGCGTGTTGCGCCTTTCATAGCACAATATTTAGCGATTATAGTTCATAAAAAAGATCTTGTGCCAACCATGCAGCAAGCGTATCAAAGAATCGGAAACATGGAATACGGTTTTGGAACTTTCATCGCTGGTCCGTCAAAAACGGCTGATATTGAGCAGTCTTTGGTTCTCGGAGCTCATGGAGCAAGAGGTTTGATTGTGTTTATATTGGATTAATAAAAAATAATAGAAGGGGAGCCTGTCTCATTTTTTGAGACGGGCTCTTTTTTTATGCATCATTCTATGATTTTTTAAGGACCATAGCCAATGGTTTCAATCATTGGAATGTAATATAAGACCTAATACAAAATTCAAATGATTGAATCTTTGGACTTTATAAGCATAGAAAAGAGGTAAGAATTAATTTATCAAAAACAACATATCAGAATAAAATCCTGCAACTTCGGTGCAGAAATATGCTTTTGGTCTAAAATTTAAGGAATCTAAGCAAAATTATCTTATAATTGTGCTTATTACACAAACCAGAAAACCAAACTCATTTTGAAGCCTTTTGTTCTATATTTTCTATTCTTATTAGGGTTTTCTTCTTCCCTACATGCACAAGATTACCCCATCAAATTCCTTGACATATCAGACGGTTTGTCTAACAATTCCATAATTACAATTTACCAAGATAAAGAAGGGTATATGTGGTTTGGAACCTACGATGGCTTAAGTCGATATGACGGTTATAATTTTAAAGTTTTTAGAAACAGAATAAACGATAAAAAATCACTTTTGTTCAATACAATCTACAATATTGAAGGTGATTCTAGAAATAATATTTGGGTAGGAGGAACAAGCGGAATCTGTATTTACGATAAAACAAAAGCGTCTTTTCATACCGTTAAGTATACGTTGTGGGATGATAAACCAAAAGTGCTTCAAGATATTATACATCAAATGCGTTCGGTTTCAGATAACTTAGTTTTAGTCGCTTCGCAGAAATTAGGTTTACTGGCTTTTGAAAATGGTTCTTTTATAGGGAAACATATTCCTTTAAATGCATTAGGAAATAGAATTACGATTTCTAATTACGATGCCATTGCAATTCAAGAAAATAAAGAGAAATCGGGATGTTGGATATACGTTCGCAATGTTGGAGTTTGTACTTATGATTATAAAGCAAAAGACTTAAAAATTGTTTTTCCGCTTTCGATAGGAGTAAAAGCGATGAAACTTTCTTCTGATGGAAATCTTTTATTAGGAACCGACGAAGGACTTTTTTTATTAAACACAAAATCGGGTTCGATTTCAGAAAATTATTTTTCGAATAAGTGTAGCGTTACTGATGTTTTGGTGGATAAAAAAGGAATAACTTGGGTGACGACAGACGGATGCGGAATATTTTACATTAATCCAAATACTAAAAAACTTCTGCCTTATAATGAACAATTAGCCAAAAGCAATTCGGTTTGGAGTCTATATGAAGATAAATCGGGTAACAAATGGTTTGGCTCGCTTCGTGGCGGAATAAGTATGTTGAGCGATACTCCAAAGTATTTTAAAAGTATTCGATATAATGCTAAAGATCCTGCCGACAATTTTATTTTATCTTTTTGTGAAGACGAAAAAAAGAATGTTTGGGTAGGTACAGACGGCGCAGGTTTAAAATATTGGGATAGAAAAAACAATTCGTACACCAATTATGGAAATTCGCTTTCCAGTCCTTTTATTACCGGAATTGTTCGCGATAATAATAACGACATTTGGGTTTCTACTTGGGCGGGAGGAATCAATAAAATAAGCAAGAATACGAATAATGTAAAACACTATTCTTGTTATAATTCTCATACAAAGCAAACCGAGAAAAATATCTGGTTTGTATTTAAAGATTCAAAATCAAATATTTGGGCAAGTGCTACAAATGAAGGTTCGTTGTACCTTTTAAATAGAAATAAAGATGCTTTTGAACTTTTTGATAAAAGGATTGATAACCTGCAATGCATAACCGAAACTTCAGATGGAAAGTTATGGGCAGGAAATTACACTTCACTTTTGTCAATTGATAAAGAGACTAAAAAAATCACTAAAAAAGCGATTGGAAATCCTATTAGATGTATTTATGAAGATAAAAATAAAAATCTCTGGATAGGAACTCAAGAAGGAGGTTTACTATTATTTGATAGAAAAACAAATACTTTTAAAAGACAGACTATTGACGATGGTTTGCCTTCTAATACTATTTTAAGATTACTAGAAGATAATGAAGGCAACTTGTGGATGAGTACTTATAATGGAATATGCAGATACGATAAAAGAAGTAAAACCTTCCGTAATTTCTCTGTGAATGATGGACTTCAAAGCAATCAGTTTAGTTTTAATGCCGGAATCAAACTTTCATCTGGCGAATTTCTTTTTGGAGGGATTAACGGATTTAATATTTTTTACCCTAAATCGATAAAAGGCTTCAATCAAAAGAATACTATTTTACTGACTGATTTTTATGTCAACAATCAGTTGATTGAAGAAACGAATGCAGAAGTTGCTACCGATTCTGATAAAATTAAAGAGGTTAGTTTAGAATACGATCAAACGACTTTATCATTAGAATTTGTTGCTTTAGATTACAACAATGCAGACAAGATAAATTACGCTTACTTTTTAGATGGTTGGGATGAGCAATGGAATTATGTGGGACAGACCCGAAAAGCAAATTATTCAAGACTTCCTGAAGGAAAATATACTTTTAAAGTTAAAACAACCAATTTTAAAGGAGGTTGGAATAAAGAGGTCAGTCTCATTTCAATAGAAGTTTTGCCGCCTTGGTACAGAACCTGGTGGGCCTATACTTTATATCTTTTAGCAATTGGCGGATTATTGTTTTTATATCTCGATTACAATAAAAACAAAGAAAAATTAAAATATAAGGTCAAAATCGCTGAGCTTGAAAGCAAGAAAGAAAAAGAGATTGCAGAAAAGCAGTCGTCTATGTTTACTTATATTTCGCATGAATTTAGAACACCACTTTCATTAATCATAAATCCGTTAAAAAAAGCAGTACAGAAAGAAAATGTCGAGAACGGCTCTTCTGGAAGCGATTTGGCTATTGCGCATCGAAATGCCAGAAGATTATTGAGTTTGGTAGATCAACTGCTTTTATTAAGAAAAGCCGAAAATGATGCTGATGCTTTGCGTTTATCTCCAATTAATGTAAATAATCTTTCTAATGAAGTTTATCAATGTTTTGTGAATCAGGCAAAAGATAAAAACATCAATTATAATTTTAGAATTCCAAATCATGAAATTACTATAATTGGAGATTATGAAAAGATAGAAATTTCATTATTCAATTTAATGTCAAATGCTTTTAAATACACACCAATTGGAGGCGAAATCAATCTGACTTTGACAGAAAACGATGAAAAGGTTTTTCTAGAAATATCGGATAACGGAGACGGAATTGATAAGAAAGACATTGATGTTATTTTTGAAAAATTCAAACAGATTAATTCAAAAGTTTCTGTTGGAACCGGTTTTGGTATTGGACTTTATATTGTTAAATATTTTGTTGACAAACATAAAGGATCTGTAACTTGTAGCAGTGAAGCTGGAAAAGGAAGCACTTTTAAATTGGCATTTTTAAAAGGAAACAGTCATTTTGAAGATGTAGAAATTACCAATGAAAAACCGCAAAGAAGCCAATTATTTGACGAATTAATTCCTGATGAAATAGAAGAGCCAATTTCGACAGCAACAACTTCAATTGCAGATAGCGATTTCAAAAAGACAATGTTAACCGATAAACGCACTGTTTTAATCATTGATGATAATGCAGAAATTCGAGCTTATCTAATTAAGCTTTTTGCTGATAGTTACATTGTTTATAGCGCAGAAAATGGCGAAGAAGGTTTAAAAATGACTAAAAAACATATGCCAGATCTTGTCATTAGTGATATTACTATGGAAGAAATGGATGGTTTAGAATTATGTCGAAGAATAAAAGAAGACAACACCTTATCGCATATTCCAGTTATTTTATTGACAGCATCTAAAAACCCAGAAACGCATTTGCAAGGAATTAATGAAGGTGCAGATGATTATATCACCAAACCTTTTGACGATGATATTCTTACGGCTCGTGTTGAATCTTTACTAAGAAATCGTCATAATCTACGCACTTATTTCTTAGACAGTATTACATTAAAAGAAAACACGCAGAAAGTTCCGGTCGAATATCAGCAGATGCTTAAAAAATGTATCGAAATTGTTGAAGCTAATATTCATAAAAAAGATTTTACAATTCGAACTTTCGCCCTAGAAATGGGAATGAGTCATAGAACGCTTTATACCAAAATCAAAATTATTTCTGGGCAAACTTTAAATGCTTTTATCCGTTCATTGCGAATTAGAAGAGCAGCGATGTTGATGTTGACTGAAGATATGAACATCACACAAGCAAGTACAGAAGTTGGATTTGAAGATCCAAAATATTTCAGACAGCAATTCGTAAAACTTTTTGGGATGACTCCTTCAGAATATATAAAAAAGTATAAAACGTCATTTAATTCTGACTTGAATATTATCAAATAATGCAACTAACATTATTTTATTACTGCATTATTTTCTTGTTTTTTTTAAAATCAATTAAAATCTTCTATTCAACTTAAACGTTTTAGCTGAAAAAATGCTGTTTTTTCAATAATTATAAATTTCTCAAAAATACTGTCTTATTTTTTAATAGTCTTTAAAATTTATTTCAAAATAATAGTTAATTGCAATTTTGACCTCCTTTTTTTCCAATTTACCCCTCCTTAAAAGTGTTATTTAAACATTTCTTTGCGGTAATAGCAATCACGAATTAGATTATTGCTGTTAGTTATAAGTGTTAATATCAAGATAGTTTGTTATCTGTTTAAAGAGGTGAGCACTCTTTAAATTTTAGATCAGTAATGATTGGTTTGCGTTACTTATCAGCCCGCAGTTTAAAAAAAATAAACTGCGGGTTAATTAAAAATGACACTTATATAACCTGAAGTAAAATCAAAAAAAAGGAAATATCTAACAATTAACCAAACTCAATAGAATATGAAAATGACCACTTAATTATGTAATGCTGTTTTTTTTCTGCCTCAGACAAAAAATAGTAAAACCTTGAATAACCTACAAAATTAAAACAAGCTTTCATTTTAGAAAGAAAACTAACTAACCTAACCTTAAAACTAAAGAAATGAAAAAAAATGTATTTTTATTTTTTCTTGCCCTTTTTGGCTTTCTTGTAACCGGATGTCAAAATAATGAATCAGGATTTCCAAGTTCTGATAATCCTACGGTGGTAGTTTCTACAAAAGAGATTTATGGAGCTCCGAGTAGAAAATTTGAAATCAAAGCCGCACTTGCAGACGATTTAGGATTAAAAAGTGTAGAAATTCAAATTCCAGAATTATCACTAGATAAAGTAATTAGCTTTAAAACAGATCCGCTTTTAAAAACTTACGATTTAAGTTACTTTTTTGAAGTTCCTGCAAATAGAGGAACTTCTGAATCTTTTAAAATAAAATTGGTAATTACAGACGTTTCTGGAAATGTTGTAAACGAAGAAATCAATTTACGCCTTGATGGTGAATTTGCACCGCCAAGCATTACAATGATAACACCAAAAGAAGGTGCAGTTATCTTGTTGTCTACAAGTAATGAAATGCCAGTAAATTTTGTCGTAAACGACGATTCAGGAATTGATTATATACAAGTAAAATGTGAGGCTCTTGGCATTGACGAAATGATACAGTTAACAGATTCTCCTCAATCTTATACTTTCAACAAAACTTACACTTTGCCTGTAACTGCTGCAGATTATGTATTAACGATTACTGCAAAAGACAAATTTGCAATTCCGAATACAGGATCATTAAACGTAAATATTGTAGCAACAAACGAATATCCTGCAATTTATTTATGCGATCAGCCAAAGGGAACAAACCTAACGACAGATGCAGTGGGAGTTCCAATGTATTTCCATGAGAAAGACGGACAAGATTTCGAATTTAAATATTATGCTGACAAAGACAACAAAGAAGTTTATTTCTTAGGTCAAGAATCAGATTTTGCACCGCATTGTTTTGGTTTAAATGCAGCTGGAGAATTAGTAGATGATGTGACTTCAACAGCAATTATTTTACCTACAAAAGGATATTATAAGATTAAAGTAAATCCAAATACACTAAAATATACTGTAGAAAAATATACACCAACAAGCAAAGTTTGGGCAGATGTTGCAAACGGTTTATGGCATGATGATGCTTGCACAAAGAAAACCATTCGTAAGTGTTTGTGGTGGCGGAATCGACGGTGCAAACTGGGATACATGGAATGCTTGGGTAGTTACAAAACTTCATCTAGCAAATAATGCAAGCAATCCATATCAATTAGTTGGAGAATATACTTTGACAGGAACTCTAGAAGCAACTTTTACAGGACAATGGTGGGATCCATCTTGGAGGTTAATCAAAAATGGTATTGCAACAATGTCGCCAGGAGAAAACGGAAATGCTAAATATCCTGCAGCGCCTGGAGTTTACAAAGTAGTTTTAGATACTGAGTTGGAAAGAGTATTTATAACAAAAAAATAGTTGGTTATAACCTTGTTGTAACATTTAACAAATAAAACAGCTTAATATGAAATTTAAATATATAGGATTTTTTATTGCCCTTTTGTGTACTGCTGTATCTTTTGGACAAATAAAAATAAAAGGTACTGTTAAGGATAAAGCCAATGTGCCGATTCCGGAGTGAATGTAATGGTGAAGGGAACTTCAACATCTGCAAGCAACTGATTTTGATGGAAATTATGTAATCAATGTTCCAAATAAAAATGCACAAATCGAATTTTCATTCGTTGGTTTTACTTCTCAAGTTGTACCAGTTGGAGATAAAACAGAGATTAGTGTAGTAATGCAGGAAGCTAGCCAAGCATTAGATGAGATAGTTGTGGTAGGTTATGCGGCGGTTAAAAAGAGCGATGTAACGAGTTCGATATCTTCTGTAAAAGGAAAAGAATTGCAAACTATGACTGTTGGTAACGTTGCCGAATCACTTCAAGGAAAAGTTTCTGGGGTGCAAGTAACAGGACAAGGTGGTCCAGGTGCACAGCCAAGAGTTTTAATTCGTGGTATTTCGACTTTAAACTTAAACACAGATCCGCTTTACGTAGTTGACGGAATTCCGATGGGAACGAGCATTAATTTCTTAAGCAATAACGAAATTGAATCTTTGGAGGTTTTAAAAGATGCTTCTGCAAGCGCAATTTATGGTTCTCGTGCTTCGAATGGAGTTATTCTGATTACAACTAAAAAAGGAAAAGTTGGAAAAACTAGATTCAACTTTGATTTGAGCTCTGGTATGCAGATAATGAATAATCCTTACAATATGGCAGACGCCGAAGGTTATGCAAGAATAATGAACACGGCTTATAACAATTCAGGTTATTCAGATTATCTTCCGAATCCTTCTCAATACAGAGGAAAAACAACAGATTGGTGGAAAGCAGGAATTAGAACTGGAACCCCTGTTACAAATGCTTCATTAGGTGTAACTGGAGGTTCTGATAAACACACTTACGCTATAAGTTTAAACTATTACGATTCTGATTCAATGTATGGTGTTGGAGGTTGGGAAAGAGTTACAATGAGAATCGCAAATGATTTTAAATTCACAGATAAATTCTCAGCAGGAATTACTTTAAACCCTCGTTATGAAACTTGGGGAGCGCCAAACAATTGGGCAGATTTTGATAAAATTGATCCAATTACGCCAATTTACAAACCAGCAGACCAGTTAAGCGGAACTGAAAATGAATACAGCATTTATGCAAGATCTCCTTCTTACGTATGGAATCCAGTTGCTGCCGTAAAACGTTATGATGATTATACCAATAAGTACAACTTAAATACGAACGGATATTTACAATACGAACCAATCAAAGGTTTAGTATTTCGTACACAAGCGTCTATTGAAGTTGGAGATGAAACAAGAAATAAATTTACGCCCGATTTTGTAATTGATGCAAGCACACGAAAAGCAAGAAATCAATAGTGTTGAAAAATGGAATACTACAAATGTTGATTGGACTTGGCAAAATACCATTACCTATTCTAAAAAATTTGCAGAAAAACACAACGCTTCTTTGATGATTGGTAACACAATGGAAGAATACAATGGAAATAATCTTTGGGGTTACGGTGAAGGTGTTCCAAACAATTCAGATTCAATGAGAGAGCTAAATGCGGCTACTAAAAACAAAGACAGTAAAGGTAACAGCTGGTCTAGTTCGTTGATGTCTTATATTTCTCGTTTTTCTTATAACTACGATGGTAAATACTATTTCACAGGAACATTTAGACGTGATGGTTCTTCTAAATTCATGACCAATAACAAATGGGCAAATTTCCCTTCGGCATCGGTTTCTTGGAGAATTTTAAACGAAGGTTTTATGGAATCTGCAAAAGATGTGGTTAGTGATCTTAGATTAAGAGCTGGATGGGGTAAAGTAGGTAATCAAGGTTTGCCAGATGCGGTTTACCAATCTAATATCGGACAAAATTATTATACAATTGGTGGCGAAGTAGTAGATACTTCTTATCCGTCTTCAATGGCAAACAAAGACATTAAATGGGAAACGGTAGAAGATATGAGTTTCGGACTTGATTTCGGATTTTGGAAAAATAAAGTTTCAGGTTCATTGGAATATTATCAAAAAGAAACCCACGATATGTTGTTCTTAAAACAGTTTCCAACTTACAGCGGATTTCCAGGATATTCAACTATGTGGACAAATGTTGGTTCTATGAGATCAAGCGGTATCGATTTATTGCTTTCTTATAAAGATAAAAAAGGCGATTTCTCGTATGGTGTAGACTTGACTTTTACAACCGTAAATGTTGAAATGCTGACGCTTTCTGCTGATGGCGAGAAACTATACGGATCTGGAAACAGAACTTTGACTGTAAAAGGCGATGTGCCAGGATATTTCTACGGATATGTTGCCGATGGATTATTCCAAAACCAAACAGAATTAAACTCGCATACAGATCAACACGGAACCAAATTACAGCCGTATGCACAAGTAGGAGATGTTCGTTTTAAAGATGTAAACGGTGATGGAAAAATTGATGAAAAAGACAGAACAAAAATTGGTTCTCCTTGGGCAGATTACAATGTAGGTCTGAATTTAAACTTTGGTTATAAAAACTTTGATTTAGTTGCTAATTTCTATTCTAGCATTGGAAACGAAATTGTAAACCAAAACATTTCAGATTTATATAATGGAGCAAGTCTAACAAACAAAGTTAGCGGATTAGAGCAAATGGCTTGGCATGGTGAAGGAACTTCAAATTACATTCCGCGTTTATCAAAAGATGATAACAACGAAAACTTTACCAAATTCTCTTCTCTTTATGTTGAAGACGGTTCTTTCGTTCGTATGAAAAATTTACAGTTAGGATATTCTTTCTACAACAAATTTGGTTTAGATAAATTAAGAATTTCATTGTCTGGACAGAATTTATGGACATGGACAAAATACACAGGAGTTGATCCTGAAGTAGCCGGAGGAGATCCTGATAAAGGAGACAGAGTAAAAGGATCAGGTTTTGGAGGATGGAACTATCCAGTACAGCCAACAATCTTGATGGGGCTTAATGTTGCATTTTAATCAAAACGATCATGAAAAAAATTATAGTATCAATCATAGCTTTCTCTTTGTTTTCAGCTTCTTGCAGTGATTTCATCGAAAAAGAGCAAAGAGGAACCCAGACTTTAGAGAACTATTTTCAAACAGTACAAGAGTGTGAAAATTATACCAACGAATTAACAAAAAGGTTATTGCTTCCTAACGACTGGTGGACATTAGTAGCACCAAGAGTAACGAACGAGATGTCAACCGATGACGCTTGGATGGGAAATACCGGACAGGACAGTGGTGCGCACAGACCTGCTTCACAGTATCTAATTACTCCCGATAATATGGGAGATATGAACAGTATCTACACAGCACATTATTACACCATTCAATCGGCAAATATTGGTTTAGAGAGAATGGCTTCATCGCCACTTACAGATGCGCAGAAAAACCAATATATGGGAGAATCCTTATTCGTACGTGCTTATTGCTACTACGAATTGGTAAATCTTTTTGGAGGAGTTCCCTTGTATACAAAATCTTTAGGAACAGGAGATTTAACTTTAGAGAGAAGCTCTGCGGCAGACGTATATGCGCAAATTGAAACAGATCTTAAAGATTCGGCAACAGAAATTAGAAAGCGCTCCTGTAAATAAAGATGGTAGAATAAACAAATGGGCAGCTTATGCTTTATTAGCTCGTGTTTCATTGTTTCAAGAAAAATGGGCTGAAGCTAAAACATATTCAAACAAAGTAATCACTGAAGGACCTTTTGCGCTTGAGGCTGATTTCTTAAATATCTGGAATGTAAACAACCATAACGGAATTGAATCGATTTTAGAAGCACAATCTTCATCAGTTCAAAATAGAGATTTAGGTTCTGCATTACCAACTTTAGCGGGAGCAAGAGGAGAAGACAAAAAGAATTTTCCAAGTAATGATGCCGCTGATGTTTTAGACGGATGGGGATGGTGTATGCCAACGAGCGATTTAGAAAATGCTTATCTTTCTGAAAATGACGTAATTCGTCGCAGAAGTACCATTACAAAATGGGGAGAAGTCGCTTACGGAGATGAGGTTTTAAATCCAACTCATAAATTCAGTTTAAACGATAACAAATCAGGACGTATTTGCCGTAAATATTACATTCCAATTGCAACACGTCGTTCATTAGATAAAAAAGACGGTCACTTGCCATTAAATATTCCGTTGATTCGTTTAGCAGAAATGTATTTGACAAGAGCAGAAGCAAATTATCACTTAGGAGGAGATGCTTTAACAGATATCAATGTAATTAGAGCTCGTGTAAAATTAGATCCAAAAACAGGAATTTCTGGACCAACTTTATTGAAACAAATCTACAAAGAGCGTCGTTTAGAATTGGCTTTTGAAGGGCTTCGTTTATTTGATATCCGTCGCGAAAAAGATCCAACAACAGGAAGACCAGTTATCGAATCTTTAATGGGACCAAACGGAACCTTTGTAAAGTATAATTTGAGTTCTACTGACCCTTATGAAACAACCAATTTGAGAGAACCGCAAGACAAAGGAATCAACTTTGACCCTTCTAAGCACTTATTATGGCCAATTCCACAATTAGAAATTGACTTAAGCGGTAATTTAATCAAACAAAATCCTGGTTATTAAGATGAGCATCTTTAAAGGAAATAAAGTAAGTCTGCTGTGTGCAGGCTTGCTTTCTGCAAGTTCGCTTTTTATGAGTCGCGATTCTGATAAATCTGATAGCTCGAGTTCAGAAAGTGGCACAGCAGCATTGAATATTAGTTTAGATATGAATCTTCAAACAATGGAAAGTTTTGGAGCTTCGGATGCTTGGCAATGTAATTTCATTGGAAAAAATTGGCCTACTGATAAAAAGAATAAAATAGCAGATTTATTATTCAGTCAAGGTGTAGATGCAGACGGAAATCCAAAAGGAATCGGTTTATCATTATGGCGTTTCAATCTTGGAGCAGGAAGTGCAGAACAAGGCGAAGCAAGTGATATTACCGACGAATGGAGAAGATCGGAATGTTTTACTACAGATGGAGTTTCGTATAATATGACAAAACAAGCGGGTCAGGTTTGGTTTATGAAAGCCGCAAGAGAACGTGGCGTAGATAAACTTTTAGCTTTTGCCAACAGTGCTCCAGTTTATTTAACTCAAAATGGAAAAGCACATGCTACAATCAAAGAATTTTACAATTTAAAAGATGGCAAAATGCCCGATTTGGCCGATTTTTGGACAACATCTTTAGATAAGCTAAAAACAGAACACGGCTTAACAATCGACTACGTGAGTCCGTTTAATGAACCGCAATACGAATGGGATGGAAGCGGGCAGGAAGGTTCTCCGTCGACAAATGCCAATATTTACAGTTTTGTCAATATCCTTTCTCCAAAATTACAAGCGAAAGGACTAGAAGCCAAGATTGTAGTTGGAGAAGCAGGAGCTTACGAACCATTATACAAGACTGTTTCAGGAAAAGAAAGCAGATCCAATCAGATTGATTACTTTTTTGCAACCAATTCTACTAAAAACATCGGCAGTTTAAGCAATGTAAAAAAGACAATTTCTGGACACAGTTATTGGCAGGCATGGCCATTAAGTGAAATGATTTCATCAAGACAAGCTGCCGCTGCGAAAATTCAGTCTGTTGGTGGAGTTAGTCTTTGGTCATCTGAATATTGCGTTTTAGAAAGTCCGGGAACTGCAGAACTTCCAGGCGGTGCTGGTTCAGGAAGAGATTTAGGAATGTCATTGGCACTTTGGACAGCTCGTATTATTAGTACCGATATTGCCGTTGGAGGTGTAACGTCTTGGCAATGGTGGACAGCAATTAGTCGTGGCGATTACAAAGATGGTTTAATTCATGTTGATGATGGAGCAAGCAATGGAGCAGGAAATGCAGATTACTGTAAAAATGACGGTTACATCAGAGATTCAAAAACACTTTGGGCTTTAGGAAACTTTTCTTTTTTCGTAAAACCAGGAATGGTGAGAGTTCAGATTCCAAGCATCGATAATTCGACAGCATTAAATGATGTAATGCTTACAGCTTATAAAGATGCTACAAATAAAAAATTGGTAATTGTTGCGGTAAACATAAGTAAATCAGCAAAAGCTTATAAATTGAATCTTGCAGGCGGAACAGTAACAGACAACAAATTAACCCCTTATATTACTTCTGAAACAATGAGCTTGAAAAAAGGAACAGCGGTTGATATTTCTGGCCTTGAAATTCCAGCCAGATCAGTAGTAACTTATGTTGGAACATATAAATAAGTTGCTAGATTCTAAGTTTTGAAAGATAAGTAGTATTGTGTGCAAACTTTGTCAAAGTTTTAAACTTTGACAAAGTTATTAACCACAAACTTGTCATCCCGACGGAGGAGGGATCTCCACAAATAACTCGACAAAGTAATGAGGGCTTGGTTGATTTATTTACGAAGATTTCTCTTTCGGCGAAATGGCAAAAGACGATAACAAAAATTACGTCAACACGAAAAATAATAATTAAATGAGAAAAATATATATCTCGCTTTTATTGGTAACAACTTCAATGTCATTTGCACAGCGAACGGTTACTATTAGCACAGATAATGTAGTGCAAACCATGGATGGTTTTGGAGGCTCTGATGCTTGGAGAACACAGTTTGTGGGGAAAAATTGGCCTGAACAGAAAAAAAATGCCATTGCAGATTTGCTTTTTAGTAAAGAAATAGATGCACAAGGAAATCCAAAAGGAATCGGACTTTCGATCTGGCGATTTAATCTTGGCGCAGGGAGTACAGAACAAGGAGAAAACAGTAAAGTTTCTGACGAATGGAGAAGAAGCGAATGTTTTCTGAATGCTGACGGGACTTATGATTTCTCAAAACAAGAAGGACAAAGATGGTTTTTGCAGGCGGCTAAAAAACGTGGAGTAGAAAAGTTTCTTATTTTTACTAATAGTCCTCCAGTCTATATGACTAATAACGGATTATCTTTTGCCTCTCAAAAGAATAAACTGAATCTAAAAGATGGTGCAATTCCAAAATTTGCCGATTTCTTAGTTCAAAGTATTCAAGGATTGGAGAAAAAAGAAGGAATCAAATTCGATTATGTTAGTCCGATTAATGAACCGCAATGGGAATGGATGCCAAAACACGGAGATACAAATAGTCAAGAAGGAACACCAGCAACCAATCAGGAAATATATAATTTGACCAAATCACTTTCAGAAAAATTGAAGGCTAAAAAAATGAGTACTGAGATTGTAATTGCAGAGGCCGCTCAAATCGATTATTTGTATGAAAATGTAAATTCAGAAAACCGTGACAATCAAATCGATTATTTCTTTGGAAATACCAAAACGAATGTGACCAAGTTTTCAAACGTAAAAAATGTAATTCTCGGGCATAGTTATTTTACAACATGGCCAGTTGAAAGACAGGTTTTAAGCCGAAAATTAATTGCTAAAGAAGTCAAGCAAAAACCGGGATTAAAATATTGGCAATCGGAATACTGTATTTTAGAAAACCCAGGAGAAGCTGAAATCCCTGGCGGTTCTGGCGGCGGAAGAGATTTAGGAATGCAGACTGCTTTGTTCGTTGCTCGTTTAATTCATAATGATATTGCGGTTGCCAATGCAGCTTCTTGGCAATGGTGGACATCAATAACAAGAGTAGATTACAAGGATGGTTTAATTTATTTAGACGATGGAAAAAGTAACGGCGGAACTGCTCCAGATTATGTAAGAAATGATGGAGAATTTCACGATTCAAAACTGCTTTGGGCCTTAGGAAATTATTCGCTTTTTGTTCGTCCAGGGATGTTGAGAGTTGATATTCCAAACCAAAACGAATTAGACAAAGCAAATGATGTGATGCTAACAGCTTACAAAGATATTCAAAGCAAAAAACTGATTGTAGTAGCAGTAAACTGCGGAAAATCGGCGCAAGAATACAAATTTGATTTATCAAAAGGAACTTTAAAAAATAACGAGTTCACACCTTACGTAACTTCTGATACATCAAATCTAAAAAGAGCCGAAGTTCAGAAAAATGGAAATCTAGAAATTCCTGCAAGATCTGTAGTGACGTTTGTTGGAGAGTTGCAATAAACTTGAAACAAAAAAAATAATTAAATAAACAAAAGAAGCTTAGACTCTCAGAATCTTAGCATCTTAGAACCTTAAAAAAAATGATTACAAAGAAAACCTTAATCCCCGTATTACTCTTTTCGTGTCTATCTGCAAGCAGTCAAATATCGTTTGGAGATTCTAAGAAAATAAATGACAACTGGAAATTCAATCTTCAGGAAACTCCAGAAGCAAAAAATAATGTATTTGATGATAGTAAATGGCAACAAGTAAATGTACCGCACGACTGGAGCGTAAAAGGCCAGTTGAGTCCAACATTAGCAAGTTGCACAGGTTATTTGCCTGGCGGAATTGCTTGGTATAGAAAATCAATTAATATTCCGCAAACCAAATCTGGAGAAAAAGTCTATTTGTATTTTGAAGGAGTTTATAATAGAAGCGAAGTTTTCATCAACGGGCATTCTTTAGGAAAACGTCCAAACGGATATATTTCTTTTGCTTATGATGCAACAGAGTTTGTAAAATTTGGTGGAGAAAATACAATTTCGGTTCGTGTAGACCACAGCCAAAGCGCCGACTCAAGATGGTACACTGGATCTGGAATTTATAGAAATGTGTGGTTGGTTTATGCCAATCCGGTTCATATTGCACAATGGGGCGTTTACGCTTATCCAGAGGTTAAAAAAGGAGCAGGAACTTTGAATGTTGAGGTTGATGTAGAGAACGGATCTTCATCAAAATCTGCTTTAACTGTTGTAAATGAATTATTTTCAAAAGACGGAAAATCGGTCGCAAAATCATCTTCAAAAGTTGATCTCGTTGCAAAACAAAACGGGAAAATTTCAACAAAATTAAATGTCAAAAATCCGCAATTATGGGACTTAGACAATCCGAATTTATATGAACTGAGAACAACAGTTTTAAAAGACGGAAAAGAAATTGATAAAACAGTAACACAAACAGGTTTTAGAAACTTCACATTCGATCCAAACAATGGTTTTGCCCTTAACGGAAAATGGATGAAAATGAAAGGAGTCTGTTTGCACCACGATGCTGGAGTTTTAGGATCTGCAGTTCCAAGAGAAGTTTGGAAAACGAGATTAAAAACGCTGAAAGAAATTGGTGTAAATGCCATTCGCACAAGCCACAATCCGCAAGCGCCAGATTTCTATGAACTTTGCGACGAACTAGGATTGTTGGTTTTAAACGAAGCGTATGACGAATGGGAATTTCCAAAACGTAAATGGTTAGAAGGCTGGAACTATGGGACACCGGGATTTGAAGGTTCATTTGATATTTTTGCAGATTATGCCGAAAAAGATCTTGAAGATTTTGTACGTCGTGACAGAAATCATCTTTCTGTATTTGCATGGAGTATTGGTAACGAAGTAGATTATCCAAACGATCCGTATTCTCACCCAGTTTTAGATAAAGGAAAAGACGGTTTTGGGCAAGCGACTTACGGTGGTTATAAACCAGATGCGCCAGATGCCATGAGACTTGGAGCAATTGCAAAACGTTTGGTCGCTGCAGTAAAAAAATACGACAAATCAAGACCGACAACTGCTGGTTTGGCTGGAGTTGCCATGTCTAACGAAACAGAATATCCAGGAGCTTTAGATATTACAGGATATAATTATACCGAAAGCAAGTACAAATCAGATCACGAAAAGTATCCAAAAAGAGTGATTTATGGAAGTGAAAATGTTCATGATATGGAACCTTGGTTGGCAGTAAAAAACAATAAGTTTATTTTCGGTCAATTTCTTTGGACAGGAATCGATTATTTGGGAGAATCAGGAAGATGGCCTTCAAGAGGATTTTATTCTGGTTTAGTTGATTTTGCTGGAGTTATCAAACCCCGTGGTTATTTCCGTCAATCATTATGGTCAGATCAACCAATGGCATATTTAGGAACTTATCCTTTGACAAACGAAAAAGACATTTCTAAAGATGCTTGGGCAATTTGGAATTATGAAAACGGACAAAAAATTCGTGTGGTTTGTTATACCAATGCTTGCAAAAGCGCGTTTAGAATTAAACGGAAAAGTAGTGGGAGAAACTAAATTGTATGACGAAAAAACCGGAATTATCTATTGGGATATTCCGTTTGCTTCAGGAAAATTAGAAGCAGTTGGTTTAGATAAAAACGATAAAGAAGTAAGCCGTTTCGCCATTAATTCAACACAACAGCCAGTTGAATTAACAATTGCTGATAAAGACATTACAATTAGCAAAGACAAAGGCGTAGCGAAAATTATGGTTCAGGTAAAAGACCAAAACGGCCTTCCGGTAATGCTTTCAGACAATGAAGTTACTTGTACGATTAACGGTGCGGCAACTTTGTTAGGATTAGAAGCAGGAAATAACAGCGACATGACTGATTACACAGATAACGTACAGCGTGTATTTCACGGACATATTGCAAGCATATATTCAGGCAAATGGAGATTCTACAGCGCCTATAAAAGTTAAATTTACAAGTCAGTGGTTAAAGCCTGTTGAGGTTACTATTAATGTGAAATAAAGTATCAATCTAAAAACCTAACAAGTTTTTAAAAACCTGTTAGGTTTTCTTTACGTTGGTAACAATAAAATTTCATTATATTTAAAGTGTAAAAACCACACATAACCAAACACAATGAAAATTACAAACTTACTTACGGTAACAATAGGAGCTTTTTTTCTATCTGTTGCAACTAACGCGCAAAAGAAAACGTTTCAAAAAGAAGAATTCAAACAATGGGCTCAAACCCCGCCAATGGGCTGGAATAGCTGGGATTGTTACGGACCAACAGTTGAAGAACATGAGGTAAAAGCCAACGCCGATTATATGGCAAAAGAGTTGAAGAAATTCGGTTGGGAATACATCGTAGTCGATATCAGATGGTTTGTTGAAAATGATAAAGCAGGAGGATACAACCAAACAGATCCACGTTACGTAATGGATCAGTACGGAAGATATTTGCCAGCTGTTAACCGTTTTCCTTCAGCAAAAGATGGACAAGGTTTTAAGCCTTTGGCAGATTATATTCATAAAAAAGGATTAAAATTCGGAATCCATATTATGCGTGGCATTCCTAAAAAAGCAGTCGAAGATAAACTGCCAATTAAAGGAGCAAACGGAATCACTGCAGATCAAGTTTATTCTACAGCATTACAATGCGAATGGCTGAGAGACAATTATACTGTTGTAGCAGACAAACCAGGAGCACAAGAATATTATGATTCTATTTTCGAATTGTACGCGCAATGGGGAGTAGATTTTATAAAAATAGATGATCTATCAAGACCATATCACGAAGGCGAAATCAACTTAATAAGAAACGCAATCGACAAATGCGGACGTAAAATTGTTTTAAGTACATCGCCTGGAGAAACACCAATCGAAGCAGCGCCTCACGTAACTACACATGCTAATATGTGGCGTATGGTTGATGATGTTTGGGATACATGGCCTCATATTACGCATTTAATGGATGTAGCTCAAAAATGGTATCCGCACATTGCACCGGAACATGGCCAGATTGCGATATGATTCCGTTAGGACGTATTTCAATTAGAGGAGAAAGAGGTGAAGACCGTATGACGCGTTTGACAAAAGACGAACAATATACTTTGATTACATTTTTTAATATTTTCAAATCGCCATTGTTTTTTGGAGGAGATTTGCCAAGTAATGACGCTTTTACATTATCATTATTGACGAATAAAGAAGTCGTAAAAATGCACAATCAAAGTACTGATGTAAAACAGCTTTTTCAAAAAGACGGAAAAATTGCTGTCACTTCAAAAAATCCAAAAGATGGCAGTGTTTATCTGGCTTTATTTAATATTTCTGATAACGGTTCACAAAAAGTTTCAGTAAACCTTTCTGATTTAGGAATTTCTGGTTCGGCTGAAGTTTTGAATATGTGGACAGGCGAAAAATCAAAAACTACATCAAATGAAATTGGAACTGATTTAAAACCTCACAGTTCTATTTTATATCAATTAAAAAGTAAAAAATAAATGAAAAGAATATTTTTTTGTCTGATATCATTACTAAGCCTTTCCACTTCTATACAAGCCCAGAATTCAGCAAAAGGAGTTCCGCCTGTTATTGCCGAAAAAGATTTAACAGCTTATTTATTTGTTTATTTTATAGGGAATAAAGTCGAAGAAGAAGCAGTTAATTATGCTGTAAGCAGTGACGGATATCATTATTACGCGCTTAACAATAATAAACCAATTTTAGATAGTAAAGCAATCAGTTCGACAGGAGGAGTTCGCGATCCGCATATCTTACGCGGAGACGATGGCAAAACATTTTACATGGTTCTGACCGATATGACTTCTTCAAAAGGTTGGGACAGCAACCGTGCAATGGTTTTATTAAAAAGTACTGATTTAGTAAATTGGAAAAGCAGTATTGTCAATATCCAAACTACATTTCCAGGAAATGAAAACTTAAAACGTGTTTGGGCGCCACAAACTATTTACGATGCAAAGGCTGGAAAATACATGATTTACTTTAGTATGCAACATGCTGGAGGTCCAGATAAAATTTATTACGCTTATGCGAATAAAGATTTTACTGCCTTAGAAAGTGAGCCAAAATTATTGTTTGTTCCAAAGTCAGGAAACGCTTGTATTGATGGTGATATCATTGAAAAAGATGGAGAATATCACCTTTTTTATAAAACAGAAACCAATACGCCTGGAATCAAAGTGGCAGTTACAAAAGATTTGACTTCTGGAAAATGGATTGAAAATGATAATTATCTGCAACAGACAAAAGATGGAGTAGAAGGTTCGAGCGTTTTTAAACTGAATAATTCAGATGAGTATATTTTGATGTACGATGTGTACACTAAAGGAAGATATCAATTCACAAAAACGAAAGACCTAGAGAGTTTCAGTGTAATTGATAATGATATTTCAATGGATTTTAATCCGCGTCATGGAACTATTTTACCGATAACTCGTTCTGAATTAAAAAGAATTACTGATAAATGGGGAACACCTGCAAAACTTCCAAAAGTAAATCATAACCCAGTTCTGGAAGGCTATTATGCAGATCCTGAAATTTTGTATTCTAACAAAACAAAAAAATATTACATCTATCCAACAAGCGACGGATTTGATGGCTGGTCTGGATATTATTTCAAAACCTTTTCTTCAGATAATTTAGTGGATTGGAAAGATGAGGGGATTATTTTAGATCTAAAAAAAGATGTTCCGTGGGGAAATAGAAATGCTTGGGCGCCTTGTATTGTTGAGAAAAAGATAAAAGGAAAGTATAAATATTTCTACTATTTCACAGTTGCGCAAAAAGTTGGAGTTGCCGTTTCTGACAATCCAACAGGACCTTTTAAAGACAGCG
Source organism: Flavobacterium ginsengisoli (assembly GCF_029625315.1). Taxonomy (NCBI): domain Bacteria; kingdom Pseudomonadati; phylum Bacteroidota; class Flavobacteriia; order Flavobacteriales; family Flavobacteriaceae; genus Flavobacterium; species Flavobacterium ginsengisoli. Next base: position 204,543 of record NZ_CP121110.1, read on the forward strand.
GAAAAGCAATTGTAGCAACAAGACCAGAAGGAATACACGACGGACAAGAAATTGATCCAGATGTTTTCACCGATCCTAAAACAGGAAAAAGCTATTTGTATTGGGGGAATATGTATATGGGAGTGGCTGAGTTAAATCCTGATATGGTTTCTTTAAAACCTGGAACGCAGAAAGTTATTGCTGTAAATCCTTCATTTAGAGAAGGAACTTATGTAATCTACAGAAACGGAAAGTACTATTTCTTTTGGAGCGAAGACGATACGAGGAGTCCAAAATACAAAGTGAGATACGGAATTTCAAATTCTCCGACTGGACCGCTTGAAATTCCAGAAAACAATATCGTAATTCAAGGAAAACCGGAAGAAGGCATTTATGCAACAGGACACAATTCGGTTTTACAAATTCCGAACAAAGACGAATGGTATATTACGTATCATAGATTCTCTTATCCAACCGAATAAAAATGGGAGACGCAGGAGGTTTTCATCGCGAAGTCTGCATCGATAAATTAGAATTTAATGCAGATGGAACCATCAAACAAGTTGTTCCAACTCATGCTGGAATTGAGGCTTTGAAGAAGTAATTTCAAAATTTAATTTTCAATAAAAAAGCTGTTTCTAAATTAATAGAAACAGCTTTTATCTTTTATAAATATGTCTTAAGCCGTTTGATCGTCAATAGTAGCTTCAGGAGCATTTTTCTTTACAGATTCAATTCCGTTTTCTCTAGCAACTACACTTTCGTACATTTCGCTAGAACCAATAATCTGACCGTTTCCAGCTTTTAAATTGAAATAAGGTTTTCCGTTTTTAGCTTCTTTTCTGTCGTAACGATTATCGTCAGTTGCGTTATTTTTTACAGATTCAATTCCATTATTACATGCCGCTTTTGTAGTGTAGCCTTCGCTTGTTAAAATAGTCTGGCCATTACCAGCTTTTAAATTGAATTGAAACTCACCGTTGGTTCTAGTAGTGATTACAAATTTTCCCATGTAGTTTATTTTTAAAGTTAGGTAATATTAATTTTGCTTTAGATAAAAATACAAAACTTAGTAATATAAATCATACGTCAATTTGAAAAAATAATTACTTTAATGATAACAATTTGTTTTTATTAAAGAACTTAAAATAGCAAACTTAGATTCCTAAACGAAAATCAGAAACACTTTTTTCTTCCAGATTAATTTCCTCAAAAATACTTTGAGTTCCTTTATCTACAGGACATTGAGTGCTAATTCCCATCCAGATTTCTTTTGGGTAGTTGTTTTTATACAAACGAACCATCTGCCAGTTCTTTTTTATCTAACGAATAATAACTTGCAACCGTTTTAGTGTCAGAAGAGATTTTCATGTAAACAGAAGGCTGTTTTACCACATCATGATTGTTATCATCAGAAGTTGTCATTGTGCGAACCGTTACAATTCTGTGATTGCCTCTTTCGTCTTGCTCAAAACAAAATTTTTGATAGAAACTGTCATTGACATAAATATATAAAACACCAGCATTATACAAACCTTTTTCTGTAAACTCAGGCGTAACTTTTGCGGTAAGCGTAAAAGGTTTTGTATTGTCTACTTTAGATAAAAGCATTGGCGCGCTAGTATTAGACAATTTTCCGTCTGGATCAGAAAAGTAATCTGATTTTTCACCAGCTTTAAAAATTACTTTTTCATTTGCTTCAGTCTTAATTAGCGAGTCAGCACCATTTACTGCTTTTGTAAAATGGATAGAAGATAATTTGATATCACACGGCGAACCATTTACAAATGCAGAATCTGTTTTTGTTTCTTCTTTCATTGTTGTTTTTGCAGTTTCATTTTTAGTATTGCAGACTCGTTAAAGCCGAAAGGCTAAGGATAATAATAGCATTGTAAAAAAATGTTTTCATAGATTATTTTTTTGGGATAGAAAGTAATATTTTTAATTTTCCAAAAATAGAATTGCTTCAAAGAAGGGGCAATACGTAAAATTAACCAATTATACTTTCTAAATGCCACAGAATTCTTCGATCGAAAACCAATTAATGACTACATTTTTAGAACAAAAATTTGAAATTGGAGAATCTAATGATATCGAAATGTATAAACAATTCGTCATCAATTATGTCAAAATAGAACAATGTGTAGCTGTTTTATCCGATTATCAATCCGACAAAAGTTATATCTATGCAGGTAGTTTCGGTTCGATTTTTGGACTTCCAGACGAAAATTCTGAAATCGATTCTGCTTTTGAAGAATGTATTTTCACTAAAATCAATTCAGAAGATTTGGTGGAACGTCATGTTTTAGAACTCAATTTTTATCAGTTTTTAAAAGAGATTCCGAGAGAAGAATATAGCAATTACAGCACTTTGAGCCGTCTTAGAATGAAAGATTCTATCGATAAAATTACCTATATAAATCATCGAACGATTTATTTAAACACGTTTAATAACGGAAGTATTTCGCTTGCATTATGCTTGTATCTGCCATCAACAGATTTGCAGACCTCGTACAGGAATTGAAGGAAAGATTTTTAATATTAGAACAGGTCAAGTAATTGAATCTGAAAAGTATAAAAACAATACTGAAAATATACTTTCAAAGAGAGAAATAGAAGTTTTGACCAGCGTTGCAAAAGGAAACAAAAGCGAACAAATTGCGACCGAAATGCACATTTCGGTTTATACTGTAAGACGACACAGACAGAATATTATCGAAAAATTGAAAGTAACCAATACGGCAGAAGCAGTTCAGACTGCTTTTGTAATGGGAATTATTTCGCTGTAAAAATTATTGAAGAAGCTATAAACAAAAAAAGAGACATCTTGCAATGTCTCTCTTGTATTTAAAATATTCGATTTGTTATTTAATCGTAATAGGTAATTCAACTGTTGTTTTATCCCAGCCAATAACTAAATTAGCAATATTACCTTGAGCTGTAAATGCAATAGATAAAGCTTCAATAGTTTCGCTTACAGATTTAACAGGAACAGAAACTCTCACTACATCTTTGCTTTCGTCATAAGCATAACTACCCCATAAATCTAATTCTTTATTGATAATGATAGTCCATTTGTCTTTTTCAGGAATAGCAAATAAACTATAGTATCCTGCAGGAACTTTTTTACCGCCAATAGTTACCTCTTTGTAGAATTTGATTTCTGTATTTTCGTTAGCACCAACTCTCCAAACTTCACCAAATTTTACAACATCGCCAAAAATAGTTCTTCCTTTTGCAGTAGGTCTTGCATAAAGAACTTTGATAACCGGATTTGGATTATCTGTTTTTTTGAATTTAACTGCTTTGTTTGGGAAATAAGAAATATCAACAGGACTATTGTCTAATGGAGCAAATTTCACCACATCTTGAGCCTGAACTGTAAAGGCAGACAAATAGCGTAACTGCCAGTAAATAAAATTTTTTCATAGGATTACAATTTTTTAGAATAACTACAAAGTAAGTTAATAATGAAGAAAAATCATATAATTTACAGTCTGTTTTTTGTTAATGAATTGGTAATAGGCCATATAATTTATTATTCTTTTTTCTTCTTAGCGTACCAATTCTGCATAATATAAAATGCTTTCTTCTTTTTCGCCGTCATTCGAAATTAAACCTTTTCGATTGTAACCGTCCTGAATTCCTGGAAGCAATCTTTTTGGAGATCTGAAATCAACCAGAATCCAAGGGCTTGTTCCGCTGAGGTGTGGAATCTTTTCAATCATTTTTAAATTCTGAATGTATAAGTATTCCTGATATTCCTCTGTCCAGCGTTCGTTTTTTTCTCCGTGTAAACCAGCTTTAGCATCGCCTCCAAATTCAGAAACAACAATAGGTTTATTGTATTTAGATTTCCAAACTATTTTTTCAGCATCTTCTAGATTTCCGCCGTACCAGCCCAAATACTGGTTGAAAGCCACAACATCTAAAACTTCACCAATTGGATCGTCAATCGTTTCTTTTTTGGTCAATAAAGCCGCACTGATTAATCTTGTGTTGTCTAATGATCTAGTGTGTGAAGCTAAATTTTTAATGAATGTATTTCTGGCATCCGAAATTGGCGTTTCATTTGCCATTGACCAAATAATAATGCTAGCTCTATTTTTATCTCTAATGATAGAAGCCGTTAATTGATCTTCGGCATTTTGATAGGTATTTTTATTTGTAAATTCTACTGTCCAATACACCGGAATTTCTTCCCAAACCATTATTCCCATTTTATCGGCTTCGCGAATAATATTTTCGTTGTGCGGATAATGCGCCAAACGAACATAATTGCAACCTAATTCTTTTGCCCAATTTAACAAACGCAAGGCATCTTCGGGAGAATTAGCACGTCCGCCTTTTGCATTTTCTTCATGAATAGAAATACCGCGCAAAAAGATTGGTTTTCCGTTTAGCAAAATTTTATCTTCTTTGGTTTCGATAGTTCTAAAACCAATTTGATCTTTTAATTTTTGTCCGTTAAAATCAATCGTTACGTCATACAATTTCGGATTTTCAGGAGACCAGTACGAGATTTTTTTAGCAGGAATTTCGAAATTTAAAATTCCCTGAGCATTTGCTTTTTCTTTAAAATTGATTTTTAATTCTGGAATCGAAATCGAAACATTGTTTTGTGAAGCCTGTAAATTATTGATCTTGATAAAACCAGAAATAACATTTGAATTGCCTTTTTTCAGTTGAATAGTATAATCTTCTACAAAAGAAGCTTCTTCTTCAATTAAAGTTACATCGCGCGTTATTCCGCCATAATTCCACCAATCAGTATTCACCGTTGGAACATCTTCTTTATGGCGCGTGTTGTCCACTTTTATAACGAGATAATTGTCTTTTGGCTGTATAACAGAAGTGACTTCGTAATTAAATGGAGTAAAACCGCCTTCGTGCGTTCCTAGTTTTTTTCCATTTAAATATACATCAGCTTTATAATTGATAGCTCCCAAATACAAAAACAAACGCTTTTTTAGCTCCCAAATTATAATCGAAAGATTTTTTGAACCAGACATTTCCTTCATAATATTTCAGTTCTGTAACCTGCGAATTCCAATCGCCTGGGATATTGATTGTAGGCGATTTATCAAAATCATATTCTACTAATTCCTGTTTGTTTTGAGCATGGTAATTTGTAAAAAAAGCTCCTTTTGCTGGCTTTTCACTTTTGTCGTATTGGTCAAGGTGAAAACTGTAAAAGCCTGTTTGGTATGGATCTATAATATAATTCCAAACTCCGTTTAAAGAAGTGGTATTTCGGTTTGGTACATTCGAGATTAGATTTTGCGCAGACGCCAAAACGGAAGAGGTTAGGAGTAGTGCGGTTAATAGTTTTTTCATTTTTTGTATTAATTTGTTTTGTAATTGTATTTTTTTGGAATGAATACTTTATTTATAGCCACAGATTATAAGGATTAAAATGATTTTGTTTCACGCAGATTTAAAAAGATTTAAGCAGATCAAAATTAAATCTACTAAATCTGTAAAATCTGCGTGAAACAAAAAAACTTAGAATCTTAGTAGCTTAGCATCTTAGCAACTTTTATTCAACCGAAATCTTCAAATATTCTCCTTTAAAGCTCTGATTCAATGCTGTCATTTCGATCGGATTGCCAGAACCATCTGGAATTACTTCGATAGACGCTTTTCCATTTGCCATTCTGATGGATTCGCTTCCAGTTGGCGTTCCTTGATTTTTTAATGTTTTTCCTCCTTTTAAACATTGAAAATAAACACTTGCTTCATAATCTAAACAACGTAAATTATTATTATCAATAGCGATTGCAGTTACCAAATAATTTCCGTTTTTTAGTTTTTCTGATGACAATTGCAAAGAAACTGCCGTATCATTTTTATTGAAACGATAATTTACTTTTAGTGTATCAGAAACTGTTTTTCCATCTTTTGTTTTTCCAATAGCAATTAAAATATTTTCGCCTTTTGTAAAATTGACATCCCAAGTTAAACCATTTACAGGATAAAGAGCAAGATTTCGCTGTTTTTCTCCTAATGATTTTCCATTATGAGACAAAGTTACCTTATCGCAGTTGCTGAAAACGCTAATTGTTCGTGGTGTATTTTCAGGACCTTGACGTTCTGTCCAAGTATGCGATTCTATGTAAGCAAAAGGTTCTTTTGCCCAATAACTTTTAAAAACGTAATACGCATCTTTTGGAATTCCGTTTCTATCTGTAAGTCCTTTTTGATTCATGTACGGAATATCATCTTCTGGGCGTAACGGCGTTGCAAAATCCTTAAATGCCCATTGAACATTTCCCACAAACGTTGGATCATTCTCGGATATATGCAAATGCCAGTCAAACAAATCAACTATATAATTTTCGCTCCAATCGCCAATTTGAGCAATGTTTGCCACTTTGGTCTGAACAATGGCTTCTTCCCAACCTTCAGCTTTTATGATATTTTCTCCTGTTACAGGATTTTCGCTATGACGGCCAACATGGCTGTCTCCGCCATATTCGGCATGAATAAAATGCTTGTATTCTTTTTTATAAACATCAATTGCTTTCTGATAGCTTTTGTAGCTTCCAGAATACCAGCCTGACCAAATCGAAGGAGAGAATACATCTACAATATGCGAACCTTCATAATATTTTCTAATAGCCGTTTTTCTTGTTGGATCTAGTTGGTGTGCAATATCATTCAATTCGGTTAAAAACGCATTTGTTTTTTCTGCATTATCTCCGTCAGGAAAATCAGGAAGCCAGTTAATTTCATTTCCTAAAGACCAGATAATAATACTTGGGTGATTATAATTCTGATTGATGATTTCCGACAACATATTTTTGGTGTTAGTTTTCCAAGCATCATTTCCAATTCCGCCACGGCACCAAGGCAATTCATCCCAAACCAATAAACCTAATTCGTCGCAAGCTTTATAAATTTCTGGATCTTGCGGATAATGTGCTAAACGTACAAAATTGGCTCCCATTTCTTTTATCGATTTCATATCTGCCCAATGTTGTTCGTTTGTCATTGCAAGCACCAACTCCAGCTTGTTCTTCATGACGATGCGTTCCGCGAATTAACAGACGTTTTCCGTTAAGGTAAAAAGGCCCATGATCTTTAAACTCAAACCATCTAAAGCCTACTTTCTCTGAAACACTGTCTTTAATTTGATTTTTTTCTGATAAAACAGCAGAGAGTCTGTATAAATTAGGTTTTTCAGTATCCCAAAGTTCTGGATTTTTGATGTTTTCGAAAGTGATAGTCGAAGTTTTATCTGAAACCAAAACTGTTTTACTAGCTACTTTTTTCCCTTTCGGATTTTTTAAAGTTACCGTCAATGATAAATCTTTTGAATTATCAGGATTTACAAAAGAAGAAACAATTTGCACCGAAGCTTTTTTAGCAGAAACTTCAGGAGTGGTAATTTTTATATTTTCGATATGATTTTTATATTTCGAAACCAGCCAAACATCGCGCGTGATGCCTCCATAAATAAAAAAATCGCTTTTTTGAGACGGAATAACTTCGATATCGTAACTATTATCTACGCGAACAAAAATATCGTTGTTTCCTTCTTTAATTAATTTCGTAACATCGATAGAAAAACCAATATAACCGCCAATATGAGAACCCGCTTCTTTGCCGTTTACATAGACTTTAGTCGTTACGTTTGATCCTTCAAAATACAAGGAATAAACCTGATTTTGATCGATTTTAGAGATGTTGAGTTTCTTTTGATACCAACTTGCATCGCGGCGGTAACCGGGCATTAAATCGGTTGCATCTTCAGCATTCCAAGTATGAGGTAAATTTAGAGAAACCCAATTGGAGGCTTTTTGTGCTTCGTTGAGGTTTGGAGTATGATTTTCTAAATAAAGCCAATTGTCATTGATGTTTCTCATTGTCTGAGCAAAACTGCTCAGACAAATTTGAAACAAAACAAAAAGCGCAAAAATTGAAAAAGTTTTATTCGGTTTATTCATAGTTACAAAGGTTCATAGTTACAAAGGTTCAAAGGTTTTTTTGGCTCAAGGGTTCAAAGATTCAAAACCTTTGTTACTTTGAACCTTTGAGACTTTGCCTCTTTATTAATGCTTCCAAGAAATAATAATCGGCGTAAATTATTGGTTCATCAATTTCGTCGTGTTTTGGCCAGTTTCCAGTGCTGTGATCAAATAAGAAAGGCGCTTTAATTTGAGTATCCAAAATATATTTATCCGTTTGTACTGAAGCCATTACTTTATCGGCGAAAGCCAAATAACTTTTATTTTTGGTATAAGTATACAATTCGTATAACCCTGATGCCATAACCATTGCCGCAGAAACATCACGGGGAGCATTAGGAATACTTGGATCTTTAAAATCCCAATACGGAATTCCGTCTTCTGGAAGGTTTTTATTCGTCATAAAAAACTTTGCAGTCGCTTCGGCCTGTTTTAAATAAGCAGGATCTTTTGTGTAACGGTAAGACATAGTAAATCCGTAAACTGCCCAAGCTTGACCGCGTGCCCAAACCGAATCGTCGTTGTAACCTTGAAGCGTTGTTTTCTTTCTAACTTCGCCTGTTGTTGGGTTATAATCGATAACGTGATAACAGCTGTTATCTTCTCTAAACTGATTTTTTAAAGTTGTATTGGCATGTTGAATGGCAACATCGCGGTATTTTGGATTTCCTGATATTTTAGACGCTTCAAAAAGCAATTCTAAATTCATCATATTATCGATGATTACAGGATAATCCCAGATTTCTTTGTTGAAATCCCACGAACGAATCGATCCCACTTTTGGATTAAATCTTGTGCATAAAGTTTCTGCGCCTTTTACAATTACCGCTTCGTATTCTTTTTTGTTTTCCACTTTCAGCGCTTCTCCAAAACTGCAAAACACTTTAAAACCTACATCATGCGAATTACTATTGACACTTTCCTTTTTGCTGAAAGGAGTCCATTTTTGAGCTTGTTCTTTGTATTTTGAATCGCCTGTTAATCGGTACAATTGCCAAAGATTTCCAGCAAAAAAACCACTTGTCCAATCTCTAGACGGGACTTTACGAATTTCAAGCGTTTTGGTATTCATACTTCTTGGCATTGACATTGAATCGACCGGATAATCTAATAGCATTTTATAACGCGTTTCCAGTTTTTCAGTCGTTGCTGAAGTAGTTTTTGTTTGAGAATTAATCCCAGATTTGCATGCTGTTACCAGCGATGCAAACCCAAGAATTAAAGAAATGAAACTGACATTCTTCATAGTAAATATTTTGTAATCTTGATTTTTAGACTCGGATTGTACGGATTCGCTATCGCGAAGACATTGGTTTGCACGGATTTTTTTCTCTCGCAGATTTAGCAGATTTGGCTGATTTTTTACTTCACACAGATTTTTTAATTTAATCTGCTAAATCTGTAAGATCTGCGGGAAACCAATTATAAGTTAAGCAATAAAAAAATCCGTTTTATTCGTGTTTTTGCGATAGCAAACCAGTTTCATCCGCGTTCCATACTATTAATAACCAGGATTATTTGGTTTTAAATTCGGATTAATAGCCAATTCTGTTCCAGGCAATGGCCATAAATAATCTCGGTTTGGATCAAAATTAGCATGTGGTTCTAAACCATTTGGTCCAAATACTTCTGGTCCGATTTTTAATCTTTTTATATCATACCATCTTATATATTCAAAAGCCAATTCTAATCTTCTTTCGTCAATAACCATTTTTCTAAAATCGGTTTGAGAAAGTCCTGGAGTTACATTTGCTGGAAAAGAAACCAATTTCCCTGCTTTGTTTCTTGCTCTGGCACGAACTCGGTTTACATAACCATCAGCTTCTGTTGTTCCTGGATTAATCTCGTTTAAGGCTTCAGCAGCCGTCAATAAAACTTCAGCAAAACGCATTGTGATGTAATTGTGCTCGCGAAGTTCTTCCGTTGGCACCAGCTTTTCCAGGAAAACGGAAATACTTTGCAATATGCGGACGAGGCGCTTTCTCATTATCGCTTGAAGGATAAACTTGCAATGATCCGCCTGGACCGGTTTTCTTTCTGATAATCGTATCAAAACTTATGGCTCTTCTATAATCTCTCTGATCCCAAGTGTTGAATACTTTTAAAGATGGAACTGCAACCGAAAAACCTTGTCCGTAGCTGTAACTGTCATCTTTTAAAGATCCTGTAAAAAACGCCGTATAATCTTGACCGTAATTTCCTGATGTTAAGTTATTAAAATCAATTGTAAAAAGTGGCTCTTTTAATGAAGCTGTTTTTGTAGCGTTGAATAAATCCTGAAAATCGGCATCTAAACCTAAACCAAATTTTGCTTCGTTTGCAATTACATATTTCGCTTCATCATATGCTTTTTGGAAATTTCCTAAAGTCAAGTAAACAGAAGCTAAATATCCTGCAGCAGTACCTTTTCCGGGAACGGCTTTTACTTTTGGTTTATCATCTAACCACTGTTTTGCAAACTCTAAATCGGCAATGATTTTTGGATAAACATCTGCTTCTTTTGTTTTACTTAAAGAATTTACTTGCGATACATCATTCACAACAAAATCTACATACGGAATATCTCCAAAAAGGCGAACCAAATGATAATAAGCAAAAGCTCTTGCAAAATAAGCCTGAGCCACAATAGCGTTAACTTTTGCAGGATCTCCAGGTGTTTTTTTAGCACCTGCAATAGCCTGATTGGCAGCTGTAATAATCACATAAGATTGTGGCCAAAAATTTGCAACAAGCGCGTTTGTATCGTTCATAGACATGTCATTCACATCGATACGCGCTGCTTGAGTTGTTCTATCGCCAATATCGGCCATATCATCACGAAGCATAAGGGCAATTGTAAATTCTCTTCCCCAATAATTGTTGTGGGCAATATTAGCGAAAGCTCCATTTACAGCAGCCTGTAAATCGTCTGTATTATTGAAAAAGTTTTCTGGACGAATAATTCCTACTGGTTTTTCTTCTAGATCAGAACAGCTAAAAAAAGCAAGTGTTCCAAAGCAAAGAAGAGCTATATATTTTTTCATAGTTGTATTAGATTAAAATTTTAAATTGAATCCTGCTGTAAACGTTCTTACGTTTGGATATCCTCCGTAATCCAATCCTAAATAAGTATTACTTCTAGAGTTAGAGTCGTTTAAGTAATTTGTTTCAGGATCTGTTCCTGGATAATTGGTAATCGTCCAAATGTTTTGTGCACTGATGTAAAAACGAACTTTGCTTAATCCCATTTTTGAAACTACTTTTTCATCTAAACTATATCCAATAGAAATGTTTTTCAAACGGATATAACTTCCATCATAAACAAATCTTGAAGTAATTCTTTTTGTTCTAGCGGCATTTGCAGGAACATTTGTATCCGTATGAGTTGGTGTCCAAGCATCTAAAACTTCAGTTGTAGCATTATTGTTTCCAGAAGCCAACTCCATTAAAGTATAGTTTAAGATTTGACCTCCTTGCGAGCCTTGAAAGAAGATATTTAAATCAAGATTTTTGTATGTAAAATCGTTGTTGAATCCGAAGATGAAATCTGGATTTGGATTTCCGATAATTGTTTTATCCTGAGAATCTAACTTTCCGTCGCCATTTACATCTCTAAATTTTTCACCACCTGCAACAGTTTCAAAGTTTCCTGGCAGAACTGCTTCTCCTTGTTGAATTACACCATCATAAACAAATCCGAAGAAAGAACCAACAGGTTGTCCAACTCTTAAAATTTGAGATTCAGTTGCTAAGAAGTGTCCTGGAGCAGAATTGATTAAAAGATCTTTGTTATCTGCTAATTTCAACACTTTATTTTTATTCGAAGAAATATTAAAGTTTGTAGACCAAGTAAAATCTGCACCAATAAAGTTTCTAGTATTAATTCCTAATTCCCATCCTTTATTTTCTAATTCTCCTACGTTTTGAAGCTGAGAAGCAATTCCTGAAACTCCTGGCAGCGGTCTGTTGAATAACAAATCTTTAGTGATTGTTTTATAATAATCTGCTGTAATGCTGATTCGGTTATCAAATAAACCTAAATCAATTCCGTAATCCTGCTGATATGAAGTTTCCCATTTCAAGTTCGGATTATCCAAAGAAGTTAACTGAACTGCATTTGTAATTACATCGCCACTCACATAATAAATTTCAGAGAATCTAGAAAGAGTAGAGTAAGCACCAATCGATGGGTTTCCTGTAGCTCCGTAACTTGCTCTTAGTTTTAAATTGGAAACCGTTTTATTGTCTTTCAGAAAGTTTTCTTTACTAATGTTCCATCCAATTGCTCCAGAAGGAAAAGTTCCGTATTTGTAGTTTTTACTAAAGCTAGAAGAACCATCTCGTCTTGCGGTAAAGGTTAGTAAATATTTGTCGGCATAATCAAAATTCAACCTTCCGAAGGCAGAAATCAATTCTGTTTCAGATAAACCAGAATCAGGTTTTAAGAAAACAGTTCCAGCGCCTAAGTTTCTATACGAATTCGTATTTGTCAAAAATCCTCTTGAAGCGGCATACGAATTTTCGTTTTTATTTTTTTGGTATGAATATCCTCCAAGAACTGTCAGTATTCCTTTGTCGATAATTTCACGTTTGAAAGTCAGATAATTCTCTGTCAAGAAAGAAGAAAATCTAGTGTTATTGACAGAAGCTTCTCCCTTGATATTTTTTCCAGCAATTAAAGTAGAAGGAATAAATCTTCCTGTTTGCGAATTATTATCGGTTAAACCTAAAGTCGTTTTAAAATCAAGATCTTTAGTAATTTGATATTGAGCGAAGAAATTGCTTCGGTTTACGATAGAAACAGTTTCTAAAATATTTTCCATCGCAGTTGCGTACGGATTGTCGATATCGTCTCCAATTGGAGCAGTAGTAGTGTAAGTTCCATCAGCATTGTAAATTCCTTTATCTGGCATAAAACGGTAAGCAGAAGCAATTACACCCGCAGCACCCGTTCCTCCAGCACCTGTCTGGCTTACGATTCCTTCTTTGTTCTGTTTGCTTGTAAACGTGTTTAAACCCACTTTAAATTTTGGAGATAAATCGGCTTCAAGATTACCCACGATAGTATATTTATCAATTCCAGAATTAATTACAACTCCATTTTGGTTAAAATAAGTTCCCGAAACATAATATCTCACATTATCAGATCCGCCTGAGAAAGATAATTGCGTGTTCGAAATCATTCCTTCGCGATAGATAACATCTTGCCAATCTGTATTTGCAGGACCTTGCGTATGCGTAGTAAAACTTTTCCTGTAAGTCGCAAACTGGTCAGCGTTCAATAAATGCAATTTGTTATTTACAGATTGAATAGAAGTCGAGTTGCTAAACTCAATTACAGGTTTTCCTGCTTTTCCTTTTTTGGTTGTTACCATGATAACTCCATTTGATCCTCGAGATCCATAAATTGCTGTTGCCGAAGCATCTTTTAAAACTTCAATAGAAGCAATATCTTGAGGTGCTGGCATAGAAACACCTGCAAAACCATCAACAACAATTAAAGCGTCTCCACTCGCATTGATTGAAGTTCCTCCACGAACTCTGATTTTTGTTGGAGCTCCAGGTTCGCCACCATTATTAGACATTACCGAAACACCCGCAGCACGGCCTTGTAAAGCTTGTTCTGCATTTAAAACAGGATAAGCCGTCAACTCTTTTGCCGTTACAGAAGATACAGATCCTGTAATATCACTCTTTTTACGTGTACCATAACCAACAACAATAACCTCGTCAAGGGCTTTTGTATCTGGTTTTAAACTTACATTGATAACATTTTTGGTTCCAACCGGAACTTCAACAGTTTGAAATCCGACGAAATTAAAAACTAAAACAGCATTTTTCTCTCCTACAATTACAGTATAATTTCCGTCCATATCGGCAGAAGCGCCAACAGAGGAATTTTTAATATAGACATTGGCACCAGGAAGCCCGAGCAAATCTTCGCTGGAAGTAATTTTTCCAGTTACTTTTCGTTCCTGTGCGTGCATCACGATATTTACCAGTAAAAAAGATACCAGTAAACACCATTTAAACGATTTGTTTTTGTGGTTTGTAAACATTCATTTTTTGGTTTTAAGGTTAATAAGTTAGATAAAGTAGAAAAGCAATAAACTCATTCCGATTATGATAATGACAAACAAAATTTGGAGTAAAAGGAAGCTTGTTTTTTTGATTTTCATATCGCAAATGTAGAAGCCAAAAAAGAAATAGAAATACAAAAAAGGGTATCTAAAAATACAGATACCCTTTTTTAAGCCTTTAAAAACGCGGATTGTTTAAAAAACTGTCGAAGATTTGTAAAATTTGTCGGCGTATTGAGATGGAGTCTCGCCGTACTTTTTCTGAAAGCATTTGCTAAAGTATTTCGGATTGTTGAAACCGACTTTATAACTGATTTCTGAAACGGTTAATTTGTTTTGTTCTAATAATTGAGATGCACGTTTTAATCTGATTTCGTGAATGAATTCATTTGGCGTGCAATTGGTCCAAGCTTTAATTTTTAAAAATAACATTGTTCGGCTGACACCCAATTCTGAACAGAAAAACGGAATATCAAATTGTTCGTTTGAAATGTTTTCTTCCACAATTTTGAATGCTTTTTTCAATAATTCTTCATCCAAAGAAGAAACCGTTATTTCTGACGGAATAAAACTGTCTTCGCTTGAAAATTTGATTCGTAAACGTTCTGTTGTATTCAAAAGATTTTTAACGCGAAGCCTGAACTCCATTAAGTTGAAAGGTTTACTGATATAATCATCTGCACCGCTTTCTAATCCTTCAAATTTGTAAACCAATGAAGACCTAGAAGTCAGCAGAATGACTGGAATGTGGCTCGTTTTTATGTTTTCTTTGATTTTCGAACAAAGCTCAGTTCCAACCATTTCAGGCATAATGACATCGCTGATAATCAAATTCGGAACAAATTTTAAAGCTTTTTCAAAAGCGATTTTACCATTTTCGGCTTCAATAATGTTGTAGTCTTTTTTGAGAAGATTTTTCATGAACTTTCTCAAAACCTTATGATCTTCAACAATTAAAATGGTCTGTTTTTCTTCGTTTACAATTAAATCTTCAATATCTTCATTTTCAATAATTTCTGAAGTTTCTAATTGAGCCGAATATTGTTCAATATCGTCACTGATTTTAAAATCAGAAATAATTTCGCTGTCTAAAAGATGTTCGCGACCAAGAGGTAAAGTCACTTTAAAAATAACGCCACCTGTGGTTTTGTTCATAACATCGATTTTTCCTTTATGTAATTCTACAATATTTTTTACAATCGAAAGTCCAATTCCAGTTCCTTTATTGTAGTTTTTCTGAACTTGATTGTGCATTGGAATTTCAAAAAACAAGTCGAAAATCTTATCAATATGTTCTTCAGCAATTCCTACGCCCGAATCTTCGACCGCAATAAACAGATTCTGCTGATCGTGATTGATTGTAACTTTGATCGAGCCGCCTTTTGGAGTATATCTAAAAGCATTCGAAATTAAATTATAAAATACGCGTTCGAGTTTGTAACGGTCAAAATACACTAGAATTTCTTCATTTTCAGTTTCAAACGTGTAATCGTAGCCGCCGTCTTTGGCATATTCAATAAACGATAAAAAGATTTCTTTGGTAAATTTTACAATGTTTCCGTTTGCAGATTCTAGCGTAACTTGATGATTTTCCAGCTTTCTAAAATCCATTAAACGATTGATCAAACTTAGAAGATGATTTGCACTTCCTTCAATAACCAGAAGCTTTTTATACATTTCATTAGTTCCGTTATAATCGGCTAGAATTTGTTGTAAAGGACCTAAAATCAAAGTTAAAGGTGTTCTAAATTCATGCGAAATATTGGTAAAGAAATCTAGTTTTAATTTATTGTTTTCTTCAATTCGCTGCGTTTCTAGATATTCCAGTTCCAATTTTTGCTTCAGTCTCGCTTTCGATTTCATAATCCAAATCAAACCGTACAAACCCAAACCAATTACGATTCCGTATAATGAAAATGCCCAAATGCTGCGCCACGGAGCAGGATTTACAATAACCGTTAAAGTTGTTGGAGTTTGGTTCCAAACGCCGTCATTGTTAGCGCCACGAACTTCAAAAGTATAAGTTCCTGGATTCTGAATCGCAAAATTGGCCTCGCTGTTTTTGGTTGTTGTCCAGTTGTTTTCCAAACCAACCAAACGATAACTGTATTGATTGTTTTTGGATCGAATGTAATTTGGAATCGCAAAACTGATAGAAAAATTAGCCTTGTCATAATCCAAAGTAATGTTTTTGGTAAAACCAATGCTTTGGTCTAAAATTCCGTCTTTGTCATGCGCATTTACCGTTTCGTTTTTAATTTTCAAATCGGTAATTAAAACCTGTGGCGCATAATTATTTAAGGAAATTTTTGTGGCATCGAAAAAGGTTGCACCTGACGGACTTCCAAAATAAAACTGATTAGATCCTAATTTTAAAGCCGAATTATCGTTGAATTCATTACTCGCCAAACCATCTTTCTGATCATAAATGACAATTGCTTTTTTAATTGTATTGTACTTTATAATTCCTTGATTGGTACTGATCCATAAGTTTTTATCGTCATCTTCTAAAATCGAATGAATGGAAGTAATGACCGTATTTCCAATTCTGAGATTGATTCTAGTGAATTTTTTTCCATCAAAAACATGAAGACCTTTGGCTTTTGTTCCCACCCAAATTTTGTTTTGAGAATCTTCAAACAAAGTCAAAATATCATCGCCCGACAAAGCCGAATGATCATAAAAAAAATGCTGTATTTGGTATTTATTCGGATCAAAATTTCGAAGCGAAATGCGATTTAAACCATTTTGTGTTCCAAGCCAGATTGAATTTTGTTTGTCGATTAAAATACTGCGAACCATGTTATTGGTTAGAAAAACGGGTTTAGAAGTATCATTTCCAATAATTTGAAAGGTTCTATCTAATGTATTATAACGAATTAAACCTTTGCCAAAAGTTCCAATCCATAAGATTTTGTTTTCAGCTTTAAGCGAATAAACGCCGCTTTCTTTTAATAAATCGGTTAGATCTGTTGCGATTCTGTTGTCTTCAATTTTTTTAGAAATAGTATTGTAAGCTGATAATCCTTTAGAAAAAGTTCCAATCCATAAAATATTATCGTCTGCCAAACACATGGCTTTGATATCATTTTTATGAGTTTGTCCAGTTTTGCTATTAATGTAACTTACAGTTTCGGTATTTTTATTATAAATCGTGATTCCGCCACCTTCAGTTCCAAAATAAATGTTCCCGTTTTTGTCTGCAATAATCGAACTCACCACATCAAAACTCATCGGAATCTTTTTTGAATTCTGATTGTAATTAGAGAAATTGACATTTGAAACATCCCAAAGATTTACTCCTTTATAATAACAGCCAATCCAAATAGAACCTTTTTTATCCATAAAAACCGACTTTACTTTGTCGATTCCGTTGCTGTTATTGGTATTGTTGATTTTTTGAAGACTCTTATCTTGACCTAAGATATAAATTCCGTCATAAGCTCCAATCCATAAAGAACCTTGATTGTCAATTAGTAAAGAGCGAATGTCGCTATTAATTTCTCGATATTTTTCTGTTGGTAAAAACGAAACAAAAGCTTTTTCTTTTTGATCGAATTTTAGAAGACCTTTGTTTTTTGTTCCAATCCATAAACTGCCATCTTTGTCTTCAATTACCGATTGTACATTTAACAAATCAGTCGAATTTAAAGGATAATTTTTGAAAGTTAATTTGCCATTTTTTCTACTTGTCAATTGACACAACCCTTTCGTTGTTCCAATCCAAATTTCGCCTTTTTTGGTTTTTAAAATGCTCAAAATATTATTGCTCGGAAGGGTAGAAGCATCATCATCTGAATGGAAAACAGAAGAAAATAATCCTGTTTTTTTATTGTAAATCGTTAATCCTTTTGAAGTTCCAAACCACATTTCTCCGCCAATTTCTCTCATGCTCCAAACGGCATTATTGCTAATGGTATGATTGGCTTTGGTATGAAGATATCTCGTGAAACGATTTGAAATAGGATCATAACAATTTAATCCATTGTAAGTTCCGACCCAGATTTTTCCTGAATTGTCTTCTTCAATTGCTAATATATCATTGTTGCTAATCGAATATTTATCAGCAGTATCATTTCTGAAAATGGTAAATCGGCTTCCATCATATTTGTTTAAACCATCGCGTGTTCCGAACCACATCTGCCCAAATTTATCCTGATGAATGGCAATGACAGAACTCTGCGAAAGTCCATCGGTGGTAGAGAAATTTTTAAGGCGGTATTTATTTTGGGAAAACAGGTTTCCTGAAATAAAAAGCAAAACCAGAAAGACTATTTTGTATTTCATAGCGGTTAATTTTTTAGGTTCAAAGTTGCAAAGGAGCAGAGGTTCAAAGTTTTTCTCATTTTTGTCATTTCGACGAAGGAGAAATCTCCACGAGTAACTCTACAAAGATTGACGAAGTTCTATACGGAGCTACTTACGAAGATTTCTCCTTCGTCGAAATGACAAACTATACTTAATATTATTAAAAATGAACTCATAAAGCTTTGCTTTTTAGCGACTTTGCGAGATTAAAAAAAGAACTTTACTTCAATCTCTTTTTTAATTGATAATCGTAAATAGACGGAATTTTTTCAATTGGCGTATTTAAAAATTCAATATAAGGATCAATGTCGTATTTGATTTCAAATTTCGTATTGCCGTGAACACCAATAATTCTGGCTAAAGCACCATCTTTCATCCCGTACAATAAAACAGTTTTCGATGGATCTGGATTTTCAACTTGAACATTTAGATTCCAAAACGTACTGAAAGGCCCGTGTGAAGGTTTCCAGTAATCGGCTCCACCGCCGCCAAATAAAGCGTAACTATTGTTTTTATCGGCTTTTAAATGAACCGTAATATTGTCAAATAGATTTTGATGATTTGCCCCAGAATGCTGATCTAAAACAGGATCTGTAAAAATTTCACAGTTCTGATATACGTTTTTTGTTGCAAATGTGTTGAAACTTAAAGGATGAACAGCAGAATTATAGATTTTTAGATCTTTAACCAAAACATTATGAACGCCGCCTAAAGTTACCGTATAATGAGCCAAATGCGGTCCGTCGGTTGTAACATCTTGAATGGTTACATTAGAAACTTCTTCGGCTAAAATACCGCTGTCTGCATTGGTGATTTTGATATCTTTAACCCAACTATTAAAAAGACGAGTTAAGAAAATCCCGTTATTACCAGGTTCTACGTGATGTGCGACTCTCGGAATATCAGGAAAAGTAAAACGAAGATGTTCGATTCCAACTTCATTTAAATGTTTCCATTCTACTAATTGCGCCTGATAACTTGTTTTTATTGAAATAGTTAAAGGCGTTTTTAAAGTGATTTTAGAACCAGAAATTTTAGCAATTTCAACCTGCTGTCTTACAATGGGAAGTTTTGGAAATTTCCAATGATGCGAACCAGGTTTTACTTTGGCGCCTTGATATAAATCTTTGATGATTTCGCCGTTTTCGCCATCTTTATTAAACAATTGCAATTCGACAACATCACCAACTTTTAAACCTTTTACGTCAGAAACCGAAATAACATGTTCGCCCATTTTTCCCGAATTGACTTTCGCCAACGGATTAGACTCTGGTTCGTATTTGTCTAAATATGATTTTACGCGTTCGCCCGGAACCTGTGTCCAGATAAATCCTCCGGACCAAGCGTATTGAGAAAAAGGTAAATCAATATTATTTTCTGGTTCACGTTGTCTTTTATCAAAAGTGGTTAAGTATTCGCGAAGTTCAACCAAAACTTCAGAATCTTTAAGATACATCATTGGTCTTGGGCAGTAAATCTCAGTTCCGTTTTCGTTTGAACCTGCGCCTCGAAGTACAAAATTGCTTCTTTCGATATACAAAATATCGCTTAGAATAATTCGTCCGGCAGGCAATTGCAGAATTACATCTCCTTCAACGGCATTTGCCGCTTTAAAAGCTTTTAAGAGTGCTTTTGAATCGTCTAGATTATCATTTGCTTTTACACCAAAATCAGTAGCATTAATTACTTTTCCATTAGTTTCAGGAATTTGGCTTTCGCCGAAATGATATCCAGCATAACTAAAATCAGGAAGATAGTTGGTTTTGGAAGTAATGATTTTAGGTAATTCCTGCGCCAGTAAAGTATTCATGAAAAGACCGCAGGATATAAGAATGGTTTGGCGGATCATGGTTTTGTGGTTGTTTGTGGTTAGTTAGTTTTTTTTTGTTTTGCCGCTAAGGCACTAAGGCTCTAAGTTTTTTTAGCCACAGATTAAAAGGATTAAAAAGATTTTTTTTACACAGATTTGGCAGATTATAGCAGATTTTATTATGTATAAATTATCTGCGTTCATCTGCCTAAATTTTTTTAAATCTGCGTGAAACATAAAAAAAACCTCGTGTCTTAGTGCCTTCGCAAAGCAAACAAATTATAAAGATCGTTTGATCCCTAATTCAAGTCCTCGCAATTCTGCCAAGCCTCTTAAACGGCCAATTGCAGAATATCCCGGATTTGTTTTTTTCTTTAAATCATCCAACATTTGATGTCCGTGATCTGGACGCATTGGTAATTGGCTATTATTTCTTTTTTCAACTTCCAGAATTGCTTTTACAACTTCGTACATGTCAACGTCGCCTTCTAGATGATTTGCTTCGTAGAAACTTCCTTCTTCGTCGCGTTGTGTGCTTCTTAAATGAATGAAATTCATTTTATCGCCATGACGTCTTACAATTCCAGGTAAATCATTATCAGCACGAACCCCATAAGAACCTGTACACATGGTAAATCCGTTTGATGGAGAAGGAGCAAGCTGTTCATTAATTCGATCAAATCTTCTTCTGTACTTACGACTCTCGGTAAACCTAAAATTGGATAAGGAGGATCGTCTGGGTGAATTGCCATTACAACACCTTTGCTTTCTGCAACTGGAATAATTTCTTTTAAAAAGTGAAAAAGATTATTTTTTAAAGCTTGTCTGTCAATATGATTATAAGCACTTAAAGTAACCAAGAAATCTTCAACAGAATAAGCTTCTTCAGCACCAGGAAGTCCAGCCAAAATGTTCTGTCGCAATTTAACTTTGTCTTCTGAAGTCATGGCTTCAAAATAGCTTTTTGCTTTTTGTTTTTGTTCTTCAGAATATTCATTTTCTGCTCCTGGTCTTTTTAAAATATGCAATTCAAAAGCCGCAAAAGCATTAATGTCAAAACGCAAAGCTTTTGAACCGTCTTCAACCGTATAAGACAAATCTGTTCTTGACCAGTCTAAAACAGGCATGAAATTATAACAAACACATTTAATACCGCATAAAGCTAAATTGCGAATGCTTTCTTTATAATTTTCAATGTATTGCAGGTAATTTCCAGTTTGTTTTTTAATGTCTTCGTGAACAGGAATACTTTCTACAACCGACCAAGTTAATCCAGAAGCGCCTTTTTTAGGATCTCCGTTTTCGTGCTCAATTTCAACTTTTCGTTTAATGATTTCATCAATGCTCCAAACTTGCCCGTTCGGAATATGGTGTAAAGCCGTTACAATTCCAGTTGCTCCAGTTTGTTTGATGTCTTGTAAAGAAACAGGATCATTTGGTCCGAACCATCTTAATGTTTGTTCCATGTTTTATATTTTTTATTTCCTACAAGGTTTTTAAAACCTTGTAGGTATTTTTAATTTATAATAATCTACAATTTAAACCTACAAGGTTTTAAAAACCTTGCAGGAGAGAGGTTGATATTTTAAATACTCGTTGCAAGCAAATCCGCCGTCTACTTTTAATGTAATTCCTGTTACGAATTTCGACATGTCGCCGCATAAAAATAAAAGCGCGCCGTCAATATCTTCCGGAGTTCCAAATCTTCCCATTGGGGTATGATCGATGATTTTTTCGCCTCTTGGCGTTAGTTTCCCTTCTGGAGTAAGCAATAAAGCGCGATTTTGTTCTCCAATGAAAAAGCCTGGAGAAATTGCATTTACACGAATTCCTTCGCCGTATTTTTGAGCCAATTCAACCGCCATCCATTGTGTAAAGTTGTCGATTGCCGCTTTTGAAGCAGAATAACCCACAACTCTCGTTAAAGGCCTTTGTGCCGAAGCAGAAGAAATGTTGATAATATTTCCTGATTTCTGTTTCGCAAAAAGTGCGAAGAAAGACCTGAGAAGGAAGCATAGTTCCAATAATATTCAAATCGATTACTTTTTGCAAATCATCGCTTTTCATATCATAAATAGCTTGATCTGGCTGAATCGTTGCACCTGGCATATTTCCGCCAGCGGCGTTAATCAAGATATCAAGACGTCCGTATTTTTCAACGATAAAATCTTTAATTTTTTCTAATTCTTCTTTATTTAAAACATTGGCCTGAACCGCAAAACCTTTTCCGCCATTTGCTTCGATCGCTTTTACAGTGCTTTCAGCTTTTTCAAGTGACTGAGAAACGATTCCAACAATAACGCCTTGTTTTGCTAATACATTTGCAAAATTGCTTCCTAAAACTCCGGCACCTCCCGTAATCAGTGCAATTTTTCCTTCTAAGTTGAATATTGAATTCATGTAATTTTTATAATTGATTATTTTTTTGACTTCTTAACTTCTAATCGTTGCAATCAAATCTAAAACCCTTTTCGTTTCTTTTTCGATTGTTTCGTAAGCATCAAATTGCATTACTTCTTTACTGATTAATTTGCTTCCCATTCCAACCGCAGAAACTCCAGCATTAAACCAAGTTTCAATACTTTGTCTTGTGGTGTCAACACCGCCTGTAGGCATGAAAATTAAATCTGGAAAAATGTTCTTAATACCGCTCATAAAATCTGGTCCTAAGATATTTCCAGGAAAAAGTTTAATGAATTTTACAACCGGCATTTTCAGCAAGAATAATTTCAGTTGGAGTCATACAGCCTGGAGCATAGAGAACATCTTTTGGAATTAAAAATGAAGCGACTTCAGGAACAAATCCTGGACTTATAAAAAAATCTGCACCAGTTAAATAATAAGTTTCTGCTTGCACTAAATTTTTGATCGTACCAATTCCAAGAAGCATTTCTGGCATTTCAGCATTTCTTACTTCAACCATTTTTTTGAAGTTTGAAAGCGCTTCTGGGCCACGGCTTGTATATTCAACTGCTCTAATACCGATATTATATAATGTTCTTAAAACAGAAATGCTTTTATTTTCGTCGGCATTGAAATACAACGGAAGCATTCCTTGTTTGATTATGGCATCGATAGAATTCTGAATTGTACTCATAAGCTATATTTTTACTTTAATAACAATCTTTTTCAACGTTCCTTCGCCAATCATTGCAGTGTGAACATCTTCTGGAAACAAGATTGCAAATTGTTTTTCCTGCATTTCAAAAAAGGTATCTGGTGCATCATGAAAAAATCGAACATCTCTTTCGTCACTATATTCACCATTCGGATTCACACATTTTTCTCTTGGTTTCCATGCAAAAGTTTCTGGTTCTTTAATCGAAATCTGGATATCGATGTTTTTATCATGACATTCAAAACCTTTAACTGCTTCTTCTTTTGTATTTCCTTGTCCGACAATTACAATTAGTTTTAAACCTTCGCCAATTTCAAAAGCACCTTCTTCAAGATTGGCAATGTCATTTTGATTTACATAATCAAATGCTTTCTTGAAATTTGGATGTAAACCATAGTATTTCTGAGCATTATGTAATGAATCTAGTATCATTTTAGTCGTTTTATTTTTGTTTTTTGATGTTATGTGTATATTTGCGTGTGCGTACACGGTATTTTACAAATGTATGCAAAATGTGATGTAAAACAACTTATTTTTGATAAAATAAATTAATTTTACCGAACTGCTTTTATTTTTTTAACTTAAAAAGAATCAATATCATAACAATAAAAAAAATTGCCGAACTAGCTAATGTTTCTGCCGGAACTGTCGACAGGATTATACATAAACGCGGGCAAGTGGCGCAGGAAACCGTTGATAAGGTAAATGCAATAATTGAAGAATTTGGATATACCCGAAATATTTTGGCAAGTAATCTGGCTTTAAACAAAAAGTTTCATTTTGCTGTTTTCCTTCCAAAATCAGAAACTTTGGAGTATTGGAAAAGTCAGGTCGATGGAATAGAAAAAGTCGCTTTGGAATTTAGCAAATTCGGAATTGTTTTGGATTATTTTTTTTATGATTATAATCTAGTATCGTTCAAAGAATCTGCTCAGAGAGTACTAGAATTTGATTGTGATGGACTTTTATTTGCACCGATTTTCTACAAAGATTCTGTTGAGTTTTTAAAGGAATATGAAAAGAAAAATATTCCGATTGTAATGATCGATTCGAATATTTCTGAAGAAAACGAACATGCATATGTCGGTCAAGATGCTTTTCAGAGCGGATATTTAGCTGGAAGATTAATCAGTTTTGCTGTAAAAAATAAAAGACAAGTTCTAATTTTTAAGATTACTAGAGAAATCGAAAGTACTTCTGTGTATCAGCAACGCATAAAAGGTTTTTATTCGTATTTTGAAGATCATGACGAATTAACCAATTTCAAGTTTTCTGAATTTGCCTTAAAAGATTCAGGAATCGATCAGTTGAATTTGGAAATGTTTTCTGGCGTAAACAGTGTTTTTGTACCAAATTCTAGAGCTTATATTGTTGCTGAGTTTTTAGAAAAAAATAATATAAAAGGTGTTCGAATTATTGGTTTTGATTTACTAAAAGAAAACATCGAATATTTAAATAAAGGCGTAATAGATTTTTTAATCAACCAAAGGCCCGAAGATCAAGGTTATATGGGAATTAATTATTTGTATAAAAAGCTGGTTCTACAGGAAGAAACAGAAAAGACACATTATATTCCGTTGGAGATTATTTTGAAGGAAAATTATTTTCCTGTTAGAAGATAAATATATTTTTTCGCAGATTAAGCAGATGTAAATAAATTTTGAATATAGTTTTGTGATTTCGAGGAACGAGACTCGGACGTTAGTGAACTGATGAAATAAATCACACAAAGAATTCCGTCTAGTAAAGCCAATCTTTGTAGAGTTTCTAGTGCGATTTCTCGTTCCTCGAAATGACAAAACGCAATTTAAACATAGCCCGTGGTTTTAACCACGGGAAACGAATTGATATTATACATTGTGTTCCCGTGGTTAAAACCACGGGCTATGTTAAAAAAAACGTTGAGCCTTAGCACAAAAAAATCACTTTTTAACCTTCACAATCAAAGGATTATTTACCTTCTCAGCAAAAGAACTCAAATACTTTTCCCATTCTTGTTTGGTTTGAAACGGACTTCCTTTTTTCCATCCAAAACCAACATAATAAATAGCTTTGTTGTTTTTTACTGAAATATTTCCGTATAAGTTGCTTAATTCTTTTTCGTCAGTAACATGATTATCAAAACTAATTAACGAACCTTTTGGCGCAACTAAACCCATACCAATTTCAGAATCATCAATAGGTTCCCAATAACTTAACCAGCCTTCTTTTAAATTGGTGCCAATTGTTCCTTTTTTGTCATGAAGCGTTAAACCGGCTGCAATAGTTTTTGTTCCAGTAATATTGATTTCAAAACGAGAAAGCTGACTTCCATAATCTAAACTAATTAATTTCGATTCGGTTATTTTATTTCCTTTGGCATCCCAATCGGCATAAGTTAAAATAAAACTTGTTCTAATTGGACCAGTTGTAATCGTTTTCCAGCTAATGAAATTCTTGGAGAAATAATATTTTCCATCAACATTAACTGCAATTCCGCCCACGCCGCGACTGTCTCCAACTTGAAAATTATCCAGACCTTCGCCAGTATCTTTATGGTATGTTCCAGTTCCGGTTGTTGTTTTTTCGTACCATTTATTAATGATAGGATAATCGACTCTTTTTAGCCAAGCATCAATTCCGCTGGTTAACGTTCCGCCAGGAATATTATCTTCAACCATTTTTTGCGCTACAGGTCCGTAAGTTCTAAACGCTACTTTATTGTTTTCCCATGCATAATCGTCGGTGCGTTCTGGAACAAATCGAGAATAACAGCTCATTACTTTTGAAGCCGAAGGGTTTGTTCCAATCAAAACCTCAAAATCCTGTTTTGAAGAAGCTTTAATTTTGGGCTGAAATAAAAGCAAATCTGCATTTCCGTCTCCATCATTATCTACGGTTTGTGTTTCTAAAAAGGTATTGCCATTTTTTATTGCATAATCTTCGAGTTTGACATTTGCAGGTAATCCAAGAGATTTTTTAGTTAATTCGATGGTTTCAAACTCTCTGTCAACTTTTAAATTGTTGGTAACAGTTATGATTTTATTCTGAGAAAAAGCAGTAAAATTGGCTGTCAGAATGGCTATGATAAAAAGATGTTTTTTCAAAATTCTTGGTTTTAATATTTTCGAAATTAGAGTTGATAAGAATATAAAAGTACAAATCTAATTATAATTGAAAATACAGAATAGGTGTAATTCTGTACATAATGCTGAAAATCAGAAAACAAAATTTAGATTTTTGATTCGATTTATTTTTACAAATAAATTATTCCGTTAGAAATATCGGGTCAGTAGAAAAAAGCATTTATGAATTTGCATGGTGTCCTGTAAGGCATCTTTTTTTCGGAATAATGGTGTGTGCGTAATCAAACGTTCTTACGGAACGTATTTAATTCTCTAATTATCAAATTCTCTTGTTAAAATGTAATTTATTGCATTAAAATAAAATTTTATATATTTGAGTTTCGACATTCTCTTTTTTGTTTTGATAATACTAAATAATTGTTATTAGTACATTTAAAAAAAAAGAATGTTTTTGTCTAGAAAATTACTTTTCCCAAAGAAGTATTTTTCAAGATTGTGATTTTTAAAATCACAAAACTAACCTACAGATTCAAAGAGAATGATGAAATTTAAAATTAGAATTTTACTTCTATTCCTATTATTTTCTCCAATTATCAATTCCCAAATCAAAAAGATTGGAGTTCCTTTTATAGTCAATTATAGTCCGAAAGCATATAAAGCAGCATCAGAAAATTGGGATGTTTTGCAGGATTCTAAAGGCATGATGTTTTTTGCCAATCATTTTGGTATTATGCAATTTGATGGTGTTCGCTGGGCAATTGTCACACAGCCGGAAAACAGAAGTATGGTGCGTTCGATGGCGATAGATAAAAACGATAAAATGTACGTTGGCGCTCAAGGCGATTTTGGCTTTGTCATTCAGCTTCCAAATGGACAATATCAATATACTTCTTTGGTAAAATTGCTTCCAAAATCGGCTCGAAATTTTGGTGATGTACTGCATACGGTGATTCGAAATAACGAAGTGATTTTTTCTCTTATGAAAGGATTTTTATTTATAAAAACAAAGAAATCAAGGTAATAGACGCTAAAACTGCTTTTGATGATTTCTTTGAAGTTGGAGGAGAAATTTATGTCTCGGATAATGGAAAAGGATTATTAAAGCTAAAAGACGGTGCATTAATTTCTGTTGAAAATGGTGAGAAGTTTGTTGGAATGCATGTTAGAAAGATTTTCCAAACGAAAGAAGGACTTTTGTTGTTCACGCAAAAAAATGGTCTTTTTACATTCAATGAAAATCAAATAAAACCATTTGTAACCGAAGTAGATCATTTGCTAAAACAGAATCAAATTTCAGCAGGAATTGAACTTTCTGATGGATATTTCGGAATTGGAACCCGCCAATCAGGGTTGATAGTTATAGATAGTGATGGACATTTGGTTCAACATATTGATAAGCAAATGGGACTTCAGAATGAATATGTAACCAATTTTAAAATTGATAAAGAAGGCAATTTATGGGTGACGCTCAAAGGTGGAATTTCGCTGATTCAGATTTCGTCTCCTTTGTCAAAAATTATAGATGGCACAAATTCTGAAACCAAAATTTATTGCAGTCAGATTTATCAGAATAAATTGTATATCGGAACAGATAACGGTTTGTTTTGGCTGAATTGGGAAGCTTATAAAAGCGGAAAAAGAGAAAATGTAACTTTTCAGCATGTTTCTGGAATGTCTGAAAATGTCTGGAATCTTGGTGTTTTTGGTAATTCTTTGTTGGCTTTTGAAAAAAACGGAATATTCGAAATCAATGGAAATTCTGCGAAATCGCTGGCCCAAATAGATGGTGCTTGGCAAGGAATTCTAATTCCGAATCGGTCAGATTTATTGGTAGTTGGTGGATACACAGGATTATATTTGCTGAAAAAAGTAAATGGATCTTGGGTTTTTCAGCATCGAATAAAAGGTTTTGAGGAAAGTAGTAGAATTATGGAAACCGATAAACAAGGAAACATTTGGATTGCGCACGGTTATAAAGGAATTTATAAACTTAAATTCAATTCAACATTTGATTCCGTTACCGATATTCAATTTTATAATGATAAGAATGGATTTCCGTCGAGTTTGTTTTTAAATACTTTTAAAGTAGATAATCAGATATTATTTGGAACAACAAAAGGCGTTTACAGGCAAGATGTTTCTTCAAAAAAAATGATTCCGGATCCTGTTTTCAAGAAATATCTCGGATTAGAAAATCATATTCGATTATTAAAACCAGACAATCAAGATAATATTTGGTACGTTTCTGGCGAAAATACTGGAAAAATGAGCAAACAGAAAAATGGGAGTTTTAAGATTGAAGAGCTTCCATTTCGAAAACTTCGATATATATATGTTCCTGGTTTTGAAAATATTCAAACCACAAACAGTGGTGACGTTTTCTTTGGAACACAAGAGGGTTTGATACATTACAGTGCAATTAAAAACAAGAAATACGAAACGAAATACAAAGCAGTTATTTCGGAAGTAAAATGTATTTTTCCGAAAGATAGTTTGTTGTTTTCCAGCCGTTACGATGTGCTCCCAAATAAAACAGGATCAGTAAATGATAAGTTTTCGACTGTGTTATCTTATGCCAATAATGCGCTTCATTTTTCTTTTGCATCGCTTTGTTTTGATGATGCAGATGCAACAAAATATGAGTATTGGCTGGAAGGTTTTGAGCCAACTTGGTCAGATTACAGTCTTCAAACAGAGAAAGAATATACCAACTTGCCAGAAAATGAATATGTTTTTCATGTA
This sequence comes from Flavobacterium ginsengisoli, assembly GCF_029625315.1. NCBI lineage: Bacteria > Pseudomonadati > Bacteroidota > Flavobacteriia > Flavobacteriales > Flavobacteriaceae > Flavobacterium > Flavobacterium ginsengisoli. The sequence goes on from NZ_CP121110.1 coordinate 233,594, forward strand.
CGCGCAAAAAATATGTACGATGTGGTTAGTGAAGAAGCTGTTTTTAAGTTTGAAGTTTTACCTCCTTGGTACAGAACTTTCTGGGCTTATTTATTTTATTTTGCGCTTTATAGTATTGTAATTTATTTAATTGTTAGATATCAGAAATTTGTTGCTGAGCGTCAACGCCTTCAATTAATAGAGAATCAGGAAAGAGAATTGCTTCGAAGTCGTGCAGAACTTAACGAACAGAAACTGACATTAGAACAAGAAAATATGGCAATTGTTCGTGAGAATCTTCAAACGACAATTAATCTTAAAAATGCTAAAGTGGCTTCCAATACAGTCAATTTAATTCATTTAAATGAAATTTTGCTTTCAATAAAAGAATTGATCGCGCAGATTGACAAGAAAAACGAACCGAATGTAAACTTTAGTCTTCTGACAAAAATCAATAAATTAATAGATCACGAATTGCAGGGAGACAAACATTGGAACGAATTTGAAGAAATTTTCAATCAGTTGCATGATAATTTTATGCGCCGATTAAAATCGAGTTATCCAGAATTGACTCCACGCGATATGCGATTGTGTGCTTATTTGCGAATGAATTTCAATACAAAAGAAATTGCACCGCTTTTAGGAATTTCTGTTCGTGGTGTGGAAGATACCCGTTATAGAATTCGCAAAAAATTGCAGTTACCGTCTGATACGAATATCACCGAATTCATTCTTAATTTTTAATTTTTCTCGTATAAGTAGAATCTGAAGTGATTTTATGCTTTTCATCGATGATTTGTTACATTTCTTCGATAGTACCGTAGTCAAACCGTACTCAAAAATGTAAGTCTTGCCTGATTTTTTAGTTAATATTGCGCTGTTATTGTCGGAAAATACAATCTGTTTTTATAAATAAGATTTATTGAAGAAATAACAAATACTAACTAAAAACCTATTTAAAAATGAAGCAAAATGACTTTTTTTTCGGCCGACCACCGAAAAGCAATTCTTATTTATTAAAACAATTTTGTGTAGCGGTTTTGTTCTTACTGTTGCCATTTCTCAAAACTCAAGCGCAATGCAATACGCTCGTTTGGTCTGATGAATTTAATGGCACAACGGTAGATTTAACCAAATGGCAAAGCATTTCAGGAAACGGATGTCCGTCGCTCTGCGGATTCGGAAATGCTGAAGCGCAGCGTTACGATCCCAATCAGGCGACAATTGTAAAAGAAGGAACAAATAGTTACTTAAACATTGAGGCAAAATATGCGCCTAACGCACAATTTCCAGATCAGCCGTATGCTTCTTCAAAATTGACAACGGAAGGAAAGTATTCTTTAAAGTACGGAAGAGTAGAAGCTCGTATGAAACTTTCTAACGCACAAGGTGCTTGGCCGGCTTTCTGGATGCTTCCAGTTAATGGCAATTGGCCTTTTACTGGAGAAATTGACATTATGGAAGCCAAACACAGAAATCCAAAATCGGTAGATGGAACGATTCATTATGATGGTGGAGGATATCAGTTTACAGGAAGAAGCTACAGTTCTCCAATTGATTTGTCATCAGATTTTCATGTTTATGCTGTAGAATGGGGACCAAATTTTATTAAATGGTTTGTGGATGATGTTCTATTTCATACGGCAACACCAAACACAACTGTAAACGGCGGATGGCCTTTTAATGACAACAATTTTTATATTATTTTGAATCTCGCAGTTGGAAGCTACGGAACACCTTATACGAGAGTTAACGGTGCAGGAGTAGAGCCAATTCCTGCCGATTTTCCAGCAAAATTACAGGTCGATTATGTTCGTGTTTACGATGGAAGTTTTAAATATGCAGTAACTGGCGATAACAAAGTTTACCAAAACGAAACTAGTAAAACGTATTCTGTAAATGCAATTGCGGGTGCAACTTATAATTGGACTGTTCCAGCAGGAGCAACAATTACATCAGGGCAGGGAACAAATTCTATTACGGTAAATTGGGGAACTTCTGGAGGAGATGTTTCGGTAACGGCTACAGTTTCAGGCTGTAATGTAAATAACTACAAATTGGCAGTAACAACCGAACCAGCATTGCCTGTTGAAAAAATACATGATGATTTCCAAAGCAATCGAAATGTATTGTATCCTGTAAAAACGGGAGTTTTGACCGAAGCTGTAGCGAATCCTTCTGCTACCGGAATTAATACTTCGGCTTTGGTTGGAAAATATGTTCGAAATTCAAGCGAATTGTATGATGTGTTGAACATCAGAAATGTAACCATTACTAATGCTAATGATTATGTTTACGGAAGAAAAAGACTTTCGTTTGATATTTATACTTCGGCTCCGGTTGGAACAAAAATTTCGATGCAGTTAGAAAACAGCAATGTTACGACTGCGACGAATTATCCGTCAGGTAGACATAGTGGTTTTAAAGCTACGACCACAGTTCAGAACAAATGGGAAACAATCGAGTTTGAATTTGAAAAAATAATTGATCCAAATACGAGTGCTTTATCAATTAATAATGTGGTACTTCTTTTTGAATCGAATTCGAATTCTGGAGCGACTTATTATTTCGATAATCTGCTGACAAAAGCAGCGCCAGAAAAGCCAATTATTGCAACAGATGTGCTGCAAAATTACGACGGAGTAAATAAAATCATAAAAGGAACAACAACTGGAACGTATTCTGTTGTGGCAAATCCTGCGACAAATTCGGTCAATTCTTCTGCAAATGTCGCGAAGTATGTTCGAAATGTATCTGAGCAATATGATGTGCTTTTCTTCAATACACAAAGTACGATTGAGGATGCCGGTTTGTTGAAAAATCAGACGAATAAAATTTTGATTGATGTGTACACTTCTGCACCAATTGGGACAGTGGTAAGTTTGAATTTAGAAAACAGTGCAACATCACTTCCAGCCAATTATCCTACAGGAAGAAATAGTACCTACGTAGCGATTACAACCAAACAAAATCAATGGGAAACATTGACTTTCTATTACAATTCTAGTCCAGATGGAGGAACTTCAAATTTGGCAGTAAACCAAATGGTTTTGTTATTTAATTCGGGTTCTTACACAGCTGATACCTATTATTTCGATAATATTCGAATTGGCTCTACTAAACTTCCAGATACATTTACGCAAGGTGTAATTTATGAAGATTACCAGACGATTCACAATATTACATTTAGAGATGCAATTGGAACGTATACGGCAAACACAGTAAACCCAAATGCAAGCGGAATTAATACTTCTTCAAATGTTGGAAAATACGTTCGCAAATCGACAGAACTGTATGATAATTTCTCATTTAATACTACAATAGCCAATATTGGAGATTTTAAAGGTGGAGTTAAAAAGTTCGCAATGGACGTTTACACTTCTGCACCAGTCGGATCTATTATTTCTTGGCAAGCAGAAAGCAGCGCTTCAGTTCCAGCAAATTATCCTGTTGGAAGACATAGTATTTATCAAGGAGTTGTAAAACAAACCAACGCCTGGCATACAGTAACTTTTACTTATGCAAGTTCACCAGATGCTTCAACAGCAGACAGTGAAGTAAATCGTTTTGTTTTCTTATTTGAACCGGGAACAAATTCTGGAAACACGTATTATTTTGATAATTTAAGAGCTTTAAATTTAGTCTCTACAGAAACTCCAGCGGGATTACCTTCGCCTTGGATTAGCACCGATTTAGGAGCAGTTACTCCAGCGGGTGAAGCGACACATTCTAACGGTACTTTTACCATCAAAGGAGCAGGAAATGATATTTGGGATACAAGCGATCAGTTTCAATTTGTAAATCAATCTATTACTGGAGATGCAGAAATTATTGCTAAAGTAAATTCGTTAACCAATACAAATACTTATGCAAAAGCGGGAGTAATGTTCCGTGAAACGCTTACGCCAACATCAAAACACGCCATGACAGATGCTAGCGCAGCAAGCAGGAATTGAGTTTTTAACTCGTGATACTGCTTCGGGAGTAACCACTGCTGAGGTTACAACAGGAGCGACTCCAAAATGGGTTCGTTTGGTAAGATCTGGAAATGTGTTTACATCTTATTCTTCAGATAACGGAACAACATGGACACAAGTAGGAACGCCAAGAACGATTGCAATGGCTAGCACTATTTATGTAGGAATGGCAGTTACGTCTCATGCAAACGGAACTCTAACAACAGGAGTTTTCAGCAATGTAACTGTTCGAAATATAACTGCAAATCCGAATGTGAATTTAGCTTTAGCTAAAACAGCAACAGCTTCTACAGAAGAAAATCCTACGCTTTCTGCAAATAAAGCAACAGACGGCGATAGCACAACGACAAGATGGGCGAGTTCTTTTGCTAATGCGACTGAATGGATTTATGTTGATTTAGGAAGCAATTACAACATTAACAGAGTGGTTTTAAAATGGGAAGCGGCTTATGCAACACAATACAAAGTTCAGATTTCAACTGATAATGTTTTTACAGAAAACGAAACAGTAAGCAATCAAACTGCCGGTGATGGAGGAACAGATGATTTAACAGTGAGCGGAACAGGAAGATACATTCGAATTTTATGTAACGCTAAAGCTTTGCCTCCGTACGGATATTCATTGTATGAAATCGAAGCATATGGATCATCTTCTACAGCTAGAATGGCTATGAATGTTGTTGAAGAACCGCAGGCAGAAGAAGTTGTTTTTGCCATGTACCCAAATCCGACAACTAATTATATTCAAGTTTCATCTCCTGAGAACTTAGATAATAAAATCATTACGATTTACGACGATTCTGGAACTTTAATTTTAGAAAACAAACCTCAAGGAAACGAAAGCGTAATTGACATAAGTAAGCTTCGTAGAGGAATCTACATTCTAAACTTCAAATCAGATCAAAAAAGCTGGACTAAAAAGCTTATTAAGAAATAATTTTAAATCTTTTGGGTGCAATTTAAGGAGGGCATACCAATTGCACCTGGCGGATTTATTTAGTCATTCATTTGAAAATGGCTTTGGTTTAAAACTTATTTGCGTAACCCCAAAATTATTTAGATATGAATAAAATTAGACTTCAAAGATTTTCTTTTCTGATGACACTATTTCTAGTGTTTTCAAACCTGATACACGCTCAAGGGCCTGTACCTTTTACGATTAGTAATAATTCGACGTTTGCTGACAGCGAATTATATGTTGCAATTGTCGGCATCGATTATACAACGGGAAACCACGTTTGGGTAAATGCCAAAACGAGTCAGATATTGCCAATGAACGCTTCTTACAATACAGTTACTGGGCCAACTTATGGAGGAAATACAGGACCGGGCAAAATTCTAAATATGCGACTTTGTTTTACTAAGTTGAGCGAAATTCCAAATAAGACCTTTACACTTCCTTTAATTGCAGGATGTAGAGTTTTTATATCTAAAGGTTCACAATTGTATTTTTACTTTTTTGGCGCAAGCGGAGCTCCTTCAGGATATGCATCGCCAAATCCGCAAAATGCTACAGATCCCAATCAGGGAATTTTGTATGAAATGATCGAATTGACAAATAATCAGTATGGTTTCTTCGGAAATCCAACAAGAGTCGATTCATACAAATATCCAATGGGATTGGAATTATTTGGTGCAAACGGCTACCAAAAGAAAGTGGGTGATTTAAAAAAACACGCAGATATTGTTGTCGCTTTTAAAGCGAATGTTCCTGCAGAGTTTCAAGGTTGTGTGAACGATGCAACTGGCGAAATTACTGCACCTTCTAAAACGGCAGCTTACGCGGAAGGATCTGGACCATATGCAAATTACTTAAAATCGTACATCGATGCGATTTGGAACAAATACAAAAATGAAGACTTGATTTTTTATGCTGGAGATGCTGGTGTTTTTAAAGGAAGAGTTATTGGAGAACAACTAGAAATGGTTGGACAATCTGGTGCTTTTGTTGGAAGAACAGGACGTGTTCAAAATAGGCCAACAACGCAAGAAGCTCTTGAAGGCAAAGGCGTTTTGGACAGAAGATTGGTCGACGGAGATTTAGATCTTGTAATTCAATCGCAATTAACAGCTGCGATTAATCGTCATGTTGTCAATACAACGACCACAAATCCAGGACAGCAAAATTGGTACGATGCATCGAAATATTATCAAGTAAATCCAACAAATCATTATTCTAAATTCTGGCATTTGCCAGGAATCAATATTGACAATTTAGCTTACGGATTTGCGTATGATGATGTTGCAGATCAGTCGCCATCACTTCATTCGCCACAGCCAACAAAAGTTATTGCTACATTTGGAGGTTATTACGGACTTACGACGCCTTCAGTTCCAGCTACAACAGATGTAATCACAGTTTACAAAGATTGCAATTACACTGGATTTTCTGGCGGATTAACAATTGGAGATTATAATTTGGCTCGTTTAAATTCTTTAGGAGTTTTAAATGATGATATTTCTTCGCTAAAAATTACACAAGGTTATCAAGCGATTTTATATCAAGATGATAATTTCGGCGGAGCTTCAACCGTAATTAATTCTGATAATTCATGTTTGAATGCTACTTGGAATGATAAAGTGAGTTCGATCAGAGTAATTGCTAATGGAACAACAACTTTAGGAAACCAGACTTTCTTTCTTCAAAACAGAAACAGCGGTTTGTATATGGATGTTTGGAATTCTAGTATGTCAAACGGAGCAGGAATTAATCAAGGTGCTCTAAATTCTGGAAACAATCAGAAATTTACTTTTACGCATTTAGGAGACGGAATGTATAAAATCATTGCAAACCACAGCGGCATGTCAATGGATATTAATAACTTCAATAAAGCTAATGGTGCAAGAGTAGAACAATATCCATATAATGCGACCACAAATCAGCAATTTATTTTGGTTTCTACAGGTGATGGTTATTATAAAATTGTTGCCCGTCACAGCGGAAGAATTGTTGAAGTGGCAGGAGCAAGTACAGCTTCTGGAGCAATTGTGCAAGCAATGGGACAATAACAATCAGACTTGCGGACAGTGGAAATTAGTTCCTGCTACAAGTTCTCAAACTTCAGTTTTAATTCAGGCAGAAGATTATTCAGCAATGAGCGGTATTCAAGTTGAAGCAACTACAGATACTGGCGGAGGTTCAAATGTGGGTTATACAGAAACCGGCGATTGGTTAGCGTATAATAATATCAATTTTCCAACCACTGGTTCTTATTTGATTGAATACCGTGTAGCAAGTGCCGTGACTGGCGGAAGATTATCTTCTGATTTAAATGCTGGCGCAGTAGTTTTAGGAAATGTTAATATTCCAAACACTGGCGGATGGCAAAATTGGCAAACTGTTTCTCAGACTGTAAACGTAAATGCAGGAACATATAATTTCGGAATCTACATTCAGAATACAGGAATGAATATCAACTGGATTAAAATTACAAAAGTAGCAGGAACAGCAAAAATGGTCGCAACTGAAACGATAGCAGAAGAAGAGCCTACTGCAACAGAATTGAATGTATATCCAAGTCCAGCAGAAAATACTCTTTTTGTGACCACATCTGTAAGCGGAGAAAAAATAAGTATTATAGATCAGACAGGAACGCTAGTTTCTGAGCAAAAAATCAATAATAACAGCATTGATGTTTCGCGTCTTAGAACTGGAATCTATTTTGTTATTTTCCATAAAGATGGTACAAAAACGGTTAAGCGTTTTATTAAAAAATAATTTAAGAATGCAGGTTTTAGATCAAAATCTGAAACCTGCAATTTTTCAATATCCCCATAATTTACAAATTAAAACAAATCACTATGAAAGACAACTACACAAGAATGTCGGCAAAATGGATTCTTATTTTAGTATTGGGTGTTTTTAATTTTTCTGTAGCCCAAAAAAAGTAATTGCATATATTCCCAATTGGATTGATTTAAATGCTTTTTCAAGTACCATTCAATACAGTAAATTAACGCATATTAATATTGCTTTTGAAAATCCTGATGCAAACGGATATTTAAGTTTTAATTCAGGAAGCAATACAATTATAAATGCCGCGCATGCACAAAATATAAAAGTTTTTGTTTCTCTTGGAGGCGGTGCCGTTTCTGAAGGAGGAGCAATTAGAGACAATTATTTTAATCTGATAACACCAGCAAACAGAACAGCTTTCATTCAGAAAATATACGATTATGTTGTTGCTCACAATTTTGATGGTGTCGATGTCGATTTAGAAGGGCCAGCTATTAATGGCGATTATGGAGGGTTTGTGATTGCTTTAGCGAATAAATTGCATGCCAATGGCAAATTGATTTCAGCAAGACTTTCAGAAGGATATGGTGGTGCAAATGTACCTTCATCTACTTTTGCCGCATACGACTGGATCAATATTATGGCTTATGATGCAACGGGGCCTTGGGCACCAAACAGCCCAGGACAGCATTCTCCTTACAGCATGGCGGTTAATCAATTTAATTATTGGACAGGAAGGGGATTGCCTGCAAGCAAGGCTGTAATTGGACTTCCTTTTTACGGATATGGTTTTGGAGCTTCTGCCAATCAGGGAATCTCTTATGCCAATATCGTAGCGCAATATCCGGGTGCTGAAAATTTAGATCAAGTTGGAAACACAATTTATTACAACGGAATTCCGACTATCAAACAAAAAACAACTTTTGCGATTCAAAATGCGGCGGGAGTTATGATTTGGGAGCTGTCTCAAGATGCTACAGGTTCTAAATCTTTGCTTACTGCCATTAATCAGGTTATTACAGGAAGTAATCCGCCAGCAACAGGAACTTTAATTCAGGCAGAAAATTATAACGCGATGAGTGGTGTTCAAACAGAAGCAACCACAGATACAGGCGGTGGATTAAATGTTGGATATTGTGATACGGGCGATTGGATGGCGTATTATAATATTAACTTTCCAACTTCTGGTTCGTATCAAATAGAATATCGTGTGGCAAGTGCTGTAACAGGCGGAAGATTATCATCTGATTTGAATGCTGGAACTATTCAGCTTGGAGCTATAAATGTACCCAATACAGGAGGATGGCAAAACTGGCAGACGATTACACAAACTGTAAACGTAAATGCTGGAACCTATAATTTTGGAATCTATGTTCAAAATACTGGTTTTAATATCAATTGGTTTAGAATTACAAAATCGGGTTCAACGGCAAGAACAGCTGCGCCAGCTACCGAACAGTCTATTGCAAGTTTAGAAATTTATCCAAACCCAACAGAAAGTGAAATCTTTTTTACGGCAGAAGTTTCAGGTGGAAATGTAAATATTATTAATACTGAAGGTGGAGCGACAGTTTCATCTCAAACGGTAAATAACAATAGTATAGATGTTTCGACTTTGAAAACCGTATTTACTTGATTTCGGTTGAGAAAAACGGAATCAAAACCGTAAGACGTTTTATTAAGAAATAATCATAACCCATTTGCCATAATGGTTTTAGATACATTAAATTTTTTAGGTTTTAATGTGTTAAGAAGGCTGTCTTTTTGGACAGCCTTTTTTTATCTGCAACCTTGATAGCTATAAGAACTGTAGTTTTAAAAAAAACATTATCATTTCCATAACAATAACATAAACTGATTCTAGGTTTAAATCGATAAAATTGCGTTCGATTAAAAGCTCCAAAACTTCTAATAAAGTGTCCCCAATTTATTAAAGTTAAAACCTATGAAATTAAAATTTACTTCACTTTTTATAGTGTCTGTTTTTGTTGTTTTTAATAGTTCTGTTTCGGCACAAAAAACAAAGAATTTAAACGGAACACAAATCGCATTTTTATCTGATGTTCATTTGCAGGATTTATTTGGCAGATTTTCAGATTCAGATTACAAAGGCGTTCTAAATCCAAGAACAAATCAATATGCTTTGGTGCGAACCATGTCATCGCAATTGCATTCAACTCGAATTTTTAATGAAAACTATTTTGCTTTTTTAGCGACTTTAGATGATATCGCAAAGCGAAAGATCAAATATGTCGCACTTCCAGGTGATTATACCGACGACGGACAGCCAATTCACATTCGCGGATTAGCTAAAATTTTAGAACAATATTCAAATAAATACGGAATAGAATTTTTCATTACCACAGGAAATCATGATCCAGTTGGACCTTTTGCACAAGAATCTGGCAAAGAAGATTTTTTAGGCAAAGAAGGTAAAAGTCAACCCATTTATAGCAAAGACGGCATGTATGCGCCAAATCTCACCATCGAACAGCCTATAGTGGTTACCGCCGATATTGCTAAAATGGGTTATTTAGAAATTACTGATAATCTGAAAGATTTTGGTTTTCATCCGAACAAGAAAAATAAATTTTGGGCAACTCCATTTTCAAATTATTCTAGTGAAAGTTATACGTTTGATAAAGCTTTAGAAAGTGCAAAATTAGCTAATCGCGTTTATGAAGTTGCGCCAGGTTATGAAGTTCCAGATGTTAGTTATGTTGTTGAGCCGATTGATGGACTTTGGTTAATGGCAATTGATGGAAACGTTTACATTCCGAAGAAAACCGATGGCGACCCTAAAGATTCTAAAAGTTATGCTGAGGCTAGTACAGGATATAATAATGTACTTTCAAACAAAAAACATTTAATTAATTGGGTTTCTGCTATTTCTGATCAAGCTAAAAAACAGGGAAAAACTTTAGTTGCTTTTAGCCACTTTCCAATGATTGATTTTAATGATGATGCTTCTGCAGAAATAAAAGAATTGCTTGGTCCAAACAAATGGCAGTTAAACCGAGTTCCAGTTGAAGAAGTGGCACAGGTTTTTGCAGATGCTGGATTGAAGATTCATTTTGGAGGCCATATGCATATTAACGATACAGGAGTGAGAACTTCTCCAAAAGGAAATACCTTAGTTAATATTCAAACTCCTTCGCTTGCGGCCTACATTCCGTCTTACAAATTATTGACTTTAAAGAAAGATAATGTGGTCGATATTCAGACTATTACAATCGATAATGTTCCGAGATATGATGAACTTTTCGATTTGTATAAAATGGAATATCAGTTTTTAGAAAGTCAGAATACAAAAGATATTTGGAATGCTTGCTATTTTAAAGACTAAAAATTATCATGATTTTACCGATTTTCATTTGAAGGAATTAGTGCGTCTTCGTTTCTTAAAAGACGATTGGCCTTCTGCTTTTAAAGATTTTATTTTGAATGTTTCAGCGAAAGATTTATTGGTTTTAGCGAACATTAAATCAGCAAAAGATTTTGATTTTATTTTGAAAAATAAAGAGCAGTTTCAAAAAGAATGGAAAGAAGCGGAGACGAAATCGGAACAGATTTTAATTAAAAATAAACTTAAAAAAACAGATTTCAATTGGACAGGAAATGATCTTTTAATTGATTTTTATCGCTTTAGAAGTGCAGACGAATTGGCTCTTGCCGATGTTGGAGTTGAAAGAGCAAAACAATATAAAGTATTATCTGATTTGTTTTTAGAAGGTGGTAAAGCTGATCTTTCAAGTGACACACCACTTCAAAAACAAATGAAGCTGTTCTTAATTATCTTCAATAAATTTATGCATGAAGTTCCAGCAGATCATTTTTCTGTTGATTTGAAAAGTGGTGCTGTTAAAAGTTTGAAGTAATTTTTTTTAACCGCAAAGAGCGCAAAGGTTTACGCAAAGTTCGCAAAGTTTAATTTTTGAGTTAGATTTTATAAAATAAAAAAGTTCGCAAAGCTAGATTAAAGCTTTGCGAACTTTGCGTTTATGAGCGTAACCTTAGAGAAAAAATCTTAGCGAACTTTGCGTAAACCTTTGCGCTCTTTGCGGTTAAATAAAACAGCTCAAAAAAATTAAGGTGTCGTTACGGGATTATTTCGAACATAACTTCCATCATCATACTTAATTTGGTATGGAGAATTAAAGAAAATGCTTGGCAGATAATAATCAGTTGTAATGATTTGTGCTCCAGATTTTTTTGCGGCTTCAAAATGCGAATAATCGTTGGCGCGGGCTTCTTTGGTATCAGAATCGGCTCTGGTTCTTATGATGTAACCTTTTTTTACTAAATCTTCAATTGTCGGATCTTCAGCATTATTTCTGAATAAAGCTGCGAGCTTCTGGTTTTCCTGGTTCTGCGTTAATAAAAACGGCGCGTCCCTTAAGGGACGGATGATTCAATGCGTACAAATCTCTTTTTGCGCCGTTGTTATCTAATAAGAATAAAAATCGTCCTTTGGCTTCTTTTAAAGTCGGCCAATTGTTATTTAAAACTGCTTCTTCGAGAGTTTTATATTTTCCGCGAACCATGTCTGGCGTAATCAGTTTGTCTTTTCCTAATTCTTTACGGATTACTTTGTCCATTTCGTCAAAAACTGAGGCTGTGAAATCTTCTGGTTTTGTACCGAAGAAATTCGCATCTCCGTCTTTTGGTTCCAAAGTAATAAAAACAGGAACGTGTCCCAGATTAGCATCTGACCATTTTTTTAATTCCTGAAGACAGATTTCGAAAGTATAAGCAGAAGTTCTAAAATCGATATCTGGCATATGGAAAACCTTAAAACCTGGTTTTTTCATTAATCCGTTTGGGTCGTAAACTTCTTCAGATTTAGCTATATCCAAACCTTTTGGGTGTGCATATTTTCCGCCTTTCGCATCTGCAAAAATGTCAATTTCTAGATTGCGTAAACCTTTGTTTAATTGATCGGTAATGCTAATATGAGTGTATTGCAAGCCTTTAAGAGAACGAGAAGTATCTCTAGCTTGGATAAGATTGTATAAATCGGTTTCAATCGCATGACGATAACTGTTGTGCGATCCGATAACCTGAATCTGGTTAATTTTCAGATTGTCGTTCTGAGCCTGAGCGCTTAAAGCTCCTGCAAATAATAAAGTGAAAAAAAATGGTTTCATAATTCTAAAATGTAATTGATACTGTTGACTGGGACGCATCAAAAGAAAATTGCATTTTTTGAAAGGCACTAAGTTAAAATCTGAAGCCGATTTGTGTGTTAGATTAAAAAAAGAAATCGCAAAGTGATTCTTTCTTTTGCTTTAAAAAAGTAGTATTTCTACAACAAACGTGTTTATTTATTAATTTAAAGATAACCTTGACGCAAAAAACATTGGGTTTTCATTTTATTATTTTACGATATTAAAAAGCCTGTAATTAGTATATGAATAATCCTGAAATTTTTGAAAAAACGTATAACCAATATTGGAAAAAGCTTAATGCGTTTTCTTATACGATGACTCAGGATAAAGACTTGGCGCAGAACATTGTTCAGGATGTTTTTGTGGATTTATGGGAAAGAAAAGAAGAACTGAATATTAATGCTATTGAACCTTTTTTATTTCGTGCAGTAAAAAATCAGGTTTTCAAACATTATCAGAACAATCGTTTTGATAAGACGATTTTAGAAGAAAAATTCGAAGACTACATTATTGACAATTTTTCGACTATTGATCCAGAAGTGATGGATTTGCTTTATTCTTTATTAGACAAACTTCCAGAAAAAAGAAAAGAGCTTTTGTTGATGTATAAATTTCAAGACATGACAATCGATCAAATTGCAGACGAACTTGGAATTTCTAAACAAACTGTAAAAAATCAAATTTCATCAGCTGTAAAACAACTTCGAGAAGGCTTAAAAGACTTGGTTTGGCTGGCTCCATTCATTATTTTCAATCAAAAATTTTAAAATAACTTTCGCTTGATGTTTTCATAATATTCGGCAATAGTACGATTTCTGGTTTCTGGTACTTATCTATAACAATAAGTATTATGATAAAAAGAATTAAACATAGTTTAGAATATCTGCTCGATAAAAGTTCGCGAGGAAAAACTTCATCGGCAGAAGAAAATTTATTGCATGATTTTGCTTTCGACGAATATCAAAATTCAAAATGGGATAACGATCTTATGGGAAATCCAGAAATCGAATCTCAAAACATCTACGACGAAATTCAGATAAGAATTGGAAAGAAAAGATCTTTCAGTCCTTATTTAAAATATATGGTCGCTGCCAGCATTCTTTTTCTGCTTGGTTTAGGATTTTTCTTGAGACCAAATGTTTTAAACCAAAAACAAATCACATTTAAAACGTCATCGATTCCCCAATCTATCCAATTAAGTGACGGTTCGAAAATTTATCTGGCAACGAAACTCATCATTTCAGTATCCTGAAAAATTTGAAGGCGATCAAAGAACGGTTTCTTTACTAAAAGGAAACGCGTTTTTTGAAGTGGCCAAAGACAAAAAACACCCATTTATTATTCATTCTGGCGAAATACAAACCAGAGTTGTCGGAACTTCATTTCACATTCAATTATCAAAATTAAACTGTAAGGTAATTGTCGTAACCGGAAAAGTAAATGTTTCTGGAAAAGGGCAGAGTGTAGATTTAGTGCCAAATCAAGAAGCTTTGTTTGAAGGCCAAAAATTAACCAAACAAGTTGCCGATAAAGCTTTTTTGGTGAATTGGTACAATCAAGATGTAACACTTGACCAAACTACTTTAAAACAGGTTATTGCCATTTTACAATATAAATACGGAGTTTCATTTCGGTATAACAACGAACACGTATTAGCAACGCCGTTAACGGTATTCATTAAGAAGGACGCGACATTAGAAAATGTTTTGGAAGAAATAAATTATATCACAAACCTAAAATTCAAAGTCTATGGCGAAGTAGTAAAAGTGGATTAAAAACAAAAAAAGCAGTTGCTGGAACAACTGCTATTAATAACTAAGCATCGTAAAAACAATTACTTAAATCATGTATTTTAAACCTTCTTATTTAAATCTAAAGAGTTTTGTCTTTTTAGTCCTGGCTTTACTTGCCTTTCAGAGTGGCTACAGTAAAACTAATTTATTAAAAGAGTCAAAAGTAGCAAATAAAATAGAAAAAGCTACTCTGGTTTCTATTTTTTCAAAATTAACGCAACAAACCGACTACAAATTTAGTTACGGACAAGCTGTAATTGCTGATAATACAGCTTATACGGTAAATTATAGTAATGAGTCTATTACTGCAATTTTGAATGATCTTTCGCAAAAGGCAAATTTCAATTATAACATTAGTGGAAAACTGATTTTAATTCAAAAAACAGTCGCGCCAAAAGCAATAAATGCAAAAGCAGTTGATAGAATTAAAGTAAAAGGAAAAGTTGTTGACGAATTTAAAGTGCCAATTCCTGGTGCAACAGTATCAGAAACAAGTTCTTCAAATTCAACAGTTACAAATTTTGATGGAGAATTTGAAATTACGGTTGGAGAAGGAAAAACATTGGACATTTCTTATATGGGTTATAAAACCAAAACAGTTGCTGTACAGACTGGTTTTATGAATATTCAATTAGAGCCAAATACAGCTGAACTAAACGAGGTTTTGGTTGTAGGTTATGGTAAACAATCTAAGAAAGATGTTACTGGTGCAGTTACACAATTAGAAGCAGGAAGTTTCAAACAAGGTGTAAACGTTTCGGTAGATAATTTAATGCAAGGAAAAGTGGCTGGTGTACGTGTTGTAAATACAAGCGGTGAGCCAGGAGCTGGAGTAAATGTAACAATTCGTGGAGTTGGATCTATCAGAAGCGGAAGTACGCCTTTGTTCGTTGTAGATGGTGTGCCTTTGTCAAATGATGATGTAAGCCCTTCTGGAAGTAATGTAGGTTTTGGAACTTCTTCTGCTAAGAATCCGTTGAACTTTTTGAATACGAGTGATATCGAATCGATTACGGTTTTGAAAGATGCGTCGGCTTCTGCAATTTATGGAGCAAGAGGTTCTAATGGAGTTGTTTTGGTAACAACTAAAAAAGGTTCTAAAGGTGAAGGAACACTAACTTTTGATTCTTATATGGGAGTTTCGACTGTGGCTAACAAACTAGATGTTTTAAGTGCAAGCGAATATAGAAATGCAATTACAGACAAAGCATTTGATCACGGCGGAAATACAGATTGGCAAGATGTAATTTATAGAAGTGCTATAACTAAAAACAATTCGCTTTCTTTTTCTAAACAAACAGAAACTGGAAATTATTATGCTTCGATTGCACAAATGGATCAGGAAGGTGTGGTTCGTAACAGTAATTTCAAACGTCTTTCTGGAAGAATTAACGCCGCAGAATCATTTTTAGATAACAAACGTTTGAAAGTAAAAATGAATCTTACTGCAAGTGAAACTAAAGATGACGGAGTTCCTACGAGTGATGATGGTGGTTCTAACGGACAATTGATCGTTCATACTTTGATGGCAAATCCAACACGTTCTGTTTTTGATGCGAATGGAAACTACACCAATTTCAACATGAATGCACATTACAATCCTGCATATTTGTTGAGCATTTACCAAGATCAAACGAGAACATTAAGAGTTTTAGGAAACTTAGAAGCTTCTTTAAGAATTATTGACGGATTAGAATACAAATTAAATATTGGTATTGACCGTTCGATGGCAGAAAGAAACACAACTATTTTTCCAAACTTAACAGATTTGAATCCGAAAGGAAAATATGTTCAGAATAATTTAGATTCTAAAAACTCTTTGGTAGAGCATTATTTGACTTACAATTTAAATTTAGACAAGCATAAAATCGAAGCTTTGGCTGGTTTCTCTTATCAAAAATTTGAAAGATCAGGAACAAGTTTTAGCATTGACGGAATCTCTGATCAAGGAGAAGGAGTTCCTCCATCAATTAATCCTGGATTTAAAGGAACACAATCTGGTACAACAGGTTATGCGCAGGAGAATGAATTACAGTCTTATTTCGGAAGGCTGAATTATAGTTTTGACAACAGATATTTGGTTACGGCTTCTATGAGAGGCGACGGATCGACTCGTTTTGGTAAAAACAATAAATATGGTTATTTCCCATCTTTTGCTTTAGGATGGAATATTGCTAACGAAAGTTTCTTAAAAGAATCTTCTACTTTAAATAATTTAAAACTAAGAGCAAGCTGGGGTCAAACAGGAAATCAAGAAGTTGAAAATAAAATTACTCAGGCAAGTTACTCTTTAGCTGGAGCTGACGGATATTATTTATACGATGATTTAAATTTAGTAAACGGAGTTTCTGTAAATAGAACGCCAAATCCTAATTTGAAATGGGAAGTTGTAACGCAGTATAACGTTGGTTTAGATTTTAATTTATGGAACGATAAATTGTATGGAACATTAGATTATTTCAATAAAACAACAACCGATGCAATTTTAAATGTTCCTTCTCAAGCGTTGAGTCCAACAACTACGATTTGGACTAATATTGACGGTAAGATTATCAATAAAGGTATCGAGTTTATGTTAGGTTCTAAAATAGTAGATACTAAAAACTTTACTTGGAATATCGATATGAATGGTGCGACTTTGAATAATAAAATTCAAGATCTTCCGGTTTCAGAAATCTTAACAGGAACAATTTCAGGTCCTGGACAATCTGGTGTAAATGCTAATATTTACAAAAGTGGATATGCTGCTGGTTCATTCTACTTATTAGAGCACATTGGTTTTGATGCAAACGGAGCAAATATCTTTAAAGATCAAAACGGAGACGGTAAAATTGATAATAGCGACAGAATTATTATTGAAGGAGCATTGCCAACTTTCTACTACGGATTCAACAGTGACATGAGATACAAAAACTTTTCGTTCTCGTTCTCTATCATCGGACAAACAGGTGGTTATTTATTGAATAATACAGGTTTGAATGCATTAAACATTAACAACTTAGCATCAGACCGTAACGTAGCTACAGGTTATTATGAGTCTGGAGCAAATGCAACAAACTCACCAATCTTGTCTACTTTATTCTTAGAAAAATCAGATTTCATTAGATTAAATACAGCTCGTATTGGTTACAATTTTGATTTAAAAGGATTAAACTGGATCAACGGATTAACACTTTACATAACAGGTCAGAACTTAGTTACGATTACAAATTATACAGGTTACGATCCGTTAATCAACAGTCCGAAATCAAACGGAGGAAACCAATCTATCGGTATCGATTATGCAAGTTATCCAACTTCTAGAACATTCAGTTTTGGAGCAACTTTAAAACTATAATTATTATGAAGACAAATACAATTTTTAATATAAAAACATTAGCGATATTTTCTTTTATATGGCTTTTTGCAAGCTGTACAAACCTTGACGAAGTTGTTTTGGATGAGGTTTTAGGAGAAGATACTTCAAATCCGGCTGGGGCTCTTGCAGCTGCTTACGACCGTTTAGGAGACGGAACTTTTGTAGATCACGGAGGTGTTTTCTCTTTGCAAGAATACACTACAGATGAAGCAATATTGCCAACGCGCGGAAGTGACTGGGGAGACGGTGGAAAATGGAGAGACATGCACGAGTTTACATGGAAATCGGATAACGCGATTGTAGTGGATAACTGGAATAAATTGACAAACGGAATTACACGTTCATTAACCGCAATTCAATCAGTTGAAGAAAGTTCAATTCCAGAGAAAAAATTGTTTTTAGCGGAAGCGAAAGGACTTTTAGCGTATTATTTATATACTACTTTAGATTTGTACGGACAAGCTCCATACAGAGATCCGATGAATCCGAACGCGCCTTTGCAGATTTTAAAAGCTGATACACAAATTGATCAATTGATAAAAGATGTTGAAGCTCTAGTGCCAGATTTGGCAGAAATGGGAACACAGCAAACGCATCACGGTAGATTTACAAAAGAAGCCGCGTATGGATTCTTAGCGCAGATGTATCTGAATCGCGCTGTTTTTAAAGATCGTTTAAATGCATCTTCAAGCTTTAATTTTACTGAAGCTGCTGTAACTGGTACAGGAACAGATATGGATCGTGTTATCTATTATACTTCATTGCTAATTAATTCTGGGAAATATTCTTTAGAAAGCGATTACTTCAAAAACTTCGCAAGAGACAATGAGAAAGGAAAAGAATTGATTTTTGCGATTTCTCAAAAGATAGATTACATCAGAAACGGTTCAAACAGTTTTGCTTATGTGTGTATGGAGCGTAACCAAAGAACTTCTGCAGCAAATAGAGGAACAAATGCAGCGTGTACAACTCCTGAGTTTTTTGCAACTTGGGATGGAAATCACGATGACCCAAGATTCCAACAAAAATACCAATATGGAGACGGAACTTGGTTTATGAATGATGGAACAGATATTAGCGTTCCTGCAACAGACATTGTACCAAAAAGTGCCAATTTACCTTGGTTTCACTTTAATAGAGGAATTCAATACGGACTTCAATACGGTCCAATCTTATTGTCTTCTGGTTCATTAGAAATGATAAACGGACGTATTAAAGTTTCTCCGTTAGTTATGGAAAAAAGCACAACAA
Source organism: Flavobacterium ginsengisoli (assembly GCF_029625315.1). Lineage (NCBI taxonomy): Bacteria > Pseudomonadati > Bacteroidota > Flavobacteriia > Flavobacteriales > Flavobacteriaceae > Flavobacterium > Flavobacterium ginsengisoli. The sequence goes on from NZ_CP121110.1 coordinate 252,856, forward strand.
CAAGAATGGATTTTACGCCTTCTTTAACTTTCAAAAATCCAGCTCAAGCTGTTTTTGCTCAAAACGAAATCAATCAAGGAGCGCGTATTTTTAAATATGAATTTGATCCAGAAGGAGGAAACGGAAACAGTAATGTTGATATTCCATTATTCCGTTTAGGAGGAATTTATACAATGAGAGCTGAAGCTTATTTCAGAAAAGGGAATACAGGTCAAGCTATGGAAGATTTGAATAAATTGCGTACAAGCAGAAAAAGAGAATCTCTGTACGGAGGCGTAGCAGGAAAAGCTTTGACTTCAATCGATCAAACGGTTTTATATAATGAAATTGGCTTCGAATTATACTGGGAATTGTACAGAAGACCACAAATGATCCGTTTCGGGAAATTTGATCTTCCAGGAACAGCAAAATCAGCTTCAGAGCCATACAGAAGAGTATTCCCAATTCCGCAGTCAACAATAGATGTGACTAAAGAATTCAAACAAAACCAAGGATACAATTAAGCTTGTGTGTTTATTTTTTATTTTTTTTCAAAAAGGCCTGTTTCGAGTAGAGACAGGCTTTTTTTTTTAAAGATGCTAAGTTTCTAAGGTTCTGAGATGCTAAGGTTTTATGCACTGTATGCATTTTGTGTTAGATGCACTGGAGTGCATCTCTGCTTAAAAATTTACATGCTAAGCTTTTAAGGTTCTGAGCTTCTAAGATTTTATGTGCTGTATGCATTTTGCAGTAGATGCACAGCATTACATTTCTGCATAAAAAACTTAGAACCTTAGCATCTCAGAACCTTAGAACCTTAAAAAAATATAATAAACGAATAGTTAAATGTAAGTGTTATCTGATTGATAATGAGTATATTTGAGTTAGTGAAAAACACGCTGAAAATGTTTAAGAATAAAACGCTATTAAATAACTCAAAAAGTGTAAAAAATCATGATACATCAAATTGACACCACAGATAATATTGTTGCTTTTAGAGCATTGGCAGAAGTGACAAAAGAAGATTTTGTAACTGCTGTAACTCCAGCTGTTGAACATTTGGTAAAACAAATCAATGAAATTAATTTTTTGCTGGTTTTAGATACCGATATTAAAAATTTTACGCCGGGAGCTTGGTTGCAAGACGGACTTATGGGACTTAAGCATTTAGGAAAGTGGAATAGGGCCGCAATTGTTACAGATACAGAAGAAATTATCTCTTTTACAAACGGATTTAGTTATATAGTTCCAGGTGAGTTTCGTGGTTATAAAAAAATAGATTTCAATAAAGCATTAAATTGGGTCGAGGGAAATATTTCTTAATTCAATTGAATCAAAAAAGAGCGCTTATCTTAGATAAGCGCTCTTTTTTTTATGATAGTTTATTTATAAACGATTAGTGGTTGTATTCAATACCGCTGCTCGATTTAGCATCTATTTTATCTTTACTAACTTGATTGTATTTTTTATAGCAAGCTGATGCTAAAATTGGCAATGCAAGACTTCCTACAACAGCACTTGCTTTTTTGTGCCCCGTTTTTTTCAAAACTGCCGATGCCAAAAGAACACCAACACCAGCGCATACCATTTGTTTTACTGACAGATTTAACGGTTTACTTTCAGGTTTAATTCCGTGTAATAATGGGTCTATAAAATTTAAATTCTCCATGATGTCAACTTATTTTAATTATACTTACTTATTTAATTACTATTTTTTATTTTTTACTGTCGTCGCTGTCAGTTTCGCTTTCAATTTTTTCAATTTCAACCTTTTCTTTCTTTATAGCTTGGCGTAAAAGTGCAAAAAGGCTCATATAAGCATTTGCCATAAAAACCAGAGAAAACCCTGCCAAAATATACCCTCTCCAATCATTTAACAAAAGTTTATAATCGCAGATGATCAGAAAGGCAATTGTAACATAATGGCTAAAGCAATATTCACAGGTAAAGAGATAAAAGAACTTTCTGGATAAAATGTGTCTGTCATTTTTAGAATGCCTGACACACCATTCATGAGGCTCTCTAAAAATCTCCTCGTGTGTTACAGTCCAGCTAATACAGGCAATTGGAATTGCGAGAATAAAAAGCCAGACAATTTGATCAGCTAAAGTCATGATTAATGCATTACAATTTACGATATTTTTTCGTTATTCTCTCGGATGATTTTCTGGATAATGTTCTGCGTCAAAGTCATCTAAATTTTCATCTTTGTCAAAATCACTATCTTTTTCTACGTCATTTTCGTAATCTAAATCAGCATCATATTCATCATTTAAATCGTCTTGAGTTCCGTCATTCGTAATGTCATCATCTTCATTGACAATTCTTTCTTGATTCGGAATATTTTCTGCTTTAATATTGGTTTCAAAGTCTCCTTGTAAATGAGAAGGATCTTGAATAAACTCTTCATGATATTGATACGGATCTTCATCGCGAGCATAATCGTCATTATCTATAAGAGTGTTTTGTTCGTAATAATCAGGATCACTTTCGCCAAATTCTCGATTATCGTATTTTTTCAGAACTTGTTTAAACTCATCTTCATTAGAATAAGAACCGTCAACAAGCGTGTTTTGTTCGATATAATCAGGATCAAATTGACCATAATCATGGTTGTGTTGCTTTTCCATAATAGTGTTTTTTTGATTTGTTATTTTTCCAATATTGAATCTTCGCATAGAAGACTTGCTAATTCTTTACAGTTTTACTGTATTCACGTTCTACAACATTTCTGTTGATGTAATTTTTTTCGGCTTTAACTTTAATTATAGGCTTGTACTTCATAGCATTTTTTAAAATGCTGTAATTACAAATTTAACACGTAAATAGAAGGGAGGTTTTATAGAAAAAAGTATTATAGTTGCATAATTAACAGTTACTTATAATGTAAATATTGTAAGAAATTATGTAAGTTTACTATAAGAGAACAATTTACATTTGATATGAAATCAATGTGCAATTAAATTTGAATCAATATGGCATCAGAAAAGATAACGGCATGCTGTGAGGCTTTAATAGAAAAGAACTTAACGATAGCATTTGCAGAAAGCGCGTCTGCAGGCAAAATGTGTTATGAGTTTTCTACGGTTTTTAATTCTGGAAGAGTTCTAATAGGGGGAATTGTTTGTTATCATTCGTCTATGAAAGAAGATTTATTACAGATTCCGTGGGGGACAATTGAACAGCATAGTGCCGAATCTGCAGAAGTCACCAAGTTAATGGCGCAGAACTTTTACCGTTATGTTAATTCTGATATTTGTGTTGGATTAACAGGACTTACAACGCCAGGAGGAAGCGAAAGTGATTCAAAACCAGTAGGAACTATTTTTATACACATTATTTTTGGAGAAAAACAAATAGCCAAACGTTATGAATTTAAAGGAACGCCAGAAAACATTATAAACCAAGCAATAGATGTTGTGGCAGACTTGATTTTGAGAGAAATTTAATAAACCAATCAAACGTCCCTACGCGACGAAACTCGACAAAACATTTTTTTTGTCTACCGATGAGATGTTCCTAGCGGAACATTTTTGTTTTGAATTGATATTTTCTAGGTGTTGTTGCCGATTTGATTTTGAGAGAAATTTAATAAACCAATCAAACGTCCCTACGGGACGATGATCACACAAACATTTTTTTTCTACCGATGAGATGTTCCTAGCGGAACATTTTTTTTGTCCTAAACTAGTACTCTTTAGACTTTTGGGAGTCAAGCTAAACATATGCATTTTTAAAATTTGTATCATCAAAAGGTAAATGTTCCGTTAGGAACATCTCATCGGTAGAACTTTAAATGATTAATGTTTTTTCGTTCCAGAGGAACGTTTGGTTGGTAATGGCAAATACATACACACAATTGCATATACAATTTGTATTTGCAGTCAAATATAGAAAAGCATTAATTGCACAGGATTGGAAAGACAAATTGCATCAATATATTACGGGTATAATACAATCCAACAATCACAAAATGTTATGTGTTAATAGCATGCCAGATCATATACATATTTTTATAGGAATGCGTCCAACACAATCTATTTCTGCGCTAGTTCAAAATGTAAAGACAGAAACTAGTAAATGGATTAAAGAACAAAAACTGTCATCCGATTTTTCATGGCAAGAAGGTTATGGAGCTTTTTCATATTCAAGAAGTCACGTTCCGAATGTCATTCGATATATTCAAAATCAAGAACATCATCATAAAAAAGAAACTTTTTTAGAAGAATACCAGAAACAACTGAATGCTTTTGAAATAGAATATGATAAAGAGTATATCTTTAAGGAACTCCTTCAGTAATTCTAAAGATCATTTTAAAAAACGACACATTTCTTGCAATCAGATGTTTCAATGGAATATTCTTTCATTCATTTAATTACTTTTTAATATATAAAGAACCATTTTTAATCGTCTTTTTATTCAATAAACCTTGCTGATATAATTTCTCTAAAATAGAAGTAGCTTCAGAAGTCGATTTATCCAAAATAACAGCATATTCTTTTGGTGCTAATGTTGGAAAAATCTCAAACAGATTTAGCGGATTTTCATTTTTAATACTCTTCTTTTTTGCTTCAGGAAATAACGCTAATAAAGCATTTTCATAAGCATCATAAGGTTTAGAGCCGTAAACAGTTAGTTGATTATTATCTGCATTGGCTAAAAATAAAGTTGGAAAACCTCTTACGCCAAGAGTTTTTGCTAAATTTAAATCATCTTGAAAAAGTTCTTCGGCATCATCATAATCTGCTTTTAGTTTCGGAACATCTAGACCTGCGATTTTTGCGGCTTCTGCTATGTTTTCCCATTTGGCAATGTTCTTTTTATCTAGATAAAGTTTTTCGCGAAGAACACGCATAAAATTAACCGCTTTTTCTTTACTCTGCATTTGTCTTGCTTTCACAGCAATACAGGAAGGATAAGAAGAATCTAACGGATCTTCAATCCAAACATTTCCATCAATTGGCATTTCGTAATACAAACTAGCTTCATCCCAATGATGCGCCACATCAGAAGGTTTGCTTATTCCGCCGCTGTTATAGCTCCAATCTGGCAATAAACCGCCCATTCGATAATCAATTTCGAAATAATCGCCGTATTCTAGTTTTAGTTTTCTAAGCTGAGGTTCAATTCCCCAGCAAGAAGAACAAATTGGATCGGTATAGTAAATTATCTTTATAGGTTTATTTTCTGTCGGAATAGCTGTTTTGGCATTTGAACTTTCGCCAAGAGGCATTTCACACATTCCGCTTACAGGATCACATAATAACGGATTTGTTTTTTCTTCACTCATTTTAGTGCTGGTTTGTGATTGACAGCTTACACTGAAAATCGAGATTAATAGTATCGACAGTATTTTCATAATAGTTTTAAAAAGGACTCTCGGATTTATGAATATGTTGCAAAGTTGAGCTGAAAATCATAGCCAGTCAATTAGTCAAAAAAACATGACTAGAAAATACACCTTAATTTTCGGAAATTGCTTTTTCGGAAAAGTAGGATTATCACTATAAAGTAATTGCAGGCTTGTAATTAATTGTTTATTTTTGACTTCCTAAAAATAGAAGCCTAACATGAATTATATTCAAAAAATTAAACGCCTTTATAACCTGTCTGAAAATGAAAACTACGGATTTTCAGAAGATCAAATTCTCAACTTAGAGAAAACATTAAATGTAAATCTTCCTTCAAAACTCAAAGAATATTACTTAGAACTAGGAAATGAGGAAAACCTTAATTACTCCTTTAACAGACTTTTGAAACCTGAAAATGAAATTGGATTTTCTGATGATGATTTTTTGGTTTTTTATGAAGAAAATCAAAACGTAGCTTTTTGGGGAATTAAAAAGGAAGATCTATCACAGGATAATTCACCAGTATATGGTAATTACGACACAATAGAAAAATCGGATTGGGAGATTGAAACGGAGACAATAGAAGACTTTTTTTTGCTAATGGCTGTTTTCAACGGTACTTTGGGCGGACTTCAATTTAATGGAAATTACTTGGGAGAAATTGACCTGCAAATTGTAAAGTTTATAGAAGAGAATTATACGCTTGTTCCTAACATCAGCAGAGAAAATCAAAAAGTATATACGGATGATTTTTATGAGGTGATCAGTTTGTCATTCGATCAGGAAAACAATTGTACAGGAGCTTTTATCGGATCAAGCGATCAGGAACGATTTGATGCTGTTTTGGATAATATGTGCATAGATTGGTCCTATCTTTCTTATGATGATGAAGAATATGATGAGGAGGATGAAGAATAATCAAATTAAAAATGTGACAATAAAATAGAGAATGAGAGAATTAAATTATTTAGTAAAAATAGAAGGTAACGAAGCGCTTTTAGAAAAATTCATTGAAGCGATTGATAATAATACCGTTAAAATTGATAAAGCATATCCGAATCCGTATCTATTAGATTCGGGAGAAAAATTTCTGTTATCTCCCATAATTGAATATTTTTTCCAGACGAGACCTTTTTCAAAAGAGTTTTATATTTCGTTTGTTGAAAAACTTAGAAAACTTAACGGATTCGATAGCTACCGTTATACATTAGGGTTGCAAGCTGAAGAATTGGTTTTTAATAGTTTTGAAAGAGTAAAAAAAGGTAAATACAAGATTTTTATACCCAAAACAAAAGAAGAACTTCCGAAACCTATATTGACAGAAGAACAAAAAGAACTTCTGAGCTTTATATGTTATATTGCTGTTTCTCATATAAAATACGGACCAAGTTATGCCACAGTTACGGCAAATGAATATTTTGATGTGGTAACTGAATTAGGTTCTGATGAAGTAGAACAACTTAAAAAGCACGGAACAGGAAAGCTTTCAAAAGAACTGACAGAATACAAAGACAAAGATTTTGTGGGTAAAGCAAATGATGTTTTTGCTAAAATAAGTCTTAAACTGATTACCGAAACAGAAGAAAGTTATGCAAAAGCACTAAACTTCGTTAACAATCTTCTAAAATCTGATTTTCCTAAAAGCTTTGAAATTAGTTTTTCATCCAAAACAAAAGAATTACTTCCTGTAAAAGGACTTCCAAAATGCGGACAGAATTATTTTTTTGCTGGAGCGGTAAAATATCCAAATCTGCATAATGGTATTTTAGAATATATTGCTCTTACAAAAAAGAAATACGAATGGTACACCAATCTTGAAGCTGAAAATTGTGCTATGCCTTCAACTTTTGCTGTTTTTGCTTTAGGATTACAAGATGAAAAATATTTTGATACGCTGATCGATTATTATCAAACAATAGATGGGGAACATCAGTCTATTCAACAGAAATTTACACCAGTGTTTCTGGAGAAATTCGGAATAAACGAAAAATCAATAAAAGTTTATATCAATGCTGTTTTATCCATGCAAGAACATCCGCATAATAAGGTTTTCACATCTTATTTTATAAGTGAAAATAGCTTGAAGTTATTATTGGATAGTAAAGAGAATTTTGTTTCGTATTATTTTACAGAAGAAGATTTAAAAGAATATTCAGAAAGTGGCACTAATGTTCAGGAAATGGCAGATTATTGCTGGGAAAGTGTAATGTATACTACGTTTGGACAAAGCAAAGGTTTTACTAAAATTAGTAAACAGCTTACGGATTCAGAAAGAGAAATCTTTGAAAAACTTTTGTAATGATTAGTTATGAATAGACAAATAGAAATCGAAGAGCTTAGTCAAAATACCTTTTTCTGGAAGTATTATTTCTGTTGGTCAAGAGGCTATGATGAAAAAGAAGAAATAAATATTGATGAAGCTCTTGAAATTGTGGAAACTAATGAAACTGAAGCTCATGAATGGGAATGGAAGTTTTTTAATCAAAATGATATAGAAGAAAATCCTAGATATGTTGCGGGCAAAATAAATGATGATTTGAATTACGCTGTTGAATTTGCCGAATATGAAATCAATTTTTTTCTTAATGATATTTACATCGGTAATTTAGGAGGACATTTTGAATCTTGGTTTTTTACTTTGGATGAATTATTGGCTTTTGAAAAATATTCTAATCTATTTCTTCTTTTTCTTCCAATGGTGGGAATACAAGAAAATGAAAAAGCTGTTTTAAAACCCATAATTGTAAAACATTTAAACGCAATTCCAAAGTTTGAAGCACATTCAGAATATATCTCAGACTGTATTTTAAATGGATTAGTAATGCAATCTCCTTTTGTAGAAATAAAAGATATCGGATTGACAAATATCGAAAATCATAGTGTAAGAAACATAACAGATTATCCGCGCTACAAAGAAGATGTGACGAAATTGAATAAGATTCTGAAAAACAACTTAGTCCCTTAGAATCTTAGTCGCTTAGCGACTTAAAACACTCATTAAACTTTCATTAACAAAAACTAATTTATCATTATTTTATATTTGTAGGAAACAAATTAATTCTAAAGCATTCTTCTCATGAAAATAAAGCCTTTTTTTTATCTATTTTTATTCGGTATTATTTCAGTTTCAGCTTATAGTCAGAATGTGAAACTGATAAATATTAATCAGCTTAATGAGAGAATCAAAAATGGGAAAGACAGTACGTATGTCGTTAACTTTTGGGCGACTTGGTGTGCGCCTTGTATAAAAGAACTGCCACATTTTGAGAAATTAGGAGCAGAGTACAAATCAGAAAAATTGGCTGTTTTATTAGTAAGTCTAGATTTTAAATCGAAACTAACTTCAAATGTGGTTCCGTTTGTAAAAAGGAAAAATCTAAAGAATGAAGTCTTTCTCTTAAACGAAAGTAATCCACAAGAATTTATTGATAGAATAGATCCAAGTTGGTCTGGAAGTATTCCAGCAACACTTTTTATTAAAAATGATAAACGAAAATTTGTCGAAAGTGAATTTACCTACGAACAATTATTAACTGAATATAAAAAACTGTAAACCATTATGAAAAAAATAATCTTATTACTAGCATTAGCATTTTCTGCTTTTCTTTCGCATGCACAAAGTGGCGTAACACTAAAAGCAGGCGACGCAGCACCAGATTTCAAACTGAAAAACGTGGACAATAAAGACGTTTCTTTTGGAACTTTTAAAGATGCAAAAGGATATATTGTTGTTTTTACTTGCAATACTTGTCCTTACGCAGTAGGATACGAGCAAAGAATTATCGATTTGGATAAAAAATTCAAACCGCAAGGGTATCCTGTAATTGCAATTAATCCAAACGATCCTGAAGCTTCTACAGCAGATACTTTTGCTAAAATGCAAGATTTGGCAAAAGACAAGAAATATCCTTTCCCATATTTATTTGATCCGGGACAAAAAATTACCGATGAATATGGAGCAAAACGTACGCCTCACATCTTTATCGTTTCTAAAACGGCAAAAGGAAATGTTGTAGAATACGTAGGAGCAATCGATAATGATCCAGAAGGAAATAATCCGCAAAAAACAAAATATGCAGAAGATGTAATCGCATCATTAAAAAGCGGACAAAAACCAGCAATTACACAAACTAAAGAAATTGGCTGTACAGTAAAAAGAAAAGCTAAAGCTTAATTGTTTTGTTTCAGGTTTCAAGTTTCAAGTTTCATGTTTTATTCCGTTGCGTTTAACTTGGAACCTGAAACCTGAAACCTGAAACAAAAAAATAATAAAATACAAACGCCCCATATTTGGGGCGTTTCTTTTGGCATGTATAATGAACAAGTTTACTTTTTATCTATTCTATAAAGTCTTCCTTGATCGGTAACGGCGTATAATGCTTCATCTTTTCCTTGAGTAATATCTCTAAATCTTTGTCCTTCTCCAGCCAATAATCTTTCTTCTCCAGCTACTTTATTGTCTTTAAAAGCTAAACGCACAATATGCATACCGCTCAAAGCACCAATAAAAAGATTATTTTGCCATTCGGGAACTCGGTTTCCAGCGTAGAAAGTCATACCACTTGGTGACACTACAGGATCCCAGTAATAGACAGGCTGTTCCATTCCAGTTTGTTGCGTAATTCCTTCTCCAATTTTCGTACCACTATATTCGATTCCGTAAGTAATTGTTGGCCAGCCGTAATTTGCTCCGCCTGTAATTCTATTAATTTCGTCACCACCTCTTGGGCCATGTTCACTTTGCCATAATTCGCCCGTAGTTGGATGAATTGCCAATCCCTGCGGATTTCTGTGTCCAATGCTATAAAGTTCTGGTAAAGCTCCCGTTTGTGTAAAAGAAGGATTTCCAGGCGCTGCTTGTCCGCTTGTTGTAATGCGAACAACTTTACCCAAACTGCTGGTAACAGATTGTGCTAAAGGACGCGTTTCTAATACAGATCTTTCACCAATGCTTACAAAGAGATTTCCTGTTTTGTCAAATAAAACTCGGCCTCCGTAGTGTAATGTGCTAGCGTTTGGTGTATTTGAACGATAAATAACCGTTACATTTTCGATAGCTGTTTCGTTGTCTGAAATTCTACCTTTCGCGACAGCGGTAATATTTCCGCCAGCAACAACTTCAGAAAAAGCCCAATAAATCATTCGGTTAGTAGCATATGCAGGATCTAGGCAAATTCCTAATAAGCCACCTTGGCTATCAGGATTAACAGCAGGAACGCCAGTCAAGGCATTGCTAATAACTCCAGCTTGAGTTACAATTTTTATTTTTCCTGCCTTTTCGGTTACCAAAAGACGTCCGTCAGGAAGATAGGCAACTCCCCAAGGAGCGCTTAAGCCGTTGGTAATTATTTTAGATTCAACTTCGGTGGTAGTCTGAATGCTTCCTGCGCGTGTTTGTCCTGAGAATGCGGGCTGATAAGTGGTGTTTGCCGTTCCTGTTTCTACAGGTGGTCCTGTCGGTCCTGGATCTGTGCCTCCTTCAGTATTGTCGTTATTAGAACAGCTACTCAAAGCTAGAAATCCAGCAAGAAGAAATATACTTTTTTGAATAATCATAATGCTTTCGTTTTAATGGTTAAAATTAAATTTTTGCATTATCGAACATTTCTAGAAAGAATAGAGATTCATTAAAAATCGAAATGGTTAATTTCGAGCGAATACTCCGTTTTATTTTCAATTAAGAATGCCTAAATGCTGACGCCATTTTTTATGAAGCAGATGAATTTCAAAAAACAGAAATTAAACTTCTTTTGGAAAGCATTTAGTGGGACATGCCTTATTGGAACGGAAAATTGTTACAAAATATTGCCACAAAACAAGGGTTTGTTCTTTTCTTAGCAGAAATTTAACGTTCTAAAATTCAAGAAGTATTAAGCTGAGGTCTTGCCTTTAAAGGTATTTTTAAAGGCTTTTTAGTTTTTTCATGAAGACTGGAAAAACTTCATTTAGTTCGTCAAAAAGAGGGTTTTTGCGATTTTTTATTTTGATTTCGCTGAATAATTTTAATCCTAAAGCAAACTGAACAGCTTCAGATTCGTTTGCGAAAATGTTTTTAGACTTTATTCTTTCGATAATTCCAAAGATTTCATCGTGATTGTCAAATTCTATTCCGAGTTCTTTTGCTGGTTCGGTTTCACCGTTTGCATATTCCTTAAGGCTTAATGTTAAGTAATATTTGTTTGATCTTTTTTCCATGATTTTGTAATTCTTATTCTAATTTTATTTCAGCCATTTATCGACTAATGTCTTAAAGGCTTCTTTATATTGTTCGCCAACCGTTATTTCTATTTTATCAATAAAAATAGAGTTTTTACTAATGGCGCTTATTTTATCTAATGAGACAATGAAAGAACGATGTACGCGCATGAATTTTGAAGAAGGAAGTTTTTCTTCTAAAGCTTTAAGCGAAATAAGTGACAGCAAGGCTTTCTGAGAATCTTCAAGATGTACTTTTACATAATCTTTTAAACTTTCTATGTACGTAATATCTTTTAAAGAAATTCTAACCCATTGGTATTCTACTTTCAAAAAGATAAATTCATCATCTGCTGTAATAGTATTAAAGTTATTATTGGCTTCTTCGGATAATTGTAAAACCTTGCTCGAAGCACGGAGGAATTCTTCATAACTAAAAGGTTTCAAAAGATAATCTACCGCATTAACTTTATAACCTTCAATTGCATAATGATTGTACGCCGTAGTAAAAATAATTTTTGGCAAAGGTCCAGGCTGATCTTGTATTAATCTTGCCAATTCCATTCCGCTTAAATTAGGCATATTAATGTCTAAAAAAACAAGATCTGGTTTTGTTTCCCTGATAAGCCCCATTGCATCGACAGCATTGTCGCAGGTCGTAATTAATTCTAAAAACGGAGTCTGCTCTATAAAGGTTTCTACCAGTCTTAAAGCCAATGGTTCGTCATCTACTGCTATACATTTTATTACTGTCATTGCTCTAAATTTATCTTCAATTTAATTTTATATGTTCCGTGATCGGTAACTCCAAAAGAAATAAAATGCTGATTCGGATAAATCAATTGCAGTCTTCGTTTGGTGTTGGTCAAGCCAATTCCGCCTACATCAGAAACTGCTGTTTTTTCAAAATAAGTATTTTCAACTTCAAATTCGAGCTCGCTTCCATTTTGTGTAAGCTTAATGTAAATCTCACTTTTATCGGTGGCATGAACACCATGTTTAAAAGCATTTTCTACTAAAGGTAGTAATAACATCGGAACAATTGGGTAATCATGTATTTTTTCAGGAATATCTGTTGTAATAGTCAATTTGCTGTTGGCACGAAGTTTCATTAATGCAATGAAATCTCTCATAAATTCAGCTTCTTTTAGCAACGTAGTTTTTTCTTCTGTGCTGTAAAGCAAATAACGCATCATACGGCTCAAAGTGTGAAGCGCATTTCTAGAATCTTCAATATCGGTGTAAGTAAGTGAATAAATGCTATTAAGCGAGTTAAAGAAAAAATGCGGATTGATTTGTGCCTTAAGCATAGCTAGTTCCGCGGCCGTTTTATCTTGTTCTAATTTTTGCTTATGCTGAGTCGCTTTTTGCCAATATTGCAACATGGCCCAGCTTGTGCTTATTCCTAAAACAAGCAAACTAAGCATTAAAACGTAATTGTCAAAATAAGGATTTTTGTATTTTTTGAATCCTAGAATCAAACTTATTTTGGTGTGAAGATCGGTTTGTGAAGTATAAAAATATGCAATAACCTGCATGACAAAAATCGTAATAAAAGCCCAAACTAGAAATGGAGAAGTATTGTCTTTAAAAATGGTTCTTGGAACTATAATTCTTGCATTCGAATAAAAAATGATGATCAGTAAAATCAATAAGACCATTTGCCAGAGCCAGAAGACACCAGGTAGTGTTACATTCCAAGTTAAAGGTATGTAAAACAGCATTATAAATCCTAATAATACCCAGCTCAGTATGTGTAATCCGGTAAATAAGTAAGGTCTGAAAAAGCTTGGTCCCATTGTAATTCTTGATATTTATGGACAATATTACATTTTATTCAAATACAATTTTTGGGTAATCGCTAAAACGGGATTTAGAGTCTCTAAAAAGCATTTTAGAGCCGATAAGACGAAAATTAAACGCTTGTTTAATATTTTAAATAAAACCATCGGTTCTCATCTTGCCTTTATCGATTGTCTCTTGCTGTTCGTCTATTTGAAAAATTTCGTATCTTATATTTTATTTCTTTTGTTCACATATAATCGATAATTACACATTTTTCACAATGACTAAGCAATCATTTTTAAGCATCCTCGCAGCATCACTTATTATCGCTTCTTGCGGTAAAAATGATAAATCGGCTCAAGCCGGAGGTGCGCCGCAGATTAAAGAATATAAGACTGTGACATTACAGCTAAAATCAGCGACACTAAACAGCGATTTTCCTGCTAGTATCCAAGGACAGCAAAATATAGAAATTCGCCCAAGAGTTGAAGGCTATATTGATAAAATTTTTGTTGATGAAGGTGCTGTAGTTAAAGCAGGACAGCCTTTATTTAAGATTAGCGCTCCAGAATATGAGCGAGCAAGTTCGTACTGCGACAGCAAGCATTAAAAGTGCTCAAGCAGAAGTTAGTTCGGCTAAATTGGCTGTGAATAAAGTAAAACCATTGGTTGAAAAAGGAATTATTAGCAAATATGATTTAGAGTCGGCTCAATATACTTATGAGTCAGCTTTGGCATCTCTAGCACAAGCAAATGCAGCTTTAGTAAATGCTAAAGTTAATTTAGGTTATACGACCGTTACAAGTCCGGTAAATGGAGTTGTAGGTTCAATTCCTTTCCGATTAGGAAGTTTGGTAAGTTCTAATACAGCCGAACCTTTAACAACAGTTTCAAGTATTGGTAATGTATACGCTTATTTTGCAATGAATGAAAAAGTACTGCTAAATTTTACTAAAGACGCAGGAGGTTCATTAAACCAAAAAATTAAAAGCATGCCAGATGTTTCTTTGGTACTTTCTGATGGTTCGACTTATGATCAAAAAGGAAAAATAGAAACCGTAAACGGATTAATTAATACAGAAACAGGTACTGTAAATTTTAGAGCTCGTTTCCCAAATCCAAAAGGAATTATCAGAAGCGGAAGCAGTACTACAGTGCAAATTCCGAACTACGTTAAAGACGCCATTATAATTCCTCAAAGTGCCACTTTCGAATTACAAGATAAAATGTTTGCAGTTGTTGTAGGAAAGGACAAAAAGACGACAAATGCTAATATCACAGTGTTGGACAACTCTGCAGGAAACTATTATGTGGTAACAAGCGGTTTAAAAGCTGGAGATGAAATTGTATTAGAAGGAGTAGCTTCATTGAAAGAAGGAACTGAAATTAAACCTAATAATCAAAGCCAAGAAGCAGTTTACGCCGATTTAAAATAAAAAAAATGTTTAAAAAATTTATACAAAGACCCGTACTCTCGACGGTAATATCTGTTATTATCGTCATCTTAGGTGTTTTAGGCCTAATTGAGTTACCGATTTCCCAATATCCGGATATCGCGCCACCAACTGTAAACGTTGCGGCAAGTTATACTGGAGCCAATGCAGATGTGGTACTTAAAAGTATCGTGATTCCGCTTGAGGAGCAGATTAATGGTGTAGAAAACATGACTTACATGACTTCTACAGCAACAAATGACGGAAATGCTTCGATCAAAGTTTTCTTTAAAGTAGGAACAAATCCTGATTTAGCAGCCGGTAAACGTTCAGAACAGGGTTTCTAGAGCAACCAGTTTATTGCCAGTGGAGGTAACTCAGGCTGGGGTTACAGTAACCAAAAGTCAGAGTAGTAACTTGTTGATTTTCTCTTTATATAGTGATGATAAAGCTTACGATCAGACGTTTCTTCAAAACTATGCAAAGATTAACCTTGTACCGCAAATTCAGCGTGTAGTTGGGGTTGGAGATGTAACGGTTTTTGGTGCCAAAGATTACTCGATGAGAATCTGGCTAAAACCAGACATAATGCAACAATATAAACTGATTCCAAGCGATATTTCGGCAGCTTTAGCAGAACAAAATATAGAAGCAGCACCAGGTAAATTTGGTGAAAACGGAAATCAGGCATTTCAATATGTAATTAAATACAAAGGACGTCTAACAAGTGCTCAGGAATTTGGGGACATTGTTATAAAATCTGTTGGAAATGGACAGATGTTAAGACTTAAAGATGTGGCCAAAGTTGAATTGGGATCTTTAAGTTATTCTTCAACGATTAAAACAAATGGAGTAGAATCGGCAGCAATGGCGATTAGCCAGACTCCTGGATCTAATGCTCGTGATGTAATTATCAATTCTAAAAAACTGATTGAAGAAGTCGCAAAAAGTTTCCCAAAAGGAATGAAGTACACTATTATGGTGGATGTTAACGAGAACTTGGATGCTTCTATTGAAAAAGTAATTCACACTTTGGTTGAAGCCTTTATATTGGTTTTCATCGTAGTATTTATTTTCCTTCAGGATTTTAGATCGACTTTAATTCCGGCAATTGCGGTTCCGGTTGCGATTGTGGGTACATTCTTCTTCCTGAATTTATTCGGATTTACGATCAACTTATTGACGCTTTTTGCAATGGTACTCGCCATTGGTATTGTGGTCGATGATGCGATTGTCGTCGTCGAGGCTGTTCACGCCAAACTCGACCACGGATATAAGTCGGCTAAAAAAGCGACTATTCACGCGATGGACGAGATTTCAGGAGCGATTATTTCGATTACCTTAGTAATGGCCGCGGTATTTATTCCAGTAACCTTTATTAACGGATCAACAGGGGTATTCTACAAACAGTTTGGTATTACACTGGCGGTTGCGATTATTCTTTCGGCAGTAAATGCCTTGACTTTGAGTCCGGCTTTATGTGCGCTTTTATTGAAACCACATGCTGATGATCACAAACATAAAAGTTATTTACAGCGTTTTTATACTTCATTTAACGTTGCATTCGACAATGTTACAGCACGATACAAACGTTCTGTAAGTTTCCTTTCTGCGAAAAAATGGATCGCATTGGCTTCAATTGTAATTGCTGGTGCTGCGTTGGTTTATATGATGAAAACTACGCCTTCTGCTTTCGTACCTTCGGAAGATCAAGGAACTGTTTTTGCTAATATTAGTTTGCCGCCATCAGCTTCTATGGAACGTTCGGATATTATTGCTAAAAGAGTAGATAGTATTGCGAAAACAATTCCAGGAGTTAAAAATACACTTCGTATTGTTGGACAGAACTTTACGGCAGGAGCAGGTAGTGCTTACAGTATGGTAATTGTAAAATTATATCCTTGGGATCAGCGTGATCTTAGTGTTGATGATGTAATTGGACAGCTTTTTGCTAAAACAAGTGGTATTCGTGAAGCAAGTATTTTCTTTATTTCTCCTCCAACTATCCAAGGTTTTGGACAAAGTGGTGGATTCGAATTCCAATTGCAGGATAAAGGAGGACACACGACTTCTGAATTTTATAAAGTGAATAATGAATTCTTAGCGAAATTATCTGAACGTCCAGAAATTCAATATGCGACAACGCCATTTAACCCTGGTTTTCCTCAGTATATGATGGATATTAATTTAGCGAAAGCGAAAGACGCAGGAGTTTCTGTAAATACGATTTTATCGACCATGCAAGGATATTACGGAGGATTGTATGCTTCGAATTTCAACAAATTCGGAAAACAATACCGTGTAATGGTTCAAGCAGCTCCAGAATTTAGAGCGAATACAGAAGGATTGAATAAAATTTTCGTTCGAAACAGCGCAGGAAACATGGCGCCAATTACCGAGTTTGTAAAAATGACTAGAGTTTTTGGACCAGAATCTATTTCGAGATTTAACTTATTTACATCAATTTCGATTACAGGAGCACCAAAACCAGGTTATAGTTCTGGAGATGCTATTAAAGCAATTCAAGAAGTGGCAGCGGAAAATCTTCCAGCAGGTTATGGATATGAATTTTCAGGTTTAACGCGTGAGGAATTAGCTTCAGGAAGCGAAACGATTTTTATTTTCCTTTTATGTTTGGTTTTCGTTTATTTCTTACTGAGCGCACAGTACGAAAGTTACATTTTACCATTTGCGGTATTATTATCGATTCCGTTTGGATTAGCAGGAGCGTATTTATTCTCGATTATTTTTAAATTAAATAGTAATATTTACCTACAAATTTCCTTAATCATGCTTATCGGACTTTTAGCGAAGAACGGTATCTTGATTGTCGAATTTGCTTTGGATAGAAGAAGAAAAGGACTTCCAATTGTACAAGCTCGCTATTGAAGGAGCAGTAGCGCGTTTACGTCCAATTCTGATGACTTCGTTTGCCTTTATTTTAGGATTAGTTCCGTTGATGTTTGCCAAAGGTGCAGGTGCTGTTGGTAATAAATCTATTGGTACTGGTGCCGTTGGTGGTATGTTAATCGGAACCATTTTAGGAGTATTTGTTATTCCGGTTCTGTTTATCATTTTCCAAAACTTGCAAGAAAGAATAAGTGGTCCAGCGAAAGATGGTTATGATGATGACGATGATGATGAAGACGAAATTCATTTAATAGAAGCTCACAAAGAGTAAAATTTAATTACAACAAAAATGACGAATAGTTCTAATAAATATATTTTACTGGTAATAACAGCCGCACTCATTAGTGCGTGCTCTGTTACCAAGAAATACGAACGTCCCACAACTTTAAAAACAGATCAATTGTATCGTGATCAGTCTACAACAGATTCGACTACAATTGCAGACATGCCTTGGAATACTGTTTTTAAAGATGAAAAATTAAATGCATTAATTCAAAAAGGTTTAGAACAGAACCTGAATTTGAAAAATGCAATTGAGAATATTGTTCAGGCAAGAGCTTCTCTGCGTCAGAGTAAATTGGCTTATTACCCAAGTTTGCAGTTAGATGCAAACGTAACGCATAACAAGCAATCTCAGGCAGGATTAAACTTTCCGGCAGGAATCAATATTAATACCTTAACTACAACTTACAAATTAGGTGTAAGCAGTTCTTGGGAAATTGATGTTTGGGGAAAATTAAGCAGTTCTAAAAGAGCGGCTTTGGCAACTTATTTAGCTTCTGATGCTGCAAAACAAGCTGTTCAAACACAGCTTATTGCTGATATTGCCAATAATTACTTCTTGCTATTATCGTATGATGAATCGTTAAAAATTACGGAAGAAACCTTAAAAAGCCGTATCGAAAACGTTGCAACCATTAAAGCTTTAAAAGAAGGAGCAATTGTAACTGGTGCAGCTGTTGTTCAGAGTGAGGCCAATCAGCACGCGGCTGAAGTTTTGATTCCAGATTTGAAACAAAGCATTCGTGAAACCGAAAATGCTTTAAATATTTTACTTGGACAAGGGCCTGGGCCAATTGATAGAGGTGTTTTGGGAACACAAATTATTCCTGAACAAATCGCAATCGGAATGCCAGCACAGTTATTGAATAATCGTCCTGATGTCCGTCAAGCGGAATTTAATTTCAGAGTCGCTTTTGAGTCGACTAATTTGGCTAAAACTTATTTTTACCCAAGTTTGACGCTTACAGCAAGTACTGGATTTTCAAATTTAGAGTTGAATGATTTCTTCAGCCACTCTATTTTTTATTCGATTATCGGAGGATTAACACAACCTTTATTTAATCATGGTTTAAATAAAATGAGATTGACTACAGCGCAGTCACAACAATTGCAAGCATACAACAATTTCCAACAAAGTCTTTTAGTAGCTGGTCAGGAAGTTTCAAATGCATTGTATGCGTACCAAATGGCTGTTGAAAAAGAAGATTCTAGAGCGAAACAAATTGCGGCTTTAGAAAAAGCAGTCGACTTTACACAAGAGCTTTTAGAATACAGTTCGGCAACTAACTATACAGATGTATTAACATCTCAACAAAATCTTTTAGCAACGACAATTAAACGGAGTTAATGATAACCTGCAAAAATTACAAGCTGTTATTAATTTGTACAGAGCGTTGGGTGGTGGTTGGAAATAATTGTTTATAATGATAAAAACCGTCTCAAAACCTGAGACGGTTTTTTGAAAAGTACGTCGTTTAAAAAACGCTCTCCGTCGATTAGTTTGATGATTTTGTATAATGAATGCTTGAATCGTGAATCTTTGGCATTACTTTCGATTAATATCTAATAAGATTAACATTTAAATTCTAAAGACATGAAAAAGTTTATATTCGCCTCAGTGCTTTTTATGAGTGCATTTTTTGCTCAAGCTCAGGTATCAGTAAATGTAAATATTGGTACACCTCCAAATTGGGGACCACAAGGTTACGACAACAGCAGATACTATTATTTGCCAGACATCGATGTATATTATGATGTAAATCAAAGCGTATTTATTTACGACAACAGCGGAAAATGGGTTCGTGAAAGAAGACTTCCGTCAAGATATAGAAGTTATGATTTGTATTCTGGTTATAAAGTAGTTTTGACAGATTATAGAGGAGATGCTCCGTACTATTATCACACAAAACACAGAACTGAATATCCGAAAGGTTACCACGGAAAACCTCAAAAAAATAGAGGAGAAAAACCAAAAGGTAACAACGGAAATCATTACGGAAACGATAAAGGAAAAAACAAAGAAAATAAGTCAGACAAAAACCACGATCACGGTAATGGCAAACACCATTAAATAAACATGACTAAAAGAAAACGCCTCCAATTGGAGGCGTTTTTGATTTTATACCATGAGTAAATAGAAAATATATCGTTTATATATTTCAAACATAGCCCGCGGTTTCAACCGCGGGAAACGTATTGTGTGTTTTGTCGCTCCTCCGTTGCTATAAATATGTCGCTCATCTAGAGCTTTTTTCTTGCGCTGGGAATTTTTGCTATAAATATTTCGCTCCTCTGGAGCTTTTGCATTTTAGTTGCTAATTCGTAGCTAAAATGAATTGCCTCCAGCTTTAGCTGGAGGTTACTAGATTCTACATTTATTGGCTTTAGCCAAACTAGGCGCAAAAGTTTGGCTAAAGCCTTTTATTTGGATAAACAAAAAACCTCCAGCTAAAGCTGGAGGCAATTGATATTTAAATTTTTTATTAAAATAAATTTGTGCTAATTCGTGAAATTAGTGGCTAAAAAAATCCTTTTTAATCCAAATAATCTGTGGCAAAAAAACTATTCAGAAACCGTTTTCACCTTATGGCCAAAAGCCCCAAAAGAAAGAATAATCAAGAAACAAACTAGCGGAATAATATATCCTGACTGAATATCATCGTGATTCATATCGATTAAAGTTCCCATTCCGTACGGAATAATAGCACCTCCAACGATCGACATTACTAACCAAGAAGAACCCGTTTCTGTATTTGATTTTAAGCCTTTAATTCCTAAAGAGAAAATGGTTGGGAACATAATTGACATAAAGAACCCAATTCCTCCAAGAGCGTAAATAACCACAATTCCAGAACCGTAAATTGCGACTAAACACAATAAAACACTCATTACGCAATAGATTGAAAGTAAAACATAATCTTTTACAAAA
Source organism: Flavobacterium ginsengisoli (assembly GCF_029625315.1). Taxonomy (NCBI): domain Bacteria; kingdom Pseudomonadati; phylum Bacteroidota; class Flavobacteriia; order Flavobacteriales; family Flavobacteriaceae; genus Flavobacterium; species Flavobacterium ginsengisoli. Next base: position 273,721 of record NZ_CP121110.1, read on the forward strand.
CGTAAAAAGAAAGTTCCAATAAAACGTCCTGCCATAAAAAGGAAACCATAGATTCCTAAATAATATCCAGCCGTTTTTTCATCTAATCCAGCTCCTTGCTGTGCAATTCTGATAAAGAAACTTGTGATACAAACCTGCGCACCAACATAGAAAAATTGAGCTACAACACCCCAGCTTAAATGTCTGAATTTTAAAACAGAGAAAAATCCTGGTTTAATTTCAGCTTCAGCATGAGTCGCTTTCATTGAAGGTAATTGTACGAAATAAAATATAACAGCAACCAAAACTAAGATGCTCCCCAAAACAATATAAGGCATTTTTACAGAAGCAGACTTCGCCCAATAAATAAGCCGCTTTTTCGGCCTCAGGCATTGCCGCCATTTGTTCTTTTGTATGATTTGTTCCAGATAAGATAAATAGCGAACCTACAATAGGAGCTACCATTGCCGCTAATCCGTTGAAAGAAGCCGCTAAATTCAATCTTTTTGAAGAAGATTCTGCTGGCCCTAAAATCGCTGCGTATGGGTTTGCACTGGTTTCTAAAATCGTTAAACCGCATCCAATTACAAAAAGGGCAAATAAGAACAATTCGTAAGTTCTAGTATTAGTCGCTGGAACAAACAAAAATGCTCCTGCTCGCAAAAACTAATAATCCAGTAATGATACTGTTTTTATAACCAAATCTTTTAATCAGCATTCCAGCTGGAATCGCCATAATGAAGTAAGCAAAGAATACAGAAGTATCAATAAGAGTAGACTGGCGATTATTTAATTCGCACGCTTTTTTCAAGTGCGGAATTAAAACTGAATCTAAGTTGTGGGCCATTCCCCACAGAAAAAATAGGCATGTAACTAAAATAAAAGGCAAAAGGTACTGATTTCCTTTTCCGCCTTCTGTTGGCACTTCGTGTTGATCGCCAGCTTGGTTTGTAATTTGCATTTAGATAGTTTTTAGTTTTTAGTTTATTTTTTATAGGTTCTAAGGTTCTGAGATGCTGAGATTCTAAGTTTTTTTCTTTTGCCATAAAGGCATTAAGTTGATAAGTATTTAAAAACTTAGCACCTTAGAATCTTAGCATCTTAGAACCTTTTCTTCACAAGCAATAGATGATCACATACCAAAACGACTTCACCGCGTTGGTTAATGATTTCTACATGTTCGGTTACAGTTCCCATTTCTGGATTTTTGGCTTCGCCTTTTTCAGAAATAGTTACTTCAGAGTGAATAGTATCACCGATATGAACTGGTTTTACAAAACGCATTTTATCGTAACCTCTAGAAAAAGCTTCGGGGTTTATTTCAGATGCTGTTAATCCAATTCCGATCGCAAAAACCATGGTTCCGTGCGCAATTCTTTGTCCGAATGGCTGAGTTTTGCACCATTCTTCGTCCATGTGATGAGGAAAGAAATCTCCCGTGTGTCCGGCATGAACCACAAAATCGGTTTCTGTAATGGTTCTGCCTAAAGTTATTCGTTTGTCGTCGATTTGATAATCTTCGAAAAAAGTTGATTTAAAATACATAATTTATTCTTTTTATTCGCCAGCTCTTTCAAATAGATTTCAAAATCAGGTTTGTTTTGAAGAGGACTTAAATTTTGTTTTTTGGTTTTGAAATATAGTGTTTTAATTACACTTCATCAAAAGAAATTCCGCCGTTTTTGTTACTTTCATAACAAGCTTCTACAACTTTCATCGTCCCCAAAACATCTTGGACACTTGCAGACAATGTTGAGTCAGAACCTTCTTTGTAACGCATCAGATTAGACATTGCGCCAATAAAAGCTTCAGGAAACCACGAACCTTCCAATTTTACTTCTGTCCATTCGTATTCATTTTCATTATCTTTTTTGGGCAATGCATATTCAAAAACATCAGGAAGACCGTCAGGATAGTTCATTAACAAGCCCATTTTTGCTTTAACAGCGCCTTTTGTTCCTTCCCATTTGATGTAACTTTCTTCGTGTTTTGGACCAAAATGATGATCGTGATTCGTATTGATTACAACATGTTTATTTTCACCATAATCTAAAATAATTGTAGATCGGCTTGATGATAATTTTTTAAGCGGATGTTTGGCTGTTTTAGCATAAACACTTTTCGGATTTCCCAGAAAAGATCGAATGCAGTCAATATAATGCACGCTATGGAAAAGAATTTCCAATCTTGGATGTTCTTTTATTAAAGGAAACAATTCCCAAGGCGTATTTACGGTTACTTTGAATTCAAAATCGTATAATTCGCCAATAATTCCCTGATCGATTAAATATCTCGCAGCGCTTACAAAAGAGGCAAAACGCAGTTGGAAGTTGATTGCAGCTACGAGATTCTTTCTTTCGCAAACCGCTACAATTTCACGTGCTTGAGCTAAATCATTTCCCATTGGTTTCTGAATCAAAACTGCAGCGCCGTCAGGCAATTGTTCCAGAATTTCAATGTATTGATCAGGTAAAACGGTAATATCGTAAACAGCGTTTGAAGGCGCATTTTTTACTGCATCGGCAACACTTTCAAAAACATAATCGATTTTGAATTGTTTCTGTAAATCGTATGCTTTAGAAATCGTTCTGTTGGTAATACCAAAAACTTTAAAACCAGCCATTTCGTAAGCAGGAAGATGCGCATCTTTTACAATTCCGCTCGCTCCAATAATCACAATGGGCTGTTCTGTTTGGGGAAGTAAAGGTTTATAGGGAATATTCATTTGTTCTATATTTTGAAATTAAGCCTGCCAAGTTTAATTTTTGACAGAGCTGTGTAATGTTGTTCCTTGACTTAATTCTCTAATTTTTTTCTGAGTTTCTTCTAAAAGTATTTCAGATGGAATATCGGTTTCAATGGCTTTTAAAACAGTGCCATCAATAAGTTCGGCTACTTTTGGCCAGATTGGTGTTTGCGGCAGTGTTAATGCATTTTCATGAAGCATTTCCAGTTTATGATAAAACGGAATCAAAGTATTGATTTCTGCATCTTTCCAAGTCGATTTTCTGCATCCAATACCGCCTTCAGTAGTTAATAGTTTATCGCTTTCGGGAGTAGTGGCAAAACGTAGAAAATCGTAAGCCAGCTTTTGGTGTTTGCTTCCAGATCCAATCGTATACAACCAATATACATTTAAAGAAGCTGTTTTGTGACCAGGATCGGATGGGAGGGAAGTGATATCGATTTTTCCTTTCACTTTCGATTCTTCAATCACTTCTGCCATAGAAGCAAATCCGAACCAGTTGATAGCCATTGCCGCTTGTCCTTCGGCGAAAGCCAAACCTGCTTCAACCGAACCAAATTCTCTAGATTTTGGATGGACTGCAGTTGCATCATTAACCATTTTCCTGTAAAAATCCAATGCTTTTATTGCTCGCTTCGTTATGAATGTCAATCTGATTTTTGTTGTTTAATAAAGAACCACCGCGCGTCCATAATTGCAGACAGAAGTCAAAAACCATATTATGTCCGTCTGGATAATTGGCAAAAACAGCACCGTATAAATTTTGTTCGGGACGATTAAAAAATGTGGCTATTTCTGCGAATTCCTGCCAAGTTTTTGGAGTTGAAAGCTCGTAACCAAACTGTTTTTTAAAATTCTCTTTCTCTGTTTTGTTTTCGAATAAATCTTTTCGGTAAATCAGACATTCAGGCCCGTCGTGAAAAGGAAGTCCGAAAATACCGTTACTCAGCTTTTGTAAATGTAAAAGCGATTTATGCCATCCAAAAGGATAATTTTCTGGTGGATTTTCTCCAATTAATGAAAATAAATTAAGAACCGCATTTTCGTTTGCAGCGTCATAAATCCAATCGGTGTTAATATGGGCGATGTCCCATTTTCCTTCTTTTAGACCTTTTTCAGAAATGGTAGTTTCGTACAAATCATGAAGTTCTAAGGCAACCATTTCGGCTTCAATTTTTATATTATTTTGAAGTGAAAATGCATCCCATAATTTTCGAAGTGTACTTTCGAAAGGATCGAATTTACGAACGGCGATTCTAATTTTTTCCATTAACAGTCAATAAATTCTTTAATAATTTTTTCGTTATCCTGACCTAGTTTTGGCGACCCTTTTCCAGAAGTCAGATATTCGCCGTCGATTTTTATCGGACAGCGCGTTGTTTTATACGTATATCCATCCAACATTTCGACTTGCTGGGTAAAATTCAAAACTTTAAATCCGTCTTCAGCAAATAGTCGCTGATAGTTTAAAACTCCTGCACACCAAATGTCTGCAGGTTCTAAAATATCCAACCAAAACTGTGTTTCCTGCGTTTGCAAATGATCGGCAAGGATATTTTTTATGTCGTCTCTAAGTGTAAATTTATTTTCAGGGAAAGCCAATAAAGCATCACATTTTAGTAAAGAAGCCAAAAAAGGAATCGATCCCATTGCCAATGCTAAATAACCGTTTTTGGTTTTGTAAATGCCGTATGGAGCGCCCAAATAGGCGTGTGCGTTATTGGTTTTAGTTCGAACAGGCAATTCGCCTCCGTCATTAAAGAAAGTGGTAATCGTTTCAAACTGAAAATCAAATGCCGATTCTAGCATGCTGACTTGAATTTGTGCACCGATATTATGAGTTGCTTTTCGATATAAAGTCGCTAAAATTCCTTGCGCTAAATGCGCTCCGGCAAGCATATCAACAATCGACAATCCCATTGGAACTGGGCCATCTTCCTGATTGCCGCTTAACCACGTTAAAGCGGTTAAAGATTGTAAAAGCAAATCTTGTCCCGGTAAATCTTTCAAATCTGGATGTTCTCCAAACCCTGAAATTGACCCATAAATCACATTTGGGTTAATGTTTTTTACGTCGTCATAACTCAAACCAATGCGTTCCATAACTCCGGGTCTGAAATTATGCATCACAACATCGGCCTTGGCTAATATTTTTTTTAGTTTTTGAAGTTCCTCAGGCTGTTTAAAATCAATTGCAAAAGATTCTTTGTTTCTGTTGATGGTATGAAAAACAGACGATTCGCCGTTCATAATCAAATCAGAAGTATATAAAGTACGGCAGATATCTCCTGTTCCTGGTTTTTCAATTTTGATTACACGAGCACCCAAATCTGCTAGACGCAAACTCGCCGAAGGCCCCGAAAGAAACTGACTGAAATCTACAATTAAATAATCTTCTAATGGTTTCATTTTTTTATTCGTTTAACCGTTTAATCGGTTATTTGTTTAATCGTTTTCATTCAACAATTAAAATCTAATTTGATCTGCTGAAATCTTTTTAAATCTGCGTGAAATACTTTTTTGCGTATAGATTTTTTCACGCAGATTTATTTAGATTAAAGCGGATTAGGCAGATTTTAATCTAAGCTGATGAATAATAAATTTTAGTTTATTGTTGAATAAACTCTTTATGTATCGCTAAATTATCTTGACCTACTTTTGGTGTCGCTTTTTCACTTAATAAAATTTCACCGTCTAACTGAATCGGACTTCTGGTTGTTACCAAGGTTTCGCCTTCGGTATTTTTTACGGTTTGTTTCAGCTGTAATTCATTTACAAAAGGCTGACTGTCTAGTTCCCCGTAATTGAAAACTTTTCCGCACCAAATGCCTTCTTTCTGCAAGATTTCAATCCAATAATCAGAAGTTTGAGTTTGAATTCTTTCACTTAAAATTGTTCTGATTTCATCGCGTTTTTCAAACCAAAGATGTTTATCCGTGTAAGCGTTTAAATCCAAACCTAAAGTTTTTCCAATAAAAAGTAAATCGCCCATAGCAAGAGACAAAAAGCCGTCTTGTGTTTGGTAAACTCCGTACGGAGCACTTAAAAAAGCATGCGCACTTCCTTTAATATCGCCACGTTCAGGCAATTGACCGCCATCATTTAAGAAAGAAGTAATCGCTTCAAATTGCACATCCAAAATAGATTCCAGCAAACTGACTTCTACCAAAACTCCTTTTTTGGTTTTAGCTCTTTTAGAAGCGCCGCTAAAATTCCTTGTACAAAATGATTTCCGCACATTAAATCGGCTACAGCCAAACCAAAAGGGACTGGGCCTTGGCTTTTGCGTCCGCTTAACCAGCTTAAACCTGAAAGCGATTGTAACAATAAATCTTGTCCCGGTTTTTTTGCCCACGGTCCTTCATTTCCGTAACCTGTAATGGTTCCGTAAATAATTTGTGGATTTATAGAAAGGGTATTTTCAAAATCTAAACCGATTTTTTCCATCACTCCAGGTCTGAAATTATGCGTCATAATATCAGCCTTTTCGATTAGTTTTTTAATCAAAACCAAATCGTCAGGATTTTTTAAATCGAGCTGCAAAAGATTCTTTATTTCTGTTAATCGTATGAAAAAGCAAACTGCTATCATCAACAAATAAATCTTTGATGCTCAATTGTCTGCAGGCTTCACCTTTTATAGGACGCTCAATTTTGATAACGCGTGCACCCAAGTCGGCTAGTTTTAATCCTGCCGAAGGTCCTGCCAAAAACTGGCAGAATTCCAGAACAATTAATCCTTCTAAAGGTCTCATACGGTCTGAATTTTTAGAGATTCCGAGTAAAGCGAATTCATTTCTTCCAACACTTTTAATTCGTCTCCGCCATTCATCAAATAATTACGAACCACATCTCCAGCATGATCTTGGAAATACATGTGACCATAATATCTCGGACGAAGGAAAGCACGTTCTAAAGCTGGTAAAGTATTTTTGAAATAATCGTGTGTTACACCATTAATTCGCTCACTTTTCCAAGCTTGCAAATGTCCTGGCTGACCGCCATTATCGGTATAAATATTCTGCTGAACTTGTGATGAACATGTAAATTCGGCATATTTTATGGCAGTTTCAATATGTTCGCTGAATGAAGAAACAGCCAATCCAGTTCCTCCCAAAGAAGAAATCATCGGATTGTCATTCAATTTAACTAAATCATAAAAATGTAAAAGGTTTTGGCTGTAGCCAATGCGAGAGTAATTGGAATAACCATAAGCAAACGGACAATAGGCAATTTCGTTTGAATTAACCATTGCTTCGTAAACCTGAATAGGATTACGGTTAAAGTTTGCGGGATCAATCAACTGCGCCAATTCTCTAAACATTTGAAGGGCTTTGATTCCTGTGGATTCAGAAATCACTTTTTCTTCAGAAAGAAAAGGAGCTTCACCCAAACTGCGACAGAAACATATAAAAACTCATTAAAACATCTACCGGAATTCCAGCAAAAGCGACTAAGCCTTTTTTGGCTAAAGCCAATAAATCGTCATAAGTTTTAGGAACTTCTAAATTGTTTTTTTCTAAAATATCCAAGCGGGCAGAGGCAACCGGAGTTGCAGCGTCAATTGGCAGCGCCCATAATTTATCGTGAAAGACATAACTTCCGTACGATTTTCCAACAGTATTACTTTCTTGATCTTTAATATATTCGTTTGATAAATAATCAGATAACGGAAGAATTGCTTTGGTTTGCGCTCCAAAACCTGTCCAAGGATGATCGATTACTAATAAGTCAAACCTTTTGGCTAAGTCTTCGATAGAAGCATCGGCAAATTCTTGCAAACTTCTTTTCTCCCAAGAAATTTCAACTTCAGGATGTAATTCTGTAAAACGTCGCGATGTAGCAACCATAGGAAGCAAACCTCTTGTATGATTCCATGTTATGCCTTTTAATTTTATCATTTTGTATGGGATTTTTTGACAATGTAATCGATTGTATTAATAAATGTAAAAAATACAATTACAAAAGTAGGAATAAGATTTAAATGCACAAGAAATCCTTTCTTTTTAAGAAATCTTTTTTACATAAATCGATAATTAGTGATATAATTTTTACAAACCATCTAAAAAATGTTATAAAAATTTAAAGTTTAGTCATTTTAAGAATAGGAAAACGAAATATATCTCGAATATTAATTTTTAAAAAGTATTTTTGTAATTGTGTTTTTTACATTTATTAATTTTGCTTTGATCTTTTGATGAATTTCGAATTTGATTAAAGCGGAGTGGCAGTGATAATTATACAATTGATGAACTCATTTCATCAGAAAAAATAAACTAACAACTAAAAATATACGATTATGAAATTAATACGTTTTGGAGAAATCGGAAAAGAGAAACCTGGAGTTTTGATTGGAGAAAAGAGATATGATGTTTCTTCGATTGTAACCGATTTTAACGAAAGTTTCTTTGAAGAAAACGGATTAGAAAAATTAGAAAAAGCATTAGAAAGTAACCCGACTTTACCAGAAGTTGATGCTTCAGTACGTTTAGGTTCGCCAGTGGCAAGACCTTCAAAAATTATCTGTATTGGATTGAATTATATTGATCACTGTAAAGAAACAAACGCTCCGATTCCGACAGAACCTATTATTTTCTTTAAATCAACAACTTCTTTATGTGGGCCAGATGATGATTTGATTATTCCGAAAAATAGTGAAAAAACAGATTGGGAAGTAGAATTGGCTTTTATTGTGGGCAAAAAAGCAAGTTATGTTGAAGAAGCAGAAGCTTTAGATTATGTGGCTGGTTATGCTTTATTAAATGATTACAGCGAAAGAGCGTTTCAACTAGAGCGTGGCGGACAATGGGCAAAAGGAAAAGGAAGCGACACGTTTGCGCCACTTGGACCATTTTTGGCAACAAAAGATGAAATCGCAGATATTGATAATCTAAAAATGTGGCTGACGGTAAACGGTAAAAAATACCAAGACAGTAATACACTAAATTTAGTTTTCAAAATTCCTTATCTGGTACATTATTTAAGTCAGTTTATGACTTTGCTTCCGGGCGATATTATCAGTACAGGAACGCCTCCGGGAGTTGGTTTAGGAATCAAACCAGATCCAATTTACATTAAAGCGGGTGATGTTGTTGAATTGGGAATTGAAGGTTTAGGAACAAGTAAACAGAAAGCCGTAGCATATCAAAAATAAAAATTAAGAAAGTATAAAATGAAATATATTGTTTGCGAAAAACCTCAGGAATTTCTATTAAAAGAAACCAATATTCCAGAACCAAAAGAGGGTGAAGTTTTATTAAAAATTAAAAGAATCGGAATCTGCGGAACTGACATTCATGCTTTTGGCGGAACTCAGCCGTATTTTGAATATCCAAGAATTTTAGGTCATGAATTGGTCGCTGAATATGTAAAGGGAAGTGCAGAAGGATTTAAACCAGGAGATAAAGTAACTTTTATTCCGTATTTTAACTGCGGAAAATGTGTTGCCTGCAGAAATGGACTAACAAACTGCTGTGTAAATATTAAAGTTTTTGGTGTTCATATTGATGGCGGAATGGCGGAATATGTTTCGATTCCAGAACAATATTTATTGCACGGTCAAGGTTTAGATTATGATGAATTGGCTTTGGTTGAACCTTTGGCAATTGCGGCGCACGGCGTTAGAAGAGCGACAGTAAAACCAACAGATACCGTTTTAGTAATGGGAGCAGGACCAATTGGAATTGGTTTGATTCAGTTTGCTAAAATCGCTGGAGCAAAAGTAATTGTAATGGATATCAATGATTACAGATTAAACTTCTGTAAAACAGAGCTAAATGCAGACGAAACGATTAATCCGTTAAACGATGATGTTGCGCAAAAGTTAGCTGAATTGACAAACGGCGATATGGCAAATGTTGTTATTGATGCAACTGGAAATCAGAAAGTAATGAACAGCGCTTTTAATTATATTTCGCATGGCGGAAGATTTGTTTTAGTTGGACTTCAAAAGGGAGAATTAAGTTTCAGTCATCCTGATTTCCACAAAAGAGAATCAACTTTAATGAGCAGTCGAAATGCTACTATTGAAGATTTTGAATATGTAATGAAATGTTTGAAAGAAGGTAAAATCGATCCTAAAAAATACATCACGCACAGAACCAGTTTTGCTGAAATGATTACTGATTTTGGAAACCTGATTGATCCGAAGAATAATGTGATCAAGGCGCTGATTGAAATTGATTAATTTGTGAAAAGTGAAAAGTAATATGTGAAATGTGATTTTCATTGTAAGATACAAAGCGATCTGATTTTTAGATTTCACATTTTACATCTCACAAATCACTTTTCACAAAAGACATTTTACAAATCACATTTAACACACAAAAAAAATGGATTTAAACTTAAAAAATAAAATAGTTATCGTTTCTGGTTCGGCTGGAAAAGAAGGCAGTATCGGAGAAACGATCGTTAACAGATTAGCAGATGAAGGTGCAATCCCAGTTTTAGTGGACAGAAATGCAAGAGGTTTCGAATACGTGGAAAGACTTCAAAAAAGAGGCATTAATTCACTATTTGTACAAACTGATGTAACAGATCCTGTTGCGATAGAAAATGCTGTAAAAGTAATTGGAGCAAAATATGGAAGAATCGATGCAATAATTAATAATGTTGGTGTAAATGACGGTGCAGGATTAGATTCTAGTTATGAAGATTTTATGAATTCTTTGAAATTGAATGTGGTAAGTTATTTTTTATTGGCTAAATATTCGCTTCCATTTTTAAAAGAATCAAAAGGAAATATTTTAAATATTGGTTCAAAAGTGGCTTTAACAGGGCAGGGAGGGACTTCGGGTTATGCTGCTGCCAAAGGTGGGGTTTTAGGCTTAACCAGAGAATGGGCTGTAGATTTGATTCAGTTCGGAATTCGTTCAAACGCGATTATTATTGCCGAAAGTTATACGCCAGCTTACGAAGATTGGATTAAAACTTTGCCAGACGGCGAAACGGTTTTGAATAAAATCAACAAAAGTATTCCGCTAGAAAGTCGTATGACCAAAACAGAAGAAATTGCAGATACGGCACTTTTTATCATTTCAGAAAAATCATCACATACTACAGGACAATTTGTTTTTGTGGATGGAGGTTACGTACATTTAGACCGTGCATTAATCAGCGATGTTAATTAAAAAGTTATGAGTAAAAGAATAGATTCCCATCAGCATTTTTGGAAGTTTGATCCCGTTAGAGACAGCTGGATCGATGAAACTATGCAGAATATCCAAAGAGATTTTCTTCCTGAAGATTTACAGCCATTATTAAATGTAAATCATTTTGAAGGTTGTGTTGCCGTTCAGGCTAGCCAATCGGAAGAAGAAACTCATTTTCTATTGGATTTGGCTTCTAAAAATGATTTCATAAAAGGAGTTGTCGGCTGGATTGATTTACGAAATGAAAACATTGAAGAACGTTTGAAATTCTTTTCAGATCAAAAAAAGCTGAAAGGTTTTAGACACGTAGTTCAAGGCGAAGCTGATGATTTTATGTTGGGAGCAGAATTTAGAAGAGGAATCGCAGCTTTAAAGCCATTCAATTATACTTACGATATATTGATTTTCGAACGTCAATTACCAGCGGCAATAAGTTTAGTTCAAGATTTTCCAAATCAAATGTTTGTAATCGATCATATTGCAAAACCAGACATCAAATCAAGAAGTATTGATTCTTGGAAAAAGGGAATTGAAGAAATTGCAAAATACGATAATGTTTGGTGTAAAATCTCAGGAATGGTCACAGAAGCCGATTGGAAAAACTGGAAACCAGAAGATTTAAAACCGTATTTAGATGTGATTTTTGAAAACTTTTCAGTTGATAAATTGATGTACGGCTCAGATTGGCCAGTTCTCAATGTTGCTTCAGATTATAGTGAAGTTGTAAAAACGTTGGAAGATTATATTTCGAAGTTTTCAATTGAAGACCAGAATAAGATTTGGTTTGAAAATGCTAATTCTTTTTATAAGTTATAAACTAGTCATAAGATTATCCGTTTAGGATGTCATTTCGACGAAGGAGAAATCTCCGCAAGAAACTCCGCAAAGATTTACTTTGATTGTCGAGCTACTTGCGGAGATTTCTCCTTCGTCGAAATGACAAAATTGAGAAAAAAATAGCCACGGATTAAAGGATTTCATAGATTTTTTTTAATCATTTTAATCCTGTAATCTGTGGCTAAAAATTTTAGATCAATATTATTTTTACTTCTTTAAAACATCATCATTTGGCACCCATTTTTTCTGCCAAGCTAGATATTTCTTCAAAGCCTTTTCAGGTTTATCAGTATACCAAGCATAGCCCGTTCTTCTTTCACGGCTTACTTCCGCTAAAGAATATAAAAACTCGCTGTCACGATCAGAGAATAAAGGACGATGTGTTTTTAATTCGTAATAACGAGTCCAAATAGGCGGAGCAGTTGTATCGTGCACCACTCTCACATCATTCTTGATTTTCTTGTATTTGGATTCCATTTCTTCAGCAACAAAACTCTCGACCCTAGTATTGTAGATTTTAGAATCCTGAAACCATTTTACGGCACTTTGCACGGCATTAATGATCTTTTCATTTGGATTTTCAATATCCATTAAAAACAAAACTACATCAACGCTTTCGGCATTACAGATGCTTGGCGGTTCAAATTTACGTGCCCAAGCAGGTTCAAGTGTTATTTCGTCGTGTTGCTGGCACCAAGCAGTCAATTTTCCATTGTCTTTAATTTGCATTTTCAAAATACAATCCAATCCTTTTTGGTAAGCATTAGCTACTTTTTTTCTGGTTTTAGCGTCAATAAAAGCATAATCAGGATCATTATTTACAATCTTTTTTAAAAGATTGATGATGCCCATATACGCTCCATCATTAAAAGTAATGTGTCGACTATAACCTTTTTCTAAAGGAAAATATTGTGGCCAGCCTCCATTTGAATATTGTGCTTTTATGACAAAATTAATACCTTTTAAACACCCATCTTTATATTTCGGATCTTTTGTGAGCGTATAAACCTGTGCCAGATAATGAATATGAGTATAAGTCGTTTCATTATCGAAAGTAGTATGTTCTATGTATTTTGTTTTAACTACGCTATCTATTTGCTGTGGCGTTAAAATAGCTTTCATGTCATAATTCTTTGGCCACCCACCATTATCACGCTGGAAATACAGAATATTATCTGCAATTTTAGTATAATCTGTTTCAGCATATTTCGGCTGATTCGGAATCGGATTTATGATATTGGTTTTGTCTTTAATAAAATACCAATGATTCGTGCCATCAGTAAAAGGTTTTGTGCTGATTTCACTATTTGACTGCGCATGCGAGCATAAAAATGAAAAAACACAAAAAGCAGATGCCAGTAATTTCGAGCTGTTTATGGAATTGAACATAGAATCTCGTTTTTAGAATTTAACAGCTTTCTTAGGCACGTTTTTGTCAATAGTAGTCGTCTTAGAAAAATTAGCAGAAGAACCACTTAAATCAATATTTTTACTCGCTTCACCATTAATCGTAATTGCATTTGATGAAGAAGGATTAAATTCGATATTTTTCAGCGAAAGGTTTTTGGTATTATAAATTTCGAAAGCATTCTTCGCTTCAATATCCAATTGAGCGTTATTGATTTTAATTCCGTTAGCGTCAATTATAGAAAAACCTTTTTGTGCTTTCGCAATTAGATTTGTGATTTCAATATTTTCTAAGTTCATTTCCGGAAGACCTTGTAAAAACACAGCTTGCTGAGCGCCTTTGATTGTAATGTTTTTGATCACGATATTTTTAAACTGAGGCGTTTCTTCGTTTACCGGAATTGCTTTTGTGCTAACAGTATTTCCACCTTCTGCTAAAGTCTCAGCGATTGATTTTCCTCCATAATACAAATCAAAAGAAATTGCCTGAGATGGAATATCAGTCATAAAAACATCTGAAATGTAAATGTTTTCAACAACACCGCCACGTCCGCGAGTACTTTTAAAACGAAGACCAACATCAGTTCCCATAAAAGTACAATTGGAAACGTGCAGATTTTTTACACCACCAGACATCTCACTTCCAACTGTAACTCCACCATGACCATGATACACAATATTGTTTTTTACAATGATATTTTCGCAAGGAACGCCTCTGTCACGTCCGTCTTTATCTTTACCCGATTTAATGCAGATCGCATCGTCACCCACATCAAAACTTGAGTTTTCAATCACTACATTTTTACAAGATTCTACATCAAGCCCGTCGCCATTTTGAGAAAACCACGGATTGCGAACGGTTATATTTCGAACAATTAAATCTTCAATTAATAACGGGTGAATATTCCACGCAGGAGAATTTTGAAAAACTGGTCCGTCAAACATCACTCTTTTACTATTTTGAATGCTGACCAAAACTGGACGCAGGAAATCATGAATAGCTTCAAAATCTTCTTTTGTTTTTAAGTCAAGACGAATGTTCTGATCGGCACCTTTAGCACCTTTTAAATATTGTTCAGAAGGATACCAGCTGTCTTTCTTTTCATTTAAAACTCCGCCAGAAGCTACAAATTTCTTCCATTGTTCATCTGTCAATTTACTCTTTTTAACTTGTCGCCAAGCTTCACCAGAACCATCCCAAACACCATTTCCAGTAAACGCAATATTCTCTAAGTTTTTTCCATAAATAGGAGAGATACAGCGCCAAGTGTTTAAACCTTCAAAGCTGGTTTCGATTATTGGATATAAAGATTTATCCGTACTGAATTTGATTAATGCACCTCTTTCTGCATGAAGTTCAATATTACTTTTTAAAATGATTGGACCAGTCAGCCAAATCCCTGGCGGAATAATTAATTTTCCACCGCCTTTTTTCGAAAGTGCATCAATCGCATCCGCAAAAGCTTTTGTATTTAAAACATAACCGCCATTTACTGCCCCAAAGTCTTTTAGATTCACACTGTACTGCGGAATTACAGGTTCTTGGACTTCAGCCATTTTAAACTCAATATTTTTATAGGTGTCAGCAGATTTTTGTGCAGAAACTGTATTGAAACTCAAAGCAAAAGAGGCGAGAGCGACACATAAAAGGTTAATTCGGTTAGTTTTCATTCTTATTCTATTATAGTTAAAAGTCTTTTTAGGAAAGCGATTTACTGATAATTCAATTTTTAATTACTGAAATTTTTATTCAATAAATAAAATTATACTTTTTTAATTTGAAATGTTTAATGTAATCGATTACACAAATCTATTAAAAAAATAATATGAAATGACATTTTAGAATAGTTTATCACAGATTTTTTATGAATTTAATTTTTTTTGAATGCGAAATCAATAGAAAATGAAATGGCTGTTTTTATAGAGAAAGTCTATAAAACATGATGTTTATCAAAGTTACAGGAGGGTACAGGATGCATAGTTTTTTATGTTCGATTAAATTGTGCCGAATATTTAATTTATCTGTTAAAATTAATCATGATGTAAAATTTTTAGTACTTAAAATTTATATCCTGATAATTTTAGAGAAGAAAAAAGAAAATAATGCGTTCAATTCCTTTCAACAAATTACTGATCATTTTTTTAATGGTATTTACAGTTTCGGCAAATGCTTGCTGAAATCTGGGTTTCTCCAAATGGAAAAGATATAAATTCTGGAACCAAAGAGAGTCCGTTGGCAACGGTTCACATGGCAATGCGAAAAGCCAGAGAACTTCGTCGTTTAAAAGATCCATCTATAAAAGACGGAATCCGAATCATAGTAATGAACGGAACGTATTATTTAAACGAACCTTTATTTGTACGACCAGAAGATTCTGGAACTGCAGACAGCCCAACAACGATTGAAGCCGATGTAAATGCAAGACCCATTATAAGCGGTGGAATCGAAATTAAAAACTGGACAAAATCGACAACCATTATCAACGGACTTAAAAAAGGCTCTGTTTGGGTGGCAGATGCTCCTAAAAAAGCAGGAAGTCTGATTGATTACAGACAATTATGGGTAAACGGAAAAAAAGCCGTTAGAGCCAAAAATACCGCTGGAACTACAATGGAGCGTATTTTATCGTGGAATCACGAAGAACAAACCTGTTGGATTCCGTTTAAGGATAAATCAGTTAAGTTCGAACCGGGAATGGAAATGTTTATTGTGCAATGGTGGTCGAATGCCAACTTACGCATCAAAAATATTGAAGTTCAAAAAGACAGCGCTAAACTTTCGTTTGAAGAACCAGAAAGTCGTATTCAAAGTGAACACCCGTGGCCTGCACCGTGGATTTCTAAAAACAATGGAAATTCGGCTTATTTTTTAAACAATGCTTTCTCACTTTTAAACGAACCAGGAGAATGGTATTTGGACAAGAAAAGTGCTAAAATCTATTATATTCCAAGAGCTGGAGAAGAAATTAATTCGGTTACCGTTACAGCTCCAGTTTTAGAAAATCTGGTTGAAGTAAAAGGAACAATCGATTCGCCTGTTCATCATTTTCAATTTAAAGGAATTTCGTTTCAATACAGCAACTGGCTTCGTCCTTCACAGCAAGGTCACGTTCCGTTACAATCTGGTTTGTATTTGTTAGACGCTTATAAATTGAAAGTTCCTGGAACGCCAAATCAGGCGAGTTTAGAAAATCAGGCTTGGGTGGGAAGACCTCGCTCAGCAGTTGAAGTAAATTATGCCAATAATATTCAGTTTGAATCTTGTCGTTTTGAGCATTTAGCTTCGACTGGTTTAGATTTAAATAAAGGAACAAATCATAATACCATAAAAGGTAATTTATTTAAAGATATTGGCGGAAGTGCCATCAATGTTGGAGTTTTCTCAGAAGAAGCTTTTGAAGCGCATTTGCCTTTAATCATAAAAGACGAAAGAGAAATGTGTTCGGATGAAGTGATTTCGGATAATTTAATCACCAATGTAACCAATGAAGATTGGGGAACTTTAGGAATCAGTGCTGGTTTTGTTAGAAACATCACAATTGAACACAACGAAATTTCGGATGTATCGTATTCTGGAATGGCAATGGGCTGGGGTTGGACACATACGCCAAACGTGATGCAGAACAATAAAATTCTTGGAAATAAAATTCATCATTATGCCAAACATTTACATGATGTTGCAGGAATTTATACGCTTTCGGCTCAACCTGGTAGTCGAATTGAAGAAAATTATATCGACAAAGTTTACAACAGTCCGTATGCACACGATCCGTTTTTATGGCTGTATTTATATACCGATGAAGGGAGTGAAGGTTTTACGATTAAAAACAACTGGATTGCCGAAAAGAAAATCCTTAAAAACCATAACGGTCCAAAAGGGAATATCTGGGAGCACAATGATCCGTATGTAAGCACTAAAATTAAAGATGCTTGCAGGAATTAGAGCACCTTATAAACATTTAGAAAAAGAAGTCGTAATCGATGAAAAATGGGGATTGCAGGAAATGCCAAAATCGTATGCAATCGAATTAATCGGTTCTGATTTTGACATTGAAAAAATCAAATCGACTTTAACTGGCTTTAGAATAGTTGGTCAGGAATTGTACCAATGGAAAAATCATTTGGTGATTTACGGAAAAATGAATCAGCCCGAAAGAACAAAACGAAAACTGGCAGGCGCTTTTCCTTCTTTAGAAATTAAAATCTATGATGATTTGGTTTATGATTTCCAAAACTTCGAAAGATGTAAAGATTCAAAACCAGCATCAGATTGGGAAAATATTGTTTTAACAGCAAATCTTCCTGCTGATGAAAAACTGCAAAAAGAGTATGTAGAGTATCATAAAACGCAATTCGAAAAATGGCCAGAAGTTGCAAAAGGCTTCTGTAACGCCGATTTCCAGCAATTGCAGGTTTTCAAAAAAGACAGACAATTAATCTTGATAATCAGTATTCCGAAAGGAGAAAGCTTGGATAAACTGAATCCGAGAACAACACAAAATAATCCAAGAGTTGACGATTGGAACGCCTTAATGAAAAAATACCAAAGCGGAATTGAAGGCGCAAAACCAGACGAAACTTGGATTTTCTTAAACAAAGTAGAAACGAAATAATATTTTGCCACAGATTAAAAGGATTAAAATGATTTTTTCTAATCTGTGAAAATCCTTTTAATCTGTGGCAAAAAAATCTAAAATCTAAACTCAACAATCTAAAATAACCACAACCAATGTTAAAAATAGCCATTCTAGGACTTGGAGAAGGACGAAGCACAATGTCGGCTGCTATAGAAAGTTCAAAATTAGAACTCGTTAAAATATGCGACCGAAACGAAGAATTGTGTAAGCAACGTGCAAAAGAATTTGATTTTCATTCGTACACAACTAATTACGACGATTTATTGAATGATTTGTCAATTGATATTATCGCGATTTATACACCAGATCATCTGCACGCACAACACGTAAAGCAAGCTTTATTAAGTGGAAAACATGTCGTTTGTACCAAACCTTTTATCGATGATCTTTCGGATGCTAAAGAATTGCTAGAATTAAGCAAATCAACCGGAAAGAAAGTTTTCATCGGGCAAAGTTCTCGTTTCTTCGAACCAGCCAAAAGACAAAGAGCCGATTATGAAGCGGGTTTAATAGGAGATTTAATTACAATTGAAGCGCAATATCATGCTGATCACAGATGGTTTTTAAAGAAAGAATGGTCGCTTTTGCAATCGTTTAAATGGCTGTATGGAGGTTTGAGTCATCCTGTAGATTTCATTAGATGGTATTTGCCAAACATTCAGGAAGTGATGGGTTACGGAATGATCAGCAGTAATGGACAAAATGCAGGATTGAAGAATGAAGATACAATGCATTTTATCTTCAAAGCAACTGATGGTAGAATTGCTCGTGTAAGCGGTGTTTACACTTCGCCAACTCAGCCAGCACAACGTGACAGCGGAATGAGCACAATTTTGCGTGCTACAGAAGGAGCAAGTCAGGCTGATTATCATGAATTGCGTTATGCCGTTACAGACAAAACAGGCGAAGAAAAAGTAATTACTTGGGGAGACAGTACGATAAAATATTATTTCCGTTTTGAAGGACAAAGCCACCACGGCGGAGAATATCAGAATTACTTAGAATATTTTGTAGACAGTATCGAGCAAGGTTTTGAAGCCTATCCAAACATGGAAGAAGGAATTGGAACTGTTGCTTTATTACAAGCAATGGACAAATCCTTACAAACTGGAATGCCGGTTAAAATTGCCGATATTCTTAACGAATACGGACTATGAACAGTATCTACGATAAATTAACCACACTCGATTTTGTAATTGTTGCGGGTTATTTAGTGGCTTTATTGGTCATTGGATATGTGGTAAGTATGAAACAGAGAAAGAAAAACGAAACGCTTTTTCTGGCCGGAAACTCTTTAAACTGGTACAGCATCGGGTTTAATATGTGGGGAACAAACGTTGGTCCTTCGTCATTATTGGCTTTTGCAAGTATTGGTTATGCTACGGGAATTGTAGCCGGAAATTTCGAATGGTATGCTTTTGTGTTTTTACTGCTTTTGGCGATGGTTTTTGCACCAAGATATATTGCGAGTAAAGTAAGCACAATGCCTGAATATATGGGAAAACGCTATGGCGATAGTACTCAGAATATTTTGGCTTGGTATGCTTTGGTAAAAATATTAGTAAGCTGGCTGTCTTTAGGATTATTCAGCGGAGGCGTTTTAGTACGCCAGATTTTGGGAATTCCGATGTGGCAGAGCGTTACGGTTTTAGTGATTTTCTCTGGAATTTTCACATTTGCCGGAGGATTAAAAGCGATTGCAAAAGTGAATGTTTTTCAGATGATTTTACTGATTGTCGTTTCATTGACGCTTTCCTTTTTAGGTTTACAGAAATTAGGCGGAATAGATGTTTTAATTGCTAAAACGCCTTCTAACTTCTGGAATTTAGTTCGTCCTTCTGACGATGCGCATTATCCATGGCCCGCTATTTTATTAGGATATCCTGTAGCCGCAGTGGCTTTTTTCTGTACCGATCAGTCGATGGTTCAAAGTGTTTTAGGAGCGAAAAATTTAGAGCAGGGGCAATTAGGAGTAAACTTTATTGGATGGTTAAAAGTGATGGCGTTGCCGTTGTTTATTCTTCCCGGGATTTTGTGTTATGCGCTATATCCTGAATTAGGAAGCAATTCTGATTTGGCTTATATGACAATGGTTACGAATCTTTTTCCAAGCGGAATGAATGGTTTGGTTATTTGTGTGATGATTGCGGTTTTGGTGGGAACAATTGGTTCTTCGTTAAATGCTTTAAGCACCGTTTTTACGAATGACATTTATGTAAAGAAAATCAACCCGACGGCGACGATTCAGGATCAGATTAAAATTGGCCGTTTGACAATTGCTATAGGATGTGTTTTTGCAATTCTGATTGCCGTTGCAATTGACAATATCAAGGGACAGAATTTATTCAACATTTTTCAGGCGGTTTTAGGTTTCTTGGCACCTTCGTTATCTGTTGTTTTCCTTTTGAGTGTTTTCTGGAAACGCACTACCAAAAAAGCCGTAAATGCAACACTTTCTTGGGGTTCTGCTTTTAGTTTGTTTGTTGGAGTTTTATATTTATGGATTTTCCCTGCCGATAAATATCCAGTTTGGCCTCACTTTTTATTGATTTCGTTTTACATTTTTGCTACGCTTTTAATTGCAGCCGTTATTATTTCTTTAACCGATAAAAATCCTGAAGTGAATGTTTCAGATGAAACGGATATTCCTAAAACCAGTAAAAAGGTAAAGCTTTTGTTTGGTTTGTTGGGGTTGGTGATTTTGGTTTTGTATTTGGTTTTTAATGGGAATTAATAAATTCAAAGGATTTCAAATATAGCCCTTGGTTTTAACCACGGGAATGCAATGTATAACATTACGTTTGCCAAAATACGTTTCCCGTGGTTGAAACCACACGCTATGTTTTGAAAAAGATTGTAAATAAAGCAAGGTTATTTTATGAGTTGCCTCCATTTTTAACTGGAGGTCTATGTAAAAAGAATAGAAAAAGGCTTTAGCCAAATTGTCGATATTTGGCTAAAGCCTTTTGAGCTTTGTATTTCGGTTTCATCCAGCTAAAGCTGGACGCAATTAAAAACTTATTTTTTTAATAAATCTTTGAGTCTTTGAGACTTTGTGGCATTAAAAATTATTTCTGAGTTTTTTTCTTCTCCAAATTAGGCAAGAACCCAGTAATTACTCCAATCAAAGGTAGAAACGCACAAATCTTAAATACATATTCTATACTTGTAGCATCGGCAATTTTCCCTAAAATAGCAGAACCTAAACCGCCCATTCCGAAAGCAAATCCGAAGAAAAGACCCGCTACAAGTCCTACTTTTCCAGGCATTAATTCAGTTGCATACACTAGAATTGCTGAGAATGCCGAAGAAAGAATTAGACCGATAATTACAGATAAAGTTCCAACCCAAAATAAAGAAACATAAGGCAACATCAAAGTAAATGGAGCAACACCTAAAATAGAAACCCAGATTACATATTTTCTGCCGTATCGATCTCCAATTGGTCCACCAATTAAAGTTCCTGCAACAACAGCGCCAGAGAACAAGAATAAATACACTTGCGATTGCTGAATCGTAATGTGAAATTTATCTATAAGAAAGAAAGTATAATAACTCGTAATGCTACTCATATAGAAGTATTTAGAGAAAATCAGAACCAATAAAATAACCAACGAAGCAATTACTCGGTTTTTAGATAAATGATGTGTTTCAATTTGGTGAGAAGCTTTATTCGCATTTCTTTCCGATAAATGTGCCGTGTACCAAATCGCAATTTTATACAAAGCAAAAACACCAACTAACGCAATAATACAAAACCAAGCGATATAAGATTGTCCGTGCGGAATAACAATAAATGCGGCTAACAAAGGCCCAATTGCACTTCCTGCATTTCCTCCCAATTGAAAAATAGACTGCGCCAAACCTCTTTTTCCGCCCGAAGCCAAATGCGCTACACGCGAAGATTCAGGATGGAAAATCGAAGATCCAATTCCGATTAAACTTACCGATAATAATAAGTTGATAAAACTCGAAGCGATCGAAACAAAGAAAAGTCCAACCATTGTAAAACACATTCCAACAATTAGCGAGTATGGTTTTGAGTTTTTATCGGTATACATTCCCACAAAAGGCTGTAAAATAGAGGCTACCATTTGGTAAGTCAAAGTAATAATACCAATTTGAGTAAAACTTAGACTAAAATTATCTTTTAAAAGCGGATAAATTGAAGGAACAACAGCTTGTAAAAGATCATTAATTAAATGAGAAAAACTAATGATAAATAAGATCGAATAAGTGGTTTTTTTAACTATGTCAGGATTTGCTTTAATAGTGTCCATGAGATATTTTTTGATTTTTAAATTAGGTTAAAAAACAACAGCTGTATTATTTTTTGCAAAGATTAAAAGAATAGTAATGTCAGAATTGCTATATTTGGACAATGAATAGTCAATATCGGACATATAGAGTAGCAACGGATTTTGGATATCAAGTAGATTCCTCAATCCCAGTTATAGGTTATACTGAAACAGTTAACAACGAAATGTGTATCTCCCACTCGCATCCAAGAGCTCAATTGATCTACGCGACTCGTGGCGTAATGAATGTTGTGGTGGGCAATAACATTTGGGTTGTAAATCCGTTGCAAGGCCTTTGGATTCCAAGCGGAGTAGAGCATCAGGTTACTTTTCAGAAAGACGTTAACTATTACAGTGTTTTTATTGATCCTTCTGCAATTGGAGGATTGCCAGAAAAGAGTTTTTCGTTTGATATTCCGATGTTTTTAAAGCAGTTGGTTTTCAAAATCATTTCTTTTGGAACAAGTGGCAACTTAACAGAATCACAATTAAGAATCATTTATGTCTTTTTAGATGAACTGGCTTTAATAGTGCCAAGCGCCACATTTTTGCCTACTACAAATGATGAAAGAGTCGCAGAAAGTGGTAGAACTTTTAATGAGTGATGTTTCGAGTAAACAAACGATTGATTATTATGCTGAACTTTCTTTTATGAGCAGACCGAACTTTATCGCGATTATTCATAAAAGAATTGGGAATGAATTTCAGCGATTGGCGCACCCGAATGAAATTACTAGAAGCCATTAAAAGATTAGGCGAAAAACAATCCATAAAAGAAATCGCTTTAGATTTAGGTTACGAAACAGCGAGTGCTTTTATTTATATGTTCAAAAAGCATTTGGGCAAAACGCCTTCTAACTATATTTTAGAAGATGAAAATGAGAACGATAAAATGATTGCTTAGGTTTTGAATGTAAATTGAACGCTGATTAAACGGATTTGATTTACACGGATTTTTTTTGTTTTTATCTAAGATAACCACAATCTTTGTCATTTCGACGAAGGAGAAATCTTCGCAAGTAACTCCGCAACGAAAGTCCAATCTTTTTAGAGCTTCTCGTGGAGATTTCTCCTTCGTCGAAATGACAATAAAGAGAAAAAATAAATCCGTTTCATCCGAGTCTTCGCGATAGCGAATCCATCTCATCCGCGGCCCATAAAATTCTAACATCATTTTTTTTATTACTAAAAAAGTGATAAGCCATAATTTTTCCCTTAAAAAATTATCAAAAAGTACTGTTTTTTATGAAATAGCAGGATAGTGCAGGGTGTGAAATGTGATAAGAACACTTAACTTTAGTCCCAAAATACACTAACTATGCTAAACCGCTTTCCCATTTTTAAGACTTTACTTCTTTTTGTTGCCCTTTTTTCCTGTTCGCTGTCATTTGCACAAGAAAAACCAAAAGAAGCGACATGGATCTGGTATCCAGGAGATTTTGAAGTTTGGTTAAGCAACAAAATGCAAGTAAGACGTACAGAACGTGAAGCCGTATTTCCTCCGCTTTGGCAATATTACAGTCCGTATGCTTTAGTCACTTTTCAGACAGAAGTAGATATTCCACAGCCAGATGAAGTGAAAATCTTTTCAGAAGGACCTTTTCAATTACTTTTAGACGGCGTTCAAATTTACGGACAGCCAAAATCAATCGCAGTTCCTGCCGGAAAACACAAAATTTCTTTTAAAGTTTACAATCAGGAAGTATTGCCGGCTATTTATATTTCGGGTCAATATGTTAAATCTGATGCTTCTTGGAAAGTAACTAACGAAGATAAACTTTGGATTGATGAAACTGGAAAAGCACAGCAATCTGGCACGCCGTGGGTTCCTGTTGGTTCTTGGAATTTTAATTCGCCAGAAAATAAACCTTCTGAGTTTAAACTAACAACCAAACCTTTAAGTGCTAAGAAAACAGAGAAAATAGGAGCGGGTCAATTAGTAGATTTTGGCAAAGAAACTTTCGGTTACATTAAAATTC
Organism: Flavobacterium ginsengisoli; assembly: GCF_029625315.1. Lineage (NCBI taxonomy): Bacteria > Pseudomonadati > Bacteroidota > Flavobacteriia > Flavobacteriales > Flavobacteriaceae > Flavobacterium > Flavobacterium ginsengisoli. Next base: position 297,753 of record NZ_CP121110.1, read on the forward strand.
ATGGTTTAAAAGGAAAAGGTAAACTAGCATTGTATTATGGAGAATCTCGTGAAGAAGCTTTGGATTCTGCCAAATGCGAAACTTTAGATCATTTATCTTTTGATGGAAAACAGCCTGAAATCTACACACATGATGGATCGAAAGCATTCCGTTATGTTCAGGTGCAAGCAGATGCAGGGGTGAAGTACGATTCTATTTCGATGCTTTATGAATATCTGCCATTAGACTATCGTGGAGCATTCAAATCTTCTGACGAGCAATTGAATAAAATTTGGGATGTGTCGGCTTATACGATGCATTTAACTTCTCGCGAATTTTTTATTGACGGAATTAAACGCGACCGTTGGGTTTGGTCTGGCGATGCTTATCAAAGTTATTTAATGAATTATTATTTATTCTTTGATTCGGCTTCGGTAGAAAGAACTTTGTTAGCGCTTCGCGGAAAAGATCCTGTAACGGCTCATGTAAACATTATAATGGATTATTCGCTGTATTGGTTTGTAGGTGTTTACGATTATTACTTACATACAGGCGATACAAAATTCATCAAAACTTTTTATCCAAGAATGAAATCGCTTATGGATTTCTGTTTAGAAAGAAGAAACAAAAACGGATTTTTGGAACCTTTAGAAGGCGACTGGGTTTTTATTGATTGGGCAGATGGACTTCCAAAAACAGGCGAAGTGAGTTTTGAACAGATGCTTTTAGCGAGAAGTCTTGAAGCGATGGCAGTGAGTGCTGAAATTGCTGGGAAAAGCGAAGATCAAAAACAATATCAGAAATTGGGAACTGATTTAAAAACTAAATTATTTGATGTCTTTTGGGATAAAAAAGAAAACGTAATGAAACATCAGCGTATCGATGGAAAAATTCAAAATATTGTAACCAGATACGCTAATATGTTCGGTATTTTCTTCAATTATTTTACTGAAGAACAGAAACAAAGCGTAAAAAATAAAGTGCTACTGAATAAAGATGTTCTTCAAATCACAACTCCATACATGCGTTTTTATGAGTTGGAAGCATTATGCGCAATGGGGGAACAAAACTACGTTTTAAAAGAAATGAAAGATTATTGGGGCGGAATGCTAAATGAAGGTGCAACCTCTTTCTGGGAAGAATACAATCCGAACAAAAAGGGAACGGAACATTTAACGATGTATGGTCGTCCTTACGGGAAAAGTCTTTGCCATGCTTGGGGCGCAAGTCCGATTTACTTATTAGGAAAATATTATTTAGGTGTAAAACCAACTGCTCCAGGTTATTCAGAATACGAAATCAAACCAAATTTAGGCGGTTTAAAATGGATGGAAGGAAAAGTACCAACACCAAACGGGGAAGTTGTCGTGTATTGCAGTACCAAAGAAATCAAAGTAAAAGCTGGAGAAGGACAAGGAAAATTGATTTTTGAAAGTGCCAGCAAACCTAAAACAAACTCGGGAATAATTACTGAATTAGCAAAAAACAAATATCAATTGATTGTAAAACCGAATGTGGAGTATAAAGTGAGTTATAAGGCTTTGTGAATTATGAATTATGAATTATGAGTTATGAGTGATTAGTAATTAGTGATTAACCGATAGTTTATAACGCCCAGTTTGTCATTCCGACTGAAAGGAGGAATCACGCTCGTAACCATAAAGATTGTCACGTTCAATTTGTCATTTCGACGAAGGAGAAATCTTCGCAAGTAGCTCCACAAAGATTGATCTGCAAAGCGTGCTCAGCAAACGAAGATTTCTCCTTCGTCGAAATGACAAGATTGAAGAAATGCATAAGAAAGAATAAAAGCCAATAAAAAAATAAAAAACCAATGTTTTCAAAAAACACAAAATACAACTTCAAATTAAAAACAGCATTCTTAATGTTATTAACCGTCTGCATCCAAGCCACAGCACAAACCACAGCATGGAAACCAGCTTCATTTGAAATCGTAAAATCAAATTACAAAACTTTCAAAACCACGCAATACGCACACGTTTTTTCAGGAAGCAAACACAATATTGTTCGTTTAGCTCCAGAATTGCAAGGTTTAACAGGAATTGAACTTCCTTTAGAGAAATATAAAAATGGAACTAATGCTCCATTACAATTAAAATTTAAAGAACAAGTTCAGGTTTTGATTGGAGTTTTTCAAGAAAATAATTCAGATTATCTTCAAGCTGATAAGCTTCAAAATGCTAAATTAATTTTAGAAAGTGGGGTTACTATAACAGGATTGCCTTCGGTTAATGTATATGCGATTTCTTTCTCAAAAGGAACTCAAACATTAAATTTTGAAAAAGGATTATTTGCAGTTTTAGGAGTTGTAAAAGCTTCTGAAAAACTAGAACCAAGAAATGCCAATTTTCCAGATGGAAAACTTTGGAACCCAACTTTTATCGTTGAAGGATTTTCAGATGAAAAACCACTTTTCGAAATTATTGGTGGAGAAAATAAACCTGTTATTGACGAAGGAATGTCTGGAACTGAAGGAATTCAGGGAGGTTTTGAAGGCGGACGCGTTGTAAAAGTTGGCGATACGTATCACATGTTTCCAACTGAAAGAGCTGGAGAAAAAGGAGTAGATTACTATTACGATCGTGTAAAAACCAAAATCGGACATTGGACAAGTAAAGATGCAATCCATTGGAAAAGAGAATCAACTATTTATCAAGCAAGCGGAACTTATGCCGTTACAGAAGACGATAATCCGATGAATGATCGTCGAGCGACTATTTGGTCTTATATGCCAATTTTCAACGAAAAAGAAAACAAATGGTACGGCTATTATTTGGCTTATACTGTTAGTAAAGAAATAGAACCAAATCATTCATTCGGAAGAATTTGGCGTTGTGAATCAACGGTTGATGGAATCAACGGAATCGGCGGGCCGTATAAAGATATGGGAATCATTATGGAACCAGGATTGGATTCTCAGCCTTGGGAAGGTCGTCAGGGTGTTGCTTCGTTTTTTCCGTATCAGGTTGGCGATAAATATTTTGGATTTTACAGTGGTGCTTATCCGTTCAATTCATGGGCAGATTATCCGAAGAAATCTGGTAAAGGCTGGTTTGTGGCTTTAGCAGAATCCAAAAGTTTAGAAGGCCCTTGGTTAAGAATGAATAAAGGTTTGGAACCCATTAAAACCATGCATCCGTTATTTGTAGAAAATCCAATAGTAAGTCAATTACCAAATGGAATGTACATCGCCATTTTCGACGGAGGTCCAGACGGTTGGGGACATCATTTACCAAATATGATTGCGTATTCTTTATCAGCAGACGGTGTTAATTGGGCTGAAGCTCATTATTTACCAATCGAAACCAAAGTCGATAAATGGTGGGATATTATGCGAACGCCATTATGTTTAATACCAGAAGGAAATGACGTTTACACAATAGTCTATAACGCCATTGATCTAAAAAGGAGATTTCATCCAACAGGAATGGTAAAAGTAAAATTAAACAAAGACGTTATGGAGTCTAAATTAAAGGAATTGAAAAAATAAATTAAAGTTTCCCGCAGATTTTGCAGATCAGGTAGATAAAAAAATCAGCTAAATCTGCAAAATCTGCGAGAGAAACAAAATAAAATCCGCATCATCCACGGACCAAAATATAACCAAAAAATGAAAATTAAATATCTACTAATTGCCATTTCAGCGCTTGTCATAACAAGCTGTGCTACCAAATACAAGAAAAGAGAAATTACTGATAGTGTAATGCAGGAGATTTACGAAGAAATCAAAACGCCTTACAAATACGGCTTGGTAATGGTTCCAACTGACAACTCATACAAAATGGATTGCCCGAGTGTATTTAGAAAAGATGGCAAATGGTATATGACGTATTTAATTTACGACGGAAGAGGTTACGAAACTTGGCTAGCAGAAAGCGATAATCTTTTAGATTGGAAACATCTAGGAAAAGTAATGTCTTTTTCAGAAAATGAAAAACATTGGGATGTCAACCAAAAAGCAGGATATATTTCGTTGCAAGATTTGACTTGGGGCGGAAGCTACGAATGGGAAAAATACGATGACAAATACTGGATGAGTTATTTTGGCGGAGACAGCAAAGGTTACGAAGCAGGCGTTCTATCAATCGGAATGGCTTACACAAAAGAAGCTCCGACAAAACCACACGAATTTCAAAGATTAGAAAATCCGGTTTTAACACCAAAAGACAAAGACGCTAAATGGTGGGATAATAGTACGATGTATAAAAACAGTGTAATTCGTGATAAAGACAAAGTTACAGGACACAATTTTATCATGTATTACAATGCCCGTGGCGATAGTATCAATCCTGCAAAAGGTGCTGAACGTATTGCGATGGCGGTTTCAAACGACATGAAAACATGGAAACGTTATGGCGATAAACCTTTAATCAATCATCATAAAGGAATTTCGGGAGATGCTTATATTCAGCGTATTAATGATACTTGGGTAATGTTCTATTTTGGAGCTTTTTGGACAGGTTGGAATCAAGGTGCATTTAACCGTTTTGCCGTTTCGAATGATTTAGTAAACTGGACGGACTGGAAAGGCGACGATTTAGTTAAATCATCAGAACCTTACGATGATATGTTTGCGCATAAGTCATTTGTTGTAAAACACGACGGAATTGTGTATCATTTTTATTGTGCCGTTAACAAAGCAGAACAAAGAGGAATTGCCATTGCAACATCTAAAGATTTAGGAAAAAGCAAATTGAATTTTGTGGCACCGCCGGAGAAAAAGAAGAAATAATTATGAGTTATGAGTTATGAGTTATGAGTTATGAGTTATGAAATATCTTAATACTCCCAACTGAAATGACTCCGTTAGGAGGCTCTCGTCGGTAGAAAAAACAAATTATCGCAAAGGAAATTTTGTCCCGTAGGGACAATTGAATCAAATAATAATGAACAATAATATAAAGCCAATGTTTTCATCAAAATACAATAATCCATTTTTCAGATTACGATTTTTGACGTATACATTTTACATTTTACTATTCACAACTTACACGCAGGCACAATCCGTAACAGGAGAACCAGCGGGAGTTCCGGAATTACATAAAAAATACGAATTCGCTCCGTGGGAAGATCCAACAATTACGAGTATCAATAGACAGCCATCAAGAGCAACTGCTTATTCTTATTCTTCTGTTGAAGATGCTTTAAAAGGCGACAGAACCAAAAGCCGAATCCAAATGCTAAACGGCGATTGGGATTTTAAATATGCAGTAAATCTAAAAGAAGCATCAAAAGATTTCTATAAAAACACCGTTTCAGGTTGGGATAAAATCGAAGTGCCTTCAAACTGGGAAATGAAAGGATACGATAATCCGATTTACAAAAGTGCCGTTTATCCGTTTCGACCAATAAATCCGCCTTATATTCCTAAAGATTATAACGGAGTTGGTTCTTACCAACGCAGTTTTACGGTTCCTGAAAATTGGAAAGATATGACCGTGACTTTACATTTTGGAGCCGTAAGTTCAGGTTTTGAAGTTTGGCTTAACGGAGAATTTTTAGGTTATGGAGAAGACAGTTTTCTGCCATCAGAATTTGATATTACACCATATTTAAAAGCAGGAGAAAATGTAGTTTCAGTTCGTGTAATTCGTTGGACAGATGGTTCTTATTTAGAAGATCAGGATCATTGGCGTATGAGCGGAATCCAGCGTGAAGTTTTCATTATGGCCGAACCAAAATTACGAATTCAGGATTTCTTTGTTCAAACTAAATTAGACAAACAATATACAGATGCAATTTTTAAACTGCGTCCGAAAGTAGAAAATCTGACTGGAGCAAAAATTAAAGATTATACGATGAATGTTCAATTGTACGATGCCAATAATACGGCAATGTTCAAAGAACCGCTTCAAAGACCTGTGATTGATTTAATCAACGAAAGTTATCCTCGTTTGGATAATGTACGTTTTGGATTTTTCAGGAAACGATCAAAAATCCAAAGAAATGGAGTTCAGAGGAGCCGAATTTATACACGATGGTCATTTCGATAAAAGATAAAAACGGAAACGTTACCGAAGCCAAAAGCTGTAAAGTTGGTTTCCGTTCGATTGAATTTTCGAAAGAGAATGGAAAAATGCTCATTAACGGAAAAGAAACTTATGTTTATGGCGTAAACCGTCACGATCATCATCCCACAAGAGGAAAAGCGGTTACTAGAGAAGATATCAAGCAAGATATCACTACGATTAAAAAGTTCAATTTCAATTTTATACGTACAAGTCATTATCCAAATGATCCTTATTTCTACGAATTATGCGATCAATACGGAATTATGGTCATGGACGAAGCCAATCAGGAAACACATGGAATTGGCGGTAAATTAAGCAACGACCCACTTTGGACAAATGCTTATATGGAAAGAATGATCCGAATGGTCGAAAGAGATAAAAACCATCCATCGGTCGTGATGTGGAGTTTAGGAAACGAAGGAGGAAAAGGGCCAAATCATCTTCGCAATGTCGGGTTGGGTTCACGATTTCGACATTACCCGTCCAGTTCATTATGAACCAGCGCAAGGAAATGCCAAATTAGACGGATATATCGATCCGCTTGATCCAGGATATCCAAAAACAATCGATCATGCTTATCGATTTGAAAACCCGCAGGATGATTCGTATGTCGATATGGTGAGCCGTTTTTATCCGGGCGTTTTCACACCTAAGTTTTTAGTAGATCAAAAGAAAGATACTCGTCCAATTATTTTTGTGGAATATTCTCATGCGATGGGGAATTCAGTTGGAAATTTAAAAGAATTATGGGATGAATTCCGTTCGCTTCCAAGAGTTATCGGAGGTTGTATTTGGGAATTTAAAGATCAGGGGCTTTTGAAATTCGATTCGAGATCAGGGCAGAATTATTTTGCTCACGGAGGAGATTTTGGCGAAAAATACCATGACGGGAACTTCAATACAAAAGGAATTGTAGATTCTAACGGAAAACCAAAAGGTTCCATTTTTGAAAATAAATGGGTGTATCAGCCAGCGATTTCGACTTTAAACGGAAATCAGTTAGAAATTAAAAATCGTCAAGCTGTTAAATCTTTAGAAGGATATATTCCAGTTTTAAAAGTGTTGGAAAACGGAAATGTAATCAAAACTCAAATTTTAAAACCATTTAAAGTAGAAGCAGGGCAATCAACAACTTTAGATATCAGTTCTTATCTTCCAAAAATGAAAGCTGATGCCGAATATATTTTAAATATAGAATTCCAACTTTCAAAAGACGAGCTTTGGGCAACAAAAGGTTACGCCGTTGCGGAAGATCAGTTCATATTGAAAAAGAAAGAGGCTGTTTCGCCAGAATCTAAAAAAGAAACGCTGAACGTTTCTGAATCAGATTCAGATTTTAAAATCAAAGGAAAAACTTTTGATATTACAATTGGAAAAACAAACGGAGCTTTAAGTTCTTATATTTTTAACGGAGAAGAACAAGTTTTCGCACCGCTAATGCCAAACTTTGTAAGACCACTTACAGATAACGACAAACGTGGATGGAAATCGCAAAAGCTACTGAAACAATGGTATAAAGCAAAACCAAAATTGGTTAACATTTCAATTGACAAATCAGCTTCAGAAATCAAAATTACAAGCAATTACGAAGTCATAAAAGACAGTGCGAACGTAAAAGTAGTTTACAACATTTTACCAAACGGATTAATAAAAGTAGATTACAGTTTAAAAGCATCAAACAAATTACCAAACATTCCAAAAATCGGAATGCAGATGGGAGTTCAGAGAAAATTCGATCAAATTTCATGGTACGGTAAAGGAGAATTAGAAAATTACAGCGACAGAAGTTTTGGTTCGTTTGTTGGAAAATATTCGCTTCCAATAAATGATTTTATCGAACATTATCCAAAACCGCAAGAAAACGGAAACAGATGTGATGTAAGGTGGATGGCATTAAGCACTCCGCAGAAAAACAATGGTTTTTTGGTTGTAAACGATAATAAAGTTCTAAGCATGGGCGCATGGCCATACACACAAGAAAACCTAAGTTTATCAGGACATACATACGATTTGAAAGATCCAGGATTCTTGACTGTAAACATCGATTTAATCCAAATGGGAGTGGGAGGAAACGATAGCTGGACGATTGTAGCGCAGCCATTAGAACAATATCAGATTAAATCTGGAAATTATGAGTATAGTTTTTATTTGACGCCGTTCAGCGGTTCAAAAAATGAATTGGAAAGTAGTTTGAAGAAGTTTAAGTATTGATAATTTTAAAATTAAGAACTATAAATTAAAGATACAGTTTGTCATTTCGAGGAACGAGAAATCTTCGCAAGAAACTCCACAAAGGTGATCCAGCATGCGGAGCTACTCACAAAGATTTCTCCTTACGTCGAAATGACAAAACAAACGAATAAAAATGGCGAATATCAAACCCGACAGGTTTCAAAAACCTGTCAGGTTTACAAACGAAATAAAACAAAGAATAATGTTTCAAAAAAAACACCTCTTTTTTATCATCCTTTTAGCAAGCCTCGTCTCTGCACAGGAAATCCATAAAAAAGAATCTTTTCAGCCAACTTTAGAATCCTCAAGACCTTGGGTGTATTGGTATTGGATGAAATCAGCGTATTCTAAAGCTGGACTTACAGCCGATTTAGAAGCTATGAAACAAGCTGGGATTGCGGGAGCTTATTTAATGACTATTAAAGGGCCAGCAAATCCGCCCTTGATAGATCCGCCAGTTTTACAGTTGACGCCTGAATTTTGGGATATGATTCATTGGGCTTTTAAAGAAGCAGATCGTTTAGGGTTAAAACTAGCTTTTCACGGAGCTGACGGATTTGCCGTTGCAGGCGGGCCGTGGATTACACCAGAAATGTCTATGCAGAAAGTAGTCTGGTCAACGACTGAAATTTCAGGTGGAAAAAAAGTGGCACTGAAACTGCCAGTTCCAGAACATTACAAAGACTATTATAAAGACATTGCCACTTTTGCGATTCCGATAAAAGAATACCAAATTACTTCGCAAATACAATTGCCAAAAGTAACGACATCAAACAATACCGATGCATCGTTTTTGGCTGATCTTAAAAAAGACGAAAACTTCAAGTTTGCCGATGCTGGATGGATTCAATATGAATTTCTCCAGCCTTTTACCTGCAAATCTATTGTAATTGAAACCAAAGGAAGAGATTTTCAGGCACAGCGTCTTATTGTCGAAGTGAGTGATGACGGAATAAATTTTAGATTCCACGAAAGAATGATTGCGCCACGTCACGGCTGGCAGGATATGGATTTTCCAAATACCCATACTATTACGCCAGTAACAGCAAAATATTTCAGATTTGTGTATGATCCAAAAGGAACAGAACCTGGAGCAGAAGATTTGGATTTTGCGAAGTGGAAACAGAATTTGAAAGTCAGTAAAATAACCCTTTCGAATCAATCACTGATTAATAATTACGAAGGAAAATCAGGAGCAATTTGGCGTTTAACTCCGCAGACTACAGAAAAAGAAATTCTGAATTCTGATGCATTCAAAAAATCAGAAATTATCAATATCTCTAATTTTGTTGATGCTGATGGAAACCTAAACTGGAAAGCACCAAAAGGAAAGTGGAAAATCATCCGAATGGGACATACTTCTACAGGGCATGAAAATGCCACTGGCGGAGCAGGAAAAGGACTGGAAGTTGATAAATTTAATCCAGAATTAATTCGTTTTCAGTTGGATCATTGGTTTGGAGAAGCCGTTCGTTCTGCTGGACCTGAATTGGCTTCGAAAGTTCTTGAAATCCTTCATTTTGACAGTTGGGAATGCGGAAGTCAAAATTGGTCTTCAGTTTTTCAAGCTGAATTTAAAAAGAGACGTGGTTATGATATTATAGAATATCTGCCAGTTATGGCTGGAGTTCCAGTAGAAAATGCCGATTTTTCAGAGAAAGTTTTATACGATGTTAGAAAAACAATTGCCGATTTAGTTGCCGATAATTTCTACGGAACAGTAGCAAAAATCGCCAAAGAAAATAACATAAAATTAAGTGCCGAAAATGTGGCACCGGTTGTAACAAGCGATGCATTGCTTCATTATAAATATGTCGATTATCCAAGTGGAGAATTTTGGCTGAAAAGCCCAACCCACGATAAACCTTTTGACATGGTTGATGCCATTTCAGGCGGACATATTTACGGAAAAGATATTATTCAGGCTGAATCTTTTACGGCTCTGAGAATGGATTGGGACGAACATCCCGGAAATCTAAAAACAACGGCAGACCGGAATTATGCTTTAGGAATTAACCGTTTATTCTATCACGTTTTTGTCCATAATCCGTGGACGGATAGAAAACCAGGAATGACTTTAGATGATATCGGAACTTTTTTTCAAAGGGACCAAACTTGGTGGAAACCCGGAAAAGCATGGTTTGATTATTGTCAAAGAGTGCAGTTTCAATTGCAAAAAGGAAAACCAGTAATTGATCTGGCAGTTTTTATTGGAGAAGATTTTCCTTCCCGTTCTTTTGTTCCAGATCGATTAGTGTCTTTTATTCCGAATGTATTTGGAAAAGAAAGATTGGAAAGCGAGAAAATCCGTTTAGAAAATGAAGGTCAGCCAACGGCAAAAATGCCAAAAGAAGTGACCTATTCTAAAAACATCACCGATTTATCACAATGGATTAATCCGCTAAATGGTTATCAATATGATTCTTTCAATGCCGATGTTTTAATTAATAGAGCGAAAGTAGTAAACGGAAAAATTTCGTTTGATGGTGGAATTGAATATGGAGCTTTATTCTTCCCAGGAAGTCATAAAATGGCACCAAATAAGATGCTTTCTTTGGCTTCCGCCGAAAAAATCCTCCAATTAATAAAAGATGGAGCAACGATTTTTGTAGATGAAAAACCAAACCTTCAGCCAGGAATTCAATCAGAAGCTAATGAAAAAAAATGGGAGAATGTAATTGATGAAATCTGGAATAATGCCAATTCATTAACATGGAAAATCGGAAAAGGTACGGTTATCAAATTACCGTATTTAGGAAATGATTTTACTTCAATTGGAATCACGCAAGACGTTTATTTTCCAAATTTAAACCGAGCTGATTCAGAAACATTGGCTTGGGCGCATCGTAAATCAGATACCGAAGATATTTATTTTATTTCCAATCAAAAAGCAGAAAAAAGAACATTCGATGCTTCTTTCAGAATAGCTGGAAAAGTTCCGCAATGGTACAATCCTGTGACAGATCAAACGTCAGATTTAGACAGTTGGATGATTTTAGATGAAAGAACAATTGTTACGATAACATTAGAGGCCAACGAATCTGGTTTTGTGATTTTTAAAGATGAGATAAAAGAACTTATAAATGAAAATTACAAAAAAGTATCGCAATTTGAGAAAGTTCAGACTTTAGATGAGAATTGGAAATTACAATTTGATCCTGAATTTAAAGGACCGAAAGAAATAGTAAAAACAAATAAACTTTTTGACTGGAGTACTTCTGAAAATGATCAGATTAAATATTATTCTGGAACTGTAGTTTATGAAAAAGAGTTTATCTGGAAAGGAAAAGAAACCAATAAAATCTGGTTGGATCTAGGTGAAATATCAAATATTGCCGAAATCAAAATCAACGGAAAAGATTGCGGAACGCTTTGGACTTTCCCTTTCAAAACTGATATTTCAAAAGCTTTGCAAAAAGGAAAAAACACGATAGAAATAAAAGTTACAAATACGTGGGCAAATAGATTAATTGGCGATCAAAAATTACCAAAAGAAGAAAGACTGACATGGACAACAGCGCCGTTTCGTTTAGAAGGAGAACCGTTGTTGAAAGCTGGATTATTAGGGCCAGTTATAATTTTACAGGAGAAATAAATGTTAGCCACAGATTAAAAGGATTAAAAAGATTTCTTTTGGAAAAATAAAAAGAAATCAATTGCCTCCAGCTTTAGCTGGAGGTTTCATAAGATAAATAGATAAGGGCTTTAGCCAAATAATTAGTTTGGCTAAAGCCCGACAAGTTCGAATATTTTTAACCTCCAGCTAAAGCTGGAGGCAATTGAAAAAAAATAACCATATATTAAATGGTGCAGAAGTAAGGAAAATTCGTGAATTCGTGGCGAAAAAAATCTTTCTAATCCTTTTAATCTGTGGCAAAAAATAAATAAAAAATGAAAAAATCAATTATTGCATTATTAACGATTTTAGCAAGTCTTCAAATCAGTGCAAAAATCAAACTGCCAGCATTGTTTACTGATAACATGATGCTACAGCAAAAATCTAACGCACCAATTTGGGGCTGGGCAGAAAAGAACGCTAACATCATAATCAAAACTTCGTGGGATTCTAAAAGCTATAAAACAAAAGCAGACGCTTCAGGTAAGTGGAAAACAGAATTACAGACTTCTTCTTTTGGTGGCCCATACACGATTGAAGTTTCAGAAGGAAACGAAAAAGTAACCATCAAAAATGTTTTATTAGGTGAAGTTTGGCTTTGTTCAGGACAATCGAATATGGAAATGCCATTGAAAGGATTTCAAGGTCAGCCAGTTAAAAATGGAAACGAAATTATTGTAAGATCGACCAATAAAAACATTCGTTTAATTACGATTCCAAGAGCAACGGTTTTGGAACCTTTGCAAGATTTCGAAGGAAAATGGGAAGAAGCTTCTCCAAAATCGACTTCAAATTTTAGTGCAACAGCTTGGTATTTTGGGTCGCTTTTACAGGAAGTTTTAAATGTTCCGGTTGGATTGATTCATGTTTCGTACGGAGGTTCGAGCATGGAAGCGTGGATGAATCAGGAAATGCTGAAAGATTTTACAAGTGCTAAAATTCCGACCACAAAAGAAGAATTGGCAAAAGATCCGAATCGTGTTCCGACAACTTTATTTAACGGAATGCTTTCGCCTGTAATTGGTTACGGAATTAAAGGCTGTATTTGGTATCAGGGCGAGTCGAATTACGAAAGAGCTTCTGAATATACCGCTTTAATGAAGAAAATGGTCAGCAGTTGGAGAGCGTTATGGAAACAAGGAGATTTTCCGTTTTACTATGCGCAGATCGCACCGTTCAATTATGCTTCTTTTCACCCAAAAGATTATCAGGAAAAATACAATTCAGCTTATTTGAGAGAAGCGCAGTTTAAGGCTTCAAAGGAAATTCCGAATGCAGCAATGGCAGTTTTAATGGATGTTGGAGAAGAAAATAACATTCATCCAATGGACAAAGAAAAAGGAGGGAATCGATTAGCTTTTCAAGCTTTGGCAAGAACATACGGAATTGAAGGTTTCGAATTCGAAAGTCCGAAATACAAATCGATGGAAATAAAAGATGGTGCTGTAACGGTTTCTTTTGATGATGTTGCAAACGGAATTACATCTTATGATAAAGAAGTAACTGGTTTTGAAATAGCAGGAGAAGACAAAGTTTTTTATCCAGCTAAAACTGTGCTCAGAAGAAAATCAGTGGTTTTGACTTCGGGTAAAGTAAAGAATCCTGTTGCGGTAAGATATTTATGGAAGGATTTCGCTAAAGCGGAATTGTTTAGCGCAGGTGGTTTGCCAGTTTCTTCATTTAGAACAGACGAATGGTAATTATGAATTGTTAATTGTGAATTGTTAATTGTGAATTGTTAATTGTGAATTGTTAATTGTGAATTGTGAATGATGAGTTATGAGTTTTGGCGTCTAGTTTGTCATTTCGACGAAGGAGAAATCTTCGCAAGTAACTCGACAAAGATTTGGATCCAAAATAATGATTTTTAAGAAGCTTAATTTATAACTCTCGCAGATTTGGCAGATTTTGGAGATAAAAATAAATCTGCTCAATCTGTCAAATCTGCGAGAGAACAAAAAATATACCTACAAGGTTTTGGAAACCTTGCAGGAAAACGTAAAAAATGAAAAATAATATACTATTACTACTTCTCTTCACGACGCTTTGTCTTAGAGCGCAAATCCCTGCACTTGATAATTACAATCAGGTTTGGACAACGCAAAGCAACAATTCATCAGAATCGATGCCTTTGGGTGGCGGTGATATTGGTATGAATGTCTGGGTAGAGAAAGGTGATTTGTATTTCTATTTTTCCCGAAGCGGAACTTTCGACGAACATAATACTTTATTGAAATTAGGTCGTGTAAAAGTGACGTTAAGCCCAAATCCTTTTGAAGGAAAAGATGGTTTTCGTCAGGAATTGAAACTCAAAGACGGTTATATTTTATTAGGGCAGAATAATACTAAAATCAAACTTTGGGTAGATGTTTTTAAACCCATAATTCATGTTGATTTAGAAAGTAAAAATGCACTGAAAATGACGGCTTCTTATGAAAGCTGGCGTTATCAAAATCGTTATCCAAAAGGAAAAGAAAACAACGCTAATTCATATAAATGGGCGCCTAAGGGAGAACTTATTACCTATAAAGATTCTATTTCGTTTGAAAATAATGGAGTTAAATTTTACCACAGAAATAGAGAAAATACTGTTTTTGATGTTGCGGTAAAACAGCAGAAAATGGAATCGGTAAAAGACCAAATGCTGAACCCAATTGCGAATTTGACTTTTGGTGGATTCATGAAAGGCGATAATTTAAAACCAGACAGAACATATCTTGGAAAATATCAGGATACCGATTTTAAAGGCTTTAATTTAACAAGCATTAAACCATCCAAAAAACATGCATTAGAAATTTATTTAAACACCAATCAATCTGATTTTTCTACTTGGGATAATGGATTAAAAAGTTTGATTTCGGCAAATAAAAATACAGCAAAACAAGCCGAAAAAAACACTCAAAAATGGTGGAATAACTTCTGGAATCGCAGTTTTATTTTCACTCAAAAAAATCAGTCAACTGCCAAAGATTCGGTGTATCAAATTGGGCAGAATTATCAATTGTTCCGATACATGCTTGGATGCAATGCGTACGGAAAATATCCAACCAAATTCAACGGCGGGCTTTTTACGGTTGATCCTGTTTACACAAATAAAGACCTCAATTTTACGCCCGATTTCAGAAATTGGGGAGGAGGAACGATGACGGCTCAAAATCAGCGATTGGTTTATTTTCCGATGGTAAAAAGTGGTGATTTTGATATGATGAAATCGCAATTGGATTATTACGTAAGTCTTCAAAAAAATGCTGAATTAAGAAGCAAAGTTTACTGGAAACATAATGGTGCATCATTCACAGAACAATTAGAAAATTTCGGCTTGCCAAATCCAGCTGAATACGAATGGAAACGTCCCGCAGATTACGATCCAGGAATGGAATATAATGCGTGGCTCGAATACGAATGGGATACGGTTTTCGAGTTCTGCCAAATGATGTTACAGCAGAAAGAATATGCGGGAGAAGACATTCAAAAATACAATCAATTTATTATAAGCTGTCTTCGATTTTTTGATGATCATTATCAATATTTAGCAAAACAAAGAGGAAGAAAAACTTTGGATGGAAATGGAAAATTAATTCTTTTTCGGGTTCAGGAGCAGAAACGTATAAAATGGCGAATAATGCCAATAGTACGATTTCGGCTTTACAGGTAATTACAGAAAAACTTTTAAACCTTTCCGGAAATCAATTGTCAAAAGAAGACTCAGAATATTTAAAAGCATTTCAAACTAGAATTCCGCCTTTAAATTTCGGGCAGATTGAAAATCATAAAGTTTTACTTCCCGCTAAAACTTGGGAAAGAGTTAATAATTCAGAAGTTCCGCAATTGTATCCTGTTTATCCGTGGGGAATTTATGGTGTTGGAAAACCTGATTTGGAAACGGCTTTAAATACATGGAAATACGATCCAGATGCTTTAAAATTTAGAAGTCATGTAGGTTGGAAACAAGATAATATTTTCTCGGCTCGTTTGGGCTTAACCGAAGAAGCGATGAAATACAATACACTTAAAATGGCCAATTCAGAAAGACGTTTTCCAGCTTTTTGGGGACCAGGATTTGACTGGGTTCCAGATCATAATTGGGGCGGATCGGGAATGATTGGCATGCAGGAAATGCTTTTGCAGGAAGCAGACGGAAAGATCTATCTTTTCCCAGCGTGGCCAAAAGATTGGAACGTTCATTTTAAATTACACGCCAAACAAAATACAACAATTGAAGCCGAACTCGTGAATGGAGAATTGAAGGTTTTAAAAGTAATTCCAGAAGAAAGAAAAAAAGATATTATAAATCTGCTTGGAAAATCTGAAGTAGAGAAAACAAAATTAAACTAACTATTGCTAATTAAAATGATAAAGAAATTAATAAGTGCTTGCAGTTTTGTCCATGCTTTTAACCACAAACGGACAAGCACAATCAGTCGCAAATACTGATAAACAAATTGTAAAAGTTGACTTTGATTTTTTTCAAAGAAGACTAGAAGAAGTTCATGATCCTAGTTATGATTCTTGGGTGATTAATGAAGGAAAAGAGGCCGAAAAATCATTTAATAATGTATCTTTTAAGTTAAAAGGAAACTTTACTTCAAAATGGTACAAAGTTGGAATGAGCGCTCCGTTTTACAACAAATTAGGAAGTGACGGTTTGGTTACGTCCGAAAATTTGGAATTGAAAATCAGTGGACTGAAAGCTGGAAGACATACACTTTTGACATTTCATAACGCTTTTGATGTCATTACAGGAAAAACTTTTTCTCCGATAAAAATCTACGTAAACGGAAAACTTCAGGAAACCGTAAATGCAAGTCAGAGAGCCAATGCTAAAATTGATGCTTCTATGGCGTATATTACTTTTAATGCTGAAAAAGGAAAAGATGTAATTGTTCGGCTTGAAATTGATCCTACTTCAAACCCGGATATTATAAAACAGATTGTAATCAACGGTTTTGAAATTGATACGCCAAATTTAATGAATCAGGCCAGAACTCCAGAACCAAAAAACAGAGACGAACATGTTGAAGTGGGTAAAACTTTAACTCTAAAATGGGATGCTGTAAAAAACGTAGCATCGCATAAAATATATTTCGGTGAAGATAAAAATGCGGTAGAAAACGCAACTGAATCTTCAAAAGAATTTAAAGGAAAATTAACAGAGAAATCTTTTACAGTTTCTGATTTATATTCGGGAACAACTTATTATTGGAGAGTCGATGAAGTGGATAATAATGGCGAAGTTACATTAGGAAATGTTTGGTCATTTAAACCTGCACAATTGGCGTTTCCAGGTGCTGAAGGTTATGGACGTTATGCTGTTGGTGGACGTGGAGGAAAAGTGATTGAAGTAACCAATTTAAATGACGATGGTCCGGGAAGTTTACGCGATGCCATTAATCAGGAAATTGGTCCAAGAACGATCGTTTTTAATGTTTCGGGAAATATAAAACTGGCTTCGAGATTAGTAGCAAATCAGCCTTATATCACTATTGCGGGACAAACGGCTCCAGGTGAGGGAATCACAATCAGCAGAGCGCCAATTGGATTGACAGGAAATGATGGTGTAATTCGATTTTTGAAAGTGAGAATTGGAGGCGGAACTACTTTTGACGGAATGGGATTAACGGGCGCAGATTATAGTATTATAGATCACTGTTCAATTAGCTGGACAATAGATGAATCGTTTAGTTCGCGTGGTGCGCATCATATTACTTTACAGCGAACTTTAATTTCTGAAGCTTTAAACATTGCGGGACATGATAAATATCCTGCTGGAAAAATGCATGGTTTTGCGGCAACAATTGGTGGAGATATTGGTAGTTTTCATCACAATTTATTGGCACATAATCAAGGTCGTAACTGGAGTATAGGCGGTGGCTTAAACGGTGACGGCTATTACACAGGAAGATTGGATATCACAAACAATGTGGTTTACAACTGGGGAGGAAGAACAACTGACGGAGGAGCAAACGAAGTAAATTTTGTAAACAATTTTTACAAACCGGGTGCTTCAACTACCATATTTGTGGCATTAAATGCACAGCATGAGGGCGTTGGAAAAGGAATGCAACGTTATTATTTTAACGGAAATATTATGCCAGGTTATTTTGATGAGAAATCTCAGGATAAAGGCAGAAAATCTACTATAAGTCATAATGAGAAAGTAGATTATGAAACTTTTGTAGACAAACCATTTTTTCCTTCTTATGTAGAAACGCAATCAGCGAAAGCGACTTACAAAAATGTGCTTTCAGATGTTGGTGCTAATCAGCCGTTTTTTGACAAACACGATAATAGAATTGTTGATGAAACTTTAAAAGGAACTTTCACTTATAAAGGCAGTAAAAGCGGTTTAGGCGGAATGATCGATAATGAACAAGATGCAGGCGGATGGCCAAATTTTGCATCAGAAACTCGTCCGACAGATTGGGATACAGATCATGACGGTTTGCCAAACTGGTGGGAAAAAGCTTTTGGCTTAAACGAAAATTCGAAAGCTGGAGATTTCTCAGATGCAAATCAAGATAATGACAAAGACGGATTTACGCAATTGGATAATTATTTAGACTGGCTGGCTCAACCTCATTATTTTCTGAATTCGGGAGAGAAAAAGACTTTAAATGCCACAGATTATTTCCAAGGATACGAAAACAAACCAGTGTATACTTTCTCTGATCTTAAAAATGGAAAAGTGGTTTTAAAAGGAAAAGAAATTCAGTTTACAACTGTTGAAAAAGGATTTGCTTCTTTCGTCTTAACCGTAAAAGATGCAGACGGAGATTCAATGAGTAGAATCATTAATTTCTTTATTAAATAAAAAAAGGTTTCACGCAGATTTGGCTGATTTAGGCAGATCTGCGCAGATTTTCTTAAAGAATAAAAATCAACAAATATCTGCTAAAATCTGCAAAATCTGCGTGAAAAAAAATCAGATTAGGAGATTATAATAGATTAAAAGAAAAAAATAAATCAGCGCAATCTGCTAAATCTGCGAGGAAAATTTAAACTCTCGCAGATTTAGCAGATCCAGCAGATTAAATTTATATCAAAATGAAAAAGAACATCATCATATCCTCTTTATTTCTTTCAACCGTAATCTTTGCACAGAACAAAGGTTTGGTTGCCAATTCAGAAAGTCCTTATTCGAAATTACAGAGTGTTGGTTTGCAAGACGTAAAATGGACAAACGGTTTTTGGAAAGAACAGTTTGATGTAGAAACCAAAAACACTTTGCCGTATATGTGGGATTTGTATCATAATGATGAGATTTCGCATGCTTACAAAAACTTCGAAATTGCGGCAGGTTTAAGCAAAGGAACTTTCAAAGGGCCTTCGTTTCATGATGGTGATTTCTACAAGATTTTTGAGGGAATGGCAGCAACCTATGCGGTTACAAAAGATAAAAAGCTAGATGCCGAAATGGATAAGGCTATTGCGCTTTTCGCGAAAGTGCAACGTAAAGATGGTTATATTCATACGCCAGTTTTAATTGATGAACGTTGGGGAACTTTAGGACCAGAAGAAGTAAAAAAACAATTGGGTTTTGAGAAATACAATATGGGACATTTAATGACTGCAGCTTGTATTCATTATCGCGCGACAGGAAAAACAAATTTCCTGAATATCGCTAAAGGTGTTGCTGATTTCTTGTATGATTTCTATAAAAAAGCTTCACCAGAATTGGCTCGAAATGCCATTTGTCCGTCTCATTATATGGGAATTGTAGAAATGTACAGAACGACTAAAAATCCGAAATATCTGGAATTAGCCAATAATCTAATTGACATTCGCGGAACTACAAATGACGGAACCGATGACAATCAGGATAGAGTTCCGTTTAGACAGCAGACAACTGCAATGGGGCACGCTGTAAGAGCGAATTACCTTTACGCTGGAGTTGCCGATTTGTATGCCGAAACGGGAGAAAAAAAATTACTAGATAATTTAGAATCGATTTGGGACGATGTAACGTATCGTAAAATGTACATTACAGGAGGTTGTGGTTCTTTATATGATGGTGTTTCTCCAGACGGAACATCGTATGATCCAACAGTAGTTCAGAAAATTCATCAGGCTTACGGAAGACCTTTTCAATTGCCAAATGCAACAGCTCATACCGAAACCTGTGCAAATATTGGAAATGTTTTGTGGAACTGGAGAATGCTTCAAATTACGGGAGATGCCAAATATGCTGACATCGTTGAATTAGCATTGTACAACAGTGTGCTTTCGGGAATGGATTTAGAAGGAGAAAAATTTCTTTACAATAATCCGCTGAATGTTTCAAATGATTTGCCATTTCACCAAAGATGGGGAAATGAGCGTGAAGGTTATATCGCCTTATCCAACTGTTGTGCACCAAACGTAACGAGAACAATTGCTGAAGTTGGAAATTATGCTTACAATATTTCGAAAGATGGTTTGTATGTAAATTTATACGGAAGTAATCAATTGAAAACAAAATCTTTAAACGGAGAAGAAATCGAAATCGAACAGCAAACCAATTATCCTTGGGACGGAAAAATAACGTTGAAAATTGTAAAAGCACCAAAAGATTTACAAAATTTCTTTTTAAGAATTCCAGGCTGGAGTCAGAATGCTGAAGTTTCGGTTAATAATTCGAAAATTACAGATAAGATCGCTTCTGGAACTTATTTGAAATTAAACCAAAAATGGAAAAAAGGAGATGTAATCGAATTGAATCTTCCAATGCCGGTTGAATTGATGGAAGCGAATCCGTTGGTTGAAGAAGTTAAAAATCAGGTTGCTGTAAAAAGAGGACCTTTAGTTTATTGTTTAGAATCAGATCAGCTTCCTTCGAAAGTAAGTGTTAATGATGTAGCTTTAAATTTAAAATCGAATTTCGCAACAAACAATTTCATCTTGAATAATAGAAATTTAGTAAGCATTGATGCAGAAGCCGTTATAAATTCAAATAATTCATGGAATAAAACGTTGTACAAGCCGCTTTCTTCTAAAAATGCAGATGCTGTACAGGTAAAATTGATTCCGTATTTTGCATGGGGAAATAAAGGAAAAGGTGAAATGACGGTTTGGATGTCGCACTAAATTTTGGACGCGGATGAAACGGATTTTTAAATTTGTCATAGAAGTATAAACGCACAGTTTTGTCATTTCGACGAAGGAGAAATCTTCACAAGTAGCTCGACAAAGATTGATGATTTAGATTACGGAGTTACTTACGAAGATTTCTCCCTACGGTCGAAATGACAAATACAAGATAAATAAGTAAATTGAAAAACATGAAATACATTCTATCCTTATTTTTAATAACGACACTTTCAATATCAGCTCAAACGCTCGATAATAAATTAACACTAACCGTTGCACAAGATGGTTCAGGAGATTTTAAAACCATTCAAGAAGCGGTGAATAATGTAAAAGACAATTCGGAGAAACGTGTTGTAATCACTATAAAGCCAGGAAAGTATGTTGAGAAATTGGAAATTCCGGCTTCAAAACCCTTTATTACTTTAAAAGGTTTAGACAGAAATAAAACGATTATTTTATTTGATGATTATTCTGGAAAACCGCTTCGAGAACCAGATCCATCGGGAAAGAAAGAATTTGGAACAGGAACTTCGTATTCTTTCATAATCAAAGGAAATGATTGTACGCTTGAAAATCTTACTGTAGAAAATACGGCAGGAAGAGTGGGACAGGCGGTGGCGCTTCATATTAAAAGCGATCGCGTTATTGTGAAAAATTGTAATCTTTTAGGAAACCAAGACACTCTTTATTTATCTGAAGAAAAAACTCGTATCTATTTTGAAAACTGTTTTATCAATGGTACAACCGATTTTATTTTTGGAGCCGCAACGGCTTATTTTTACAAATGTACAATTGAGAGTTTGGTAAATTCTTATATTACAGCGGCTTCGACTCCACAAGGACAAGCTTATGGTTTTGTTTTTGTTGATTGTAAGCTTACTGCAAAAGACAAATCAGTAGATAAAGTATTTCTGGGAAGGCCGTGGAGACCTTATGCACAAACCGTTTTCATTAATACAGATTTAGGTTCGCATATTATTCCAGAAGGTTGGAATGAATGGATTGATACTCGATTTCCTAATAAAGACAAAACTGCTTATTATGCAGAATTTGGAAGTAAAGGTTTGAGCGCAAAGTATATTTCGCAACGCGTATCGTGGTCGCATCAATTGAAGAAGGAAGATCTTAAAAAATACAATCGAGATTTAGTTTTAAACGGATGGGATCCGAATAAATAGTGCTTTAATTTTACCCAAAATAGGGAACCTTAAACAGAACAAAATTTTAATTTAACAAAAACCCGCTGACATCAATGTTTAGTGGGTTTTTTGTTGTTTTTGGGTTAGCAAAAAATGGATAGATTATCGTTTAAATTTCGTTGGTCAGAATTTACTTTTAAAAAATATATTTTTTAGTAAAAATTATTCAAACTTTTTTTATGCCATCCTGTAACTATCCTGTTTATTGTTTTGTAAGTTTTTTATCGTAAAATAAATATACTCTTAGTATTTTTCTCTATCGTTTTCGTAAGAAAAGGGTATTTCATAAGCACTTATTTATCAGTAGGGATACAGTTTAATTTTGCAGAATATATACTATATGTTTATTTTTGATATAAATCTTATTGTTTTTTCGTCAAAATGAGTTTATAAATTTTCTTTTAAGCAAACATTTGCCCGAAATATTTAGGTTCATCTATTTTTTCCATTCGTTTTTTATTAATATTGTTTTTTTAGTCACATTTTTTTTGACATTCTGCGATTAAAACAGGATAGAGCAGGACGGTTCTCATGTATCATCGTCCTATTTTTGGAATATTAAAATAAATGTGTTTTAAACATTTAATAATCTTTAGTTAAGATTTCTTTAAATAAAGTTTTATTAAAATTAAGACATGTTTAAAACATGACTAACTAACATTAATAACCTAACCAAAAAAAACATTTATGAAACAAGCACTTATAAGAAGATGTAGTTTTCTTTTGTTTGCACTGATGAGTGTATTGAGTTATGCTCAAGGCTCTAGTAATCAAGTTACGGTAACAGGAGCTGTTACTGATAATACATCAGGCCTTCTTCCTGGCGTAAATGTAACTGAGAAATCTACAAAGAATACAGTTACAACAGATTTTAATGGTAAGTATCAAATAAAAGTAAGACAAGGCGCTACTTTAGTGTTTTCATTTATAGGAATGAAAAAATTAGAAATTCCTATTAATGGACGTACTGTAGTAGATGCAAAATTAGCTGAAGATTCAAATGAACTTCAAAATATAGTTGTAGTAGGTTACGGTACACAGAAAAAGGAAAAACTTACGGGTGCGATTGCAACAATTAATGCAGCAGATGTACAAGATTTACCTGTTTCTAACTTATCTGATGCATTGAAAGGATTGGTTCCTGGATTGGCTGTTATAGATGGAGGCGGACGTCCTGGTGATGCTGCTTCATTACAAATTCGTCAAACATTTAGTTTTTCTAAAGATGGAGGATTTAATACACCATTAATTGTAATTGATGATATGGTTCAGGTAGATCCAGTATCTGGTTTTCCAACTTTAGATGCTTTTAACCGTTTGGATCCTTCAGAGATAGAAAGTATTACTGTATTAAAAGATGCTTCTGCGGCTATTTATGGTTCTCGTGCTTCACAAGGAGCAATTGTGGTTAAAACAAAAAGAGGTAAAGCTGGTGTTACCAAATTTTCATACTACAGTCAGTTTGCAGTAAATGATGCGGTAAGCCATAGTAAAACCATGAGCGCTTATGATTATGGAGTTTGGTCTAATAGATATCTGTCTGTAAAAAATTTAAGCAATAATGGGGTTGGTTATTTTTCTGATCGAGAATTAGAAGAAATGAAAGGCTTGAATTATGATTGGTTAAAAGAAGCTTGGAAACCAGCAATTCAAGACAAACATACTTTGACAGTTACTGGTGGTAACGAAAAAATGACATATTTTGCAGGTTTAAACTATTTTACTCAAGGAGCTAATTTAGGTAAGCAAGATTATCAAAAATGGAATTTTAGAACTGGTATTAATGCTAAAATTTCTAATTCAATGGATTTTTCTGTCGCAATTGCTACCAATTCTGGAGACATAGAAAAATCGTTTACTAAAGCATCTGCTAATATCAATGACAGTAGTTATGGTAGTATTGCAGGTGGTGGTGAGCAAGCTGATTATGGTTATTTGCTACATATGCCTAAATATATTCCTTGGGAAACGGTAGTTAATGATAAAGAATATTACATGTCTCCATTTCCTAAAACAACTAGAACTTTAGGAAGTGCTAATGCTAATACTACAATTGCAGGGTGGAACTATTTTGCAACATTAAACAATGGTTCGAAACAAATTTCAGATGATTTTTCATATAACGTGAATATGTCTTTGAACTATAAAGTTCCTTTCGTAAAAGGATTATCTCTTAAAGGTACGTTTGCAAGAACAGAAAGCACAGGATATACAGAACAAGTTCAGTTACCATTTGACTTGGCAAGAATTGTTGGATACGAAAAAGCAGATATGCACTTAGCAAGTTCTGCAGTTCCAACTACTGTAAATAATGGTGTTGACCCTTATTATCAAATTGATACTAACGTTCGTAACTCACGCGTATACTATAATACTTCTCTTAGCAGAAATAATCAAGCTAACTTTTTTGCAAACTACGCAAGAGTATTTGGTAATCATGATGTTAGTGGTATGGTTGGTATGGAGCGTACAGAAGCTGAATACAGAACAACACGTTTAGCATATGAAGGTACAGGAAAAGATTATGCTGGAACTTATCAGACAGCAGGAACAATTTCTTCAAACTCAATTAATACAAAAGGAGAATCAGGAACACTTTCTTACTTAGGTAGATTTAATTACAGTTTTAAATCTAGATACTTATTAGAGTTCCTTTTCCGTAGCGATGCTTCAACAAAATTTGCTCCTGAAAACTATTGGGGATTCTTCCCATCACTTCAAGCAGGTTGGATTGTGTCTAAAGAAGATTGGTTTACTAAAGCATTGCCAGGTGTAGATTTTCTTAAACTTCGTTATTCTATTGGTAAAACAGGAAAAGATAACGTACAAGCTTGGAGATGGATGCAGTATTATGATGTTATTGTTGATAAAGGTGCTGTGTTTGGAACTGGTGCTACTGGTGGATCTTTAGGAGGAGGAGTTACTCCAAAAGTTAACCCAAATAGGAATGTTGGTTGGGATACAACAATCAAAAACAACGTTGGGCTTGATGTAAATGTATTGAAAAATAGATTGCAAATTAGTACTGACTTCTATTATGATAGAACAACAGATATGTTAACTAACATGGCTGGTGCTGTTGGTGTGCCAATTTCAGTTGGTGGTGGTTTTGCTGAACAAAACTATGCAGCTGTTGATGCTTGGGGACTTGAGGTAAGTTTGAACTGGAGTGATAAAATCAAAGATGATTTTAGTTATAATGTTGGAGTGAACTTTGGTTACTCAGATAATAAAGTGAAAAAATATCCAGAGCAAGCTTTGCAACATCCATCATTTAATGTAACTCAAACTGGATCTTCTTCTTTCTTCCCATACTGGGGATTCAAAACTTGGAACGGAACATCTACTGGAGACGGAATTTTACGTACAGATGAAGATATTGCAAACTACTGGGCTTACTTATCAGAAAGAGCTGCTGCAGCCGGAACAACACCTAGTTTTAATAAAATTACAAGTATATCTGGTATGATTAAAGGTATGTTGGCTTATGAAGATGTCGGTGGAGCATTTGATCCTGCAACTGGTAAACAAGCAGGACCTGACGGAAGAATTGATAAAAATTTGGATTATCAGAAATTAGTAAATACAAATAGAACCTATGGTTTTACTACCAATTTAGGTATGAAATACAAAAGTTTTTATATGAGAACTCAAATCTCTACATCTTGGGGTGGATTCCGCGAACTTGATGTAGTAAAACAAGGAACTGCTACAGCACACAATATGTGGGCTCACGAAAGCTATTGGACAGATATGTACGGACCAGATAATGTCAATGGTAAGTATCCTAACTTAGCATTATATGACGATGAATTGGTTGGTGCTCCTTCAAACTTCTGGCAATTAAATAATTTCCGTTGTTTTGTTAGAAACTTAACAATTGGTTACGGTTTGCCAAAAGATGTTTTAAATAAATTAAATATTAGTAGTTTGTCATTGGGTGTAACTGGAAATAATCTTTGGGATTTCTACAATCCATATCCTGACCATTATCGTAATATGTATGATTCATCTTATGACACTTATCCAACATTGAGAACTTGGTCTGTTAACTTAAGTGTATCATTCTAAAAAAATAAGTAATTATGAAACTAAGAATAAACTCAATATTAACTCTTGCAGTATTACTTATAGTTAGTGCTTCATGTAGTGACAATTTTCTTGAAGATAAGAAAAATTTTGGACAGATTGATGATTCATTTTATGAAAGTCAAGAGCGTACAAATTGGTATATAAACAACCTATATTATGACTTTTTCTATGCATTTAAGTCTCCACAAGCTACTTTTGTAGGTCAGTACACCGATGCATATTCTAGATTAACAGAAGAAATAGGAGGAATTACAGACCTTGTAAATCCAACAAAAACATTAGTAAATTCTGATGATGCAACAAATTATTTTGGAACAAAACTAGAAGATAAAATTAAAAATGAGCCTTACAACCGTATCAGAGACTGTAATAGCTTCTTAGAAGAAGTAGATGTAAAAGGATCTAGTTTAGATAAAACATTCCGTGATCGTGCAAAAGGCCAAGTGTATTATTTAAGAGCGCTTCAATATTTTGATTTAATGCGAATGTATGGAGGTGTGCCTCTTGTTACTTCAACACAAGCGACAACTTCTACAAATGATGCAATTAAATTGCCAAGAGCTTCAGTTACTGAAGTAGTAAATCAAATTGTTGCAGATTTAGATATGGCAGCTTCGTTATTACCAGGAAACTGGCCAGACGCAGGCGCAGATTATGGACGCTTTACAAAAGGAGCAACTTTGGCACAAAAAGCAAGAGTACTATTAACCTATGCAAGTCCATTGTTCAATAAAAACTGGGATGGTTCTACAGAAAGATGGGATGCTGCACTACAAGCTGGTTTAGCGACAGAAACTCAATTGACAGCTGATGGATATGGCTTATACGGAAGTTCAGCAAAACAATGGAATGATATGTTTACATTAGAAGGATTTAATAAAGAAGCTATTGTGGTTCAATTGTTAGGAAACGGAGCAACTCTTTCTGTTAGTAATAACAATTCATGGGAAAAAGCAATGCGTTTAGTTAGCCAAGGCGGTACAGGAGCATTTGAAGCGCCAAAAGAAATGATCGACTTGTTTCCAATGGATAACGGAAAAAAACCTACAGCAGCCAATGGTTACGATCCTTTCTTATTCTTTAAAAAACGTGATCCTAGATTTTACAGAACATTTGCTTTTTCTGGAATGAAATGGGGATATGCAGAAAGTACAAGCAGTGTAGCTTGGTCTTATCGTTGGTTAGATGGATCAGATAAAGATAAACCATACTTTAGTGACAATAATCAAGAAAATAGCCCTGCATACGTAAGAAAAATGTCAAATGTTACTGCATCAAATGCTAGTAGTTTCCAATATTCTGTAACTAATATTCTTGAGTATCGTTATGCAGAATTGTTACTAAATATTGCTGAATGTTACGCTGCAAAAGGCGATATTGGTAATACAATTAATTACCTAGGAAAAATTAGAGCTCGTGTAGGAATTCCTTCTGCTGATAACTACGGAATTGGTATTTTGGCTGATAAATATGCTTGCTATTGTCGCTTGTTTATATGAGCGTAGAGTAGAATTAGCTTACGAAGGAAAACGTTTTTGGGATGTGCAGCGTTGGATGCTTTACAGTGATGAAGCTCTTCCAGGTATTAATGGTGGGACAGTTTCTAAATTAGGTTTAACGCCAATTAACGGTACACAACGTACAGGATATTATTTACAATATAAAAATGTCGCTACTAAAACAGATCCATTGTCTAGTGCACGTGCAGCAATCAGCGTAGATCCTGATTCAGCTAATTTTAGCAGTCAAATTGACGCTTTAGCAACTTTTTACACTGATAATTTTGTATTCACAAACTTATTGACTCCAATGGATAACGTAAACAACGTTGCTGCGCAAATTAAATTTAACCCAAACTATTATATAATGGGGTTACAAACAAGTATTCTAACTCAGAATAACTGGTTGCAAGCAAACGGTTGGATGGAACGGCGGAACCGCTGGAACCTTCAATTATCAAGAATAGATTTAATGTCAAAACAATGATTATTATATAAAGCTTTTCACCTGTATTCGTTAAAAGATACAGGTGATTTGTTTAAAAAGAATTACCACAACTAGAAATTAACATGAAAAATTCCGCATTATTTATCGCATCATCTCTGCTTTTTTTAGGAAGTGCAAAATGTTTTGCTCAATATCCGAAGATTAGTCCAGAAGTTCAGGCTCAGGAAAAAGCTATCAAAGAAGAAGCTCAAAGACTTTCTGATGAAGCTTGGGAAAAAGCTTTAGTCGTTATTGAAGAAGAAGCTAGACATGGAAAACCATATATTCCATGGGCAGCAAGACCAACAGATTTACCTCAAGCAGAAATTCCTGCTTTCCCAGGTGCTGAAGGTGGAGGAATGTACACATTCGGTGGTCGTGGCGGAAAAGTTTACACGGTAACGAGTCTAGAAGATCGTGGACCAGGAACTTTACGTGAAGCTTGCGAACAAGGAGGAGCTAGAATAGTGGTATTTAATGTTGCTGGAATTATCAGACTTAAAAGCCCGTTAATCATTCGTGCACCTTATATCACAATTGCTGGACAAACAGCTCCTGGAGATGGAATTTGCGTGGCGGGAGAATCAACTTGGATTGATACTCACGATGTAGTGATTAGACACATGCGTTTCCGTCGCGGAGAAACTTTTGTAGGTCGTCGTGATGATGCTATCGGAGGAAATCCTGTTGGAAATATCATGATCGACCACGTTTCTGCAACTTGGGGATTAGATGAAAATATGTCAATCTACAGACATATGTACAATCCTGGACCAGGTTATCCAGACATTAAAGTGGGAACGGTAAATATTACAATCCAAAACAGTTTGTTTGGAGAAGCTTTAGATACTTACAACCATGCTTTCGGAAGTACTTTAGGTGGTGAAAATTGCTCTTTTATGAGAAATATGTGGGCTAATAATGCAGGAAGAAACCCTTCTATCGGTTGGAACGGAATTTTCAATTTTGTGAATAACGTAGTTTTCAACTGGTACAACAGATCTACAGATGGTGGAGATTACACTGCTAATTACAACATCATCAACAATTTCTACAAACCAGGTCCTGTAACCGATTTAACACAACCAATAAGTTACAGAATTTTAAAACCAGAATCTGGAAGAAGCAAATTGCCTTATATGGTTTTTGGTAGAGCTTATGTAAACGGAAACGTAATTAACGGAAACGAAAAAGTTACTAAAGACAATTGGGACGGAGGTATTCAAATCGAAAATAAAAAAGGTGAGTTAATGACTTATGATGAATCGAAAGACTATTTTGCAAAGATGAAAGTAGAGAAACCTTTCCCAATGCCTTGGTTCAATAAATTCATGACTGCTGAAGAATCTTATGAGTTCGTACTTAAAAACGTTGGGGCAACCTTACCACTTAGAGATAAAGTTGACGAAAGAATTGTAAGAACAGTAAAAACTGGAGTTCCAGAATATGCAAAAGGATTAGAGAAAAAGACTTTCTATCAATTCGAGCACAGAAGGCTTCCAATGGATTCTTATAAAAAAGGAATAATTACAGATATTTCTCAAGTTGGAGGATATCCAGAATACAAAGGAAAACCTTATGTAGATACAGACAAAGACGGAATGCCGGATGCATGGGAGAAAAAATACGGTTTAAACCCGAACGATCCATCTGATGCGCAAGGAGATTTAAACGGAGACGGATATTCAAATATTGAGGATTACATCAACGGTGTAAATCCTGCGATAAAAGTAGACTGGAAAGATTTGGCTAATAACAAAGAAACATTAGTTAGACCTTTATTAGATTTAAAATAAGAATCGGCGAGATTAGAAACAGCAGAATAAAAATCTGCAAATCTGCTAAATCTGCGAGAGAAAAAAATTAGCCCGCAGATTTAGCAGATTAGGCAGATTAAATATTGTAATTCATAAAATTTATTAAGATGAAATTAATAAAAAATATAGGTGTTTTAATGATGTTTTTAGTGTTTGGGAGTAATATTGCGCAACAACATTTAGATCCTGAATATGTAAAAGTTACCAACGAAAGAGTCGCGAAAATCGTTACCAAATTAGATTTGAAAAACGAAGCAAAAGAAAAAGTAGTTTCAAATATCATCGCGCAACAATTTAGAGATTTAACTGAAATTCAGGATGGAAGAGATGCTGAAATCAAAAAAGTAAAAGAAGATACTTCTTTAGTTAAAGAAAAGCAAAACGAGAAAATTGATAAACTGAAAGCAAAGGCAGACGAGTCAATTGCAAAACTGCATAAATCTTATATCAAAAAATTAGGTAAAGAATTATCAGAAGATAAAATCACTGAGGTAAAAGACGGAATGACTTATGGAGTGCTTCCTATCACAGTCGCAGGTTACAACGATATGTTGCCAAATTTAACTGCAGAACAAAAAGACTATATCTACAAAGCTTTAGTTGAAGCCAGAGAGTATGCAATGGATGCGGGTTCATCTAAAGAAAAACACGGCTGGTTTGGTAAATACAAAGGAAGAATCAACAATTATTTATCAAAACAAGGTTACGATTTAAATAAAGAAAGTGCTGACTGGCACAAACGTATCGAAGAAAGAGAGAAAGCAAAAGATTCTACTGCAAAAGAATAATCTCTTAAAAACTAACTGCTATTAACTAGACCACACAATACAATGCAAAATATTTTTCCCAACTGTACTTTAAAGAG
Organism: Flavobacterium ginsengisoli; assembly: GCF_029625315.1. Taxonomy (NCBI): domain Bacteria; kingdom Pseudomonadati; phylum Bacteroidota; class Flavobacteriia; order Flavobacteriales; family Flavobacteriaceae; genus Flavobacterium; species Flavobacterium ginsengisoli. The sequence goes on from NZ_CP121110.1 coordinate 328,637, forward strand.
AACATTAATGGCTTTCTCATTTTGTTCCCTTGTTTCGTCGGCGTATGCCCAATATCCAGTAATTCCAAAACCTGTTCAGGAAAAAGCAGATGCTATTTTAGCTGATGAAGAAAAAAGATTGAGCGAAATATGGAATGCTAATTATCACATTATTAAAGAAGAAGCAAAACAAGGGAAACCGTATTTACCTTGGGCATTCTATCCAAAAGATTTTGTTTTTGCTGATATTCCTGCTTTTCCAGGTGCAGAAGGTGGTGGAGCTTACACACAAGGTGGACGTGGCGGAAAAATATTTGTAGTGACAAGTTTAGAAGACAGCGGAAAAGGAACTTTCCGTGAAGCTTGTGAAGCGGTAGGAGCAAGAACAATTGTTTTTAATGTTTCGGGAATTATTCAATTGAAAAAAAGAATCAGTATGCGTGCGCCTTACGTAACTATTGCAGGGCAAACCGCTCCGGGTGACGGAATCTGTATCGCCGGAGAAACTTTAGAAATCGACACGCACGACGTTATTATCAGACATATGCGTTTTCGCCGTGGCGCTACAGAAGTTACTAGAAGAGATGATGCATTGGGCGGAAACCCAATGGGAAATATCATTGTAGATCACTGTTCTGTAAGCTGGGGATTGGACGAAAATATTTCTTTATACAGACATCAATTTGCGGCTAATGCAAAATCAAAACTGGAGAAATTACCAGCTTGTAATATCACGATTCAAAACACTATTTCATCAGAAGGTTTAGATACTTATAATCATGCTTTTGGAAGTACAATCGGCGGATTAAATAGTACTTTTATGCGCAACTTATGGGCCGACAACATTTCAAGAAATGCTTCTATCGGAATGTATGGCGACTTTAATTTTGTGAATAACGTAGTATTTAATTGGTGGAATCGTACTCTTGATGGCGGTGATTATCGTTCGATGTTGAACATCATCAACAACTATTTTAAACCAGGGCCAATAACGCCACAAAACGAACCTATTGCACATAGAATCGTAAAACCTGAATCTGGATATATTGAACCAAAACAATACGGAAGAGCTTACGTTTCAGGAAACTTTATTGTAGGTTCTCCAGAAGTTACAGCAGACAACTGGAATGGAGGAGTACAATTGGAAAACCTTCCAGAAGCGGAAACAAAAGAATTTTTAGCGACAATTAAACAGCCAAAACCTTTTTCAATGCCAAAATTCAATATCATGTCGGCAGAAGAAGCTTATGATTTTGTTTTGACGAATGTTGGAGCAACAATTCCGAAAAGAGATGCTGTTGACGAAAGAGTCATCAAACAAGTTCGTACAGGAAAAATCGAAGTAAAAGATGGTTTAGAAAATAATATCGGAAAAGAATATATCAAAAGAAGATTACCAGCTGACTCATATAAAAAAGGAATTATAACGCATCCTGATCAAGTTGGCGGATATCCAACTTACAAAGGAAAAGCTTATAAAGATTCAGATAATGATGGAATTCCAGATGCTTGGGAGAAGAAATATGGCTTAAATCCTAACGATGCTTCAGATGCCAATAAAGATGCAAACGGAGATGGTTACACCAATATCGAAAAATATTTTAACGGAATCGATCCAAACACTAAAGTTGATTGGACGAAAACGGAAAACAATACAGATACATTGTCAAAATTAAAGTCTTTATTACAATAGAAAAATTATGAAGACCTAACAGGTTTTTAAAACCTGTTAGGTCTCTTAAATGTAATATCCGCTTAGTTTGTCATTTCGACGAAGGAGAAATCTTCGCAAGAAACTCCGCAAAGTATGTCAATCTTTGTCGATTTAGCAACGAAGATTTCTCCTTCGTCGAAATGACAAGATTGGAGAAAATAGGATTTTATAAATTTATTGTTCCTTTAAAAGGTTAATTTTAAGAATCTAAACTCTGAAATTTAAATTAAGAAAAAAAGTGAATTTCGATCAATTAAAAAATATAGTTTCTTCTTTTAAAAACACATTTTCTTTAATGTGTATTACTCTGTTTATTAGCGGAAACATCACAGCCCAAAACAATTCCCCAGACATTGTAAAAACCAAAGAAGGCAAACTTTCTTTCACAGCTGATAATCAAGGAAATCAAATCCCAGATTTTTCTTTTGCAGGCTATAGAAACTCAGAAGTTGCCATTCCGAATTTGGATAACAAAATTTTTGTTTCGCAGACAAGAAGAAGATGCAACACAGAAAATCCAAAATGCAATTGATTATGTAAGTTCTCTTAAACCAGATAAATCAGGGTTTCGTGGAGCAGTTTTGTTAGACAAAGGAACTTTCAAAATCAGTGGAACATTATACATTAGAAAATCGGGAGTTGTTTTAAGAGGAAGCGGTAATACCGAAAACGGAACTGTACTTTTAGGAACCGGATTAGAAAGAGAAGCTCTAATTAGAATTTTGGGTGAAAATGATAAAGTGTACAAAGATTCATTTGAATTCGCAAACGCTTACACGCCACTTGGAACACAGAAAATCCAATTAAAAAATACATCAAAATTAAAAGTTGGCGAGGAAATCGAAATCAGCAAACCTTTAACGGATAATTTCATTAAAGAGGTTAAAATGCAGGATTTCGGCGGAGAAACTTCTTGGATTGGCTGGAAAAAAGGGGATTGGACGACAACTTGGAATCGTGTTGTAACCAAAATCAACGGAAACGAAGTAACGGTAAATGCTCCAATCACAATGTCTTTAGATGATGTTTTCGGGACTTCTAAAGTAACTGTTTATTCTTGGCAAGGAAGAACTGAAAATAACGGAATTGAAAATATCTTAATTAAATCAACCTATAATTCTTCAAATTTAAAAGACGAAGAACATAGATGGCAGGCAATCAGCATTGAAAATACCAGAAATGCGTGGGTAAAACAAGTTAATTTCAAACACTTTGCAGGCGGAGCTGTTACGATTTTAAAAACAAGTCAGCAAATTACAGTTGAAGATTGTATTGCTACAGAACCAATTTCAGAAATCGCTTCATTCAGAAGACATACTTTTTATACCGAAGGTCAGCAGACTTTATTCCAGCGTTGTTACTCCGAATTTGGATATCATGATTTCGCCGTGGGCGGATTCGGAACAACTGGACCAAATGTGTTCGTACAATGCGAATCACATTTGCCATTCGAAAACAGTGGCGCAATCGGAAGCTGGGCAACTGGAGTTTTATTTGACATTGCTAATATCGACGGAAAAGCATTAAGCTATAACAACAGAGAACAAGGCGGAAGAGGCGCTGGATGGACAGCCGCTAATTCTGTAATCTGGGAATCATCGGCTTCAAAAGTTGAATGTTATAGTCCGCCAACAGCACAAAACTGGGCTTTTGGAGTTTGGGGACAATTTGGAGGAAACGGACATTGGAAAAACGTAAACGAACATATCAGTCCAAGAAGTTTATTCTACACACAACTAGAAGCTAGATTAGGAAAACTTCCAGTTCAGCCATTTATCTATGATTTAGGTTCAGAAGCTTCTTCAAGTCCGAGTGTAGAAGTTGTCGCAGAATTGACTAAAAACTCTGCTACAACGGCAAAAAGTTTACAAGAATTGATTGCAGAAGCTTCAAAAGCAAATCCGATTAATACAGACATTAAAGGTTTAAAAAATGCAAACGATTTAAAAGTTGCATCAAATAAAACAGAAAAATCAACTTCTAAAGTAACTACAGAAAATGGCTGGTTAACTTTTGAAGGAAAAGTAATTGCAGGAAAACAAACGAACGTAGCATGGTGGAGAGGCGATTTAAGTGATGATTTCGTTAACAAATCAACACCACATATTACTCGTTTTGTACCTGGAAGAACAGGAAACGGATTGACAGATAAAGTACAGGAAACAGTAGATTATTTGACTAAAAATAATATCGTTGCCTTAGAACACAATTACGGTTTATGGTACGAAAGAAGAATGGACGATCACGAACGCGTACGCCGATTTGATGACGATGTTTGGCCTCCATTTTACGAACAACCTTTCGCAAGAAGCGGAAAAGATTTCGCTTGGGATCATTTAAGTAAATATGATTTAACAAAATTCAACGATTGGTACTGGAGCCGTTTAGCGCAGTTTGCAACGCTGGCAGAACCAAACGGACAAATGTTAATCAATCAGCAATATTTTCAGCACAATATTTTAGAAGCTGGAGCGCATTGGGCAAGTTCGCCTTGGCGTTCAGCAAACAATATCAACAGCACGGGATTTCCGGAGCCACCACCATACGCAGGAGACAAACGTATTTTTATGGCGGAGCAGTTTTATGATATTACGAATGCCGAAAGAAGAAAATTACACGAAGGTTTCATCAGAAAATCGTTCGAAAACTTTCAGGAAAACAGCAACGTAATTCAGTTAACAAGTGCCGAGTATACAGGTCCGTTACATTTTATGGAATTCTGGTTAGACCAAGCCCAAAAATGGAAAGACGAAACAGGAAAAAAAGGCTTAATTGGATTAAGTGCTACAAAAGACGTTCAGGATGCTATTTTAAATGATGCTAAAAGAAATAAAACCGTTGACGTAATCGACATTCGTTATTGGTATTACAAAGAAGACGGTTCAGCTTACGCTCCACAAGGAGGCGTAAATTTAGCACCAAGACAGCACGCCAGAAAACTAAAAACCGGAAAAGAAACCGATAATCAAGTGTATCGTGCAGTTAGAGAATACAGAGAAAAATATCCTGAAAAAGTCATTTTATATTCAACAGACGGTTCTTCAAGATTTGGATGGCCGGCTTTAATGGCGGGAGCTTCATTGCCAAATATTCCAAAAATCGAATTGCCTCAGTTTTATTCTGCTTTAAGCGAAATGAAATTAGTTGATGGAAATACGTTTTCAGATAATCTTTGGAAACTGGAAAATAAGGGAAAAAGCTATCTTTTTTATGTAAAAAAAGACCAAGATATTACAATCGATTTATCAAACGAAAAAGGAACATTTGAAGTATTTGCAATTAATGCAACAACAGGAAATATAACGAAAAAAGCAAATGTCAGCGGAGGAAAACAAATGGTAATCCCACAAGCTGAAATAAAAGAAAAAGTACTTTTCTTAATTAAGAAATAGTTAGCCACAGATTTCACAGATTAAAAGGATTAAAAATAAAATCTGCCTAATCTGTGAAATCTGTGGGAAAAAATATAAAGACAAAGCTTGGGAAATCCATTAAATCAGTGAAATCTGTGGCAAAAAAATAAGAACACAATTCAAAAACAAACCAAAATGAATCTGAAAATTAAATCTTTATACGCTCTTTGTATAAGCTTTATGTTGACAGCACAAAGCGGATTTTCGCAATCTGCCAAAACAAAAGCATCTCTGCCTGAAATCAAAGTATCTAAAAATCAGCATTATTTTGTAACCGAAAACGAAAAACCATTTTTCTGGCTTGGTGACACAGGCTGGCTAGCATTCGGGAAACTGGACAGAGTAGGAATTGAGAAATATTTTAAAGACAGAAAAGAGAAAGGATTTAATGTCGTTCAGGTAATGGTTTTGCACAACATCAATGCCGTTAACGTTTATGGCGATGCGGCTTTAATCAACGAAGACGTTTCAAAACCGTTGATTACGGCAGGAAATGATTTCAAAGATGCAAAGCAATACGATTACTGGGATCACGTAGATTACACTTTAGATGTAGCTCAGAAAAACGGAATTTATGTAGCGATGGTTCCAGTTTGGGGAACCAATGTTTCAAAAGGGAATAAAGTAAGCAAAGAACAGACAACAGAATACGCTCAGTTCTTGGCTAACCGATATAAAAACAGAACCAATGTAATTTGGTTAAACGGAGGAGATACACATGGAAACGAATTTCAGGATATCTGGAATGCTATCGGAAATACTTTAAAAACCAACAATCCAAACCAGTTAGTAACTTTCCACCCGTTCGGAAGAACCGATTCTTCAGAGAATTTCCACAACGAAAAATGGCTGGATTTCAATATGTTCCAATCAGGACACAGAAGATACGATCAGGATTCTATAAAAACGAATTTCAAAGAAGACAATTACAAGTTTGTACTAAGAGATTTCGAATTGAAACCAACGAAACCTACACTTGATGGAGAACCATCTTATGAAGGAATTCCACACGGTTTACACGATACTTTACAGCCAAAATGGACAGCAAACGATGTTCGCCGTTACGGATATTGGTCGGTTTTATCAGGCGGAGCAGGATACACATATGGGCACAATGCTGTAATGCAAATGTTCAGAAAAGGAGATAAACCAGCTTACGGAAACAAAGAATTATGGACATCAGCCATTAATGCGCCTGGAGCAAAGCAAATGGTTTATATTAAGAAATTAATGGAAGAAGTGCCATTTTTAGAAGGAGTTCCAGATGTTTCTTTAGTAGTTAACCAAGGCGAGAAATACGATTATATTCCAGCGATAAGAGGAGAAAAATACGCTTTATTATACACCTACAACGGAAGAATAATAGAAGTAAAACTAGGAAAAATTGCTGGTGATAAATTCGAAGCGACTTGGTACAATCCAAGAAATGGCAAAAAAACTAAAATCGGAACATTTGATAATAAAGGAACTCAAAATTTTCAGCCAGAAGGTAAAAAAGAAGATGGTAATGACTGGGTTTTGATTTTGAAGTCAAAGTAAAAAAAGTCTAGTATGTCCTCCTGAGCGAAGTCGAAGGACTGCAACGATTGGACACTGTAATTGACATTGCATGCGCCCTTCGACTTCGCTCAGGGTGACAAAAAATGAGAATAAAAACTCTCGCAGATTTTGCAGATAAAGCAGATAAAAATCATTTTAATCTGTGTAATCTGTGGTAGAAAAAAAATCTGCACAATCTGCTAAATCTGCGAGAGAACAAAAAAATAAACTATGAAAAACATACTAATAATACTCTGCTTTATAACCGGATTAAACACCACTTTCGCAAACGACGGCTGGTTAAACATTCTAAACGAAGGCGGAAACAACAAAGGAATAAAATGTACTCAAGCCATTCAGAATGCTATAGAAAAAGCATCTAAAAACGGCGGAGGAACGATCTTTTTCCCTGCGGGAGAATATTTAACAGGAGCTTTAACATTAAGAAGCAACATTACGATTCATTTAGATTCGGGAGCGCTTTTAAAGTTCTCAGAGAACTTTGATGATTTTCTTCCTTACGTAGAAATGCGTTACGAAGGAATTGTAATGAAAAGTTTCCAACCATTATTTTATGCAAAAGACGTAGAAAATATTACCATCACAGGAAGAGGCGTAATCGACGGACAAGGAAAAGCATGGTGGAATGAAGTTTACCGAATCGAAACAGCCAAAGAACCGCTTCCTCCAACCAAGTATCAAACTATGTGGGAAGAACAAAACAAAGGCCTTTACACAGAACCATATTATAAAAGAACAGTTGATAAAAAATTCTTTAGACCTTCTTTCTTTCAGGCTTACAATTGCAAAAACATTTTGATTGAAGGCGTAACCTTTAAAAACTCGCCTTTCTGGACCATCAACCCAGAATTCTGTGATAATGTAACCGTTACCGGAATTTCAATTTTCAATCCACATTCACCAAATACAGACGGAATCAATCCTTCTTCTTGTACCAATGTTCACATTTCAAACTGCCATATCAGCGTTGGCGACGATTGCATCACGATCAAATCAGGAAGAGATGGTGATGGACGTAAATATGGGAAAGCGACAGAAAACGTTACCATCACAAACTGCACCATGTTAAGTGGTCATGGTGGAGTGGTTATTGGAAGTGAAATGTCAGGAGGAATCAAAAAAATCACAATATCCAACTGTGTTTTCGACGGAACAGATCGCGGAATCCGTATCAAATCGGCTCGCGGAAGAGGCGGTGTTGTAGAAGATATTCGTGTCGATAATATCGTAATGAAAAACATCAAAGAAGAAGCAATCGTTTTGAGCCTTTTCTACGATAAAGGAACTACAGTTGAACCTGTAACCGAGAAAACTCCGATTTTCAGAAATATTCACATGAGCAACATTACAGCTTCAAACGTAAACAAAGCCGGACAGATTCTTGGAATTACCGAAATGCCAATTCAAAACATTACGTTCTCCAACATCAATATGGACGGAAAAGAAGGTTTTACAATAAGTACAGCCACAGATGTTGAATTTCATGATGTAAAAGTAAATGCAACAATTGGTTCCTCTTTCAAAATATCAGATTCAAAAAATATTATTTTAGACAATGTTGGATCTTCAACACCAATAAAAGATGTTCCGGTTATCAAATTAGATAATGTTTCGAATGCGTTGATCAACAATAATTTTCCATTCAATCCAACTGATATTTTTATCGAGGCGGATGGGAAAGACACTAAAAACATTTTCTTGAAAAACAATGTTTTAAACAACGTAACAACGAAAATCAAAAAAGGCACTTCTTTAGATAAAAAAGCAATTACAGAATAAAAACTGGTGAGCCAACTTTGACAAAGTTTAAACAGAATGAAACATGAAAAAAATATTCATCATAGTAACCCTTTCACTTTTTGCGATTAGTTATTCGCAGAAAAAGAAAGATTTATATCTTTTTACGTCGTTTAGAGAACCTGCAACAGAAGGTTTATATTTGGCCTATAGCGAAGACGGTTACAATTGGAAAGGATTAGAAGGATCATTTTTAAAACCAGAAATCGGAGCCAGTAAAATCATGCGCGATCCGTCAATTACAATAGGAGCAGACGGAACCTATCACATGGTTTGGACAACTGACTGGAAAGGCGGAAACGGTTTTGGCTACGCAAGTTCAAAAGACTTAATTCATTGGTCAGAACAGCAGTATATACCCGTAATGAAAAACGAGGCAGAAGTGGTAAACGTTTGGGCGCCCGAAATTTTTTATGATGATGTGAAAAAAGAATACATAATTATCTGGGCATCGACAATTCCGTTTCGATTTCCAAAAGGAGTGGAAGAAGAGAAAAATAATCACAGAATGTATTACGTAACGACAAAAGATTTCAAAACGTTTTCGGATACAAAATTATATTACGATTCCGGTTTCAGTGTAATTGATTGTGTGATTGTCAAAAAAAGCAAAAAAGATTATGTTTTGGTTTTGAAAGACAATACAAGACCTATGCGAAACATAAAAGTAGCTTTCGGAAAATCGCCTTTAGGGCCGTTTGAAAAACCTTCAAAACCTCTAACCGAATATTTATCTGAAGGTCCAACAGTTGTGAAAGTCGGTAAAAACTGGTTATTGTATTATGATAATTATGGCTCAAAGAATTATAAAGCGTTAAGCACAACAGATTTTGTTCATTTTGAAGATGTATCATCCAAAATTAGCCTTCCAGAAGGACACAAACACGGAACGATTACAACAATTTCAAATGAAGTTTTAAAAGGATTAATTGATAGAAAATAAAAAGAAAAGACCGCAAATTTCAAAGATTAAAATGATTTTATAGTATTTAATAATCAAAAAATAAATCTGCACAATCTGCCAAATCTGCGAGACTAAATTTTTCTCCCGCAGATTTTGCAGATCAAGCAGAAAAAAAATCTTTTTAATCTGTGAAATCTGTGGCAAAAAAATAAAATACCAATGATTACTTTCCAAAACATAAAAACCAACATCATTACAACAGCCACAATCCTTTTGGCATGTACCGCTGTAAATGCGCAGAACGATACTGTGCGTTATGTTGGCAAAACACTTTCAAACATCGATTACCATCACGGACAATTGAGTCCTGCCGTTGGAGTCCACGCTACACAAATCATGCGTGCAAGCCGTGAACATCCTGAAAAAGCAGATGGTTTTGGATGGACGTACAATCACCAGCCGATGATGGCGTATTGGAATAATACCTTTTATCTGCATTATTTAAGCGACCCATCAGGCGAACATATTCCGCCAAGCCAAACTTTATTAATGACTTCTAAAGATGGCGTAACGTGGACAAAACCTGAAGTAATTTTTCCAATTTATAGAATTCCTGACGGATGGAAGAAAGAAGGCGTTGAAGGCGTTGCCAAAAATCTGGATGCGATTATGCATCAAAGAATGGGCTTTTATACGTCAAAAGACAACCGACTTTTTGCTTTAGCCTATTACGGAATTGCAATGGATGAAAAAGATGATCCAAACGATGGAAAAGGAATTGGTCGTGTGATTCGTGAAATCAAGAAAGACGGTAGTTTCGGCGAAATTTATTTCATTAGATACAACAAAACTTGGGACAAATCGAAATCGAAATTCCCATTTTATACCGCATCAAAAGACAAAGGTTTGAAAAAAGCCTGCGAAGAAATCTTATCAGAACCTTTGGTTTTACAGCAATGGGTAGAAGAAGCCGATCGTGATGATGAATTAATTCCGTTACAGAAACCTTATAAAGCCTTTAGTTATTACCATTTGCCAAACGGAAATGTAGTAGGATTATGGAAACACGCTTTAACTTCAATAAGTAGAAATGGTGGAAAATCTTGGGATTATATGCCATTGCGTGCTCCTGGATTTGTAAACAGCAATGCTAAAATCTGGGGACAAAAAACGTCAGACAATCGTTATGCAACGCTTTATAATCCGTCGGAATATCGCTGGCCTTTGGCAATTTCAACAAGCGATGACGGATTAAATTATAAAGATTTATTATTGGTTCATGGAGAAGTAAGTCCGATGCGTTACGGTGGAAATTATAAATCAGCAGGTCCTCAATACGTTCGTGGAATTACAGAGAAAAATGGAACTCCGCCAGATGGAAAAATCTGGGTGGGTTACAGTATGAACAAAGAAGATATTTGGGTGGCTTCGATCCCTGTTCCTGTAACTTCGGTAGTAACAGAAAATGTAAATGACGTTTTCAATAATCTTCCTGACGGACAAGAGTTAAAATTGTGGAATACGTATGACCTTTCATGGGCATCAACCAAAATCGAAAAGAAAGCCGATGGTAAAAAATGGCTGACGTTAAGAGATCAGGATTATTTTGATTATTCCCGTGCCGAAAGAGTGATTCCTTTCGCATCAAAAATGGAAGCCGTTTTCACAGTAAAACCAGAGCAAAATAATCACGGTTTATTACAGATTGAATTCCAAAACAAACAAGGTTTGCCTTCCGTAAGATTGATTTTTGATTCGGATGGAGAATTAAAGGTGAAAAATGGTGCGCGTTTGAGTTCGGTTACAAAATACGAAGCAAACAAAGCATATACAATCACAGTTAAGTTAGATGCTAAAAACCGTCAGTACACTATAAAAGTAAACGATGGAAAAGAATCAACAAAGATATTTTACGCGCCAACAGACGGTTTCGAGCGAATCATGTTTAGAACGGGAGAACAGAGACATTCGCCAGATCCAGACACAGCGCCAGACACAGACGATTACGACGATCTGCCTCAAACCGGAAAATTAATCCCAGAAGCAGTATTCAATATCGAATCTTTGATTACTAAAAAGTTATAATTATTTTACCATTAAGAGATTAAGTAAATTAAGCTGAATGTTTTAGTTTAGTTATTACCATAAAGATATTAAGAGAATTAAGTGGAGTGCTTAATGAAACTTATTTTTAAGATTATAAAGTAGTCAAAGCTTAATTTACTTAATCTCTTAATGGTTTGAAAAACAAGTATCTCAATGGTTCAATTAAAAATTTATAAAGTGAATATTTCAAAATCCATATTAACCTTCATTTTTGTTTTTTTCTTTTTCATTTCAAATGGACAAATTCTGCCTGTACGTTTAACAACAGAAATGGCTGAAAATCCATTAGCAGTTGTCGAGAATCAGCCAAAATTAAGCTGGCTATTGGTTTCAAAAGAATCCAATGCATCGCAAGTTGCTTATTTGATTTTAGTAGCTTCATCAGAAGAAAAATTAAATAATGACGACGGAGATATTTGGAACAGCGGAAGAGTTAATACCGACAAAAACTTGCATATCGTTTATAATGGAAAACCATTAAAAAGCGAAACCAAATATTTCTGGAAAGTAAAAGTTTGGAATCAGTCAGGTAAAGTTTCTAAATGGAGTAAAACAGCTATTTTCAGAACCGCTTCGTTAGAATCAGATTTAAATCCAATTTGGATTGGGGCGATTACAAAAGCCGACAGTCATTTGCCAGAAGGAAGAAATTACCACACAGCCACTTTCAACAGAGAAAAAAAGATGTCCTTTATCAATGCTTCCGATTCTTTGGCAAGAAGAAGTATCATGTTACGTAAACCTTTCGAAATAGAAAAAGCAGTCAAAGAAGCTGTAGTTTACATTTCGGGTCTAGGACATTACGAATTGACTATCAACGGGAAAAAAGTGGGTAACAGTCAATTTGCGCCTTTGTGGACCGATTATGACAAAACAGTCAATTACAATGTTTATGAATTAAATGCAAAAGAATTTCAAAAAGGTGATAACGTAATTGGTGTTTTGTTAGGAAACGGAATGTACAATACGCTTGCTGAAAGATATACCAAATTCTTTGTGAGTTTTGGACCGTCGACTTTATTCTTCAAAATGAAAATCAAGTATAATGATGGTTCAGAAGAAATTATAAAGTCAGATAGAACTTGGAAATACAGCAAAAGTCCTATTACCTATAATAGTATTTTTGGAGGAGAAGATTACAATGCCAATCTAGAACAAAAAGACTGGAATCGTAAAGGTTTCAAAGATAGAGATTGGAAAAAAGTAGTGATTCAGGAAGCACCAAAAGGAGTTTTAAGACCTCAGACTGCATCGCCAGTTACCATTCAGAAACAATACGAAGTGCAAACCGTAAAAGAGCTGAAACCCAATTTCTATGTTTTTGATATGGGACAGAATCTTTCGGGATTTCCAACCATCAAAGTAAAAGGAAAAAGAGGGCAATCGATTCGTGTTTGGGTTGCCGAAGGTTTAAATGAAGAAGGCACAATTGCTCAGGGAAGATCAGGAAAACCATACTATTACGATTATACTTTAAAGGGCGATGGAGTGGAAGAATGGACGCCAAAATTTAGTTTCTACGGTTATCAATATGTTCAGATTGAAAATATTAATTATAAAGAAGATAAGAATAAAGAGTTTCCAACTTTGGTCGATTTAAAATCGAATTTCATTTACAATTCGGCTGGAGAAGCAGGAAATTTTGCTTGTTCGAATGAGATTTTCAATAAAACACACGAATTGATCAATAATTCGATTAAAAGTAATTTCCAAAGCGTTTTTACCGATTGTCCGCAACGTGAAAAATTAGGCTGGTTGGAAGAAATTCAGCTGAATGGTCCAGGTTTAATGTTTAATTACAATCTTCAGAATTTCCTTCCCGCAACCATGCAGAATATTTCTGATTCACAACGTGATAACGGCTTAATTCCGACAATTGTTCCTGAATATGTAATCTTTGGAGGCGATTTTACCGATTCTCCAGAATGGGGAGTTACAGGCGTAATTCTGCCTTGGATGTATTATGAATATTACGGAGATGCTTCACTATTAGAAAAATATTTTCCTGTAATGAAAAACTATGTGGATTATTTAGGAACAAAAGCAACAAATCATATCGTTTCACACGGATTAGGTGATTGGTATGATTATGGAACACATCCTGCTGGATATTCTAAAAATAGTCCGATTGCGCTTTCTGCGACTTCGCACTATTATTATGGAGCTTATTTAGTAGCAAAAGCATCAAAATTACTAGGTAAAACCGAAGATTTTGAGAAATACGATACATTGGCTTCTGAGATTAAAACGGCTTTCAACAAAGAATTTTTTAACGAAGAAACCAAACAGTACGGAACAAACAGCCAGTTTAGCAATGCTGTTCCGATTTTTATGGATATTGTGGAGCCTCAGTATAAAGAAGCTGTAATGCAGAATTTATTAGCAGATATCAAAGAAAAAGGAGATCGCTTGACAACAGGAGATGTTGGAAATCGTTACTTATTTCAGACTTTGGCAAGAAATGGCGAAAACGAAACCATGTACAGAATGCACAATCATTACGATGCGCCGGGTTATGGTTTTCAGATTAAATTTGGCTTGACTACTTTAACGGAACAATGGGATCCGAGAAAGGGAAATTCGTGGAATCATTTTATGTTAGGACAAATTGAAGAATGGTTTTATCAAAGTTTAGCTGGAATCATGTCTGATCCTGAAAAACCAGGATTCAAACATTTCTTTATTCAGCCAGAAGTAGTTGGCGATATGACTTTCGCGAAAGCGGACTATCAATCAGTTTACGGAAAAATCGCTTCTTCTTGGGAAAAGAAAGACGGCAAATTTATTTTGACAGTTCAGATTCCGGTGAATACAACTGCGACAATAAAATTGCCGGTTGCTAAAAATTCGGAAATAAAAATTGACAATAAAAAGGTTAGGGTAGGTTTTGATGAAAAAGCTCAAAAGCCTGTTTTGGAATTAGGATCTGGAATTTATACAATAGAATGTCAATTGTAATTATGAGTTATGAGTTATGAGTTTTGAATTGTAAATAAACTCGAAAAAGTAGAAAAAATCAATTGCCTCCAGCTTTAGCTGGAGGTTTAAAATAAAGCAAGTCACAAGGCTTTAGCCAAATGAATAAGTTCGGCTAAAGCCAATTTTAGAAATTAATTTGTTTTCCTCCAGCTAAAGCAGGAGGCAAATCAAAAAAAATGTAATAATGAAAAGAATAAAATACATCTTCTTAGTTTCCATTTTTGCTTTGACATTCGCCAATGCGCAAAGTACTTCTGACACTAATTTTAGAAAGCCTGTATCAGAAACACTGAAAAAAATAGAAACACTTTTTAACGTCACAATCAACGATGACAGAGGTTTGCTAAAAGGAAAAGAACTAGATTATGCCGATTGGAGAATTGAACCTGGAAATTTAGCGCTTTCGCTAACGAACATTCTAGCGCCGTTTGAATTGATGTATTTTAAACAACCCGATGGAACCTACATTATACGCAAATATGAAAACCATAAAGTTTCGGTAGATAAAGGAAAAGAACGCTTGTTTTACTTAGAAAGCCTTTACTCGACCAAAGAAGAATGGGAAAAACGTAAAACGGAGTTAAAAGCTTGTATGATTGAATCATTTGGTTTGGATAAGGCGCCCCCTACGCCAAAATCTAAACCACTTTTAACTCCAAAAAGAATTTACAAAGATTACAGTGTCGAAAATATTGCATTGGAAATTTTGCCTGGTGTTTATGCGACAGGATCGATTTACAAACCATATCCGTTAAATAAAAAAGCAACTGTTATTTTAACTCCTGACGGACATTTTGGCGACGGAAGATATAGAAAAGACGAGCAGTACCGTTGTGCTATGATGGCAAAAATGGGAGCAATTGTGGTAGGTTACGATTTATTTGCTTGGGGAGAATCGTTACTACAATTTCCAGAAGAAACACACAGAAACAGCATTGCATCAACGGTTCAGGTTTTAACAGGAATTCGTTTTTTGGATTATTTAGCAACGGTTAAGAATGCTGATATGACAAGAGTTGGCGTTACAGGTGGTTCTGGAGGAGGATCTCACACGATGTTTTTAGCGAGCAATTGATGATAGAGTTAAAGTTTCAGCTCCAGTTGTAATGGTTTCGTCTCATTTCTCTGGCGGTTGTCCATGCGAAAGCGGACGCGGAATTCACTTGTGTGGAAATGGAACAAACAATGCCGAAATCTCAGCGATGATGGCACCAAAACCGCAATTGATTGTCTCTGATGGAAAAGACTGGACATTGGCAGTTCCGGAATTGGAATTTCCTTTTATCCAAAGAACGTATGAATTGTACGGAAAGAAAGATTTAGTCGAAAATGCACATTTTGCAAAAGAAGGACACGATTTCGGAATCTCGAAACGTATGGCTTTGTATCCGTTTATGGCGAAATATTTAAATCTTGATTTGAATAAAGTGAAGAACGACAAAGGCGAAATCGACGAATCGACTTGTGTAATTGAGCCGAAAGAGAAGTTGTTGGTTTTTGGAGATAAAGGAGAAAAACTACCGAAGAATGCTTTGAAAGACATCAACAAATTATATGAAATGTTCGGAGAAAAAAATCTGAAAGTTTACGAGGTTAAGAAGTAATAGAGTTTGCCACTAATTTCACGAATTGGCACGAATTATTTTTTTGCCACAGATTACACAGATTAAAAGGATTTTTTATCTCCCTAATCTGCTAAATCTGCGAGAGTAATTTTTTTTCACGCAGATTTAGCAGATTTAGCAGATTTTTTAATCGGTGGAAATCCATTAATCTATGGCAAATAAATTAGAGAAATTGAAAAAAATTAAAAAAGAAATTAGTGCAATTCGTGTAATTCGTGGCTGAAAAAAATACTATGAAGTTAAAAATTAAAATAACGGCAATCTGTATCGGAATTTTTTCCTTGACAGCAACAGCACAAAATGACCTAAAATTATGGTACGATAAACCCGCATCAATCTGGAACGAAGCTTTACCTTTAGGCAACGGACGTTTGGGTGCAATGGTTTTTGGCGATCCAGCGGTAGAACGTTTACAATTGAACGAAGAAACCATTTGGGCAGGTTCTCCAAACAGCAATGCACATAATAAATCTATTAAAGCACTTCCAATTGTTCGTCAGTTAATTTTTGACGGAAAATTTGAAGAAGCGCAGGATTTGGCGACGCAAGATATTATGTCGCAAACTAATGACGGAATGCCGTATCAGACTTTTGGAAGCGTTTATATTTCATTCGCTGGACATCAAAAATATACGGATTATTACCGTGATTTAGATATCAGCAATGCTACGGCGAAAGTAAAATACAAGGTAAACGGTGTTGAATTTACGAGAGAAATTTTAACCGCATTTTCAGATCAGGTAATTGTAGTAAAACTTTCTGCTAGTCAGCCGGGACAGATTACTTGTAATGTTTTCATGAACAGTCCGATTGATAAGACAGTTGCATCCACAGAAGGAAATCGGATTATACTTTCGGGAGTTGGAACTAACTTTGAAGGTGTAAAAGGAAAAGTAAAATTTCAAGGCCGATTAACAGCTAAAAACAAAGGCGGTGAAATAGATGCCAGCAACGGTGTTTTAAGTATCAACAAAGCTGATGAAGTAATTTTATACATTTCTATTGCTACGAATTTCAAAAACTATCAGGATATTTCAGGAGATGAAATTGCGAAAAGCAAAGATTATTTAGCAAAAGCCGAAGTAAAAGATTTTGAAACGATTAAGAAAGCCCACGTTGATTATTACCAAAAATTCTTCAACAGAGTTGCTTTAAATTTAGGCTCAAATGATTTGATTAAGAAACCAACAAACGAAAGAATCAGGGATTTCTCTAAACAATTTGACCCGCAATTGGCGAGTTTGTATTTCCAGTTTGGACGTTATCTTTTAATTTCAAGTTCACAGCCAGGCGGACAGCCAGCCAATTTACAAGGAATTTGGAACGACATGGTCACTCCGCCTTGGGATAGTAAATACACAACAAACATTAATGCCGAAATGAATTACTGGCCGGCACAAGTAACCAATTTGCAGGAAATGCACGAACCTTTTGTACAAATGGCAAAAGAGTTGGCTGTAACTGGTGCAGAAACTGCCAAAACAATGTACAATGCTAGCGGTTGGGTTTTACATCACAATACCGATATTTGGCGTGTAACTGCTCCGGTAGATTCAGCTGCGTCGGGAATGTGGCCGACGGGTGGCGCTTGGGTTTGTCAGGATTTATGGGAAAGATATTTATATACAGGAGATAAAAAATATTTAGCAGAAATTTATCCAATCATGAAAGGTGCTTGCTGATTTCTTTTTGGATTTCATGGTGATAGATCCAAACACAAAATATTTAGTTGTTGTTCCTTCAAGTTCTCCTGAAAACACACACGCAGGCGGAACAGGAAAAGCAACAATTGCATCAGGAACTACAATGGATAATCAGTTGGTTTTTGATTTATTTACGCATGTTATGGAAGCTTCGGCTTTGGTTTCTCCTGATGCTTGCTTATGTGAAAAAAGTAAGTGATGCTTTGGCAAAAATGCCACCAATGAAAGTCGGAAAACACAATCAGTTGCAGGAATGGCAGGAGGATTGGGATAACCCGAAGGACAATCACAGACACGTTTCGCATTTGTACGGATTGTATCCAAGTAATCAGATTTCGCCAATTAAGACGCCTGAATTATTTGAAGCGACCAAACAATCTTTAATTTACAGAACAGACGAATCTACAGGTTGGTCAATGGGCTGGAAAGTGAATTTATGGGCGAGATTATTAGACGGAAATCATGCTTATAAATTAATTCAGGATCAATTGCATTTGGTAACAGCGGATCAAAGAAAAGGTGGCGGAACGTATCCGAATATGTTAGATGCGCATCAGCCATTTCAAATTGACGGAAATTTTGGATGCACAGCCGGTTTTGCAGAAATGTTAATGCAGAGTCAGGAAGATGCGATTCATTTATTGCCTGCTTTGCCAAGCGTTTGGAAAGATGGAAGCATAAAAGGGTTAGTGGCAAGAGGTGGATTTGTAATTGATATGACTTGGAAAAATAATAAAGTTTCGGAGTTAAAAATCTATTCGAAAATAGGGGGAAACTGCCGATTGAAAGTTGAGAATAGACTGAAAGGTTCTTCGCTTAAAAAAGCAAAAGGAAAGAATCCGAATTCGTTGTTTTACGATGTAGAAGTGAAGAAACCGATTATTTCTAAAGAAGCAAAACTGCCTAAAGTGCAATTGCCAACTTACAATATTTATGATGTAAATATGAAAGCAGGGCAGACGTATACTTTTTCGGGGAATTAATTTTTTGAACCATATAAGTTATTTAAGAAAATATAATAGCACGTCATATTTGTCATTTCGACGAAGGAGAAATCTCCACAAGTAACTCCGCAAAGTGAGTCGCCAATCTTTGTCAAATTTCTAACGAAGATTTCTCCTTCGTCGAAATAACAAGATTGAGTAAAAAGAATAAAATAAAAACAGAATATGTTACAACATTTCAAACATAAAATAATTACGCTTTCAGTTGTCGTTGCTTGTATAAACAGCAGTTGCAAATCGACTGTGGATCATTCGCAAAAAGGAAAATCGGTTATTTTAAAAGAAGAAAACTTCAAACATTATGTTGATTATTTCAATACAATGGAAGATGAAAATTTGAAGTTTGCAATTCCGAATGACAGCGCTTGGACCTGGATGGAAAAGAATATTCCGTTGTTTGAATGTCCACAGCAGAATTTTGAGGAAATCTATTATTTCCGTTGGTGGAGTGTTCGAAAACATATTAAAAATACACCACAGGGATTTGCAATTACAGAGTTTTTGGTAGATCGTTCGTATGCCGATAAATACAATATGATTAGTTGTGCTTTGGGGCATCATATCAACGAATTCAGATGGGTTCACGATCCGAAATACATTGAGCAGGATGTGAAAATCTGGTACCGAGGAAATGATGGAAAACCAATGAACAAATTGTATAAATTTAGCAGTTGGACAGCCGATGCTTTATACAATCGTTATTTGGTGAATAAAGATGAAAAATTCTTATTGGATTTGTACCCAGACATGGTTACAGATTATGTCGTTTGGGAAAAAGACCGTCAGAGAAAAGATGGTTTGTTTTGGCAGCATGATGTGAAAGATGGAATGGAAGAATCTTTAAGCGGAGGAAGAAAAGTGCAAAATGCGAGACCAACGATTAACAGTTATATGTACGGGAATGCTATAGCAATTTCTAAAATGGCTGAGTTGAAAGGCGATAAGGAAACAGAAACCAAATTCAAAGCGAAAGCTGACGTTTTACAACAATTAGTCGAAACCAAATTATGGAATCAGAAAAGCGAATTTTTTGAAACTTTAACAGAAAAAGATACTTTAGCACAAGTTCGAGAAGCAATCGGATTTATTCCGTGGTATTTTAATCTTCCAGAGCAAAACAAAGGATTTGAAAAAGCCTGGGAACAGATTAAGGATGAAAAAGGATTTTCGGCTCCGTTTGGTTTGACAACGGCTGAAAGAAGAAGTCCAAGATTTAGAACACACGGAACAGGAACCTGTGAGTGGGATGGTGCGATTTGGCCATTTGCAAGTTCGCAGACTTTAACGGCTTTGGCGAATGTTTTGAATAATTACAATCAGGATTTTGTAGCCAAACCCGATTATTTCAAACAAATGGAATTGTATGTTCAATCACAATATTATAGAGGAAAACCTTATCTTGGCGAGTATTTGGATGAAACAACAGGTTATTGGTTAATGGGCGACAGAGAAAGAAGCCGTTACTACAATCACTCGACTTTTAATGATTTAGTGATTACGGGTTTGGTTGGTTTACGTCCGAGAGCAGATGAAAAGATTGAAGTAAATCCATTGATTCCGCAAGAAAAATGGGATTGGTTTTGTCTTGACAATGTTCTGTATCACGGCAATATTATTACCATTCTTTGGGACAAAACTGGAGAAAAATATAAAAAAGGAAAAGGTTTTAGAATCTTTAAAAACGGAAAAGAAATTGCAGTTTCTGAGAAATTGGAGAAGTTAGTTTCTGAATAATTTTAAACCCGACAGGTTTTTAAAACCTGTCGGGTTTAGCAGATAAAATTGATTTAGTTTAGAATAAAATTTGGAGAAAACAGTATTAAATTATTCAATCAAAGGTGGTGTATTTCATATTATATGGAATATGGTATTTGTGGTTTTAGGGATTTACTTTTTATCACTTATAAATGTTGAAAAATTTGCATTTAAATTTAGCAATTTAGTATTGCCAATTGTTGCTGTTTTGTTTATCGTCGTTTATGGAAAAAAGGCGGTAATGACTCTTTTTAATTTTCATAAAAAAATAATATTCTCACAAGAAGGATTAGAACTTAATGAGATTTTTTATGAATGGAAAGATATTGTATTTCCAAGAGTTATTGTCAAAACAGAACACACGGCAAAGTACAATTTGTCATACAAGGAGTTTTACCTCACTTTTGTTTATAAGCAGAAAACGATCGAAATAAAAATAGATGATTACGATGTATCTGAAAATGAAATTAAAGAACTTCTAAAAAAATATACTCCAAAGTTTACACCAAGCACTATGAGCGAAAATAAAATAGTTTACCAACCGATACATGATTTTGACCAGATCATCACTTTAGATGAATATTATGATCTTGAATATGAGGAATCTGAAGAAGCCATTAAAGACATTCAGAAATTAGCTGTAAAAGATCTAGACTCAGTAAAGCGTTTTTGTGAAACCAATATTTATGCACAGCCTGATAAAGTTAGGTTTGTCTATTACGCATTAAGTGAGGATGAAGATCTTGATAAATGGGCAGATTTTCTTTCGGATGAATTCAGAAGGGTTTATCAAATAGGATTAGAGCAAAATGAAGTAAAGGAACTTTCTTCTGTTATTAATGAGATTATTGTCGAGACAATAGATTCTTATCCTGCAGAAAGGGTTAGAGAAATACTGCTAAAGGGTTTAGATCATAAAGAATTTGAAACTCGCTTGAATGCCTTGGAATTTCTTCCTGACTGGATTGATGAACAGGTTTTAAAGAGTAATCCATCTATAGTATCGAAGCTGAGACAAAAGCTGAAAGATCCAGAATGGAAAATACGTTGGGAAACAAGTAAGTTATTAGAACGGAATAAAATAGCGTTTGAGAGTTTAAACGTATTGGATAAATTAAGACGATTTATTAATCCTTAACAATCTAGTTGTGAGCTTCGGAGAAGCATAATATTTATAGCATAATATATATCCAAATGATAAAAAGCTCCAGCGGAGCGATACCTATAGAAAATTATGTCACTCCGCTGGAGCTTATTGAACTTGTTATTATAAAATCTATAAATATATCGTCCCTCTGGGACTGAAAATAAAATCATGAAAAAGTTTTTTTTACATCTTACCTTAATCATTTCACTTTTCACAGTTTCGGCGAAAGCCCAAAACAAAATCATTGTGAGTGATTTAAAATGCGAAATGCTGACCAATCCTGAAGGAATTGACGTTTTACAGCCAAGATTAAGCTGGAAAATTAAAGCAGATATTAATGATGTAAAACAAACTCATTATCAAGTTTTAGCATCGTCATCTTTAGAAAAATTAAATGCAGGAGACGCAGATTTATGGGATAGCGGAAAGGTACAAAGCGAGGAATCTGTAAATGTAATTTATAATGGAAAAAAGCTAAAAGACCGACAAGATGTTTATTGGAAAGTAACGGTTTTTACCAATAAAGGAGAAGTTCAATCAAAAGAAACAGCACATTTCAGCATCGGAATTTTGACTTATGCTGATTGGAAATCAACACGATGGATTGGTTATGAGAAAACTTCTCCTGGAGATAGTATTTCGCAATACTCTCGATTATCAGCGAGATATTTAAGAAAAGAAATCAACTTAAAAAAGAAAGTCAAAAACGCCAAGGTTTATATCATGGGAATGGGCTTGTACGAGCTATACATTAACGGAAATAAAATTGGAGATCAGGTTTTAGCTCCCGTTCCTACGGATTATACGAAGAACGTGAAATACAATGTTTTTGATGTGACTTCGCAATTGCAGGAAGGTAAAAATACGTTGGGAACGATTTTAGGAAACGGACGTTTTTTTACGATGCGTCAAGATTATAAGCCCTATAAAATCAAAACTTTTGGATATCCTAAAATGGCTTTGCAGTTGTTTGTAGAATATACAGATGGAAGTAAAGATGTGATCAGAACCGATGATACTTGGAAAATCACAACTGACGGTCCAATTTTATCCAACAACGAATACGATGGTGAAGAATATGATGCCCGTAAAGAAATGAAAGGCTGGAATACCATTAATTTTAATGATAAAAAATGGCTTTCGGCAGAATATGTGCAAGAACCAGGCGGATTCTACGAAGGACAGATGTCGGCGAATATGAAGGTAAAACGCGAAGTAAAACCTATTTCGATAAAACAAACATCAAAAGGAACTTATATCTTAGATATGGGGCAAAATATGGTGGGCTGGTTGCAATTGAAAGTAAAAGGAAACGCTGGAGACAAAATCACCATGAAATTTGCTGAATCTTTACAGCCAGATGGTTCGTTGTATATTGCGAATTTACGTGATGCCAAAACAACTGATATTTATACTTTAAAAGGTGAAGGAGAAGAAGTTTGGGAACCTCGTTTTATTTTTCACGGATTTCGATTTGTGGAGATTTCAGGTTTGAAAACAAAACCAAGTTTAGAAAATTTCGTTGGGAAAGTCGTTTATGATGACATTGCCACAACAGGAACTTTTGATTCTTCAAACCCAATAATGAATCAGATTTTTAAAAATGCTTGGTGGGGAATCAGTGGAAATTATAAAGGAATGCCAATCGATTGTCCGCAACGAAATGAGCGTCAGCCTTGGTTGGGAGACAGAACAACGGGAGCTTATGGAGAAAGTTTCTTGTTTGATAATCAAACGTTATACGCAAAATGGTTAGATGATATTAAAAATGCCCAGACTATCGATGGCGGAATTCCAGATGTGGCACCAGCTTTCTGGCGTTATTATGGTGATAATGTGACTTGGCCGGGAACTTATATTACAGTTGCCGATATGTTGTATCAGCAGTTTGGAGATAAAAAAGTGGTTGAAAAACAATATCCGTCTATGAAAAAATGGATGGATTACATGGAAGAAAACTATTTGGTTGACGATATCATGATCAAAGACAAATATGGCGATTGGTGCGTTCCGCCAGAATCGTTAGAATTAATTCGTTCGAAAGATCCTTCACGTTTAACCGATGGCGAATTGATTTCTAGTGCGTTTTATTATCAGCTTTTAAATATCATGAAAAAGTTTGCTGTGATTGCAAATGCTCAAAATGATATTAAACATTATGATGAATTAGCTTCAAGAATTAAAAAAGCATTCAACGCTAAATATTTTAATGCGACCAAAAATAATTACGCCAATAATACGATAACAGCCAATTTACTGCCTTTAACTTTCGGAATGGTTCCGAATGAATTAGAGCAAAAAGTTTTCGAAAATCTGGTACACCAAGTGGAAGTGACAAAAAACGGTCACGTAAGCACGGGAGTTATTGGAACCCAGTTTTTAATGCGAACATTAACCAATTTTGGTCGTGGCGATTTGGCTTTTAAACTGGCCTCAAACAAAACCTATCCAAGTTGGGGTTATATGGTCGAAAATGGCGCGACAACCATTTGGGAACTTTGGAACGGAAATACAGCAGATCCAGCAATGAATTCGCAAAATCACGTCATGCTTTTAGGCGATTTATTGATTTGGTATTACGAAAATATGGCGGGAATCAAAAGCAATCCTGAGACTCCGGGTTTCAAACAAATTATTATGAAACCAGATTTTAATGCTGGATTGACTTATGTAAATGCTTCATACGAATCGATTTACGGAACAATTAAAAGTGATTGGAAAAAAGATAAAAAAGCTTTGGTTTGGAATATTACGATTCCAGCTAATACTTCTGCAATTGTGTATCTTCCTGCGACTGATATTTCGGCTATTTCAATCAATAAACAGAAGCTGGATAAGACTTCTTATACTTATTCGGTAGAAAAAAATCAAATAATTGTCACACTTTCGTCAGGAAATTTTGCTATTAGCGTTAAATAATCTGCATTTTTAATAATTCGGGACAGTACAGGATACATTGTTAATTTTTTGGTGTTATTTTTACACTTATTAAATATTTTTACCTAAAAAAATGTTAGGTATGTATTTATAGTCAAAAAAAATAATTCATAATTTAATTAAGAATGAAGTTAGCAAAATTAGCATTTGTCTTGTTTGGACTTTTCCTTTTAGGAAGTTGTAAATCGGCTTTAGAGAAAAAGACTTGGAAAGAAGGAATTTTAGTAGATGAATTTATTTATGATAAAGCACCTTATCCGTCTTGCCACGCCGTTACAATTGTCGAAGCTACAAATGGTGATTTAGTTGCCTCATGGTTTGGTGGAACTCACGAGAGACATCCAGATGTTTGCATTTATGTGGCCATTAAACCAAAAGGAAGTGATAAATGGGGAGAAGGTGTAAAAGTTGCCGATGGTGTGATGAAAGAAGGGCCGAGATTACCAACTTGGAACCCAGTTTTATATCAAATTCCGGGAGGCGATTTAATGTTATTCTACAAAATAGGTCCAAAACCATCGGAATGGTGGGGTGTTATCAGAACTTCATCTGATGGCGGAAAAACTTGGTCCGAGGCTCAGAAAATGCCAGACGGTTTCTTAGGCCCAATCAAAAATAAACCAGTTTTATTAAGCAACGGAACTTTATTATGTCCGTCAAGCATTGAAGGCGACGGCTGGAGACTTCGTATGGAATCTACTCCAGATTTCGGAAAGACTTGGGTAATGGGCGATACGCTTCCAAGAGGAAAACAAAAAATCAATGCGATTCAACCAAGTATTTTATTCCATAAAGACGGAAGTATTCAGGCTATTGGAAGAACTAGAAACAGAGCTATTTTCAGCACATTCTCAAAAGATAACGGAAAAACTTGGTCGGATGTAGAGTTAATCGGACTTCCAAATAACAATTCAGGAACTGATGCTGTAACGTTAAGAGATGGTAGACATTTATTAGTTTACAATCACGTTCTTCCTCCAGGAAAAGAAGCAAAAGGGCCAAGAACGCCTTTGAATGTTTCGGTTTCTAAAGACGGAATTCATTGGAACGCTGCTTTAGTTTTAGAAGATTCAAAAATCAGCCAATATTCTTATCCTTCAATGATTCAAAGTTCAGACGGAATGGTGCATATTGTATATACTTGGAGAAGAGAAAAACTGAAATATGTAAAAGTTGATCCAAGTAAATTAGTGGCGCTTCCAATTAAAAACGGAATCTGGCCAGGCGAAGAAGGAAAAGTAGTTACAGCGGTAAAAGCCGAAGAAGAGTAAAATAAATTGAACCATTAAGAGATTAAGAAAGTTAAGTTGTTGTATCTATTTATTCTTTTAAAAAGAACATTAAGCTTAATTTTCTTCATCTTCTAATGATAATAATAAAAAGTATTGAAGCTTAATTTCCTTAATGCCTTAATGGTAAAACCAATTAACATGAAGCTAAATAAAAATTTAATTGTTGTATTGTTTGTTACTTTATCAACGACATTTAATAGCTGTGCAACGGCGCAGTCTTCCAATAAAAAGCAAAAATACAAAGTTGCTGTTTGTGACTGGATGATTTTAAAAAGACAAAAATTAGGTGCTTTTGGTTTGGCAGCTGAAATAAAAGCGGATGGAATCGAACTGGATATGGGAGGTTTAGGAAATAGACCAACTTTTGACAGCAAATTGGGTGATCCAGTTGAAAGACAAAAATTCTTAGATAAATCGAAAGAAACTGGCGTTGGAATTAGCTCAATTGCGATGTCTGGATTTTATGCACAGTCTTTTGCTACAAGAGAAATCACACCAATGATTACGGATTGTATCAAAGCTATGAAAGACATGAAAGTAAAAGTGGCTTATCTTCCGTTAGGAACACAAACTGATTTGGTTAAAAATCCAGAATTACGTCCAGAAGTGATTAAAAGATTGCAATGGGCAGGAAAAAAAGTCGGTAAAATAGGTGGAGTAATTGCGATTGAAACTTCTTTGGACGCGACAGAAGAGAAAAAACTTTTAGATGAAGTAGGTTCAAAATATATTAAAAGCTCTTTCAATTTTGCGAATGCTTTAGATAATAAAAGAGATATTTCATCAGAATTGAAAATATTAGGAAAGAAATACGTAGCACAAATTCACGCTTCCAACACCGATCAGTTTTGGTTAGAAAATGACAAAGCGATCGACATGCCAAAAATCAAACAAACTTTGGATGAAATGAAATGGAGCGGATGGCTAATTGTTGAGCGTTCTCGCGACGTGACACAAGTACATAATGTTAAAGCCAATTATGGAGCAAACGTGGCTTATTTGAAGAAAATTTTCCAGAATTAAACAATAAACAGTGATCAATATGTAATCGTTAAACAACACAATTTTTCACTATAAATCTGCCGAATTTGCTAAATCTGCGAGAGATATTTTTCACGCAGATCAGGCAGATTTAGCAGATTATTTTTAGAATGAATACCCAAAAACAGCATACTATGAAATATTTACAATTACTTTTTTTATGTCTTTACGTCTCTTTCGCGACAGCGCAGAACATCACAGTTGTGAGTGATCCGAGTTCGCCGAGAGCAAAATTTGGAGCAGAGAAATTATCAGAAACCCTTTCAGCAAAAGGATTCAGCGTAACTTCTTCTGATAAATTCAAAAAATCAAAAGATAAAGTAATTGTAATTGGAGAAAAAGGAACCGATTTCTGGAAGAAAAATGCTAAAAGCGCTAAAATCGATGATAGCAAATTAACCAAGAAAGAAGGTTTCCAGATTCGCACTCAAAATAATATAATTTATATTGAAGGAACAGATGCAAGCGGAGCTTTGTATGGCGCTTTAGAATTAACAGATAAAATTAAAGCTTCAGGAAAACTTCCTTCAGAAATCAATATTGACGATAGTCCAGAAATGGTTTTGAGAGGCGCTTGTATCGGAATGCAGAAACCGGTTTATCTGCCTGGACGAGATGTTTACGAATATCCATATACGCCAGAAACTTTTCCGTGGTTTTATGATAAAGCTTTATGGATTAAATATTTAGATATGCTGGTAGAAAACCGCATGAACTCTTTGTATTTATGGAACGGACATCCATTTGCTTCTTTGGTGAAACTAAAAGAATATCCGTTTGCAGTTGAAGTGAGTGATGAAGATTTCAAAAAGAACGAAGAAATCTATAAATTCTTAACAGTTGAGGCCAACAAACGTGGAATCTGGGTAATTCAGATGTTTTATAACATTATTGTTTCTAAGCCTTTTGCAGAGCATTACAACATTAAAACACAAGATCGTTCAAGACCAATCACGCCATTATTGTCTGATTATACTAGAAAATCTATTGCGGCTTTTATCGAAAAATATCCAAATGTTGGATTAATGGTTTGTTTGGGAGAAGCAATCAATACCGTTGATGATGATGTAGAATGGTTTACCAAAACTATTATTCCGGGTGTTCGTGACGGTTTACAAGCATTAGGAAAAACAGAAGAACCACCAATTATTCTTCGTTCTCATGATACAGATGGGCCTTTAGTAATGGAAAAATCACTTCCGTTATACAAAAACTTATATACAGAAAGTAAATATACAGGAGAATCTTTAACGACTTATACGCCGGGAGGTCCTTGGGGAGAAACGCACAAACAATTAAGCGCTTTAAAATCAATTCACATTGAGAACGTTCATATTTTGGCTAATTTAGAACCTTTCAGATACGGTTCACCAGACTTTATTCAGAAAACGGTAAAAGCAATGCATAGCGTTCACGGAGCAAATGCACTGCATTTATATCCGCAAGCTTCGTATTGGGATTGGCCATATTCGGCAGATAAAACGAAATCAGGAGAACGTTTATTAGAAATGGATCGTGACTGGATTTGGTACAAAGCTTGGGCAAGATATGCTTGGGACAGCAAAAGAGATAGAAATGAAGAAGTTAAATTTTGGGATAATGATTTAGTCGCAAAATTCGGAACGAGTCAGGAAGCTGCAAATAACATTTTAAAAGCTTACGAAGAAACAGGAGAAATTGCTCCAAAAACATTAAGACGTTTCGGAATTACAGAAGGTAACCGTCAGACTTTATTGTTGGGAATGTTTGAAAGTCAGTTGGTCAATCCGTCAAAATGGAGAGTTTATCCAGGATTCCACGAATCATGCGGACCAGCGGGCGAATTGCTTTTAGAATATGCTAAAAAAGAGTGGAACAAAGAACCGCATTCGGGCGAACTTCCAACTCAGATTATTGCTGAAATTACAGAACATGGAAGATTGGCAGTTGAAGCAATAGATAAAGCAGAAGCAAGCATAACTAAAGACAAAGAAGAATTTGCACGTCTTAAAAATGATATGCATGCTTATAAGGCTTTCGCCGATTTCTTCTCAGAAAAAGTAAAAGCCGCTTTATTGGTTTTAAGATACAGTTATTCAAATGATATTACCGATTTAGATAAAGCTTTGCCTCATTTAGAAAAGAGCATTGAGTACTATGAGTTATTGGTAAAACTAACAAAAGATACGTACTATTATGCTAACAGTATGCAGACTGCTCAACGCCGAATCCCGATTGGAGGAGACGACGGAAACAACAAAAATTGGGCTGAATTGTTACCGCATTATGAGCGTGAATTGGCTAATTTCAAAAGAAATCTAGAGAAGCTAAAATCTTCAAAAGACGGTAAAATAGAAACTAAAGAAGGAAAACCTTGGAAACCAGCCGAAGTAACTTTTATAGATGAAAAACCGGGAACGTATCTAGTTAAAACAGGGACAAAAGTGTACGGAACAGATATTTCTGAATTGACCAAAGTTGCTCCAGAACTTCAGAATTTAAGAGGTTATTCTTTTGTTGAAAACGATCAAAACGAAAAAGGAACACATTTGAAGTTTAGAAATACAAAAGCGGTTAAATTAGTGGTAGGATATTTTAATTCTGATCAGAAGCGATTTTTATTGTCGCCAAGTTTGGAGACAGATGCAGCAGGAAATGCGCACGGTCAAGCTGAAGTAATTCTGGCAAGTGCAATGAATTTAAAAGATTTACCTCGTGTAAACATTCATACCTATACGTTCCAGCCGGGCGAGAATAAATTAGATTTAGGAAAAGGAAAAGTATTGATTTTAGGTTTCATCGACGCAGATCAAACTATAACACCACGTGATGTTGGATATATCGATGCAGGAGAAAAAGCGACAATTGACTGGTTGTTTTATTAGTTTGCATTCCTGCAAGGTTTTGAAAACCTTGTGGGTATTCTAAATGAACGTTAAAAATAAACCTACAAGGTTTTCAAAACCTTGCAGGAAATAGAAAATATGAATAGAATAGTTTTTTTTATTTTTTGTTTTTTTTCAAGTCTTTGCTTTGTTTGGAGTCAGAGCAAAGATTCGGGGAAGTTTCGTAAAGAAATTTCACTGAATTCGTCTTGGGAAACCATAATACTGGATAATCTTCCGCTGAAAGAAGAAGATTTTGTAGAAAATCCAAAAACTGATTCCAATTGGCAAAAGGTTAGTGTGCCTCACAATTGGGATCAGTATTATGGTTTCAGAAGAACAAAACATGGGAATTTACATGGTACCGCCTGGTACAAAAAAACACTAAAACTCGATAAGAAAGACAGTTCAAAACAGCATTTTCTCTATTTTGAAGGTGTAAGTTCTTATGCAACCGTTTGGATAAATGGTAAAAAAGTGGGCGAACACAAAGGCGGAAGAACTACTTTCACCTTAGACATTACAAAAGCAGTTTCTTTCAACAAAGAAAATATCATTTTAGTAAAAGCAGCGCATCCCTCTTTTATTGCAGATCTTCCTTGGGTTTGCGGAGGTTGTTCAGGAGAATGGGGATTTTCTGAAGGTTCTCAGCCAATGGGGATTTTCAGGCCAGTTTCTTTGGTAGTTACAAACAATGTTAGAGTTCAGCCGTTTGGTGTTCATATCTGGAACGATAAATCGGTTTCTAAACAAAAAGCGATTCTTCATACCACTACAGAAATCAAGAATTACAGCACTTCACAACGAAACTTAACTGTCGAAAATATCCTTTTGGATGCTTCAGGAAAGAAAGTTGCTATCAATAAAAGCGATAACAAAATCAATTCGGGAGAAATAAAGGAAATAGCAATGACACTTCCAGAGATTCAGAATCCGAAATTATGGTCGCCATCCAATCCGTATTTGTATAAATTGGTGACTTCGGTTTATGAAAATGGAAAAATAATCGATCAGTTAACAACTTCGTACGGAATCCGTTGGGTAAGCTGGCCGGTTAGTCGTGACGGGAAAGACAATCGTTTTTTCATAAATGATGAACCTGTTTTTATAAACGGCGTTTGCGAATACGAACATTTGATTGGAAAAAGTCATTCGTTTTCAGATGAAATGATTCATTCCAGAATCGAACAAATCAAAGCAGGCGGATTTAACGCTTTTAGAGAAGCGCATCAGCCTCATAATTTATTATATCAAAAAGAATTAGACGAAAACGGAATCCTGTTTTGGAGTCAGTTTTCAGCACATATTTGGTACGATACGCCAGAATTTAAAGAAAACTTCAAAACCTTATTACGAGAATGGATTAAAGAACGCAGAAATAGTCCATCTGTAGTAATGTGGGGATTGCAGAATGAAAGCACGATTCCGAAAGAATTTGCAGAAGAATGCACTCAGATTATCCGCGAAATGGATCCGTTATCAGCATCGCAAAGAATCGTAACAACTTGTAATGGAGGAGAAGGAACAGATTGGAATGTCGTTCAAAACTGGTCGGGAACGTATGGCGGAGATCCGTTAAAATACCATCTGGAAATGACTACTCAGTTATTAAACGGAGAATACGGCGCATGGCGTTCTGCCGATTTACATACAGAAGGTGAGTTTGACCAAAAAGGAGCTTTAAGCGAAAACCGTTTTTCTCAATTAATGGAAATTAAAGTTAGAGAAGCCGAATCGGTAAAAGATAAAATTGCGGGACAATTCAACTGGCTTTTTGCTTCGCATGAAAATCCGGGACGAGTACAAAACGGAGAAGGATTTAGAGATATTGACAAAGTTGGACCAGTAAACTACAAAGGACTTTTTACGATTTGGGGCGAACCTCTGGATGCGTTTTATATGTATCGAGCCAATTATGTTTCAAACAAAACCAATCCAATGGTGTATATAGTTTCGCATACTTGGCCAAGCCGTTGGGAAAAACCAGGAATCAAAAACGGAATCGATATTTATTCGAATTGTGACGAAGTAGAATTATTTAATGATGTCAATAAAGCTTCACTTGGAAAACTAAAAAATCCAGGAATTGGACAGCATTTTCAGTTTAATAATATCAATATTCAGTACAATGTTTTATATGCTGTTGGGTATGTAAACAAAAAAGCGGTTGCTAAAGATTATATCGTTTTAAATAACTTTCCAAAAGCACCAAGTTTTGATGCTTTAACCACCAATAAAGCAGATATTACAAAAGCCAAAAGCGGTTATAATTATATTTACAGAGTAAATTGTGGAGGTTTTGAATTGACAGATTCTGCTGGAAATACTTGGTTTACCGATACACATAAAAACGGACAAAACAGTTGGGGTTCGTTATCGTGGACAGATAATTTTGAAAAATTGCCCGACTTTTTTGCCAGTCAAAGAACAACTTTCGACCCAATAAACGGAACAAAAGATCCTGAGTTGTTTCAAAGTTTTAGATACGGAGTTGATAAACTGCGTTACGAATTTCCAGCATCAGACGGAGAATATTTAGTTGAATTATATTTTACAGAACCTTGGTACGGAACTGGCGGAGGCTTAGACTGCAAAGGCTGGCGTTTGTTTGATGTTGCTATCAATGAAAATGTAGTTTTAAAAGATTTCGATATTTGGGCAGAAGCTGGACATGATAACGCTTTGAAGAAAACATTCAAAGTAAAAAGCACAAACGGAAAAATTGTGATTTCGTTTCCAAATGTAAAAGCTTCGCAGGCGATCATTTCTGCGATTGCGATTGCAACAAAAGACATTCATGCAAGACCTGCGTCAGAATCTTCAAAAAATATCCAGAATTTGGTTTTAGATACTTATGATAAAACTAACAAAGTAGCTTCATGGCTAGATATTAATTCAAAACAATATTCAGATTCTGATGTTATTTTTACCGAATTGCCTTCTGAGATTTTTGGAGCAGATTATTTACAGTTTTCAGTTAATTCTAAAAATAAAGGTTCGTTTACAGCTAAAGAAGATTCAGATATTTATGTTTTTGCTGATGCTAAATTCAAAACGTCAGGAAGTTTTTCGGAGTATAAAAAATTAGAAGAAAATGCGAGAAACAGCAATGGGATTTCATTTGATGTTTTCACTAAAAAAGTAAAGAAAGACGAGAAAGTTCTTTTTGATAATTCAGAAACTATAAACACAATTGCAGTAGTTCCAACTTACGATATGGGCGAAAAAGATGATTCGAGACCAGTTGTAATCATTGAAGCTGAAAAGACAAAAACAACGGGAACAGGAATCGAAAAAGGAAATTTCAAAAAAGCCGATTATATTGAATTCATTAAAAAGACAAACAATAGCATCGAGTTTGAAGTTAAGCCAGGAGTTGCCGGAATTTATTTAATGCGTTTTCGTTTTATGAATAGAAATGAAACACCATTAAAAGTCAAATTCAAAATGGAAGATGCCTACGGAATTTTAATGCGAAATGATACGATTGAGTTTTTCCCTTCGCCTGAAAAATGGAAAATTTTGAATACGACTTCTGGGGGTTATATTAATGCAGGAACGTATAAAATAACACTTGAAGGTGATGATTTGAAGGGATTAATGTTGGATAATTTCGAATTTCAATAGTTTTTTTGAGGTTCAAAGAGGCAAAGGAGCAAAGGTGCAAAGATTTATGTTGTTTGTCAGGCTGAGCGAAGTCGAAGCCCACGTAAAGTTTATACCAAGTCTAGTTTGTCATTTCGACGAAGGAGAAATCTCCACAAGAAGCTCGACAAAGATTGGCGAATTACGTTGCGGAGTTACTCGCGAAGATTTCTCCTTCGTCGAAATGACAAGATTGTAGAAATTTGGAATTTTAAAAAAGAGATTATTTATATATTATGATTTTAAAAAAGATAATAATTGCTTTAACAATATTGTTTTCGGTATCAGTTTTTGCACAAAAACAAGCCAGAATTGTCGAAGATTTTAACAAAAACTGGAACTTCAAATTAGGAGATTATCCAGAAGCAATAAATGCCAATTTCAATACATCAGATTGGAGAACACTTCAATTGCCGCACGATTGGAGTATTGAAGGTGCTTTTGACAAAGACAGTAAAACGAAACAAGCACAAGGATTTTTACCTGCAGGAAAAGGCTGGTATCGTAAAGTATTTACAATTCCTGCAAACTGGAAAAACAAAACGGTTTCAATTGAATTTGACGGTGTTTTTAAGAACAGTGAAGTTTTTATAAATGGGAAATCATTAGGAATGCGTCCGAATGGATATATTTCTTTGGGATATGACTTGACGCAATATTTAAACTTTGGAAAATCAAATACAATTGCCGTAAAAGTCGATAACGATGCACAACCCAATTCAAGATGGTATACGGGTTCTGGGATTTACAGAAATGTACGTTTGGTTGCCAGTGAAAAACTGCATGTAGGGAAGTGGGGAACTTTTGTAACAACGCCAGAAGTTTCAGCAGAAAAATCAAAAATACATCTAGAAGTTACGATTGATAATGATAATGCTGTTGCAAAAGAATTTAAACTGGTTACTTCGATTGTAAATTCAGAAAATAAAGAAGTTGCCAATTTTACATCAACAGAAAAAATTGGTGCTAAAACCTCAGAAAAAAAGATTCATGATTTAAAAGTAAAACAGCCGAAATTGTGGAGTACAGAAAATCCGTATTTGTATAAAGTCATTACAAAGGTTTACGAGAAATCGAAATTGGTTGATAATTATGAAACTCCACTTGGATTTAGATATTTTAATTTTGATTCAGAAAAAGGATTTTCTCTAAATGGTGTTCCAACCAAAATTTATGGCGTTTGCTTGCATCACGATAATGGTGCTTTGGGTGCGGTTGAAAACATTCATGCGGTTAGAAGAAAACTGACTTTAATGAAAGAAATGGGAGCAAATGCTATCAGAATGTCTCATAATCCACATTCTTTAGAAATGATGCAATTGTGCGATGAAATGGGATTTATCGTTCAAGACGAAGCTTTTGACGTTTGGAAAAAGAAAAAAGTTACCAACGATTATCATAAAGATTGGGATGCTTGGCACAAACAGGATTTGGAAGATTTTATCAAAAGAGACCGAAATCATCCATCGGTTATGATGTGGAGTATTGGTAATGAAATTAGAGAACAGTTTGATTCGACAGGAATTGCGATTACGAGAGAATTAGCTAAAATCGTAAAATCATTAGATGTTACTCGTCCTGTAACTTCGGCTTTGACAGAAAATGTAATTGAGAAAAACTTTATTTATCAGTCAGGAGCTTTAGATCTTTTGGGATTCAATTATAAACACGAAGATTATAAAGATTTTCCAACTAAATTTAAAGGACAAAAAATATTGGCTTCAGAAAGTGTTTCGGCTTTAGAAACTCGCGGGCATTATGATTTTCCAGACGGAATTAAAGCTTGGCCAACAAAACACGGCGCTCCTTTTGACGGAAATGCTGATTGGACGGTTTCGGCTTACGATCAGGTGAAATCGTATTGGGGAGCCACGCACGAAGAAAACTGGAAAACTATTAAAAGTCAGGATTTCATGGCGGGAACTTTTATCTGGACAGGATTCGATTATATCGGAGAGCCAGACCCGTATCCATTTCCTGCAAGAAGTTCATATTTCGGAATTGTAGATTTAGCTGGTCTTCCAAAAGATGTGTATTATATGTACCAAAGCGAATGGTCGAATAAAACGGTTCTGCATATTTTACCGCATTGGAACTGGAAAAAAGATCAAGAAGTAGAAGTTTGGGCGTATTACAACAATGCCGATGAAGTAGAATTATTTTTAAATGGAAAGTCGCTAGGAAAGAAAGCAAAACAAAATGATGATCTTCATATCTCTTGGCTTGTGAAATTTGAACCTGGAACTTTAAAAGCGGTTTCAAGAAAGAACGGAAAAATAGTTTTAGAAAAAGAAATCCGCACAGCAGGAGAAGCTTCTAAAATCGATTTAAAAGCTGAAAAAACATCAATTAAAAACGACACTTATGATTTGGTTTATGTAACCGTTTCAATGGTTGACAAAGACGGAAACTTATTGCCAACCGCAATGGATTTAATTAATTTTGAAGTTTCTGGCGGTGGAAAATTAGTTGGTGTTGATAATGGTTATCAGGCCAATTTAGAATCTTTTAAAGCGAATTCTTGTAAGTTGTTTAATGGAAAATGTGTTGTTATTATTCAGTCAAATGGGAAGAAAGAGAATATTCAGTTGAAGGCGAAGGTTGGGAATAGAATTCCGATTTCATTGATTAAAATAAACGTTAATTAATTTTATATGCCGCTCCTTTGGAGCTTTGCTTCTGTAACCGTTGATTATTTTCTATAAATATTGCGCTTCTCCGAAGCTTTGTTTTAGGTAATTAGTCGTTTTCAATATTAGCTCTGGAAGAGCGAAATATTTATAGAAAAGATTAATTCAATATGGAGAAAAAGCTCCGGAGGAGCGAAACAAAAAAATCCGTTTCTAACTAGAATCGGATTTTTTTGTTTTTAATATTATTCGTCATTTTGGCTAAGACATCTTCCAAAACGGCTACAAACAACTTTAGGCTTCGGATGATCTTTGCATTATAATTTTAAAACAATTAAAAATGCAAAAGACAATTTTTATTACAGGAGCTTCAACAGGATTAGGAAAATCTACAGCAAAATTATTTCAAAGTAAAGGATGGCAAGTCATTGCCACGATGCGAAATCCGGAAAAAGAAACAGAATTAAACCAGCTGGAAAACGTCATTGTACTTCCGTTAGATGTTACAAATCCAGAACAGATTGATTCAACGATTAAAAGTGTTTTGGAGAAATATTCTGTCGATGTGGTTCTGAATAATGCAGGTTATGGTTTAATTGGCGCTTTGGAATCTCTGGAAAATCATCAAATTGAACGTCAGATCGTGACTAATTTATTTGGCGTTATTAGGGTTTCAAAGGCATTTGTGTCTCATTTCCGTGAGAAAAAAAGCGGTATTTTCATTAATATAACTTCTACTTTTGGATTAATGGGTTTTCCAACTTGCTCTATTTACGGCGCTACAAAATTTGCTGTTGATGGATTTTCGGAAAGTCTGGCATCAGAATTAGTTCAGTTTGGGATACAGGTAAAAGTGGTTGCGCCAGGCGGAATGAAAACAGATTTTGCCATAAGATCTATGGAAGTTGCTCAGCATGAAGCGTATGAAAAATTAACTTTAGAAGTTAGCAAAGGTTATAGCGCTGAACAAATTGACAATTATACAAATGCTGAAGATGTTGCCCAAATCATTTTTGAAGCTGCTACAGATAATAAAAGTCAACTTCGATATGTAGCGGGAAAAGATGCAAATGCATTGTATAACGAACGATTAAGTTTGGGAGCTGAAACTCAGATTCAGAACATCAAATCAATGTTTACTTTTTAATTTACAAATCAGATGAAAAATCAAGCTATAGAATTGACTACCTTTAAACTCAAAGGTTTTACAGCCAAACAATTTATTGAAGCAAATACTGAAATTGATGCTTTTTTGAAACGCCAAAAAGGATTTCGTTCCCGAACAATTTTTGAATTAAAAAAAGATTTTGTGTATGACGTGCTTGTTTGGGATAGCGTAGAAGAAGGTACTAATGCCATGCATAAATTAATGACAGAACTTAGTGATTCTCTTGTACACGATATGATTGATCAAAGCACCGTGAGTTGGAATATTGCACCGGTTGAACATTTTGTAAATTTGTAAAAAGCGGAGCATTTTAAGTCAAAATTTAATTCATAAAAAATGAAAAATCAACCCAGAATATTCCAGTCTGTTCCAGAATTGCATAAAGCTATGGGACAGCCTAAACCGTTGCATCCGCTGATTAGTATTCTGAATTATGGTGAAGCAGTTTTTGATCCCAAAGATTTTGAAAACGGAATTGTTTTGGATTTTTATAAAATATCTTTCAAAACAAATTTTTCAGGAAAACTGAGATACGGACACGGTTTCTATGATTTTGAAGAAGGTGGAATGTCGTTTGTGTCTCCGGGACAAGTTCTGAAAATGCAGGACGAAGAAGCGGATTACAGCGGAATGTCATTAAATATTCATCCTGATTTTTTTCGTCCTTATTCCTTAAATGCCACGATCAAAAAATATGGTTTTTTCTCTTATTCTGCTGCCGAAGCTTTATATCTTTCTGAGAAAGAAAAAGAGACTATTTTGGGCGTTTTTAATAATATTCAGGATGAATTGAATCAACGTATAGACAATTTCAGTCAGGATGTTATTATTTCGCAGATAGAACTTTTGCTTAATTACAGCAATCGTTTTTACAACCGTCAGTTTATAACCAGAAAAGCGGTTAATAATGATGTGCTTTCTAAACTGGAAGAACTATTAGAAGGTTATTTTAATAGCGAAAAACCAGAAGAAAACGGTTTGCCAACCGTACAATTTGTAGCCAATGAAATGCAGTTGTCACCCCGATATTTGAGCGATTTATTACGCAGTATTTCGGGACAAAATACTCAGCAGTTTATTCATGACAAATTAATTGAAAAGGCTAAAGAATATATTGCAAAAGGAACTCTTTCAGTCTCTGAAATTGCCTATAAATTAGGTTTTGAGCATCCACAGTCGTTCAATAAACTTTTTAAAAAGAAGACAAATGTAAGTCCGATTGCATTTAAAGAATTATTTACTAAAAACTAAATTATGGCATCATTAAATTTTGAAGAATTAAAACAACGTTCTGCACAGATAAGAAAGCGTTATCACGAACTAGAAATAGCGCATCATGGAAGTGAATGGACAATAGAAGAAGATGCGTTGGCTTTTCTAACCGATGCTGGTTTGGTTGGCCGCCATGTTATGTCGCACGAAGGCAGATGGCCAAAAGCAAATACAGAAGAAGAATTGAAGCATAAAATTGGAGAATCAATTTGGTGGCTTACAGTTTTAGCTGAAAGAATGAATATCAATATTGAAACCGTTACAGAAGATTTCTTAGCTAAAACAGAAAAATTATTATAAGGTTATTAAAAATAAAATAGATATAGATGACACCAACTTTCTTCCCAAATCAATTAGAATTTAGAAAATGGCTTGAGAAAAACCATCAAAAAGAGAAAGAACTTTTGGTTGGTTTTTATAAAGTTACGAGTAAAAAGCCTTCTATAAGCTGGTCAGAATCTGTAGATCAAGCGCTTTGTTTTGGCTGGATTGATGGTGTTAGAAAATCTATTGATGCGGAAAGTTATACAATTCGTTTTACTCCAAGAAAGCCTTCTAGCATTTGGAGTGCGATTAATATTCAAAAGATAGAAGATTTGACCAAAGCGGGTTTAATGACCGATGCTGGTTTGAAAGCGTTTAGTTTTAGAACCGAAAATAAGTCTAAGATTTATTCGCACGAAAAAGAACCAGTTCCGTTGTTAGATGTTTACGAGAAACAGTTTAAAGACAATAGAACTGCTTGGGAATTCTTTGAGAAGCAAGCTCCTTCGTATAAAAAAGTAATGATTCATTGGATTATGACCGCCAAACAAGAAAAAACACAGCTTTCAAGACTAGAAAAAACTATTACTGAAAGTGAAAAACAGAAAAGAGTCTTGTAGTTATTTTGAATAAAATGTTTTACTTTAGTAATCTGACTTCTAGTGAAATATGGAAAAAGAAAATACCACAAAAATAAAAGGAGAAATTTTGCTGGGTATTATTTTTGCCCTAGAATTATACGCCTTGCCTGTACAGTTTTATTTACTGTTGAAAAATCCTGAATTCACTTTTTTTAGTGCAAGCAGTTCGTTTTTTTAGTTTCTTTACCATTACAACCAATACGATTGTTTTTATTTGCAGTGCTTTGTTATTATTTGGCGGCAAAAGTAAGGCAAATGCTTTTTTCAGAAAGTGTACTACTATTACGGCCATTACAGTTTATATATTGATTGTCGGAATTGTTTTTAATGTGCTCCTTCGCCCAATTTTAGATTTGCAAGGACACCATCGCATTGTAAGCGAAATTTTCCATACTGTTGTACCAGTTTTATTTTTCTTTTTCTGGCTGTTTTTTGTAAGTCCAGAAAAGATCTCTTTTAAAACCATTTGGTTTTGGTTGGTTTACCCGATTATTTACATGATTTATACCATAATCCACGGTTTTATTTCTAGTTTTTATCCTTATCCTTTTATTGATGTTACTAAGCTCGGATTGCAAACAGCACTCATAAACGGAGTTTTCGTTTTAATCTCTTTTGTGGTATTGTCTGTGATTTTGATTTCGATTTCAAAAATTAGGACTAAGAAGATTAGCTTGGAAAACTAAAATAAAATATGCAATCTTCTAGTCAGGAATTGGCAAAAAAAGGAACTTTCTTCTTTCCTTCTTTCTTCTGAAATTTTTCTACAAACTTCCGATGGCATTAATTTAATAGATCAAAAATATCTTCATTTTTGTATCTAAACTTTATTTTAAGGTTGTAATTGATTGTTTTTTAGGTTATTAAAGATGAAAATTCATTACCTGAATATTGCGTAATTACTGGTCTGACTAATTAATTAGTACAAATATTAATCAATTAGTTTTGCTACTAATTAATTAGTAGTTATATTTGTCAAAAGATTTCTACTATGATAAAATTAGCCAAACGAGAAGAACAGATTATGCAGGTTTTTTGGGATTTAAACAAAGCCTTCATCAGAGACATTATTCCATTGTTGCCAGATCCGAAACCACATTATAATAGTGTTGCAACGATTGTCAAAATATTAGAAGAAAAAGGGTTTCTAAATCGGGAAACAATAGGGAATATGCATTGCTTTTTTCCGGTAATTCAAAGAGAAGAATATCAACAATTTGCGCTTAAAGATGTTGTGAGTCAATATTTTGATAATTCGTATCCACGTATGCTTGCCTTTTTTGCTAAAGAGCAAAAATTAACCGAAAAAGAATTGGACGAAATCGTAAACATGATAAAAAAAGATTCTATATGATACCATATATTCTATACACAGCGCTTATTCTTTTTGCTTGTCTTATGTTTTATAAGTCTGCTTTTGCAGAAGGAAACTTTTTATAATTTGAATAGATTTATTTTGCTGGCGTGCATGCTAGTAGCTTTTACTTTGCCGTTGCTCCCGATTCCGCAAGCAATTCTCCCTTCAAAAACAAAAAGAAACTGCGGCTATTCCTTCCATAAAAAAAACATTTGCAAAAGAATCAACTGCTGAGCTGAAAACACTTCCTGTAAATGAAGTTTTAGTAAATGAAACAAAGCAACAGTTTAATATGTCTTTGATCCTACAGTGGATAGTGTATTTGTATTGGTTTGGTGTCATTGTTTTTGCGCTTAATTTTTTGATGCAAGCGGTTATATTATTTTACAGAGCGTACACATCAGAGATTATTAGGGATGGAAAATTTAGAATTGTCGAAATAACAGGCGATAAAGCACCTTGTTCTTTTGCTAATAATATTTTTATAAATCCTGAAAAATACGAATGGGAAACGTACAATCAGATTTTGCTCGCATGAAAAAATTCACATTGAGCAAAAACATACTATTGATCTTTTGCTTGCAGAAATCGTACTTGTTTTTCAGTGGTTTAATCCTTTTGCTTGGCAATGGCGAAAAGCATTAGAAAGTAATCTTGAATTTTTGACTGATAACGAAATGCTACAACAAGGTAGCGTAGAAAAAGAAAGTTATCAATTTAGCCTGCTAAAAGTAGCGGCGCCACAATTTCCTTTGAGTCTTACAACTAATTATAATCAATCATTACTCAAAAAACGAATCATTATGATGAATTCAAAAAAATCAAACGTAAACACAACATGGAAATATTTTTTCCTGTTACCATTATTGGTATTGTTTGCCTGCCTTTTTAATCAACCGGCAGCGCAAAGTCAGACGCTAAC
This sequence comes from Flavobacterium ginsengisoli, assembly GCF_029625315.1. Taxonomy (NCBI): domain Bacteria; kingdom Pseudomonadati; phylum Bacteroidota; class Flavobacteriia; order Flavobacteriales; family Flavobacteriaceae; genus Flavobacterium; species Flavobacterium ginsengisoli. The sequence continues at coordinate 370,356 of NZ_CP121110.1, forward strand.
TTCGAATATTAAAAACGAAGGAACTAAAGCGAGTCCAAACACTCAAAAGGGTGATCAAACGGAAGGAAACTGGTTTGCCACAATCAAAGGCAATAAAGTAGAAATGGAGTTTAAAAACGACGAGAATAGTCATTCTACTCATACTTATGATATTAGCGAGTTTAGCGGATTATCAAAAGATAAACAAGGAACATTTTCTCTAACGCGTGAAGCGGGAACAATGAACTTTACCGGAAAATTTGAAGGAAATAGTGGAAAGGGAACGTATAAGTTTGTTGGCAATAAAAATTTCGCCAAAGAAATGGTCGCACAAGGGATTACATTGGCAGATGATACAGATCTTATGGTTTTCTTTGCTGTAAATATAAAAACGTCGTATGTAAAAATGCTGCATAAAAAAGGGTATAAAAATGTAGACAAAGAACAAGTAATTCCGTTGGCGGCTTTAAACGTAAGTGAAGATTACATCGATTCTATTAAAGATGCCGGAATTGGAAATATAGATATTGAAACGCTGATTCCTTTTAAATCCTTAAACATTGATAAAGCTTTTATTGAAGATATTATTAAATCGGGTTATAAAAATGTTTCACCAGAAAATCTGATCACTTTAAAATCTCAAAATATTGACGGAAAGTATATTAATGATTACCGTTCTTCGACAAAAACAAAAAAGAATGAAAGTGGAGAAGAAAATGAGGACAATATTGTTGCTTTCAAAACTTTAAACATAGATAAAGCTTATATTGATTCTTTTAAGAAAATGGGTTATAATGATCTTTCAAATGACGACTTAATTGCTTTAAAAGCTTTAAATGTAACTCCAGAATATGTTACTCAATTCGAAAAAGTAGGTTATAAAAACATTTCGTCTGAAAATCTTGCGGCTTTAAAATCGCAAAATATCACGGCAGATTTAATTAAGGAATATAAGGATTTGGGTTTTTCAGATCTAGATTTAAATGATATTGTGGGTGCAAAAGCGGTTGGTGCAACGCCAACTTTCATTAAAGCTATGAGAGAAAAAGGACATAACTTTAAAGGTATTGAAAAGTATATAGCTTTAAAAGCAGTTGTTGGCAACTAAGCTAATATTGCTTTTGATAGTTAAAGCAATACATTTTCTCTGTAAATAAAATATTTCAAGTTGTAAGACTACAATCAAAATATATTAATAAAGCCCGAATCTACAGATTTGGGCTTCATTTTTTAGACAACTTCAAAAACAGTTGTTTTAAAATAGCATACTCAACACGAATTATTTAAATAAAATCATTTTATACCAAAATGCTGTAAAAAATGTTGTTGGTCGAAATTCTATTCGAGAGATTTCAATTTATACTACATTTATGCTTTATAGACTATTCTAAAGCAAATCAGCAATGAAAAAAATATTTCTTTCCTTATGTCTTTTTGGTGTAATTTCTAGTGCTTCAAGTCAGGAATTGGCAAATGCACCTAAGCCTTTTGGACCAGTTCCGACCCAGAAACAAATTGATTGGCAGGAAATGGAATTTTATGCTTTTGTGCACTTTTCATTAAATACTTTCACGAATAAAGAATGGGGTTATGGAGACGAATCACCAGAACTTTTTAATCCGTCGCAGTTAGACGTTCGCCAATGGGCGCGCGTGGTAAAAGAGGCTGGAATGAAAGGAATTATTTTGGTTGCCAAACATCATGACGGTTTCTGTTTATGGCCTTCAGCTTATACAGAACGTTCTGTAAAAAATTCTCCGTGGGAAAATGGAAAAGGAGATTTGGTAAAAGAACTGGCTGCTGCCTGTAAAGAATACGATTTAAAATTAGGATTATATCTTTCTCCTTGGGATAGAAATCATCCACAATACGGCAAACCAGAATATATATCGTATTTCAGAAATCAGTTAAAAGAATTATTGACGAATTATGGAGACGTTTTCGAAATGTGGTTTGACGGAGCAAATGGCGGAGACGGTTATTATGGTGGTGCAAACGAAACTAGAAAAATCAATTCTTTGACTTATTATAATTGGGATGAAACGTATAAGCTAATTTACGATATCGCGCCAAAAACGCTAGTTTGGGGAGTTGGACCATCTGAAGCAAGATGGATTGGAAATGAAGAAGGACGCGCAGGAAAAACGAATTGGTCGTTACTTCGTCAGAAAGATGAATTGGCTGGAAAAGTACATTACTCTGAGTTTATGTCTGGGCATGAAGATGGAGAAAAATGGGTTCCTGGCGAAGCCGATGTTTCCATTAGACCAGGATGGTTTTATCATTCAGTAGAAGACGATAAAGTGCGTTCGCTTGACGAAATGGTCGATATTTATTATGAATCGATTGGACGAAATGCGACTTTATTATTAAATCTTCCAGTTGATACGCGTGGTTTAGTTCATGAAAATGACGAAGCAAGATTGAAAGAATTGGTTGCCACAATTAAAGCCGATTTCAAAAAAGAACTATTGGCAGGAACTCAGGTTCAAGCTTCAAATATTCGTGCAAACGATTCTAATTTTGGTCCGCAGAATGTTATTGACGGAAATAAAAATACGTATTGGGCAACTGACGATAAAGTGAAACAAGCTACAGTTGAATTTACGTTTAAAAAGCCAACTGCAATCAATAGAGTTTTGCTTCAAGAATATATTAAACTTGGACAGCGTGTAAAAGCATTTTCGGTAGAAGCAAAAGTTGACGGACAATGGAAAACAATCGCCAACGAAACGACAATTGGCTACAAAAGGATTTTACGTTTAGATCGCGTTACGGCTTCTGCACTTAGAATAAATATTCTGGATGCAAAAGCAGGATTTGTAATTAGTGCAATTGAGGCATATAATGCGCCAACTTTTGTAAAAGAACCTCAAATTCTTCGTGATAAAAATGGCTTGGTTACGATTAAATCGGAAGAAGGAAATGCAGTTTATTATTCGCTTGACGGAAAAAATCCTTCAGAAAAAAGTACTTTATACAAAACTCCATTCGTATATAATAAAGCAGTAGAAATAAAAGCTATTTCGAGAAATACAAAAGAGAAAATTAATAGCGCGGTAAAAACAGCTAAATATGGTGTTTCTAAAGAGAAATGGAGAGTGATTTCTATTTCAAGCGGAGACAATAAATCGGTTGAACGAATTATTGATGGCGATGCGAATACCGATTGGGCTTTTGGAAACAATGAAAATAAATTGCCGCAGGTAGTCATTATTGATATGGGCGAATTGCATACGATAAATGGCTTTACTTATACGCCACAGCAAGTTGGAAATAATTTGAATTTGATTTCGAATTACGAATTCTATACGAGCGAAGATAATATTACTTGGACGAAACAATCTGAGGGAGAATTCTCCAATATCAAACATAATCCAATTGAACAGCTTAAGAGTTTTACTGCGGTAAAAGCTAGATTTTTAAGATTTGTTGCCACAGCAGCTGTTGGGAAAACACAAACAGTTTCGATAGCCGAAATAGGTGTTGTGGAATAAAAGTCCTTTTTTTGGAAAAAAAGTTGTTTTAAAAAGAGCCGATATTGTAATTGTATATTATTTCTATAAATATTAAGCTTCCCGAAGCTTATAAAAAAAGGAGTTGCTTTTTTGAAACTGTCCTATTTTGTCTTTTGCCGAAGCTTAGCCGTTATTAGTCGAATTTTTAGTACAAGCGGATAATATAATTCTACTTTTATCTTAATAATTAAATGGCAAGGCAAATGATTAAAGAAGATATTGGTTTTAGAGAAGCAGGAAAATTTGAAGAAACACGTTTTGAGAAAATTCACAATGTTATTTTCGAATCGTCGCAAGAAGCTTCTTTATTGGTAGCGCAGGAAATTGCCAATTTAATTCAGAGAAAAAATGAGCTAAACGAGCCTTGTGTTTTAGGTTTGGCTACGGGTTCTTCGCCAATTAAGGTTTATGAAGAATTAGTTAGAATGCATAAAGAGGAAGGTCTGAGTTTTGAGAACGTTGTGACTTTCAATTTAGATGAATATTATCCGATGGATAAAAATGATATTCAGAGCTATTATCATTTTATGCACGAACATTTGTTCAATCATGTAAACATTCCTTCTGAAAATATCAATATTCCTGATGGACAGGTGAGCGCCGAAGAATTACAGCAATATTGCATTGATTACGAGATGAAAATTATCTCTTATGGAGGTTTAGATTTTCAGCTTTTAGGAATCGGTAGAACGGGGCATATTGGGTTTAATGAACCTGGTTCGCACGTGAATTCGGGAACTAGAAGCATTACTCTGGATCATATCACGAGAGTTGATGCGGCTTCTTCTTTTTTAGGAATAGATAATGTTCCGAGAAAAGCCATTACAATGGGAATTGGAACCGTTAGAAACGCAAAAAGAATCGTTTTACTTGGCTGGGGAATCAGCAAAGCAGGAATTATAAAAAACACAATCGAAGGAGAAGTTTCTTCGCACGTTCCAGCTACGTATTTGCAAGAGCATAACAACACAACATTTGTTCTAGATACAGAAGCTTCGTCTGAATTGACAAGAGTTAAAACGCCTTGGCTGGTTAAGTCTTGTGTTTGGACAGATGAATTAAAATTAAAAGCGGTGGCTTGGTTAAGTGAGTTAACGAAGAAACCTTTCCTGAAACTGACGGATAAAGATTATAACGACAACGGTATGTCGAGTCTTTTGACGGAAGAAGGAACTGCATACGATTTGAACATTAAAATGTTTAATAAAATGCGGCAAACCATCACTGGATGGCCGGGCGGAAAACCCAATGCAGATGATACTTATAGACCGGAGCGTTCCACGCCGGAGAGAAAAAGAATTATCATTTTCAGCCCGCACCCAGACGATGATGTGATTTCTATGGGAGGAACTTTTGACCGTTTGGTAGAGCAAGGTCATGAAGTTCATGTAGCCTATCAGACTTCTGGAAATATTGCAGTTTCAGATGTTGAAGCTTTGAAGTTTGCTGAAATTTCAAAAGCATTACATCCAGATTCTAGAATGTCGGACAAAATAATTGACTTTCTTCAGAACAGAACAGGAAATGAAATCGATTCACTAGAAGTTAGAAAGTTAAAAGGATTAATAAGAAGAAGCGAATCTTTTGGAGCAACACGTTACATTGGTTTGCCAGATTCTAACGTAAACTTTTTAGATCTTCCGTTTTACGAAACTGGCACGGTTAAAAAGAATAATCTTTCGGATGCAGATATCAACATTATGTGTGATATTATAGAAAGAATAAAACCGCATCAAATTTATGCCGCAGGAGATTTGGCAGATCCGCACGGAACTCATAAAGTGTGTTTAGACAGTTTGTTTGAAGCTTTAAAAAGACTAAAACATAACAGCTTTATGGACGATTGTTGGGTTTGGCTTTACAGAGGCGCTTGGCATGAATGGGAATCGTACCAAATTGACATGGCAGTACCAATGAGTCCTGATCAGGTTTTAAAGAAACGACATGCTATTTTTTATCATCAGTCTCAAAAAGACGGCGTTATGTTTCAAGGTGATGACAGCAGGGAGTTTTGGGTGCGAGTTGAAGACAGAAACAGATTGACTGCAGAAAAATATCACAGCTTAGGATTAGCAGATTACTCGGCTATCGAGGCGTTTAAGCGTTATCATTTCTAAGTGCTTTTGCAGCAATAAAGATAATAGACTATTTCATGGTTTATTTTGGTTAGTTACCTATAATTGAGAGAAAATGCGGTCGTGGTTGGCCGCATTTTCGTTTTTTATAGTTTTGTTTTTTTAACCGAAAAGTTTTTTTACCGCAAAGAGCGCTAAGATTTACGCAAAGGTCGCCAAGATTTTATTTTTACGTTGTTTGAAAATTGAGCATAAAAAAGTTCGCAAAGCTTAACGAATAGCTTTGCGAACTTTTTGATTCTCTTTTCTTTATCAACTAGCTTAAAAAAACTTAGCGAACTTTGCGTAAATCTTAGCGTGCTTTGCGGTTAAACCTTTATATAGATGAATTAAGGATTTTCTGTTTTACTTCATCAATATAAGATCTTCCGATAACGTAACGAAGTCCTTCGATTTCGATGCTATTTCCTTCTACAGCATCAATTTTATCAATTGCAATTGTGTAGGATCGATGTATTCTAATAAAATCTCTTTCTGGCAGTAATCCTGTAAAATCTGATAAAGTACTGTGAATTATGAATTTACCAGAAGTTGTACTGATTTTTAAATAATCTTTTAAACTTTCGATAACTAGAATTTCGTTCAAGAAAATCTTTTTCATTTTTTTCTTGTCGATTTTCACGAAAATAAAAGGATTCTCTTTACTATTTTCCTGTGGTGTTTTAGTGGTATTATTAAGGCGTTTGTTGATCTTGTTTACCGCTTTCATTAGTCTCGGAAACTCAATTGGTTTTACCAAATAATCTAAAACATCAAGCTCATACGTTTCAATTGCGAACTGATCGTAAGCACTTGTGATAATAAGTAAAGGAGGGTTTTCTAAACTTTTAATAAAATTAATACCATCCAAAACAGGCATGTTAATGTCTAGAAAAATTACATCTATAGTATTGTTTTTTAAGAAATTTAATCCTTCAATAGAATTACTAAAAGTATTTACTAATTCTAAATCTTCAATCTGTTCAATATAATTTTTAATAACGTTTATTGCCAATGGCTCATCATCGATAATTAAACACTTTATTTTCATTTGTACTGTTATTTTTGGCCGGTATGTGATTTTTTGTAGGTATAGTTTTCTAAACTTATAAAAGGCGGGGTCAAGTAACTTTTATAACTAGTTTAACGACAAAAATATTCTTTTTATTTTTAAATGAAAGCTTATAGTCACTTTTATTATATCCTAATTCGAGTCTTTTCTTTACGTTTTCAATACCTATACCACTTGACTTGTTAAAATTATCTTTATGTACGGTAAATTCGGGCATTGGGTTTGAAATTGTGAAATATAAATAATCTCCTTTTACTTTAAAGTTAATGTCAATTACAACATTACCAGTGTTTTTGTTTACTCCGTGTTTAAAAGCGTTTTCGACAAAAGTCAAAAGCAATACCGGTGAGATTTCTTTATCATGAATATCTCCAGAAATATACATGTTAACTTCAAGGCGTTCTCCATTTCTAATTCTTTCCAAATCCAGATAATTCTGAATGCACATAATTTCATTTTCTAAAGTCTGCTTTTTGCCTTTTGTTTCATAAAGCATGTATCGCATCAATTCAGAAAGTTTTAAAACGATCTTTGGTGTTTTGTTTGATTTTTCTACCGAAAGCGAATAAATATTATTTAAGGTATTAAAGAAGAAATGTGGAGAAATCTGCGATTTTAAAAACAATAATTCGGTTTCTAGTTGAGATTTTTCTAAATCGGTAACACGTCTTTGCTCTTTTAAGAAATCCAAAGTAATTTTAATTGCTGTAACAAATGTCATTACATACAATTCGCCCATCATCATGTCTATCGTGTAATTGAGCGTAAGCGTGTTGATGGTCTGTGGACCTTCTGGCCAGACATTGTGTGTAATTAGCAAATAAGTGAGATTAAATTTTAAAACCACCATTATAAAAATAGCGGACAATACGGTTACTATATATAGGAAGTATTTTTTACGGTAAACCAAATAGGGCATTAAAACCAAAATATTCAGATAACATAATGCCATGTGAATAGGAAATCCGAGTAAAGTAGTTTTTAAAGAGTAAACGTAATCGTTAAAATAGCTTCCCCATCGGAATGTATTAAACACAAAATACGTCAGCCAAAAGTAAACATGATAACGTATAGGTAAACTATAAGGTTTGCTGGAGTTGAAAATCATAATCGTAGAAAAGAATGTCGTTTGTTACTATTTTTTGATGTTTAGAGCTGTTTAAATGTCGTCCGTCTAAAAATATTTTGGTAAAAGTTGAATTTGTATAAATTTAAAGTTAAATTAATATTGTTTTGATATGAGGAAAATTACGCCGCTTTCTCTGACGGTAATTTTTACTGCAAGTTGCAAAATAAATGTAGATAAAAATAAACATCCGCAAAGTTTTGCAACAAATTATGTTGATCCTTTTATAGGTACTGGAGGCCACGGACATACATATCCTGGCGCAACAGTTCCGTTTGGGATGCTTCAAGTGAGTCCAGATAATGGAATTTCTAGTTGGGACTGGTGTTCGGGCTATCATTATTCGGACTCCATAGTTTCTGGATTTAGTCATTTACATTTAAGCGGGACAGGAATCGGTGATTTGGCTGATATTTTATTTATGCCGACAGACAAAAAGTTAGACTTAACCGCCAAAGCCGCTTCACGCGATTTCTTACCGTATAAATCAAAATATAATCATGTTAACGAAAAAGCAATACCGGGTTATTACCAAGTTTTTCTTGAAGATCCTAAAATCAATGTAGAATTAACTTCTACACAAAGAACCGCATACCATAAGTATACCTATAATAATAACGACACACAATCTGTTGTTGTCGACTTAGGTTTTGCTATTAATTGGGACAAAGCAACAAAAACAGCTATTACAGTTGAAGATGCAAATACTATTAGCGGTTACCGTTATAGTACAGGTTGGGCAAAAAATCAGAAAGTATTTTTTGTAGCAAAATTTTCTAAGCCAATTATTGAATCTATTATTACGGCAGATAAAAAAGTAGTCTCAGGGAAAAGCGCTGAAGGCGAAAATACTGCTCTTCAATTATTTTTCGATCCTAAAAACTCTAAAGAATTAGGCGTAAAAGTGGCGCTTTCTTCTGTAAGTATCGCTAATGCGAAAGATAATCTAGAAGAGAACAAAGAATTTGAGAAAGTAAAAACAGACGCTTCTGCAGTTTGGAACAAAGCTTTAAGCAAAATTACAGTTGAAACTCCAGTCGATTCTCTAAAAACTATTTTCTATACGGCTTTATACCATGCTCAAGTTGCTCCAGTAACGTACAGTGATAAAAACGGACAATTTAGAACGGAGGATGATAAAATTGTAACTTCAAAAAATTACACAGCTTATTCCACCTTATCTCTTTGGGATACGTTTAGAGCTGAAAATCCGCTGCTAACTATTTTAGATCCGAGTAGGGTTTCAGATATGGTGAATTCGATGTTAGCGTACTACGAAACCAAAAAGATACTTCCGGTTTGGACTTTATATGCAAATGAAACCAATACAATGACAGGATATCACTCGATTCCGGTTATTGTTGATGCTTATTTAAAAGGTATTAAAGGTTTTGATGCTGAAAAGGCTTTTGAAGCAATGAAAGCAACAATGATGCAAGACGAACGCGGATTGAACTTCTACAAAAAATACGGATACATTCCTTACAATTTATTAGACGAATCAGTTACAATCACTTTAGAATATGCTTATGATGATTGGTGCGTGGCTCAAATGGCGAAAGCTTTAGGAAAACAAACAGATTATGAGTTTTTCTCTAAACGTTCAAAAGCTTACGAATATTTATTTGATGCCAAATCTGGTTTCATGAGAGGAAAATCTGAAGATGGAAAATCTTGGAACGAACCTTTCGACCCAAAACACTCTAATCATAGAGAACACACAGATTATACTGAAGGAAATGCTTGGCAACACAGCTGGTTTGTGCCTCATAACGTTGACAATTTTATTAAACTTCATGGCGGAAATGCCACTTTCACAAAACGTTTAGAACAGTTATTCACAGAGAGTTCTGAAATTACTGGAAACAATGTTTCAGCAGATATTTCTGGTTTAATCGGACAATATGCACACGGAAACGAGCCAAGCCACCACATTGCTTATATGTTCAACCATGCAGGTCAGCCTTGGAGAACGCAATATTGGGTTCGTCATATTTTGGACACACAATATAATACCACAGCAAATGGTTTGAGCGGAAACGAAGATTGCGGACAAATGTCGGCTTGGTATGTATTTAGTTCAATGGGATTATATCCAATGAACCCAGCTTCGGGAGAATACGAAATTGGAAGTCCGATTTTTGAGAAATCGACCTTAAATCTTCCAAACGGAAAAACTTTTGTGATTGAGGCAGAAAATGTTTCAGACAAAAACTTCTATATCCAATCGGCTACTTTAAACGGAAAAACATTTAATAAAACAGCCATTTCTCACCAAGAAATGCAAAAAGGCGGTGTACTTCATTTTGTAATGGGGGCACAGCCAAACCAAAATTGGGGTCTAAACTAACTAATTCAAAATAAATAATTTAATGAACATTATTGACGTATCAATCATTTTAATCTATATCGTACTCTCGGTCGGTATCGGAATCTGGATTTCAAGAAAAGCATCAAAAGGACTTGATGATTATTTCCTTGGAGGGAAATCAATCAAATGGTATTTCTTAGGATTGAGCAATGGCTCAGGAATGTTTGATGTTTCAGGAACTTCCTGGATGATTGGAGTTTTATTTTTATATGGCGTAAAAAGTTTCATGTTTATGTGGCTTTGGCCAATCTGGAATCAGATTTTTGTCATGATGTTTCTCGCAGTCTGGATTAGAAGATCAAAAGTAATGACGGGATCTGAATGGATTTTAACTCGTTTTGGAAGCGACAAAGCTGGAAAAGCATCGCATATTATTGTAGCTATTTTTGCTATTATTTCTACAATTGGTTTCATCGCTTATTTCTTTGTTGGAATCGGAAAATTTGTAACCATCATTCTTCCTTGGGATTTAACAGTTCACATGAATGGTTCTGTTTTCTTAACATCAGAACAAGCTTATGCTTTGTTAATCATTTTCTTGACTACCATTTATACCGTTAAAGGCGGAATGTTTTCTGTAGTTGCAACAGAAGTAGTACAATATATTATTATGATTGTTGCCGGAGTTTTAATCGCTGGTTATGCATTCATCAATTATACAGATATTCAAATCAATTCGGTTATTACGCCAGAATGGAAAAATGTTTTCTTCGGATGGGAATTTGAAACGCAATGGAGCGATAAATTCGAAACTTTCAACAGATTAATTGATACTGAAGGTTACAAAATGTTCGGCGCTTTTATTGGAATGACTTTATTCAAAGGATTTTTTGCGAGTGTTGCAGGACCAACTCCAAGTTACGATTTACAAAGAGTTCTTTCTACGAAATCGGTAAAAGAAGCGGCTTACATGAGTGGTTTTACCAACTTGATTTTATTCATTCCGAGGTATTTATTAATCACAGGAATTGTAGTTATTGCCTTAGTAAATTTAGCTCCAGAATTAAACGCAAACGTTAATCTAACAGGAGCAGATTTAGAATTATTGATGCCAAAAGTTGTAAATCTTTATATCCCAGTTGGAATTAAAGGAATTCTTTTAGCAGGATTATTAGCCGCTTTCATGTCTGGATTCTCAGCCTTCGTAAATGCAGGTCCAGCGTATATTGTAAATGATATTTATAAAAAGTATTTCAAACCTGTTGCTTCAAACAAACACTATATTAAAGTAAGTCAGATTTCTTCTTTCTTGGTTGTTGGTCTTGGAGTTTTCATGGGATTCTTTGCAGATTCTATCAACTCATTAACACTTTGGATTACAAGTGCTTTATACGGAGGTTACGTTGCAAGCAAACTTCCTAAAATGGATTTGGTGGCGTTTCAACGGATGGGGGTATTTCTGGGGAATGGTCGGCGGATTAATTGCGACTTCTCTTCAATTCATTTTAGATCAAAACAAAGGAAATTTAGCAGCGGGGACATTCTTGCATGATCTTTCGCAAGTGCCATCAATTTACTTATTCCCATTAATTTTCGGAATGTCAATATTAGGTTGTCTTTTGGGAACTTACTTAAGCAAACCAACAGATATAGAAGTACTGAAATCTTTCTATACAAACGTTAGACCTTGGGGATTCTGGGGGCCAGTTTACAAACAATTGAAAGCGGAAGATCAATCTTTCCAAAAAAATAATGATTTCTATCTTGATATGATGAATTGTGTAATTGGAATTGTATGGCAGTCAAGTATGATTCTGCTTCCAATTTATTTCATTATAAGAGATTATCCGAAGGCGGGTGTTGCTTTAGCAGTGTTTTTAGTGACGACTACGGTGTTGAAGTTTACTTGGCTGGATAGAGTTCGTAAGATAGAAGAATAATACGTGTAGCAACTTTGTCAAAGTTTCAAACTTTGACAAAGTTTTACCATACAGTTTGTCATTTCGACGAAGGAGAAATCTTCGCAAGAAGCTCCATCTCGTAAGTTGCCAATCTTTGTAGAGTTACTCGTGGAGATTTCTCCTTCGTCGAAATGACAAAACTGTGTGTGACAGTTCAAAACAACAGTCACAAACAACAGAATAAAAGAATAAAAAAACTAATAATAAAAAAAAACAAAAAATGAGTACTATTCCTTGGCAAGACAGACCCGAAAACAGTAAAGATGTAATGTGGAGATATTCTGAGAATCCAATTATCGACAGATATTCGATTCCTTCATCAAACAGTATATTCAATAGTGCAGTTGTACCTTTTGGAGACGGATATGCTGGGGTTTTCAGATGTGATAATAAAGCGGTTCAGATGAATATTTTTGCTGGTTTCAGTAAAGATGGTATCAATTGGGACATTAACCATGAACCAATTGAGATGAAATCTGGAAATACAGAAATGATCGAATCTGCTTATAAATATGATCCACGTGTAGTTTGGATCGAAGACCGTTACTGGATTACTTGGTGCAACGGTTACAACGGACCAACAATTGGTATTGGTTATACTTTCGATTTTAAAGAATTTTTCCAATGTGAAAATGCCTTTTTACCATTCAACAGAAACGGAGTTTTATTTCCACAGAAAATTAATGGAAAGTACGCGATGTTAAGCCGTCCAAGTGATAACGGACACACGCCTTTCGGAGATATTTGGATCAGCTATAGCCCAGACATGAAATATTGGGGAGAACACAGATTGGTAATGAAACCAAGTCCGTTTGAACAAAGTGCTTGGCAATGTACAAAAGTTGGTGCAGGACCAATTCCGATTTTAACAGACGAAGGTTGGTTAATGATTTACCACGGAGTAATCAATACTTGCAACGGTTTCCGTTATGCAATGGGTTCAGCACTTTTAGATGTTGATTCGCCAGACCAAGTAAAATACAGAACACAACCTTATTTATTAGGACCAGCAGAGACTTATGAAATGGTTGGAGACGTTCCAAACGTAGTATTCCCTTGTGCTGCTTTACACAATATTGAGGAAGATAAATTAGCGGTTTATTACGGTGCAGCAGATACTCACGTAGCAATCGCTTTCGGAAAATTAAGTGAAGTAATTCAGTTTACAAAAGAAAATAGTTTATAATATAAAGATGCATAGTAGAAGTAATTTATTGTCCCTTGCCGTTTTTTTTGTTGGATTGATGGGTTATGCGCAATCTGAAAAAGAGGTTACACCAAAAAGTTATATTGCCTATAAAACTTCAAAAGAAATTGTTATTGACGGAGACGGCGCAGATAAAGACTGGGAAAAAGCATCTTGGACAACTCCTTTTGTCGACATAGAAGGCGTTGAAACTCCAAAATACAAGACTCAAGTCAAAATGTTATGGGACGATAAATACTACTATATTCTCGCTAAAATAGAAGAACCTCACGTTTGGGCAAATCTAAGACAGCGCGATACTATTATTTTCTACAATAATGATTTTGAGGTTTTTATCGATCCAGATAACGATACGCACAATTATTATGAATTAGAAATTAATGCCTTAAACACGGCTTGGGATTTATTCATCAATAAACCCTACCGTGAAAAAAATACCGTTCTAAACGATTGGAATATAGATGGTTTAAAATCGGCTGTAAAGGTTGACGGAACTTTAAATAATGCTTCCGATACTGATAAAGGCTGGACATTAGAAATTGCAATTCCGTGGTCGGTTTATAAAACATCCTATTTTGATGACATTGTTCCAAAAGATAAGTTTTGGAGAGTCAATTTCTCTCGGGTAAATTGGCGAGCATTCTATCGTTGACGGAAAATACGAAAGAAAAAAAGATTCAGAAGGAAAGTTTCTCCCAGAATACAATTGGGTTTGGTCGCCTATGGGAGTGATAAATATGCATGAGCCCGAAAAATGGGCTTATGTATACTTCTCTTCAAAAGAAAGCGATGATAAATTTACAATTCCGCAGGAAGAAAAAGTAAAATGGGAACTGTATACATTGTACCGTGCTCAAAAGAGATATTTTGATAAAAATAAATCATGGGCAAAATCACTGCAAAGTATCAGTAAAAAAAATATAGTTGTTGATGGAAAAGTTTTAAAACCAGTTTTAGAAAATCATTCATCAGGATTTAATATCTTGGTAAAGAGTCCTTTTTCAAACAAAACCTTAATAATTAAAGAAGATGGTAAAATTATTACGAACGAATAAGTCGCAAAAACTATCAAAAGTTTTAGTATTAGCGCTTTCGCTGAGTTTATTCTCGTGCGGACAAAAAGAAAATAAAGATCAGCAAAACGGTAAATTCACTTTTGGAGTCTGGACAACTGCCGACGCTAAAAAATCGGATGCAGATTATTCAAAAGAATTCAAAAAATACAAAGACGGAGGAATCGACGAAGTTTTAATTAACACACAAACCGATCCGAAACTATTAGCAAGATTAGTTCCGCTTGCAAAAAAAGAAGGACTAAAAGTACACGCTTGGATTATGGCAATGAACCGTCCAAATGATTCAGTTGCTCTACAACATCCAGATTGGTATCAAGTAAGCAAAGAAGGAAAATCTTGTTTTGATAACCGTCCGTATGTAGATTATTACCAATGGCTTTGCCCAACTAAAGAAGAATCTAGAAATCACGTTTTAGGTTTGGTTGAAGGTTTAGCAAAAGTAGAAGGAATTGAAAGTGTGCACTTAGATTACATTCGTTTCCCAGATATTTTTCTGCCAATTAGTTTGTTGCCAAAATACAACTTGGTTCAGGATGTAGAACTACCACAATTTGATTTCTGTTATTGTGATGCCTGCGTAAGCAAATTCGAAAAAGAACATCATAAAAATCCGAAAAATAGCCACAACACTTCAATTGATATGGAGTGGAAAAACTTCAGATTAAATGCAGTAAAAGCGGTAGTTGATGATGCGTATAAAATCGCACACAAATACAATAAAAAATTAACTGCTTGCGGTATTCCCTTATCCAGAAATGGCAGATCATATGGTGCGCCAGCGTTGGGACAAATGGAATATTGACGAAGTATATCCAATGATTTATCATAGTTTTTATGATGAAGAAATTGACTGGGTAGGTTATGCAACCAAACAAGGCGTAACCGATTTAGAAGGAAAACAAACGAAAATAAATACAGGGATTTATATTCCGGGATTAAAATCGGATGCAGAATTGAAAGAAGCGATTTTGCTGGCTAAGAAAAATGGTGCAACAGGAGTTTCATTTTTTGACGGAAATGCCTTATCGGATAGTAATTTAAAAACAATTGCGGCCGTAAAATCGGCCTTGTAGTCGATTTTACTGGGATTAAAAATTATTACTGATTAATTTAGCAACATTAAGAACGTTTTGTTTCTGAAAGTTGAATTAAA
The DNA here is from genome assembly GCF_029625315.1 of Flavobacterium ginsengisoli. Lineage (NCBI taxonomy): Bacteria > Pseudomonadati > Bacteroidota > Flavobacteriia > Flavobacteriales > Flavobacteriaceae > Flavobacterium > Flavobacterium ginsengisoli. The sequence continues at coordinate 385,873 of NZ_CP121110.1, forward strand.
ACCAAAAGACATGTCAAATAGAAGAGATTTTATTAAGAAAACCACTTTAGGCACTTTAGCCATAAGTTCTGTTTTGGGCGTAAGTGGATTTGCTTGCTAATCATGAAAATGAAGAAACAGCAGAACCAAAAGAAAAAAGCAGACCAAACCAATTATTATTTCGACATGGAATCACGGTTTGCCTGCGAATAAAGAATCCTGGAAGAATTTAAAAGAAGGGAAATCGGCTTTGGATGCTATCGAAGCGGGAATGAAAATACCTGAAGCAGATCCAACTATACGTAGTGTTGGTTATGGAGGATATCCGGATCGCGAAGGAAAAGTTACCTTAGATGCTTGTATTATGGATCATAACAGCAATTGTGGTTCTGTTTGTTTTTTACAAGGAATAATGCATCCAATTTCGGTTGCAAAAAGAGTATTACAAAATACTCCGCACGTTATGTTGGCAGGACAGGGAGCATTACAGTTTGCCTTATCAGAAGGCTTTAAAGAAGAAAATTTACTGACTCCAGAATCTGAAAAAGACTGGAAAAAATGGCTGGAAGATTCCAAATACAAACCAGTTATTAATATAGAAAATCACGATACCATAAGCATGCTAATGTTAGACCAAGATGGCAACCTTTCTGGCGGATGTACCACGAGCGGTGCAGCTTGGAAAATGCACGGACGCGTCGGTGACTCCCCAATAATCGGCGCAGGTCTTTTCTTGGACAACGAAGTTGGAGCTGCAGCGGCAACAGGTTTGGGCGAAGCCGTTATTAGAACTGCTGGAAGCGCAATGGTTGTCGAATTAATGCGTCAAGGAAAATCTCCTTATGATGCTTGTAAAGAAATTACAGAACGTATTTACAACAAACATAAAAACCACAAAGACATGGAATACCTGCAAGTTGGTTTTATTGCTTTGAATAAAAACGGTGAATACGCAGGTTACAGCTTAAGATCAGGATTTAATTTCGCTGTTTCTGATGATGCAAAAGGACATAGAATGGAAGATGCGAAATTTAAAATGTCTTGGGATAAATAAATATGATTACGTTAGATGGATTAAAATCCATCCCTACAATATATTTCGAGCCAATGGCTCTTTCATAAAAAGTTCCGAAAGAACGGATTATTTTGTAGCAACGGATTTTAATCCGTTGAAGATATGAAATGCAATATTTGTCATTTCGACGAAGGAGAAATCTTCGCAAGAAACTCTACAAAGATTGGCGAGTTACTTTGAGGAGCTGCTAACGAAATGACAAACTAAACCTAAAAACTACATCTTTAAATGTTTGAACAAACAATTAGAGAAACCAAAAAACAAAGAATGAAAAAATTACTATTCCTATTAACCGTAATCACTTCAATTTTCTCGGCTAACGCGCAGAAAGTTTACACGGAAAGTGATATTCGCATCATTCCGAAACCGACTCAAACTCTGATTAAAACAGGTGTTTTTGAATTTACAAAAGACACAAAATTTGTAGTAAACGGTGATTTCCAAAAAGATGCTCGCAAATGCTTTGGCTTCTAAATTTGGGACTGCTGCAGGATGGAAACCAGAAGTGACTACAAAAGCTCCTGCGAGTAATTATGTTTTATTGAAAACAGATCCGAACTTAAAGAATGAAGCTTACGTTTTAGATGTAAATCCGACTAATATTGTTATTTCTGCAAAAGGGAATAATGGTTTTTTATATGCTTTAGAAAGTATCAGACAATTACTTCCTGAAGCAATTGAAAGTCAGTTTGCAATTACTTCTGCAAAATGGCAGATTCCAAGTTTGACTATTAATGATGAACCTCGTTTTAAATGGAGAGGTTTAATGCTGGATTTTTCACGTCATTTCTTTGATAAAAATTATGTTTTAGCTACAATAGACCGTTTAGCGACACATAAAATGAATGTTCTTCACATGCATTTAGTAGACGATCAGGGTTGGAGAATTGAAATCAAAAAATATCCAAAACTAACAGAAGTTGGCGCATGGAGAGTAGATCAGGAAAACAGAAGCTGGAATGCCAGATTAACCACAAATCCTGACGAAAAAGGAACTTATGGTGGATTCTTCACACAAGAAGAATTAAAAGAAATTGTAAAATATGCGACCACAAAAGGAATTGAAGTAATTCCAGAAATCGAAATGCCAGCTCACGTAAGCAGTGCCATTGCATCTTATCCGGAATTGGCTTGTTTCGATCAGAGAATTGGAGTTCCTTCTGGAGGAGTTTGGCCTTTAACAGATATTTACTGTGCAGGAAAAGAAACTACGTTTGAGTTTTTACAGAATGTTTTAGACGAAGTAATGGCCATTTTCCCTTCAAAATATGTTCATATTGGAGGAGATGAAGCGACTAAAACCAATTGGGCAAAATGTCCGCACTGTCAAAAAAGAATTAAAGACGAGCACTTAAAAAGTGTAGCAGAATTACAAAGTTATTTTGTAAAACGTATTGAAAAATATGTTAATTCTAAAGGTAAAAAGCTAATTGGCTGGGACGAAGTATTGGAAGGCGGATTAAATCCAAGCGCAACAATTATGTGCTGGAGAGGTGAAAAAATTGGTGCAGAGGTCTGCTAAACAAGGCCACGATGTAATTATGTCTCCAGAATCTCCTTGTTATTTTAACTTCTATCAAGGACCTCAAAATGAAGAACCTTTAGCTTTTGATGCTTATAATCCGTTAAATAAAGTATATCAGTTTGATCCAGTTGTACAAGGAATGACTCCTGAAGAAGCTTCGCATATTTTAGGCGGACAAGCCAATTTATGGGCAGAACATATCGCTGGTCCAAAAGATTCTGAATATATGATTTTCCCAAGATTAGCCGCTTTATCAGAAACATTATGGAGTCCGAAAGAGAAACGTAATTGGAACGATTTTACATCGAGATTGTTTTCAATGTTCAAGCGTTACGATTATCAGGGATTAAATTATGCAAAAAGCGCTTATTTGGTAACGGCTTCTTCTACAGCTGATTTGGCAAATAAACAAGTGAAAGTGGAATTGAAAAATGAATTTCCAAATCCAGATATCCGCTATGTTTTAGGAAACCAAAGCATCGATCACCATGCTATAAAATATACTACGCCAATTGAAATTAAAGAAACTACAGTTTTAAAAGCTTCTTTATTTCAAGACGAAAAACCAGTTGGAAAAACATTTACAGATACGATTGTTTTCCATAAGGGATTTGCGAAAAAAGTAAAATACTTAACACCTTTTAATGAGAATTATAAGGGAGATGCTAATACTATGGTAAATGCCATTCGCGGAAGCAAAAATTTCCACGATGGGCAATGGCAAGCTTGGCTAGTTAATGATATGGAATTGGTAATTGATCTTGAAAAAGTAGAAAGTATTGAGCAAGTATCAGTTGGAGCTTTAGAAAGTCAAGGCGCAGGAGTTAATTTCCCAATTCAAGTGAAAGTTTTAATTTCTACTGATGGAATTAAATATACGCAAGTTGGAAAAATAACACGTCCGTATGCGACAAATCCAGTTCCGGAGTTGAAAGATTTCAAAATCAATTTCCAAAAACAAAATGCACGTTTTGTAAAAGTAATCGGTGGCAACTTAAAGAAAAGTCCAAAAGGAGAAAGCTCTTGGTTGTTTGTAGATGAGATTTTGGTGAATTAAATATTTTAAAAAATGAATAAGATATTATTTAAGCTCGGTGTATTATTGATTTGCGTGATGCCGTTTTTTACAAAGGCGCAAACCAAAGGATTTTCTATATCTAATGGAGAATTTCAAAAAGATGGGAAAATTATAAAAATACATTCGGGAGAAATGCACTATGAGCGTATTCCTAAAGAGTATTGGAGACATCGATTGCAAATGATTAAAGCTATGGGATTGAATACCGTGGCGACCTATGTGTTTTGGAATTATCACGAAATAGAACCAGGTGTATGGGATTTTAAAACGGGAAATAGAGATTTGGCAGAGTTTTTACGCATTGCTAAAAGTGAAGGATTATATGTGATTCTTAGACCAGGCCCGTATGCATGTGGTGAATGGGAATTTGGAGGATATCCTTGGTGGTTGCAAAACAATCCAGATTTAGTAATTCGTACCAATAACAAAGCATTTTTAGAAGCTTGTAAAACGTATCTGGAACATTTATACGCAGTCGTAAAGGGAAATTTTGCTAATCAGGGAGGCCCAATCATTATGGTTCAGGCTGAAAATGAATTTGGTTCTTATGTTTCTCAAAGAACTGATATTAGTGCTGAAGATCATAAAGCATACAAAACTGCAATTTACAATATACTTAAAGAAACGGGATTCCCAGAACCATTTTTTACTTCTGATGGTTCTTGGTTATTTGAAGGCGGCATGGTTGAAGGCGTATTGCCAACTGCAAATGGGGAATCAAATATAGAAAATTTAAAGAAGCAGGTTGATAAATACCACAAAGGGCAAGGGCCTTATATGGTAGCAGAGTTTTATTCTGGTTGGTTGGATCATTGGGCAGAGCCATTTATTAAAATTGGATCTGAGGAGATTGCAAGCCAAACTAAAAAGTACCTTGATGCAGGCGTTTCTTTTAATTATTATATGGTGCATGGCGGTACTAATTTCGGATTTACTTCTGGAGCAAATTATAATGAAGAAAGTGATATTCAGCCGGATATTACAAGTTATGACTATGATGCACCTATTAGCGAAGCAGGTTGGGCAACACCAAAATTTATGGCCATTCGTGAAGTAATGCAAAAGTATTCTAAAACAAAATTAGCACCGATTCCAGAGAAAATACCGGTTACAAAATATCCAAATCAGCCTGTCCAAGCCAGTATGGATGTTTTAAGTTGGATCAAAAAAGAAAAAGCGGTTGTAAATGATCAGCCTTTAACATTTGAAAAGTTAGGTCAGGGAAATGGATATGTTTTGTATAGAAAAAGATTTACGCGACCAATTTCTTCTGGCAAATTGAAAATTGAGGGATTGAGAGACTTTGCTACCGTTTATGTAAATGGAGTTAAGGTGGGTGAATTGAATAGAGTTTTCAAAAATTACGAACTGACAGTTTCTATTCCGTTTAATGGTATTTTAGAAATTCTGGTTGAAAATATGGGACGCATTAATTACGGTGCCGAAATTGTACATAATACGAAAGGAATTATTTCTCCAGTATTCATTAATGAATATGAAATTAGTGGTGGTTGGGAAATGTATAAAATGCCAATGAGTGAAGTGCCAGCTATTAAAAACGAAACGATAAAACCAGGACGTCCAGTTTTATATGAAGCTACAGTAAACATCGATAAACCAGCTGATACTTTTCTTGATATGTCTGCTTGGGGAAAAGGAATTGTATTTGTTAACGGACACAATCTTGGACGCTACTGGAAAGTAGGCCCGCAGCAAACGCTATACGTACCAGGTTGTTGGTTGAACAAAGGTGAAAATAAGTTTGTTGTATTGGAGCAACTTAACGAAAACACTCCAAAAGAATTAACTTTTACAGATCAACCGATACTTGATAAACTAAACTAAAAAAACAAAGAATAATAAATTATAAATTAGATTAAAGATGAAAAAAGGAATATTCATAATCGCCCTTTTATTTTCAGCTCAGATATTCGCTCAGGCGATTTATGAAGATGAAAGATACGTACCAGAAACAGATCCGTTAGTTTTAAAGAACTTAGACGAATGGCAAGGCAAAAAATTTGGTTTGCTAATGCACTGGGGAACTTACAGCCAGTGGGGTATTGTAGAATCTTGGTCTATTTGTCCAGAAGATTATGGATGGTGTGAACGTAAAAAAGGAAGCAATCCATCTAATTATAATGATTATATCAAGGATTACGAAGGATTAAGAAAAACGTTTAATCCTGTAAAATTCGACCCTGCAAAATGGGCAAAAGCGGCTAAATATGCGGGAATGAAATACATGGTTTTTACCACCAAACACCATGATGGTTTCAATATGTATGATACTAAATATTCTGATTACAAGATTACTAGTAAAGATGTTCCTTTTCATACGAACCCGAAAGCAGATGTTTTAAAAGAAATTTTCAACTCTTTTAGAGGAGAAGGTATTTCAACTGGAGCTTATTTTTCTAAACCAGACTGGCATAACGAAAACTATTGGGATCCTTATTTTCCTCCATTCGACAGAAACGTAAACTACGATCCGTCTTTATACCCTGAAAAATGGCAGAAATATGTTGATTTCACGCACAACCAAATCTTAGAAATTCTTTCTAACTACGGAAAAGTAGATATCTTATGGTTAGATGGAGGATGGGTTAGAAAAAGAGACCAAGTGAACATCAAAGAAAACTACGACGAGAAATTTACTGAAAACGAATCTAAAAACGGTTTCATTAAACACAGAGTGGTAGACCAAGATCCAAAAATGGATGAATTGGTTGTAAAAGCGCGTCAGAAACAACCAGGTTTAATTGTGGTAGATAGAGCAGTTCACGGTAAAAACCAAAACTACTTAACACCAGAAGGACGTGTTCCTGATAAAACATTGCCTTATCCTTGGGAATCTTGTATTCCAGCTGGTGGTGGATGGTCTTATTCTCCAGGTGCTCAATACATGACAGGAAGACAAGGAATCCATTTGTTAATTGATATTGTAGCTAAAGGCGGAAACTTATTATTAAACGTTGCTCCAAGTCCAGAAGGAGAATGGGATAAAGGCGCTTACGATTTATTGCAAGCTTACGGAGATTGGATGAAAGTAAACAGCACAGCAATTTACAATACAAAACCAATCGAACCTTATAAAGAAGAAAACATTTGTTTTACACAAAATAAAGCAGGTAATGTATTTGCATTTTATTTAGCTAAAGAAGGAGAAGACAAAATTCCTGCTGAAGTTACTGTAAAAGATATCAGTCCTAAAAAAGGAACAAAGATTACGATGTTAGGTTCTAAAACTTCTTTAAAATGGACAAAAGAAGGAAACGGATTTAAATTAATTATTCCAGAAAGCTTAAGAAATAATCTTCCTGCAAAAGAAGCGTGGACTTTAAAAATTGAAGCGATCAACAGATAAAAATGAAACCTATGGTTTTAAATAGAAACAAATTTCAAACAGCATGTATTTTTTGCATGCTGTTTTTTAGCATTACGATTTTTGCGCAGGAGCCTGCCGATTTCGTGAATCCGTTTATTGGAACTTCTAATTATGGAGCGGCTTTTCCAGGACCAATTGCTCCGCGCGGAATGGCAAGTATCAGTCCGTTTAATGTGGCTGGAATAAAAAATACGCCTATGGAAAAAGACAGTCAGTGGCTTTCGAATCCGTATGTGAATGAAAATATTTTTTTGACCGGATTTAGTCAGGTGAATTTAAGTGGTGTCGGCTGTCCAGAATTGGGCGTTATTTTATTGATGCCAACGACTGGAGCAGTAGAAGTCGATCATTTAAAATATGGTTCTACTTATTCTAATGAAGTTGCAAAAGCGGCATATTACAGCGTAAACATCGACAAGTATAAAGTAAAAGGCGAATTTACAGCTTCAAAACGAGTTGGGATTAGCAGATTCACTTTCCCGAAAGGTCAATCTAATATTTTGCTAAATCTTGGTCTAGGATTAACGAATGAAGAAGGTGCCATGATAAAAGTGGTTTCTTCAACAGAAATTGAAGGAATGCGTTCTGTTGGATCATTCTGTTACAATAGCCCAGAAGATGCTTATCCGGTTTATTTTGTGGCTCAATTTTCTAAACCTGCCGATAAATTCGGAGTTTGGAAAAAAACTGCGAAATACAACGGTGTCGAAGCACAATGGATGGGCTACAACGGAAAAACCAGAATGATGGAAAATACGATCAAAACCGTTGTGGGGGATAGTATTGGAAGCTATTTTACCTATAAATTCGATAAACAAGAAACGGTTGAAGTGAAGATCGGAATTTCGTACGTAAGTATCGAAAATGCTCGTGAAAACTTAGCAAAAGAAGTGGGTAACAGATCTTTTGACGCAATTTACAAAGAAACCTATAACGAATGGAATGAAGAACTTTCTAAAATTTTGGTTGAAGGCGGTTCAAAAGATGACAATACGATTTTCTACACGGCTTTGTATCATACTCTAATTCACCCAAATACTTTAAATGATATTAACGGAGAATATCCAGTAATCAAAAGAAGTGAAATTCGTAAAACCAAAGATACTCGTTATACCGTATTTTCTTTGTGGGACACGTATAGAAATGTCCACCCGTTAATGTCTTTGGTTTATCCAAAACAGCAATCGGATATGGTAAAAAGTATGTTGAGTATGTTCGATGAAAACGGCTGGTTACCAAAATGGGAATTGAATTCGACTGAAACTTTTACCATGGTTGGAGATCCTGCAAGTATAGTAATTACAGATACTTATATGAGAGGGATTCATGATTTTGATGTTAGTAAAGCATATTACGCGATGTTGAAAAGCGCAGATAATATTGAAAATAATCCGCTTCGTCCGGGATTGAAAGATTATATCAAAAAAGGATATTTGACAACCGACCATAAAGGTCCAGTTTCGACGACTCAGGAATACAATATTTCAGATTATTCCATTTCGCTTATGGCCAACGAATTTGGAGACAAAGACAATGTAAAACGTTTTAAAGAACGTTCTTTATCCTACAGAAAATTATTTGATAAAAACTTAAATCTGCTTCGTCCAAGAACGCCTGACGGAAAATGGTACGAACCTTTTGATCCTGCTTCTGGAGCTAATTTTGAAGAAAATGTTGGTTTTATCGAAGGAAATGCTTGGCAGTACGCTTTTATGGTTCCGCACGACATTATCGGATTAAAGAAATTAATGGGTGGTGATCAAGCTTTTTCGGCACAATTGCAGAAAATTTTTGATATCAAACAGTTTGATATGGCAAACGAACCAGACATTGCCAATCCGTATTTATTCAATTATGTAAAAGGCGAAGAATATAAAGCTCAGGATATGGTAAAGAAATTGGTTCAGGAATATTTCAAAAATGAACCAAAAGGATTGCCAGGAAATGATGATACCGGAACAATGTCGGCTTGGTTAGTGTATTCGATGATGGGAATTTATCCAATTTCTCCAGGAGATCCAATTTATACCATTACCACGCCAATGTTTCATAGAGTGACTATTAAATTAGATCCAAGATATTATAAAAAAGAAAACATCATAATTGAAAGACAAGAAAATAATGGTGGAAAAATCAATTCGATTGAGATAAACGGAAAAACACTTAACAGCTTTTTTATTTCGCACGACGATTTTGTGAATGGAACAAAGCTTAAAGTGATTCAAAACTAAACACACACAACTATGTTACAATTAAGAATGAGGAAAACGGCCATTATTTTTGTAATGGCTGTTGGTTTTTTAAACCATACCCATGCCCAGAAAAAGTATCTTTATCAAGATGCAAAAGCTCCTGTTGAAGATAGAGTAAAAGACTTGTTAAGCCATATGACACTTGAAGAAAAAGTGCGTCAGATGGATATGTATAGAGGAGATTTTTTTAAGGAGAAGGAAGATTTTGCTAAAGGTAAGTCGGCTGAAAAAATAGGGAAATTGGGGATTGGAGCAATTCATGATCTTTATCCGCGTTCAGCGAAAATGATCAATGATTTGCAGACTAATGTAATCAAAGGAAACCGTTGGGGAATTCGGCACTGATTATGTGTGAAATGCTTCACGGATATTTAGACGAAGGAAGCACTGCTTTTCCAATGAACATTGGACTTGGAGCAACTTGGGATACTTCTGTTTTAGACAAAGTGGGTAAAGTTATTGGTATGGAAGCCAGAGCTCATGGAGTTCATTTTGGTTTTGGACCAAACTTAGATTTAGGACGCGAGCCAAGATGGGGAAGAGTTGCAGAAACTTTTGGTGAAGATGCATTTTTAAACAGTGAAATTGGTTTGGCATTCATCAAAGGATTACAAGGAGACGATTTAAAATCGGATCGTTCTATTATTGCTGAGCCTAAACACTTCGCAGTTCACGGTATTCCACAGGCAGGAGGAAATTCTTCTCCAATTTTAGTTGGAGAACGTTCTGCTAGAGAAGATCATTTGCCATCTTTCCAAAAAGCATTTACAAAAGGCGGCGCATTGGGAACAATGTGCGCATATTCTGAGTTAGACGGAATTCCTTGTGCAGCAAATCACTGGTTATTGACTGATGTTTTGAGAAACGAATGGGGTTTTAAAGGACTTGTAGTTTCAGATTTAGGAGCAATTAAATACATTCAGACAACTCACAAAGTGGCTGATTCTCCAAAAGATGCGATTAGAGAAGCTGTTTCTGCAGGAGTTGATATGCAGTTTTACGATTTTTCTAATGAATTCTGGCAAAATACAATTATTGAATTAGTAAATGAAAAGAAATTGACAATGGAGAACATCGACCGTGCAGCGGGAGCAGTTTTACGTTTGAAATTTTTATTGGGTCTATTTGAAAATCCGTACACAGATAAAAACTTGATTAAAGAGCGTTTTCATACTAAAGAAAACCAAGCTGTTGCTTTAGAAGCGACTCAAAAATCAATGGTTTTATTAAAAAATGACAATAATATTTTACCATTAAGTAAAAATCTTAAAAACATTGCTGTTATCGGGCCAAATGCAAACGCTTCAAGACTTGGAGGTTATGCTCCTAAAAACAGCGTTGGAATGACGGTTTACGAAGGTGTGCAACAAATAATGGGAAAAACAGCAAATGTTGTTTACCAAGAAGGTGTTCCTTTGATCGTAAAGGGTCAGGCTATTCCATCTAAATATTTATTCACTTCAGACGGATCTCAAAACGGATTAAAGGGAGAATATTTCAATAACAGAGAGCTACAAGGAACTCCAGCTTTAACTCGTATTGACAGCCAATTAGAATTTGACTGGCCTTGGGCTCCTGGCGATGGTGTAAATGTGGATGATTTTTCTATTCGTTGGACGGGCTATATTCAATCAGACAAATCGTTTGATGGTTGGTTAGGTTTAAGTTCAGATGACGGAATCAGAATGTGGGTTGATGATCAATTGGTTATCGACAACTGGACAAAAGGAGCAACAAGCATTGTTACCACTCCTAAAAATATTGAAGCAGGAAAGAAATACAAAGTCCGCATTGAAATGTGGGAAGGCGGCTGGGGAGCTAGAGCTCACTTACGTTGGAACTTAGAAAAAGTAGACATGCAGCCAGCAATCTATGCCGCTAAAAAAGCAGATGTTGCAATTGTAGTTTTAGGAGAATCAAACGAATTGGTTGAGGAAAATAGAGACGTTGCAAGCTTGGATTTGCACGGAATGCAACAAGAATTGATTGAAGCGATTCAAAAAACAGGAACTCCAGTAGTTTGTGTGTTATTAAACGGCCGTCCGCTTTCGACAAACTGGATTGCTGAAAATATTCCAGCAGTTTTAGAAGGATGGTTTCCAGGAGAATTAGGAGGAAGAGCTGTAGCAGATGTTTTATTTGGAGATTACAATCCAGGTGGTAGATTACCGATTACGGTTCCAAAATCGGTTGGACAGTTACCTATATATTATAATCAAAAGCCGTCTGCGATACATAAATACGTTGCAGAAAGCGAACACCCTCTATATTCATTCGGTTACGGATTGAGTTACACGAAGTTTGAATATTCTAATTTAAAAATCAGTGCAAACGAAATCAAACCAGACGGAGACGTAAAAGTTTCTGTTGATGTGAAAAACACCGGAAATTTAGATGGAGATGAAGTTGTACAATTATATGTAAATGATGTTTACAGTTCTGTAACAACTCCAGAGAAAACTTTAAGAGGTTTTAAACGATTAAACATTAAAAAAGGAGAAACAAAAAATGTTGAATTTACACTTACAAAGGACGAATTAGGCCTGTATAACAGGCAAATGAAGTTTGTTGTAGAGCCAGGAGACTTCGAAGTAATGGTTGGCGGAAACTCAATAGATCTTCTAAAAACCAAATTCAAGGTTTCTAACTAAAAAGTGTTAAACACCGAATAATTTTAAACGATTTTTAGTTAAAAAAATGAATACAATCAAAAAAGGCCAATTTCTATTCGATTAATAGATTTTGGCCTTTTTTATAAGGCAGAGTAGGATTACAAATGAAAACGTTTTCTTTCAATATATGACCAAAGATTTACCAACACCTTTGAAAAATTGTCATTTGTCGAAATTATATTTTGTTAACAGAATGTATTCTTAAGTTTAACATGTTATTAACTCTAAAAAAACAACTAATATGATTAAAAGCGTACTAAAATTACTGTTTGTCATATGCCTTTTTGGGTTTCAAAGCCTACAAGCGCAGACAACAGTAAAAGGAACGATAACAGATGCTCAAAGCGGAATTCCAATTCCTGGAGCAAATATTATTGTTAAAGGAACTAAAACAAGTGCTTCATCAGATTTTGATGGTAAATACAGCATTAATGTTCCTAATCAATCAGCAGTTTTAGTTTTTACTTATGTAGGATCTTCTACAAAAGAAGTTGCTGTTGGATCACAATCTACAATTAACGTATCTTTAGGTCCAGATACACAGCAATTAGGAGAGGTAGTTGTTACTGCTCTTGGTATTAAAAGAGAGAAAAAAGCAATTACATATTCTGCGCAGAATGTTTCTGTAGACGAATTGTCTGAAGCAAGATCATTAAACGTTGCCAACTCACTTTCTGGTAAAGTTGCTGGTCTTAACTTCTCTACAACTTCTAATGGTGTTGGTTCTTCTTCTAGAATTACATTAAGAGGTAACAGATCTCTTAACGGAAACAACCAGCCTCTTTATGTAGTAGATGGTGTGCCAATTAGTAACGGAACAACTAATACAAATCCTGATATTGATACAGGAGGAACAACACAGCCTGATGGTATCTCAAACATTAACCCTGAAGATATTGCTTCGATGACTGTTTTGAAAGGACCATCTGCAGCGGCTCTTTACGGTTCTAGAGCATCAAATGGTGTAATCGTAATTACGACTAAATCTGGTAAATCTGGAAAAACTTCAGTTTCGTTATCATCTAACTTTATGGCATCTTCTGCTTATAACTTGATGAATTTACAAAATGAGTACGGACAAGGTACAAACGGAAATTATGTTTCTAACTCAAGCTCAAGCTGGGGTGCACCTCTAGACGGACGTCAGGTATCTGCTTGGCAGTTAGTTCGTAATCCAAATTATGCTGGACCAGCTACACAAAGCTATTCTCCACAGCCAAATAACGTTATTGATTTCTACAAAACAGGTTATAACTTGGCAAACACGTTAACAGTTACTGCTGGTAACGAAAAAGCACAAGGTTATTTCTCTTATACTAACACACGTGCTGAAGGTATTGTTGGAGGAAACCAAATGGACAGACACAATCTTAACTTAAGATTGACAAGCAAAATTTCTGATAAATTATCTTTAGATGTAAAAACAAACTACATCGTTCAAGATATTGATAACTTATTGAGAACTGGTGAAGAATCTATCGGAACATCTGCTTATTTATTGCCTCGTAGTATCGCTTATAGAGATTACAAAGACTTCGAATATATTGATGCTGCAGGACAAAGACAAGTAAACTATTTCCTTGACGAAACAGGAGCTCCAGGTGGAAACCCATTTTGGTCTGCTTTAAGAGATGATGCTCGTACAGATAAAAGAAATAGATTTATTGGTTTAGCTTCTCTTAAATATGAGTTTACAAAAACTTTAAGTTTACAAGGTAGAGCAGGTTTAGACCAAATGACAAACAAAAACGTAAGAAACAGATATGCAACAGCTGCTTTCAACAGCAACTTAGGTTCTTATAGCGAATCTTATGAAACAGTAAGCGAATTAAACATTGATGCTTTACTTTCTTACAACGAAAAATTCGGAGATTTCTCTATTGGTCTTAACGCTGGTGCGAGTTCATTGCAACAAAATAGTTCAGCTTTAAATTCTGGTGGGGTATTAAGTAAAAGAAATTACTTCGCATTATCAAACGTGCAAACAGTTCAATCTACTTCTACAGCTTCAGAAAAAAGAATTAACTCTGTTTACGGATTTGGTCAAATTGGTTTCAGAAACTATTTATTCTTAGATTTAACAGCTAGAAATGACTGGTCTTCTACACTACCAACAGATTATTTCTATCCATCTTTCGGACTTTCTGCTGTTCTTTCTGATATGTTTACATTGCCAGAAGTAATTAGTTTTGCTAAATTAAGAGCTTCTTACGCAGAAGTTGGTAACGATACAGATCCGTATCAAACACAACAAAGATTCTCTTACATTGGAGGAAATGGTGGTATGTTATACGGACAAAACACAAAAGCAAATCCAAACTTAAAACCTGAGATTTCTTCTTCTACAGAGTTTGGTGCTGATGTTAGATTTTTCAATAATCGTTTAGGTTTAGATTTTACATACTTTAAGACATTAACTAATAATCAAATTTTCTACATCAATACTCCTGAATCTTCTGGATATTCTAGAGCAATCGTAAATGGTGGAGATATTGAGAATAAAGGTATCGAGTTCACACTTACTGCAACTCCAATTCAAACAGAAAACTTTACTTGGGATATTACAGCAAACTACGCTTCTTACAAGTCAAAAGTAAAATCTATCTTTGAAGGAAGAGATGAGTTAGTAATTGGTGAAGGACGTTTAGTTAGAAGTAAAGTTGTTCAAGGTGGTGAGTATGGTGATTTATACATTAAAGGTTTCCAAAGAAATGATGCTGGAGAAATCCTTGTAAATAGTGCTGGTATTCCATTAGCAACAAATGGTTTTGATGTTCGTGCTGGTAACTTTAATCCAGATTGGACTGCAGGTTTCAAGAACAACTTCAAATACAAAGATTTCTCTTTAAGCTTCTTAGTTGATTTCAGAATTGGTGGTGAAGTTATTTCATACACTCAAGCTAGACAAGCTGGTTTAGGGGTAAGCGATATCACTTTAGCAGGAAGAAATGGCGGAATCATTGTTGATGGTGTTGTAGATAACGGAAACGGAACTTACACTAAAAACACAACAAGCATTAACGCTGAACAATATTGGACAGCTATCGGACAAAGAACTCCAATTGCAGAACCATTTATTTATGATGCAACAAACATCAGATTAAGAGAACTTGTTTTTGGTTACTCAATGCCAAAACGTTTATTAGGTAACTCAGGATTTACAAGCATCGATTTCTCATTAGTAGGTAGAAACTTGTTCTTCTTCTTAAACAAAGCTAAGTACTTTGATCCAGAAGCTGGTGCAGGTACAGGTAACTTACAAGGAATAGAATCTTTCAACATTCCATCAACGAGAGATTATGGAGTGAATGTTAAATTCGGATTTTAATTAAAAAAGAGATATCATGAAATATAGTTTTAAAATAAAAACATTAGGAGTTGCATTAATGGCAGTTTCGATTTTATCAAGCTGTACTGGCGATTTTGATGAAATAAACAAAGATCCTAATTCATTAACTGAAGATCAGTTGGATGCAACATTAGCCGGTCCAGCATTTGCATCTGCATTATATGCGGGAATTCACAACGGCTCTTATTCGTCTCCAGGAGTTGATGATCATGGAACATGGGGTATTGCAACTGGTATTCTGCCATCCACTTTTGTGCAATATAATAGTGTTCCTTATGGTACAGAAAGAAATGCTTTTGTTAATGGGTATGAAGGACGTGCATGGTCAAAATTTTATACTGTTGCAGTTCCAGCTTTAAACAATGCAATTAAAGCATCTGAAGGAAATGCAGAAGCTCTAGCAGTATTAAAAATTTGGAAAGTTTTTATGTACAACCAAATGGTTGATGCTTATGGACCACTTCCTTACACTCAGGCTGGTAATGGTAAAGAAAGTGTATCTTATGATAGTGTAGATTTTATTTACGATGATTTCTTTAAATTATTAAACGAGGCAAATGCAACATTAGCTTCTGCTTCTATGACCTCTGTTGCCTCTCTTGCACCAAATGATAGAGTTTATGCAGGAAGTGTTGACAAATGGAGAGTTTTTGGAAATAGTTTGAGATTACGTTTAGCTTTAAGAATTTCTGACAAAGATCCTGCAAGAGCAAAAACTCAAGCTGAAGCTGCAGTAGCAGCAGGAGTTATGCAAACAAACGATCAAAGTGCATATTTTAAAGTTAGTAACATTACTCCAAACAATTTAAACATGATTGTAAACAGCTGGGGCTATGTAATGACTTCTTCTATGGAAAGTATTTTAGTAGGATACAACGATCCGCGTTTAGCAAAATGGTTCTCTCCAATTGATACAGGCGTTTATAGAGGAAAACCAGTTGGAGGATTACAAGATCAGTTTGGAGCTACTAAATTCTCTACTTTTAATAATGATGTTTTAGGAAATGGGGCAACTAACACACTTAGCGAAACTAAAAACATCGAAATCTTTATGGCTTCTGAAAACTACTTAAGTAGAGCAGAAGGAGCTTTAAATGGATGGAATATGGGCGGAGATGCTAAAACGTTGTATGAGACTGGTATTAGATTATCTATGTTACAATGGGGAATTACTGATGCAACAGCAATTAATGCTTATATTTCAGGATCAACTTTACCAACTTTACCAAACGTTTTAACAGTATATCCAACATTAGATTTACAAGATATTCCAGTAAAATTGCCAGTTGCTTGGTCTTCAACAGAATCAAATCAAAGAACACAAATTGCAGTTCAAAAGTACTTAGCAATTTTCCCTGAATCTTGGGAATCTTGGGCAGATTTACGTAGAAGCGATGCTAAAGTTATCTATCCAGTTTTAAATACAGATAATCCTGATGCTGGAGTTGGTAAATCTTTAATGAAAAGAATTATTTACACGACAAATGAGTACTCATCAAACAAATCTGGTGTAGATGAAGGAATCTCTAAATTAGGAGGTCCAGATTCTGGTGGAACAAGACTTTGGTGGGACACAAAATAATTAATTTGGTAAAGTAAAAAGTCAATCGATTTGTTACTTGAGCAGAAGGAGAGGTAACTCTCCTTTTGTTTTTTATGAAGACCAGTGAATTTTTGCCCCAACTTTAATTCATTACATACAATATTAATTTTCATCAAAATAAAATGATTTTAAAGACAAAATATACTGTTGCAGCATTGTTTGCTTTATTTCTTTTTTCTAATGGAATAAAAGCGCAAATAAAGGCTGTAAATATCGAAAGCAGTTATATTGCAGATCCGCCTGTTACAACCAATAGCCACGCTTCAACTTTGGTTGAATACAAACCAAACGAAATTTTAGCGACTTGGTTTGGCGGAAAATATGAAGGTGCAAAAGATGTCGGAATTTACATTTCGGCTTATAAAGACAAGAAATGGTCTGCACCAAAAGAATTGATTCAGCCATTGATTAAAAACGGAGATACACTTCCTTGTTGGAATCCGGTTTTGTTTAAAAGCAAAAGTCAGAATTTATATTTGTTTTATAAAATTGGAAAAAATCCAAGAGAATGGTTTGGTGCTATGATGATTTCGAAAGATAACGGAACAACATGGGGAGAGCCAAAATATCTTCCAGAAGGAATTTTAGGTCCAATTCGGAACAAACCAATCGAAACTACTCCTGGCGTAATTTTATGTGGAAGCGAGCACAGAAAGTGTGAGTACAGACGAATGGCGCGTGCATGTTGAAGAATATACAGAAGCAACAGATTCTTGGAAGAAAATAGCGGTAGAAAACAATCAGAATTTCGATATCATTCAGCCCACATTTTTAATTCATAGCAAAAGCGATATTCAGATGCTGTCTCGAAGCAAACACAATAAAGTAATTTCGAGCTGGTCAGGAGACAATGGTAAAAGCTGGATTAGAACCAATACGATAAATGTCATTAATTCCAATTCGGGTATCGATGCTTTAACAATCAATAAAAATTTGTTTTTACTGGTAAACAATCCACTTCCAATTGGAAAAGACTGGTTTAACGGACGTAATATTTTAGACGTAGAATATTCTAAAGATGGTTTAAAATGGACTAAATTATTCGATCTAGAAAAAGAAGAAAAAGGAGAATTCAGTTATCCAGCCATAATCCAGACCACAGACAAAAGAATACACATTTTGTATACTTATGATCGAAAATATATTAAACATACTTCTTTTGAGCTTAGTCTATAATATTCTGTAAAACAAAATATGCAAACTTTAAAACACTTTCTTCCAGCAATTTTATTTTTTAGTATTCAATTGAATGCTCAAAGTAATGACATGTCTAAGACCTTTTACAAACATGACAAATATCTTTCATCAGATAAATTAGAAGGTCGCTTTGTGGGAACTAAAGGAAATAATGATGCAGCTGCATATATCAAAAAATATTTTGAGAAATATGGTTTACAGCAATTCAAAGATAGTTACTATCAGCCTTTCAAAGTATTTGTTAAAGAAGGAATCAATAAAATGAAATCGGATACAGTGGCAACGCAAAATGTTGTGGGTTATATTGAAGGTTCAGATCCTAATTTAAAAAACGAATACATAGTAATCGGAGCGCATTACGATCACTGGGGCTGGGGCGGACAAGGTTCTGGAAGTAAAAAGAAAGAGGCTTTTGCCATTCATAACGGAGCAGATGATAATGCGTCGGGAGTTTCAGCTTTGTTGTGCATTTTAGAAGAAATTTCGAAACAAAAAGTAAAACCAAAAAGAAGCATCATTTTTATTTCGTTTAGTGGAGAAGAAGAAGGATTACTCGGTTCAAAGTATTTTATTAATCACCCTCCAGTTTCAAAAGAAGCCATAAAAGTAATGCTCAATATGGATATGGTCGGAAGATTGAACGATAAAAAAGAGCTTTATATGGGTGGAGCAGGAACTTTTCCGAACGGTGTAGAATTAATGAAAAAACTGCAAGAAAACTCAGGATTAAACCCTGTTATTCATGCGGGAGATGTCGGTGGTTCAGATCATGTTTCTTTTTACAAAGAATCCATTTCAGCAGTTGGTTTTCATACAGGCGGACATCCGCAATACCATACGCCAGATGATGATATTGAGCTGATTAATTCAAATGGAGGAGCGTTAGTTGCTAAATATATTTATAATGTGCTCATACAAATTGCCAATTATGAAGAAGCTTTGGTTTTTATCAAACAGAATTAAATAAAGCATTATTCAATACAATAAATTAAGTCGACTAGTGAAATTAATGCCTGTTCAGTTTCACATAAAAAGTTAAGTTAATTAGTTTTTGTTTGTTAGAAAAGACGGTGTCTATTAAATGTTATAGACACCGTCTTTCATTTTGAAAGCCCATGAAGCCATAGCATCAATAACGGGCAGCAGGCCAGTTCCTGCATTACTTAATCTATAAGTTACAAATGGAGGTACAACGGGTTTTGCTTCACGAATGACCAATCCATCTGCTTCTAGCTGTTTTAAATGCTGAATAAGCATTTTTTCTGTTACAGCGGGAATTGCTCTTTTTAATTCGCTGTAACGTTTATCTCCAGTTGATAAATGATATAAAATAATAGGTTTCCAGTAGCCTCCAATTTTCTCCATAACAAAAGTTACAGGACATTTTTCCAACGCATACTGCTTGTTTTCCTGAATAGTAGACGATTCTTTAATTGCTGTCATGATACATACTTTAGGGTAAGTACTTGTATAAAAGTAAGTACAAAGATACCTTTGTCTTGTTAAATAAAAAAACATTTTAAGATGAAAATTATAATCTCAGGTTCATTAGGAAACATAGGAAAGCCACTAACGGCACAATTAGTACAATCAGGTCACGATGTAACCGTTATAAGCAGTAATGCAGATAGAAAATCTGCTATTGAAGATTTAGGTGCAAAAGCCGCAATAGGATCAGTTAGCGATGCTGATTTTCTTTCTAAAACTTTTGCTGGTGCAGATGCTCTTTTTGCTATGACTCCTCCAAATATGGGTGGAGTAAATATTATTAAAAATACTACAGATGCTGGTACCGCTTTCGCGAAAGCAATCCAAACAGCAAACATTAAAAGAGTGGTAATGTTAAGCAAGCATTGGAGCAGATTTACCAATAGGAAATGGGCCAATTGCAGGTTTGTATAATATTGAGAAGATTTACGAGAAATTAGACGTTTCTGTCACATTTTTAAGAGCAGGATATTTCTACATTAATTTCTATAATGACATCCCAATGATAAAAGGAGCAGGGATTATGGGAGCAAATTTTCCAGCATCAAATCGTATTCCGTTAGTACATCCAGAAGACATTGCAAATGCTGCTGCAGAAGAATTACAGAAAAATCAAGAAGGTAAAAATATTCGTTATATCATTAGTGATGTAAAAACACCTTCAGAAATTGTAAAAGCATTTGGAACTGCAATTGGTAAACCAGAACTTCCTTGGATTGAATTTACAGATGAGCAATATTTTGGTGGAATGACTCAAGCTGGAGTTCCAGAAGAAATGGCTGGTTTATATACGGAAATGGGATCTGGATTAAGAAACGAAACCATTGTCGCCGATTTCTTAAATAATGATGGAATTGCAACTGGTAAAATCAAATTAGAGGATTTTGCAAAAGAATTTGCTTCAAAATTTTAATTATAAGCTGTTGGTTAAAATGATTTAATACATAGAAACATAGTTTTTGTTATTTGAAAAAAGTCGGTGTCTATTAAATGTAATAGATGCCGTTTTTTGTTTTAAAAAATTGATGTAGAATTAAAAACATTGGTATTATTTTAGTATTTGCTTAAATAAACAAATTAGTTATTTTTGTCTTATGGACAATAATTCTTGTATTAGGCAAAAGGCAGACATTAAACAAATTAATCGTTGTAAGGAACGAATTTCGGAGCTGCATAATTCTTTTGATTATTTATCGAATGGACTTGAATTGGCAGGAAATAATGTAAGATTGAGAATTTTATTTCTGCTTTATGAAGAAAAACGGCTTTGTGTTTGTGATTTAAGCGATATTCTAAACATGACAATTTCTGCTGTTTCTCAACATCTTCGAAAACTCAAAGATCGAAAGCTTATCATAACTGAAAGAGAAGCACAAACTATTTTTTATTCATTGACAGAAGAGTATGAAAAAATGTTGAATCCATTTTTTAAAATACTTAACGATAACAAAATTTTCGAAACAAATGAAAATGAATAAGAAACTAATCGGCACTGGACTTTTGACCGCGTTTGCAGCTTCATTATGTTGCATTACACCAATACTAGCTCTTATAGCAGGAACTAGCGGACTTGCTTCAACTTTTTCTTGGCTTGAACCTTTTCGTCCGTATTTTATTGGCTTAACAATTTTAGTGCTCGCTTTTGCTTGGTATCAAAAACTAAAACCACAAAAGAAAATAGATTGCAATTGCGAAACCGATGAGAAAACAAATTTTACGCAGACCAAATCATTTTTAGCAATTATCACTGTAGTAGCAGTTTTGCTTTTAGCATTTCCATCGTATGCTCATATCTTCTTTCCAGATTCTGAAAACAAAATAATTGCTGTGGATGCGTCCAAAATTCAGAAAGTTGAGTTTACGATTAAAGGAATGACTTGTTCGGGTTGCGAGCATCATATTAAAACGGAAATAAACAAACTCGAAGGCATTATCGAAGTGTTGGTTTCTTATGAGAAAGGAAAAGCGATTGTTAGATTTGACAATACAAAAGTCAGCATTGAAGAGATAGAAAAAGCAATCAACGCTACAGGTTACACAGCATTAGAAAATAAAACTATAATAGGATGAAAATCGAATTACAATCCATACTAACTTGTCCTAACTGCGGACACAAAAAAGAAGAGACAATGCCAACAAATGCTTGCCAGTATTTTTACGAATGCGAAAAGTGCAAGACAATTCTAAAACCTTTAGAAGGTGATTGTTGCGTTTATTGCAGTTTCGGTTCTGTAAAATGTCCTCCGATTCAAGAAAACAAGAAATGCTGTTAATAATGAAATGAAACTATCATAAAAAAACATTCCGCTTACTATAAATATAAGCGGAATGTTCGATTAAAAAAACTCAAGTGATGAATTTTTCACAGACTGTTTTCACAGTTGTATATTTTTAGAACACACCAATGTAGTGGTTTCCTGGTTTGTTAACCAATTTTGCACCCTTAGTAACTTTTCCAGAAGGAATATCAATTACATAAATGTTACCATCCTTTCCAACTGGCGTAACAGCGATGTAGAAATTATTTCCATCAACTACAAAACCTTGGTATTGACCAAAATCTAAATTAGCATCATACTCAATACCTTCTACTTTTGTAGCTGTTCTTGCGTTTAAATCAAGTCTTGCTAAGAAACCTTGATCAGTCCCATTTTGAGTATAAACCGCATAAGCAATTCCGTTTCCAGCATATCTCCAAGCATCAATATAAGTTCCTTTTACTCCTAAAGCTGTATCTAAGCTAAACACATAAGAATTGTCATATTGATTGTTTTGATTGATTTTTAAAATATAAGAACCTTTTTCAGTATCTCTTTGTGTTGCTTGATAAATATTTCCGTCAGTTCCAACAAAACTATTAAAGCTTCTAAAACCACTTGTATCACCAAAAGCAACTGTCGAAGTAATAATTTGAGGATTTGTTAAAGCAGGATAATCAACTATAAGAGATTTAGATCCTAAACGTGTAAAAGTTGCCTGATTTTGCCCTGTTGCAGGATCTGTTTTACGCATCCATGTTCCAATGATTAATTTATCTCCAGCTTTGTTTAATGTTGGAGCATCTAAGCGGAAAATGTGGTGTCCTTGCGCTTCTTCTTCAGCGGTTAATGGAAGTTCATATTGTTTGAAAGCAGAAATTAAAGTTTGTCGCATATCTAAAGATAATACAGTAGCAGTTCCTCTAGTGTACTTGTATGTTTTATCTGGATTCGTGTTTACCACTGGAGCAGTTACATTTACTGCAATACCAGTTTTATCTCCATCAAAAATTTTATTCCATCTTGGAGATGTTCCTGCATATTGAGAGATGTTAACTTTTGCTGTAGATTCGGTAAAACTTTTTCCTCCGTTTACTTTGTAAGTCATAAACTCTCCGCCATTTGCACCTGTGTAAGTGATGTTGAAAAGAGTATTTCCGTCTACAGAAGACTGTAAACGAGCCGTTCTGCTAGATTGAACAGCCATACCATTATCGTAAACATTTACAGAAAAATTAGGATCGATTGCGTTTTCTTTACTGATAGAATAAACTCTTGTTCCACCATTTCCATCTCCTGGATCAGTTTGCATTAAAGCTCCTGCTACAGTAATCCATCTTCCGTCTGTTACTGGATTTACTGGTTCTGTATTTTTATTATTGTCATCGCTGCTGCAAGAAATGGTTAGCGCTAACGCACCTAGTAATAAACCAGAGGTTAATACTTTTAATGTGTTTTTTTTCATATTTATGGATTTAAAAAATTAGTTATTTATAATGTGATTAAAATTTACTGATCGTATAATTGAGCTTAATGTAAAAAGCGCGACCTGGTTTTTGAGCGACGAAATTGTCATAGACTTGCTCATCGAAAATATTTTTAGCATCAAAACTCACTACAAATTGTTTGTTTGGAAAGGCATAACTTAGACCTAAATCCTGAGGAAACTGAGCTGTTGTTCTATCAATTTCAAGCCAAGAAGTGTAAAAAGGAGCTACATAACCGCAGTAGTAATAAAGGTTTAATTCTGATTTACTTTGAATTACATTTTTAAAATTATATTGAAGATTTCCATTTACAGTAAAATAAGGCTCGTTTGGGAGCTGTTTATTATAATGAATAATGGTATTTCCATTTTCATCGTACCTATCTTTATAAATAGAATTGAATTTAGAAAGGTTTACTCCTGCGAATAATCTTTCTTTAAATGAATATTGAATAGATGTTTCAAAACCTACAGATTGCGTTTTTCCTAAATTTACGAATGGGGTAGCTTGAACGGCTTCATTAACTCGATTACTTATTTGCTGTACAATTTTATCTTGAATATTTCTCCAAAAAGCATTTCCATAGAATGAAAACTTATGATTATTAATTAAATAAGGCCCTAATCGTAAACCAACATTGAAATTATTACTTTGTTCGGGACCTAAATTAGGATTGCTTAAAATGTTTTGGCCCGGAAGTCCAAATATTTCATTCTCATTTGGCAATCGAATTGCTTTTTCTGCAGAAAACATAATCAATGCCTTTGGAAAAACAGCATATGAAGATGCAAAACCATATCCTGTAAAGTTCGTATTTCTAATGTCAGTATCCATAATCACAGACCTCTGACCATCTTGGCCGACTAATATTGTTGGGGTAACTTGTTCTGTTTTTAAATAATAATTTTTGACAAAAAAGTTAGCTTTTAGACGTGCTTGAAAAGCCTGCATTTCATAAGCAAAAGAAGTAACAGATTTATCCAAATCTCGCGTAGCCAAAAAATTACGAATCAATTCTGGCAAGCATCTCATCTTTATCATTTCTGTCAACAGTATAAAACATTCCGTTTGCAAGAATCTTATGGTTTTTAGAAATGTTATAAGTTAAACCGGCTCTTGTATTAAAAATATTCAATTTTTGATGGTTCATTGTAGGTGCTCCCTGCTGTGCGCCAAATACAGATAAAATAGGCTCGCCATATAATCCTATAGCTTTTTCACCATTCCAGTTGTAATTCCACTTTACCGTATCGTTAACCATATCATTTCTATGGCTATAAACAGAAATTATCGAGAAATCTAAATTCTTGATTAAGAAATCTTTTTTATTATAATTAAGACTAAAAACATTTGCGAGCAGATTCACTAAAACGTCCTTTATAAGGTTTAGTCATGTACTGACCGTGCTGAATCTGATTATAATCTTCAGAACCATTATAACTGATAGAAAAATTATCTGCCCATTTTACATCAGTAAAACCCGCTTCAAGTCTTCCTCCATACGATCTGTACATGCTTTCAAAACGTTTCGCCCTAATATATTCATAGCGTCCGTTAGGAGCAATATTATATACAAATCTTCCCCAAACTTCATAGTCATTGTCAGAATAATTCTGAAATCCATTGGCTTTAACAGTAAAACCAGATTTGTCTCTATAAGTGGTACTAAAGTTTGATTGGATAGTATTAAAAGAACCATAAGAAACCGAAGCCGCAATCATGTTTTTAGATCCTTTTTTAAGAATCACATTAATGGCGCCACCAAGAGAATCATCTGCTAAATTTGCAGGAACAACACCTTTGTAAACTTCAATTCTTTCAATTAAAGCTGGCGGGATACTATTTAAGCTAAATGAAGCACCATAAGTTTGAATAGGAATTCCATCAATAAAAATACGAATAGCATTTCCAGACATCCCGTTAATGTTGTAAGTTACAGCAGAACCTAAACCTCCATTTTGCCTAATTCTAACACCTCCAGAACGATCCAATAAATCGTTGGTTTGAAGATTTCTTTTTGCCGCTTCCTGTGTTTCGATAACATTTACAGCAAAACCTTTCTCCATTATTTCTTTTCTAATAGAAGATTTTTTGATTACAACTTCTTGTAAATCTTTAGGGCCATTTCGGTCTAAAGAAATATTAAGTTCTGTATTCGGTTTGTTGATAGTAATTTTTGTAGTTCTTGTTTGACCTTCCATAGAAGAGGTTTCCAAGATATACTCTCCGTATTTTAAACCCTTAAAATCGTAACGACCAAAATCATTAACAATAGCATATTTTTGAGTTCCTTTAATAATAATTGATGAACCATAAGCTAATTCATCGGTTCCAAAAGTCACTTTTCCTGTAAGATTTCCAGTTTGTGACCACGCTGAAATGGTAAATAAAAATAGTAGTAAAATTGTTCTCATATTGAGTCTGCGTGTAAAAGTGCTTGCAAACTTATATGATAATTTAAATTTAATCTAAATAAAGCAATTAGAAGATTATTAGAATTGCAATGAAGATTCTAATGTTATTTTAATATTATTTTTTTTGAGTTATGAATTATGAGTTGTGAGTTATGAGTTACGAATTGATGATTCGGTTGTCTTCCTGAGCGAAGTGGAAGGATATGCGCAAAGTATTTTTCTGATCATTGAAATGAAATAATCTCGCTAAGTCGCGAAGACGCAAAGTTCATTTATGAGTTGCCTCCAGCTTTAGCTGGAGGTCATTTTTAAAAGAAATGAAAAAGGCTTTAGCCAAAATAAGTTTGGCTAAAGCCTTTTATGTAGGATTTATTTATCCCCCAGCTAAAGTTGGAGGCAATTCATAACTCATACTTCATAACTCATAACTTATAAGCGAAGTTCTTAGACTTAACAACTTTCCCTTTATCAGTAATCATTACACAACTATAATTAGGAAATTTTTGAAGTAAAAGCAAACCTTCTTTCTGTCCCAAAACCATCATAGAAGTGCTTAATCCGTTAGCGGTTTCTGCGTTCGGACCAAAAACCGTAACACTGCATAAACCAGTTGCAGGATAACCAGTTGCAGGATTTATAATGTGCGAGTAACGTTTTCCGTTAAAAACAACGAACTTTTCATAACTGCCAGAAGTTGTTACAGCGCCCTCTTTTAACGGAACGGCGACTAAAATCTTCTCCGGTTTAAACGGATTTGTAATTCCGATTTTCCAATCTTTTCCATTGGGTTGTTTTCCCCAAGTGCTCATGTCACCAGAACCGTTTACAATGCCAGCTTGAACACCTTTTGCAATCATCATGGCGCGGCATTTATCAGTTGCATAACCTTCTCCTAAAGCACCAAAACCAATTTTCATTCCTTTTAACTTTAAGAAAATAGTAGATGCTGTGCTGTCTAAAATGATGTTTTTATAGCCAACTTTCTCAACAGATTTTTTTATGGCTTCCGCCGAAGGCATTTCAGTCATCGAACCGTCAAATTTCCAAATACGGTCCAAAGCGACAAAACTAACATCAAATCCGCCATTTGTAATTTCAGAAAGTTTAATCGCTCTTTGTGCCAATTCGAAAACTTCGCGATCTACTTGAATGGGTTTTATTCCCGCATTCTGATTCACTTCAGAAACTTGAGAAGTGGGTTTCCAATCGGAAATTAAATTTTCAATTCGCGTAATTTCAGCGATAACTTCATCTATATTTTTTTCTGCAGAAAGAGAATCTTTGTCGACAATAGAAATATCAAAACGTCCGCCCATCAAAAGCGTAGTTCTTTTTCGTAATACTTGCGAATGTGCAGATACACAGCAAATAATTACAAAAAACAATGAAATTTTATAGGATAATAATTTATGCATGAAAATGTATTAAAAAGTCAAAAGTCGAAAGTTGAAAATCAACAATCTAAAATTACTCTAATAACAATCCGTTAAAAATTGTTTATTCGCTTTATATTCTTCAAGTGTTTTTAGTCCTTTTGAAAGACACAATTCATTTAAGATTGATTCGACATCTTTCTGCATGGCAAGTGAACCACAAATCATAACGACACCACCTTTTTTAAATAGATTCGTAAAGAAAGAGGAATCTCTTTTAATCAAATCCATTACATAAATATGTTCTGCTTCACGCGATAAAGCGACATGAAAATTATCCAGATGTTCTTTCTGAATCATAATGTCAGCAAACTTTTTGTAAGCCATTAAAGTTGGCGTCTCCATTCTAAATCCGCTATACAAATGAAGTTCTTGTTTTGCTTTATTTTGTTCAATCATTCCTAAGAAAGGAGCAATTCCTGTTCCGTTAGAAATAAAAGCCACTTTTTGAACTTTTTTAGGAAGATGAAAAGCAGGATTTTTTACAATCTGTGCTTTTATTACATTTCCTGGTTCTAAAGCATTCAGGAAGCCAGACCCCAATCCGTTTGGATGCAATTTTACAACTAATTGAATATTTCCAGAATGATTTCCAATCGAGTAGAGGCGTTCTCTAGAATCGTTAGCGGGATAAATTGCCAATAAATCGCCCGAACTAAATTTAACTCTAGAACTAGCTCTTAAAGTCAGAATAAAAGTATGTTCGGTTTCAGAAATTGGTGTTTTATCCAAAACCATTAATTTTTGCAGACCTTTCGGAATATGGTTGTATAATGATGGAGTTGTAGCCAGCGGAATTCCTGTTTTCTCGCTCCATAATTTTATCCATTCTACAAACTCAACCGCCGATTTATCATTTACAGTTTGTAAATTCAAATAACGATCTGCCCATTTTTGTTTTCCTAAAAGCTGATCTATTTCAATAGCAAACTGGCAAAAATCTGGATACGATTTCGAGCCAAAACCAACTACAGAGAAATTAATATTTTGATTTTGATTTTGTTTCTCTAATAAAGTTTTGAATTGCGTTCCGTTAGAAGGAGCGTCTCCTAAACCATGAGTTGAAGTAAAAACAATAATGTGTTCTGCTTTTGGATATGCGGAAAATTTATTCAATTCACTGACAAAAACTTTCTGCCCGTGATCAATTAATTGTTTCTGAATTGAATTGGCAAATCGGAAAGTGCTTCCGTTTTCTGAACCAACCAAAAGAATAAAAGTGCTTTCGCTAGCTTTAAATTTATTCTTAATACGACTAGATCTTCTTTTTAAAGTAATTGCAAAACCAGAATAAATAAAGAACAGAATGTTAATGCAGGCTATAGCCAAAATAATCGCCCAGATTCCGTTAATTCTTCCTGTATGAAGATCTAAGCTTAATGCCGCAAATTGAGTTCTCATTGGCGAAAGCTTTTCAGAAATTACAGCTCCTGTAACCTGATTGATTTCAATTTCTCGGTCTTTCAATTCGATAATATAAAATTCTTCAGGATCATCTGTAAAAGGAAATTCGATTTTCTTTACGTCAGATAATAAAGTGGTATTAAAAATTGAAGTTGTTTTGGCTTTCTCTGAAAGTTCTGTTTTTACAGGTTTTGATTTTTCTTCGCCCATAAAAAAGTTGAATCTTTCTAGAGATAAGTAAGTTCCTGTAAGCGAAATAATTAAAATCGGAATTAAAGCCAATCTTCCTAAAAGAACATGGTAATATTGTGCAAAGTATTCTTTGATTATTTTAGAAAAGAAATTTCGGATGCCGCGCTGTCTTTTTAAAACCAGTACGAAACCCGAAATTGATATTAATAGCAAGCAAAAAGAAATTACGCCCACAAAAAAACGTCCTGTTTCATGAAGAAACAGTGAACGGTGCAAACTGGTAATCCAATTTATGAATTCGCTTTTCTTTGTAGGAGTTCCTAATACTTTTCCAGTTTTTGGATCAATGTATGCTTTAACGTCATTTCCATCTCCATCAATAGCTTGAAGCGTTACAAATTGATTGTAATCTACACTCAATTCTGTAATTTCAGAATACTTTTTCTTTAAAATTGGAAGCGTTTCGCCTAAGGTTATTTTATTAAAATCTTCTGCTTTGTACGGAAGTGTTTTTTCCTGAACCGCATCGACCGCCAGAATGATTCCTGTTACCGAAGCCAAAAGCAAAAAAATAGAAGAAAATAGGGCCAAAGCCAAGTGTGCGTAACGCCAAAAAGAAAGAGTCATTGAGTGTATTCTAGAAATGTAATGGTATTATATTTTACTTAATCTTACGTATTTGATGTAACCTTTACCATCTGTTTTTTCTGCAAGACCTTCAGTTGTAAGAGGCACTTCAAGATCGCTTACATAATATTTCTGATCTTCTACAGCAGATTCAAAACGTAATTTGTAACCTTTATTAATTTTAGAATTCTCAATTTCGATTGTAGTAACACTACGATCACCTCCCGTTACAGAAGCTCCAGTTTTAGCGCTTATGTCGTCTGATTTTTGTGCAGTGTGAAATTTATTCCATTCTTTTAAAGACTTGTACCATTTTTTATCATCGCCCATTACGTAAAGAGTTTTTTCGTATTCTCCTGCCGAATTCACTAGCGAAACAACGATATAAGCACCTTCTCCCATATAGTTATTCATTTGTAGCATAATCTTGTATTTGCTTGATTGCGCTTGAGATTGGAAAGAAACTAAAAAGATAAAAGCGCTTGTAAGAGCAATTTTTAATATTGATTTCATCTGAAATTATGTATTTGTGTGGATTTGTAATGTGAAATCCCAAATCCCAAATGTAAAGTTTGGAATTTGGAATTTCAAATATTGATTATTAATTAATTGTTTATTTTAAGAATTCAACAGAAACGTTGTTTTTGGTTAAAAGCTCATTCTCTTTCGCTAAAGCGTAAGCCGTTTCGTCAAATTCTGTACTGATGTCTTTTTTAGCTCCAGCAGAAACTAAATATTTTAAAATAGCATCATCCTTAGAAGTCATTGCCGCTCTGTGTAAAGCCGTTAAACCATCTTTATTTTTAGCGTTGATGTCAACTTTTAAGTCAGTGATTTTTTTAAGAAGAGAAACATCATTTTTAGTAATAGCTAAATGATATAAAGTGTTTCCGTCTTTTTGTGGAGCCGCAAGGTTTAAACCTTTGTCTTGAAGTAATTTTGCTTTAGCATCAAAAGGATCAGTAGCGACTTTTTCTCTTCCTGCAGGGCGATATGATTGTACTAAGTAAACACCTAAATTATTTCCGTCTTTGTCTTTTACATTTACATCTGCACCTTTGGTCAAAAGTAAATTTACAGCTTCTGGAGTTCCGTTTCTAACAGCAAAAGTCAAAGCAGATTCTCCTTTAAGATTTTGAGCATTTATGTTTTTAACAGAAGGAAGAAAAAATTCTAAGACAGCAGTTTCTCTAGCCGCAGCAGCAACCATAACTGGCGTATTTCCTTCTTTATCAGCTTTGTTTACATCAACACCTTTACCTAAAAAATATTTAATAATTTCAGCTTGATTTGGTTTTCCAGCCAAGAAGTGCAATACATTTTGTCCCGCTTTATTTTGAGCAGTTGCTTTAATTTTTACTTCTTCAACCAAATATTTATAAGTTTCTAAAGTATTACTTTCTCTTCGGCTTCCTTGTGCGACAAATAAAAGCGCATCGCTAGTTGGTTTAATGCCTTTTTCTACAAGTTTTTTCAAAAGAGCAATATTTCCATATCTTGCGAGCATAAGTAAAAGCTGTGTTTCCGTCATTATCTACATCTTTTAAAGACATTCCTTTAGTAGAAAAATAGTCAGCGACTTTTAAATCTTTATCAGATGCAATGGCCAAAAGCAAAAGGTTTGCTCCATTCGCATATTTTTTTGTCGGATTAAGTCCAGCTTTAAAGAAAGCATCGTACATCGCAAGCATCAGACTGGCCGTTTGAAGCGACGAAATCAGCAGGAGCGGTTCCGTGGCTGTCTTCAAAATTTACGTCAGAACCTTTAGCAATTAAATATTGAACCAATTCAGTATTTCCTCTATATGCTGCCCAATGGAGATAGATACGATTATCGTGAGTTAATTTTGTGATTGAATTTCCAGGTTGCTCAACCAAAAATTTGATCGTTGCAAAAGGCGCGTCATTATTAATGGCTAAGGTGGTAACATCAAATGCGTTTGCATTGGCTTCAGCTGGATTATTTCCTTTAGAGATTTCTGCCTGAACCGTTTCAACAGTTGGAGAAGTTTTCCAGAAAGCCGCATCTAGCAACGCATTTTTTTGCTGAGCACTTACAAATAGAGTAGCGACAAATGCAAAAGAAACAAAAAGATTCTTTTTCATATTTCGATAATTTATGGTTATTGAATTGTACAAGATTAATTTATTTTTTGGGAATATTTTATTCTATTTAGAATAAATAAAAATAAAAGCAAATGTAAAAATTAATATTCTTAAACCAAGAATAATTTACTGTAAAAAGGGAATTTGAAGGTATTTTTTCAAAAATTAAGAATCCCTTAAGTAAATTTTAATTTTGTTTTAATTCGATCTCTTTTTGGAAGTGGCAAAATGATTTTTGAATGTTTTTTCTCTTTTATAGCTCTAATAAGATTAAATGGCGAGAATTGTTGCAATAGTTCTTTTGTAAGCCGTTGATTTTAATAACATCTTTGACTTTTTTACTATTGGTTTGAGTGTAAGTTTGTGTAATAAAGTATGTTATGATTTTTTTGTAGGCAATTATTATTTGGAATTATTATAAATAACTGATGTTTTTTTGCTGAAATATTTACTTTCAAATTTCTCTTTCATCAAAACGAATGTTGATAACTGTTTTCGTTTTGACCTCAGAAAGTACTTTTTTTCATGTTGATAACTTAGTATTATTTTTAGGGAAACTGCTAGCTCATTGTAAATTACAGCGTATTATTTTCATGTTGATAAAATTTGCAAAATCGTGATTTTTTGAAGTTTCAAAACTGTTGATAATTGGGCAGATTTTTAACATCAAAAATTGGACAATAGAATAACTGTGGGTTAAATTTGTAATTATAGAAATCACGCTAATACCTCCCCAAAATAAGCGCTCGGATTTCTATTTCAAATAGTCACTTAAAACTCTATATATATATGTCAATTTTTGATAAAAGAATCAATTATAAACCTTTTGAATATCCTGAGGTTCTGCAATTTACCGAAGCTATTAATAAAGCTTATTGGGTACACACTGAAGTAGATTTTACTGCCGATACGCAAGATTTTCATGCGCATTTGGATTTGGCAGAAAAAACAGCTATTAAAAATAGTTTATTGGCAATTGCGCAGATTGAGGTAGCTGTAAAAAGTTTTTGGGGCAATATATATGAGCATTTTCCAAAACCAGAATTCAACGGATTGGGAACTACTTTTGCGGAATGTGAATTTAGACATTCTGAAGCGTATTCTCGTTTGTTGGAAGTTTTAGGATATAATGATGAATTTGAAAGATTATTGGATGTTCCTGTAATTCGCAGACGTGTAGATTATCTTTCGAATGTATTAAAAGACACAAAATCTCAGGATAACAGAAAGTACATGGTTTCCTTGATTTTGTTTAGTATTTTAATTGAAAACGTTTCTCTTTTCAGCCAGTTTGCTATTTTATTGTCATTCACAAGATTCAAAGGATATATGAAAAATGTGAGTAATATCATTGCTTGGACTTCAATCGATGAGCAGATTCATGCTAATGGCGGAATTTATATTATTAATAAAATCCGTGAAGAGTTTCCAGAATATTTCGACGCAGAAACTCTCGAATTAATTAGAGAAACTGTTAGAGAATCAATCACTGTGGAAGCCGATATTTTAGATTGGATTTTTGAAAATGGAGCGATTGAAACGATAAACAAAGAAGACTTGGTAAACTTCATGAAATTTAGAATTGATGAAAGTTTAAAACAAATCAATATCGAAACGATTTTTAATGTTTCTCCCGAAGAGTATTCAAAAATGACTTGGTTTGAAGAAGAAGTTTTTGCAAATAGTTTAGATGATTTCTTTGCGAAACGTCCAGTAGAATATACAAAACACGATAAGAGTATCACAGCAAACGATCTTTTCTAATACAAGCCCATAATACATTATGAATACGATAGACACAAACCCAGCAAATAATAATTTTGAACCACAAAACGACAGCAAAATGTGGTGGAAAAATTCTGAAAGTGAACAGATTTTAAACCGCGGTTATCTTTTAAAAGGAGAAACTGTAGAAGGAGCAATTGATAGAATTTGTACGGCTGCGACAAAAAGGCTTTACAAACCAGAATTGAAAGAGTCTTTCATGGAAATGATCGAAAGAGGTTGGATGAGTATCAGTTCGCCAGTTTGGGCAAATATGGGAACAGAAAGAGGATTGCCAATTTCTTGTTTTAATGTGCACGTTCCAGATAAAATTGAGGGAATTACACATAAACTTGGAGAAGTAATTATGCAAACCAAAATTGGAGGTGGAACTTCTGGTTATTTTGGTGAATTACGCGAACGCGGAAGTGCAGTAACTGATAACGGAAAGAGTAGTGGAGCAGTGAGTTTTATGAAGCTTTTTGACACGGCTATGGATACCATTTCTCAAGGAGGAGTTCGTCGTGGTGCTTTTGCCGCTTATTTAGATGTAGATCATCCAGATATTGAAGAGTTCTTGAAAATTAAAAGTATTGGAAACCCAATTCAGAACTTGTTTACCGGAATCTGTGTGCCAGATTACTGGATGCAAGAAATGATTGATGGAGATGCTGAAAAAAGACAAGTTTGGGCAAAAGTATTAGAAAGCCGTCAGCAAAAAGGATTGCCTTATATTTTCTTTAGCGACAACGTAAATAAAAATAAACCGCAAGTTTATAAAGATCAGAATCTAAGAATCAACGCTAGTAATTTATGCGGCGA
This sequence comes from Flavobacterium ginsengisoli, assembly GCF_029625315.1. Lineage (NCBI taxonomy): Bacteria > Pseudomonadati > Bacteroidota > Flavobacteriia > Flavobacteriales > Flavobacteriaceae > Flavobacterium > Flavobacterium ginsengisoli. Next base: position 419,986 of record NZ_CP121110.1, read on the forward strand.
GATTATGCTTCCGTCTACGCATGACGAATCATTTATCTGCTGTTTATCTTCTATGAACTTAGAATTATATGAAGAATGGAAAGATACTGAAGCAGTAAAATTAGCGATCTTTTTCTTAGATGCTGTTTTACAAGAATTTATTGAAAAAACAGAAGGAAACTATTATCTTTCTGCGGCAAATAAATTTGCTAAAAGACACCGTGCACTTGGTTTAGGTGTTTTAGGATGGCATTCTTATTTACAGAAAAATATGATTCCGTTTGAAGGAATGGAAGCTAAAATGAAAACAACAGAGATTTTCAAACATATTAGTGACAAAGCTGATAAAGCAAGTCAAGAGTTGGCTAGAATTTACGGAGAACCAGAACTGTTAAAAGGTTACGGAAGACGCAATACTACAACAATGGCAATTGCTCCAACAACATCTTCTTCTGCAATTTTAGGACAAACTTCGCCAGGAATTGAGCCTTTTAGCAGTAATTATTACAAAGCTGGATTAAGCAAAGGTAATTTTATGCGTAAAAATAAATACCTTAAAAAACTGCTTGAAGAAAAAGGTTTGGATAATGAAGAGGTTTGGAGAGGAATTATGCTAAATGGAGGAAGTGTTCAGCACATGGAACAATTGACTCAGCAGGAAAAAGACGTTTTCAAGACGTTTAAAGAAATCAGCCAATTAGAAATTGTACAACAAGCAGGAATTCGTCAGAAATTTGTTGATCAAGGACAAAGTTTAAATCTTAATATCCCAGCAGAATTGGCAATCAAAGATGTAAACCGTTTGATGATTGAAGCTTGGCAACAAGGGGTAAAAAGTTTATACTACCAAAGAAGCCAAAGTGTTTCTAAAGAACTAGTAACAAGTCTTGTTTCTTGCAGCAACTGTGAATCATAAAAATTATAAAGCCGAATCTTTAGATTCGGCTTTTTTTGTGAATTTTTACAGCTAAGATTTGTTAAGATTTACTCGTAAGAAACGCAAAGGGTTTCACGCAGATTTTAAAAGATTTAAGCTAATTAAGACAGATATGAATTGCCTCCAGCTTTAGCTGGAGGTTTTTGTTTTATATTGTAAAAGGCTTTAGCCAAATTCAAAGTTTGGCTAAAGCCTTCTTCCTTTCCTTTTTACCTCCAGCTAAAGCTGGAGGCAATTCATGTGAAAAAAAACTTAGAGTCTTAGCGTCTTAGTGGCAAAAAAAATAGCTCTAAACCTTAGACTTCAACCTACTCAAAGTTTCCTGAGAAATATTAATATAAGAAGCCACAATTTTATTGGGCAATCTTTTCACAATCGCAGGATTTATCTTCAAAAGTTGATTATATCTCTCCAAAGCATCCATTGTGGTAAAAGACATTAACCGATTGGCATTATTCACATAAGCTTTTTCTAAATAATTGCTGTAGAACTCACGCCATTGAGGAATAATTTTCATTAAATGATTAAAATCTTCGTGTGAGATGCTTAGCAATTCGGATTTCTCAACAACCTGAATATTTTCTAACGCTGGCATTTTGGTAATAAAACTAACTAAAGCTGTTGCAAATTGATTTTCGAAAGCAATATATCTCGTAGCATCTTTTCCTTCTTCATTAATAAAAAAGATTCTCAAACAGCCTTTTGCAACAAAAAATGTTTCTTGACTTATTTGTCCCTGAGCTAGCAAAATTTCATTTTTCCCTTTTTTGATAAATTTAAAATAGGAAAGAATGGTTTCTAAATCTTCATCAGAAACGTTAATGCTTTTTCGAATGGAATTACCAAGTTGTTCGTATATCATTTAATTATAATCTCTCACAAATTTGCGGTAATAAATAATATCTTCAATAGATAAAACCACCAAATCGTGTTCTTGTGCAAAGCTAACAATTTTGTTTAGTTTAGCCATGCTTCCGTCTTCGTTCATCAATTCGCAAAGAACGGCTTCGGGTTGTAAGCCAGCCAATTTCATTAAATCTACGCTTCCTTCTGTATGACCATTTCGTCCTAAAACACCATTTTCATTCGCTCTAAGCGGAAAAACATGCCCAGGTTTCGCTAAGTCTTCTGGCTTCGCATTCATTGCAATTGCAGTCTTTATAGTTGTAATTCTGTCTTTTGCAGAAACTCCTGTTGTTACTCCATTTTTAGCTTCAATCGTAATGGTAAATGGAGTTTGAAAACTGCTTGTGTTTTCTTTTACCATGTAAGGAAGTTCCAATTCGTCTGCTTTATTGTTAGTCAAGCAAAGACAAACAATTCCGCTGCATTCACGAATCATTAAAGCCATATCTTGAGCACTCATATGATGTGCAGAAAATATAAGATCGCCTTCATTTTCTCGATTTTCATCATCGGTTACCAAAACACCTTTTCCGCTTTTAAGTTGCTCCAAGGCATTTTCAACACGTTCTTTACTCGAAATTCCAAATTGGGTTAACGGACTTAATTCTGTACTTATCATAAAAGTTTTTTTAGAAATAATAAGAGACAAATCTAAAATTGTTTGAAACTAAAAAGTTTGATATAAGTCAATAAATCGACATTCTATTTTTTTAATGTTAATCTAATTAAGTTGTCATAAAATCTTAATTTAGTACCCAGATTCCATAATCGAAAGTTTAATAAATACCATCTTAAATGGAGAATATCACCGTTATTATAATGCTCGCTTTTCGGCGTTGCTTTTCTTAGTCTTGTTAGCAAAAGATATAACTTTCCCATTCCGATTGTTTTGGTTTTATGTGGCGTTGTTATTAGTATTGTTCCTGGACTTCCTGTGATTGCTTTAAGTCCTGAAATTGTATTTATTATATTTTTACCACCGCTTTTGTATCATGCGGCGTGGCATACTAGCTGGTCAGACTTTAAGCAATCTATACGTCCAATAACTTTTGCGACTGTCGGTTTGGTTTTCTTTACAACAGGATTAGTTGCTGTTTTTGCACATTGGCTTATAGATGATATGTCTTGGCCGTTAGCTTTTTTACTTGGTGCAATTGTTTCGCCTCCCGATGCAGTTTCGGCAACAGCGATTACAAAAGGGTTAGGTCTTAATCCTAGATTGATTGCTATTCTAGAAGGAGAAAGTTTAGTAAATGATGCTAGTGGTCTTGTTGCATACAAATATGCGCTTACGGCAATTACAGCGGGAAATTTTGTTTTGTGGCAAGCCGGATTAAATTTCGTCTTAATGTCAGCTTTGGGCATAGGAATTGGTTTGGCTGTTGGCTTTATCATGTATTATATCCATAAAAGATTTGTTTGCGACGATATTATCGAAGTAACGCTTACATTATTGACACCATTTGCTTCCTATCTTCTTGCCGAGCATTTTGAAGGATCGGGAGTTTTGGCTGTGGTAACAACAGGACTTTTTTGGCGACAAGATCAGGTACGATTTTTTCGCATGAAAGTCGAATAATGACCAATACCATTTGGGATGTGCTTAATAATATTCTGAACGGTTTGATTTTTATTTTAATCGGACTTCAGTTAAGACAAATTATTGCTGGAATTAGCAATTACTCTGGAAATTCATTATTTATCTGGGGAGCAGTTATAAGTATCGTGGTGATTCTAGTTCGTTTTTTGTGGGTTATTCCTGCTACAATTCTACCAAGAATAATTAGTAAAAAGATTCGAGAAAAAGAACAATTTGATTATCGAAACATGATCATTTTTGGATGGTCAGGAATGCGTGGTGTGGTTTCTATGGCTGCGGCTTTGGCACTTCCGTTAATGTTGAATAAAACAGAAGAATTTCCGCTTCGAAATTTAATTATATACTTAGTTTTCTGTGTAATACTTTCAACTTTGGTTATACAAGGTCTTACGCTTCCGTGGTTGATTAAGAAGCTGAAAATTGAACGTTATTCGATACTTGCAGAAGAATATAATATTAGAAATGTAATTGTTTCAGAAACTATTGCTCATATAGAAGACAATTTCTCACTATTGAATGACGAATTGCTTCACAATATTAAAAGTAAATACGAAGTAAAATTTAATCGTCTGCAAAAGACTGAACTTCCTGCAAATTTCTTTGGAAATGGAAAACTTCTTGGAGGTGAAATTTTTAATGATTTCACTAAAATTCAAATTGATTTGCTAAATGTAGAAAGAGGAAAATTAGAATCAATGCATAAATTTGGCTCTGTAAACGAAGAAATCTTCCGCAAAATCGAAAAAGAACTAGATCTGGAAGAAACCCGTTTATGGATGGAAATGTACGAGGAAAATTAATTGTTAATTGTAAATGGTGAATTGTGAATGTCTTCTTTGCATACAGAAAATAATTAATAATTCACCATTTACAATTCACCATTAAATAACCCCCATTTTCTGCATTAAGAATGTTGCGCTTTTATTTTTGCAGATTCCGTTTCGGAGTTTGTAATCAAAATGTAAATCGTTGTTTTGGATCTCAACTTCGAAACATTGATTGGTTAAAATATCAGGAAATTCGTTTGTTGTTAGGCATACTTCAATGTCGTGTGTTGCGATGGCGCCAATAGCTTTTTTAGAAATGATTTTCTTCACCACTTCAATTGTTCCGTTTCTTTTATCATCAGAGTTTGTACCTCTTAAAATCTCATCTAATAAAACAAAAGCAGGTTGATTTTCAAGTTCATCCATGATCTGTTTTAAACGTTTAATTTCAGCAAAAAAGTAAGACTCAGAATCAGATAAAGAATCTGATAATCGCATTGAAACTAATACTGGAAGTGGATGTACTTTAGCTTCTGATGCACAAATAACTGAACCAATTCCGCTAAGTACCATATTGATTCCTAAACTTCTTAAAAAGGTACTTTTACCAGACATATTAGATCCAGTCAAAATCACAAAAGATTGTGGGTGAAATTGTGTGTCATTTCCAACTCTTGTTGCGGGGTTCAATAACGGATGACTTAGATTTTTGAACTCGATTTTATAATCAGAATTGATTTCGGGAAAAACGAAATCTTCATTGTTGTAAGCTAGATTAGCTAGACTATTTAACGCTTCAATTTCGCCAATAATAGAAACCCAATGATTCATTTCTGAAGCATAATCTTCTTTCCATTTTAAAAGTGCCTTTAAAACATGCAGATTAAATAAGAATGTTCCGTTGAATAAAGTGGCTGTTACAAAGTTATTTATCGTATCCATTCTTGAAAATAACTCAGAAAGCTGTTTTAAATGCTGACTTGCTTTGGCATTCTTAAAGTTAAGCTGTTCTTGTAATCGAATTAGTTTCTTAGATTGGAAAGATTCACGTTCAATTTTTTCAATCAATAAACTGTATTGCTTTATGATGTTAGCGACATTATCAGCTTTTGCTATTTCCGATTGAATTCTCTTTACAGCTCTTCCTAAAACAATTAAATTGGCAATAAAAACATACGTTAAATAAGAAAGTATAATAGTTTTTGATGTAATAAAATACGCTGCCAGAAATCCAAAAAACGTTACTGGAAGAATAAATGATAATGCAACTAAAACTTTAGGTAAGGAGTTATTTGTAAAAGAAGTCCAATGTTTTATTGCTTCGTAAGATTGTTTAGAATCTTGACTTATGATTGCTAAAGCCTGAAATTCTTGCCTCCAATCAATTTTGTTTTTTAATTCATTTATAGCTTCCTGATTTTCTAAAATTTCAGCCTCAGGAAGAGTGTGAAGCAATAATTCTGCGAGTGTTTTTTTTCCGATAAAAGATGCTGTTCTATTTAGATTTTGAAATAAAGAATGATCTCCAAAAATATCCAAATCGTAAGCATACGGATGATGGAAATCGATAAATTCAGCTCCATTTTCAAAAGGCGTTTTTTCTCTTCTCAGAAAGGCAATTTCATTCTGATTAATTTTTAAAAGTGTTTCTGCAAGCAATCTTTGAAATGACACTCTCGAATGTATTCTCAGAAAAAAAATAAAACCAGCAAAAGATAGAACAGCTAGAATGACATAAAGTATTTGATCTGTTTTGATGTAATAAAACATAAAAAACAAGAAAAGGAAAATACTTAATAGTCTCAAAAGACTTATGCTGTTGTATTTTTTGTTGGTTTTATTATAGAGTTCTGAGTATTTTGTAACGTTGTCTGGATATGCTTTCATTCTATTATTTTGGTTGAAATACAAATATAGCTTTTAAGTCACAAAATCATCACTATTGTTATTTAATCTTCATGCATAACCAAAATCGGAATGGTAACTTCTTTGGCTATTTTTTTTGAAAAACTAGAATCAAAAAGACTTTCAAAGAAAGAACGTTTATGTGTTATTGTGGTCAAAATATCAATGTCTTTGTAAAGTATAAAATCAAGAATAGTTTCTTTTACATCGTCACTTGGCAAAACTAGAAACTCCACATTTTCTTCAGAGAATTCTTTTTCCCATTCTTTTCGAACTTCTTCTGAAACATCAGAATTAGAAGTTTTAACGTATAAACTTTTTACTTTAGCACCGGTTTTTTTAGCAATTTTCAGAATTTTTTTCAGTTCTTTTTTATCTTTTTCACGGTAGCGTGTCGTAAAGCCAATAGTTTTTACTTTTCTGTATTTTGCATCGATAGGAATACACAGAACAGGAACTTCAACTCCAGAAATGACAGATTCGGTATTAGAACCTGTAAAGAATTTAGTCCAGTCAGAAGCACTGTTGGTTCCCATAATCACAAAATCGACTTGATCTTCTTCTACAGCGTTTTTTAAATTGTAGATAAGATCACCATCCATTAAACGGTGTTTGATTACAATATCTTCTAATTTACGTTCGGCTGCAATTTGACGCAGTTTTGGAATTTCGTCTTTAAACATTTCAAATTTTGCCAATTCGATTGAACTGTATATAGAAGCGTAATTCTCTGGAAAGAATTGGCTGTCGTAAACGGGAATCTCGAATGTATGAAGTAAGATTAATTCGGCGTTTACCACTTTAGCAAATTCTAAAGCATGGACAAATGCATTGGTAGCAAGATCAGAGAAATCGGTTGGAAATAATATCTTTTTCATAGTACTTAAGATTAAGGTTTGTCTCTCAAATTTACTCATTCTGCAAAGAAAACAACCTGATATTTATCAGTATTTTAACAATTAATATTTTATTAATCTCAATTAATTTGAAGATTTCTTGTTTGAATGGAGTTGCATTAACGCAGAAAAGAATTTGAGCGTTTTTTTATACCTTTGCAAGCATGATAAATCAAGATTCTATAGTTGCTTTGGCTACGCCTTCGGGAGCTGGAGCCATTGCCATAATTCGTATTTCTGGAGCCGAGGCCATCACAATTGGCAATTCGGTGTTTAAATCTATTAAAAACAAAGATTTAACGAAACAGAAAACACATACGCTTCACTTAGGGCATATTGTAGATGGAAGCAAAACATTAGACGAAGTTTTGGTTTCGGTATTTAAAGGTCCGAATTCTTATACGGGAGAAGATACGATTGAAATTTCTTGTCACGGATCAACGTATATTCAGCAAGAGATTATTCAGTTATTGCTTCGAAATGGATGCAGAATGGCCGATGCTGGTGAATTTACATTGAGGGCTTTCTTAAATGGAAAACTGGATTTATCGCAGGCAGAAGCCGTTGCAGATTTGATTTCGTCAGACAACGAAGCTTCTCACCAAATTGCCATGCAAGCAAATGCGTGGCGGATTCAGTAATGAAATTGCGAAACTAAGAGAAGAACTTTTAAATTTTGCTTCTTTAATTGAATTGGAATTGGATTTTGCAGAAGAAGATGTAGAATTTGCAGACCGAACACAATTTCATGAATTATTAAATAGAATTGAATTTGTTTTAAAACGTTTAATTGATTCGTTTGCTGTTGGAAATGTAATTAAAAATGGAATTCCAGTTGCGATTGTAGGTGAACCAAACGTTGGAAAATCAACTTTGTTAAATGCTTTATTAAACGAAGAGCGTGCCATTGTTTCTGACATTGCCGGAACAACTCGTGATACCATTGAAGACGAATTGGTAATTGGTGGCATCGGATTTAGATTTATTGATACTGCAGGAATTCGTGATACTAAAGATGTTGTAGAAAGTATCGGAATCAAGAAAACTTTCGAAAAAATAGAACAAGCTCAGGTTGTAATTTATTTGTTTGATGGATTAAAGTTTCAAACATCAAGTTCTGAATTTGTAAATGAAATTGAACAGATTAAGAATAAATATCCGCTAAAACCGCTAATTATTGTGGTTAATAAAAAAGATATTTTATCTGCTGATGAAGTAGCTAATATTACTAATCAGTTAGAAAATTTAAATGCAAAATTGCTATTAATTTCTGCAAAAGAAAAAATAGGAGTAGAGGATTTAAAAAATGAATTATTATCTTTTGTAAATACTGGCGCATTGCGTAACAATGAAACGATTGTTACCAACACGAGACATTATGATTCGTTATTAAAAGCGTTAGACGAAATTCAGAAAGTAAAATTTGGTTTAGAATCAGGTCTTTCAAGCGACCTTATGGCGCTTGATATTCGCGAAGCTTTATATCAATTTGGACTTATTACAGGTCAGGTTTCTAACGACGAATTATTGGGGAATATCTTTGCTAATTTCTGCATCGGCAAATAGAGGGCGCAAAGAAACACAAGATAAAAACAAACAAAATAGCTAAAATGTTGGTAATTAACATTTTGGCTATTTTTTTATTCAATTATTTTTTGGAATATTTAGGTGTTGTTTTGTTAAAATTTGTACCTCATTTGTACCTCGGGTTCCGAGGCACAAGAAAAATTTAACGGTATGGTCAGATTTTGGCACATTTTGGCACCTTATGGCACAAAATGACACATCAGGAGAGGATTTAATGGACAATGTAGGGCACATAACTAAAAAAATTAAAAAATTATGAGTTCAAACATGCGAATTACAAGAATCTGCCAATTCTGCAATCAGGAATTTACGGCAAAAACCACGAAAACCAAGTACTGCTCGCTAAAATGCAGCAGTAGGAATTACAAATGTTTTGTATTCTGGTGATTTAACGAATCTGGATATATAATTTGCTAAATTTTAGAAGCATAAACTGGTAAATGAAAAAAAAACAGAGTGCAATTGCATAATAATTGCATAATATGTATCGCTTGTTCTGATTATTTTTGATAATGATTGTAAAGTGTAGCAGGATTTGGAAAGGCTGTAAATGGAGTTGTTTTTTCAGTGTGGTCTTTCTTCTAGATTTGTCAAAAAATTTAAAATCAAAAAATGAAAAAATATATACTTTTTATTTTGATGTTTATTGGAACAATGGCCTATTCCCATAAAAACATATCTCATCGCGCTTTTTTAGAAAAGAACTTGACGGAAATAGAAAAACTGGCGGCAACGGCTAAAGTTTGGGGATTTTTGAAATATTATCATCCTAAGGTTGCCGATGGAAGCCAGAATTGGGATGAGCAACTTTTTAAAATTTTAAGACAAACTGAAAATACGCAGACTGTACAGCAATTTTCAAATGCCATCTCAGACTGGATCATGTCTCTTGGAGAAGTTAAAAAGTATGAAAACATTAAAACTGATATTGATAATGTCTATTTTGATAAAAATATAGATTTTTCGTGGTTTGATGATAGAACTATATTTACAAAAGAACTTTCTCAGATGTTGAAGTTTGTTCAAAAATATAAATTCCAAGGCGAAAACTATTATGTGACATTTCAGAAAAAGGATCCTAATGCTGTCCCGTTGCAATTTATTAATGAAGTGAAATACTCAAAATTTGATTGGACAGATAAAAATATGCGTCTTCTAGCATTTTTTAGATATTGGAATTACGTTGAATATTTTTTTCCATATAAATATCAGACAGATCAGGATTGGAATTTGGTGCTTACGGAAATGATGCCAAAGTTTTCAGATCCGAAAACAGAGCTTGATTTTCATTTGGCAATGCGAGAATTGTCAGTTAAACTGAATGATTCTCATTCTTCACTTGGCACAAGTAAAATGTATGATAAATTTGGAGAGAAATTTGTACCTGCTGATTTTAAAATTATTGACAGTAAAGCTGTGGTAGTGGGTCTTAAAAATGATTCTCTTGCACGAATATCAGATATAAAGATTGGTGACGTCATAACAGAAGTTGAAGGGAAATCTATCCAAACCATAATTAAAGAAAATACAAAGTATGTCGAAGGATCTAATAAAGCTTCTGTTTTAAGAAATTTTTATTGGGCTATTTTCAACGGTAATTCAGATTCTGTTCAAGTTAAGTATACTAGAGAGGGAAGATCCTCTCAAAAATATATAAAGAGATATGAATATGCATATTTAATTGCAATTCCTAAACCTAAAGAAAAGTGGAGATTTTTAAATAACAAGGTTTCTTATGTTAATCTTGGTGAAATTACAGAAGATGATGTGCCTGAAATGATGAATAAAATTATGGTCTCAGATGCCATTATTTTTGATTTGAGAAATAATGCCAGAGGCGCAGATTATTTAATTGCTGAATATTTAAATCCCGAACCTAGAGAATTTGTAAAGTTCGCAGATGCTGATTTGAAAACTCCTGGCAATTTCATCTGGCGAAAAGAGGAAGAGAAGTGCGGAAAAGTTAATCCGAATTATTATAAGGGTAAAGTTATTGTCCTGGTTAACGAAGTGACACAGAGCCATGGCGAGTATACTGCAATGAGCTTAAAAGTGGCTCCAAACACTACCGTGATTGGTAGCCAGACTTCAGGAGCAGACGGTGGGGTAGTCCGATTTGAAATTATAAGAGGATTTAGGACACAGTTTAGTAGTTATGGCGTATTTTATCCTAACAAAAAAGAAACACAGCGTATTGGAATTGTTCCCGATATAAAGGTAGAACAAACCATTAAAGGCATACAGAGCGGGAAAGACGAAATTTTGGAGAGGGCTTTGAAGTTTGCCGAAAAAGGCAAATAAACCAGTAAAGCTTTACTGGTTTTTAAGACTTCTCAATTTTTCTTCCAATTCAATATTTTCTTTCAATAGCGAATCAATCTGCTGTTGCAGATAGAAAGGAATATGCTTATACTGGTTTTGTAAGATTGTATCTAATTTTTTTTCACAAACAGCAGGCTCATATATTTCTTCCATTTCGACCTGCAGAACTTTTGCTATTTTAGTCCATTCACCCATGGTGATTTTTGTTATGCCTTTTTCTTTGCGGCTGTAAGTGGATTGCGTCATGCAGAGTAAATCAGCTATTTCCTCTTGAGAGAGTTGTTTTTCAAGACGTTTAGCCTGCAATTTAACTTTAATCATTTTTTCTTTCTTTTTGGGAAGCAATTATAATAAAAAAATATAAGAATATACCAATAAAAATTAAAATTGAAATTTTGATTTTGATATTTTTTTGTGATAAAAATAAAGGTTATTGCATTTTTTATTGTAATAAATAGATGAAATTGCATAAAAGTTGCATAAGACTTATCTGTCATGTTTTCTATTTTTGAATCGTATCTAAAGAAATAATTCAGAGTTTTTTTACCAGAAGTCGACATGGTTTAAAACATAGGTTATTTTACAATTTAGATGAATTAATTTAATTTATTGTTCAACATCAAACAATCAACAAATGAAGAAATTAAGTTTAAAAAGTTTAAAAGTAGTTAAACTGTCAGACAAGGAAAAAGCTACCATTACAGGTGGAAGCGCAACATGTTACAACTCAGGATTAAACTCCTGCAATCAGACATCTGCGTGGCCAATTAACTGCAGAACCACATATACTACAACCTGTTAAAAGTATTTATTGTAGGAGCTGAATAGGTTCTTATTATAATTTATCTGCTCTAAGAGTATTTTCATATTGAAAATACTCTTTTTTTAACCACAACAGATTAATCGTCAAATAAATGAAAAAAATTATCCTTTTTGCCATTTTGTTGGTAAGTATTGTAGGCTACTCCCAAGAGAAAGATTGTAAAAAATTTAAAAATGGAAAATATTATTCTTCTGCTTTTCCTGACCAGTATATAATTAGAAAAGATTCAATAGAAGAAACATATACTGATGGAAAATTAGGTCTTGTATGGGATGTTAAGTGGTTGTCTGATTGCAAGTACGAACTTGTATGTAAGAAAAATTATGGTACAGAACCTGTTCCACTAGGATACAAACTAGTGTATACCATATTTGCTACCGAAGGAGACTGTTATTATATGACTGTATTTTTTAAAAATGAAAAATATCCTCAAGGCAGTACATTTCAGCGAGGAGTTTGTTTAATGAATGATTAAGAAGCCAACAGTGGTTTGTTAATAGCAGTAGGGCTTTATATGACATATTTTACTAATAGGAACGATTCCATATTGAAAATTGAAAAATATATTTGGGAATCATTTGCGAATGAAAAAAAGATTGGACTGTTGACAGGTTTATCAGGAATGGCTCTATTTTATGATAAAATGTATGCTGTTTATAAGGAAGATGTTTATCTGGAAAAGTTGGAAAGTATTGTTGAAAAAGTGAACAATATTCTTGAAAAAGAACCTACATTATCTTCTTTATGCTCTGGTTTAGCAGGTTTTGGTCTATTACTATTAAGTTTAAAAAATAGCTCGATTGAAATTGATAGCGAATATTTTGAGGACATAGATGTTATTTTATTAGAAGATCTTAGAAGTTTTAGCGAAACAGATAATTACGATTTTTTGCACGGTTCTATGGGAGTTGCCATGTATTTTATTGAAAGGTGCAAATCTTATAAAAGCCAAAATAACATATCTAAGTTAAATAAGTTTGCAGAAGATTTGATTCATAAAATGAATCAGAATTTTAAAGAAGTGCTGGTATCTGAAACGGCATTAGAAAATGATGATAGATTTTGCATTTATTTTGGCATTGCCCATGGTGTGGCGTGTTATTTGAATTTTCTGATCCATTTAGATCAAAATTTTGACGAGCTTACATCAGACATTACATCAGTAATAAAAACAGGAGTGGCATTTTTGGAGTCTTATAAAAGGTTTGATGAAAACTCGAAACAATATTATCCCAATTTACTTCTAATAAAATCGGGTACAATTGTAGGTTCAAGATTGTCTTGGTGCCAGGGCGATTTTGGCATCTCAAATGCACTTTACAATTGCGGTGTTTTTTTTAATGAAGATCGTTTAATAGACGAAGCAAAAATGCTGATTAAAGCATCTTGCCAAATGACTTTAGAAGAATCTCTTGTGAACGATATGGGAATATGTCATGGTTCTGGCGGGATTGCATTACAATATTATTTGGCTTCAAAAAAATACAATATTGATTTTTCTCCGGAGATAGAAAAATGGCTAGATATTGCCAATACTCAAACTTTAAATTATAAATCCTTTTTATCATTTGAAAAAGGAGAATACCATGAAGAAAATAATCTTTTGGAGGGTGCTGCAGGTCTTGGAATGACTTTGCTAACAGTAGAAAATAAGATTGATACCAAATGGCTCGAATTTATAAATCTATTTTAATCACTACTTTTTTAATCTTATAATAAACCAGTTACATGAATTTTTTTGATGCAATTATTAAAAGAGCTGTTAATTTTTCTGTTCAGTCCTATACTGAGAATAAGAATGATGTAATACGTTTTTTTGAACAAGACGATTTATTTCAGCTTTCAATTTTAGTTTCTTCAAATAGTCTATTTCACGATGTAAAAAAGAAGAAAACGGAGAAAATAGAAACTTCGCTGGCAAAATATTATACAAGAGCTCATTTCAAGCCAACGCCTTTTGGCTTATTTAGCAGTGTGGGAGTTGTAAATTGGGGAACTGCGACCCAATTGTCAAAATCTAAAAAAATTAGTCTATCTGTAACACATGATAATTTGTTTTTGTCTCTACAAAAGGAAAAACAAATTATGGAAAATTGGACATTATTTCAATACTCAATAAATCCTTCTATGCATTTTGTTGGAGAGGAAAAAATCGGTTTTTATAATTCTAAACCCAAAATCAACGACAAAATCGAGATAAATTTTGTAGAGCTAGATTATGATGAGGATTTAAAATGGCTTCTTGAACAGTTTAAATCAAAACCTGATATGAGCTCTCTTATAAACGCATTGCTGGAACAGGGATTTGAAAAAGAGGATGTAGAAGACTACTTATTGCGACTTATTGATACTGGATTATTGATTGAAAATTTTATGTTTAATCCATACGCTAAAAAATTAGAAAATAAGCAGATGCCTTATTTATCCGATTTAATAAGTAAGGGAAATTTTCAGTTAAACAGTGCCGAAGATATTAAATCGTTTAACAATCAATATCTGCATGAGCAAAATTTATTTTTTGGAGAAATCGGAAGCGAACGCTTTTCACATTCTATTAATTCTTTTGAAATGCAGTCTGGACAGCTTAATGCAGATATAAAGTCATCAGTAAAAAAATATATTGATTTTGTACTAACCTATAATTTTAATACAAAACCTGTTACAGGAAAAATAAACGAATTTATTGCCAAAGTTTCAGAACATTACAATGACGGTTTTATTCCTTTAAATACAATATTTAATCCTTATTCAGGCATAACCTATTTTGACGATAATTCAGATTATATTCTTAAGCTTCATCAGGATATTTTTTGCAAGGTTATCGCTTCTAGCGAAACAGAATTAGTATTGGATCTTCCTATAGCGGATGATATTGCGGAAAAAAGAAAAAGTCTGCCTCTTACCTTTAGCGTGCTTGTTGAGGTTTTAAAATGTAAAAAAACAGGAAAAGAAATCACCTATATGCAAGCCTTTGCAGGTGGCTCTGCTTTGAATATCATTTCGAGATTCAGTGAGGTTAATAAAGAACTTTGCCAACAAATCACCAATTTTGAAAAAGAATTTCATAAGGATAAAATTTTAGCAGATATTAATTGTGTCGGAAACTTTCGAAGCATAAATATTGCTCCCAAAAAACAGCTGTACGATTTTTGCATTCCTTTAAATACTTCTAATACAGCAAGTAAAAATCCTGTATTCGTCTCAGACATTTATATGCATTTACAAGGCGATAAATTTCGGTTAGTATCAAAAGAATATCAGAAGGAAATTATACCTAAGAAAGTTTCAGCGGTCAATCCTAAAGTATCTGAATCTGATTTATACAAATTTTTATGTGATCTTGAACTGTATAACCAAGAGATTTATGCCATTAGTTTTGATTTTAATACGTATGCTTGTTTTAAAGATTATATTCCCAGAATCTATTTAGATGAAGCTATTTTATTATCCCGGCCCAATTGCTATTGGTAAACAGCAACTATAGTTTTGAAGAATTTAAAGCTTATTTTTTTGAAAGGCTTTTAAAATTCCAATTTACGCAAACCGTTAATTTTTATTATTTAAAAGGAAATTCAATTATTGACACTTCAAAAGATAATGAACTAAGAATAATCTATGACAGTTTGAAAACTAGGGATTATTTTTACATCTCTGAGAATATATATGAACATTTTGATCCTATTGTAGAAGACGATTCTGGCAATTATGCGCATGAATTAATAATAAGCGTGAAGAACACTTCTTATGAACCAAATGAATTTTCTAATAGTGGGGTTGTCATTGAAAATTGTAGTTCTCCTCGAGTACCAATTGTATCAGAATGGATCTATTTTGAAGTCTATTGCAATTCATTCGCCGATAATGATATTTTAAAGGGCATTTATAGTGAGCTTTATTTGCAAAAGAGGTTTTCAAATTTCTTTTTTGTCCATTACGATACTAATGGACGTGTGTTGAGATTAAGGTTTAGAACAGATTCTATAGATAATAAAAAAGCTGTGCTAAGTTTTGTAGATGGCTTAAAACAGAAAAATATCATTAAAAAATATCATCTTCTGCCTTATGAGCCAGAAACATTCCGATATGGAGGTGAGGAGCTAATGGCTTGTGCTGAATATATTTTTAATTTGGATACCATAGATTTAATCGAAAATGTAACACTGCAAGATTTAAGTAAAGATGATTCTAATATTGTTTCGGTATTAAAAATTATCAATTATCTCGAATTAATGGGTTTTAGCAAAGATCAAATGATTGATTTTTGTGAAAATGCAGTTCGGAAATTTTCAAAAGAATTTGAACTAAATGCCGACTTAAGAAAAAGTTTCAATGAAGACTATGCCAAAATAAGGTTTAAAATTTCAGACTACAGATATGAAAGCTTTGTTAATATTGAATCATTAAAAAATAGACTTTCTCAAAATTTAAAACAGAACACAATTCCGAATAATGCGTATGCATGGCTGATTATACATATGAGTATGAATCGTCATTTTAATGAAAATCAAAGGTTTAATGAATTTCGTTGCTATTATTTGGCAAAGAATTATCTGAACCAGTTAAAATTTAAAAACCGCTTAAACTAATATTGTTTTCAAAATGAAAATTATACAAAGCTTTTGGTCCGGAAATAAAAAAATGAATGAAAAGTACGGATGGTACAATTCTGAATTTCATTGGATGGGATGGATATTGAGCGTAAACCAGCTCATTAAATATTATGATAAAGTTGAGTTGTATACTGATAATTACGGATATGAAATCCTGATTAATCAGCTTAAACTGCCTTATACAAAAGTTCATGTTGTTTTAAATGAATTAGACATTTTTCCTTCTGAATTATGGGCACTGGCAAAAATAAAAGTATATGCAATGCAGGAGGAGCCTTTTATACATGTTGATGGAGACGTTTTTATTTGGGAACCATTTCCAAATAATTTTAAAAAGGCCTCTTTAATAGCTCAGAATATTGAAACTGCAACAGACTACTATTTTGATACATGGAATAGTATTACACCATTTTTACTGCATATGCCAGACGAAATGAGTGATTTTGATATTAATATGGCAAATTTAAGTGCCAATATGGGAATCACTGGAGGCTCAAATCTTGAGTTTTTTACCGAGTATGCTAGCAAAGCTTTTGAGTTTGTTGAAAAAAATAAACTGATATGGAACAAAATAAACCTTTTTAATTTTAATGTATTTTTTGAGCAGGTTCTATTTTTTAAAATGGCAAAAAACAATAGTATTTCTGTAGAATATTTGTTTTCTGAAATTTGGGCAGATAACTTATACGAAGGATTTGGCGATTTTCATTATGTCCCTTTTCAGAAAACGTATCTTCATTTGCTAGGTGATTTTAAAAGAAATGCTTCTGTATGCAGAGCTATGGAATCGTACGTAAAAAAGTTTTACCCTGAAAATTATTCGCCGCTTATTGAAATGTATTCAAAAAATGGCGACCATTTAAAATCAGAATATCCTTTAGATCAAAATATGATAACAGAGTTGGAAGAAGAATTTGAACTAGAACTTCATAACAACGATTTCAAGGTTTTAAATTTCCTCTTAAAAAGAGACCTCAACAATGTTAGTTTAAATGAATTCTATAAAGGGTATTTGGATAAAAAAAGAGATTTTAAGATTGTGCGTTTGCCAGGTTTTAAAATTGCAGAGAAAGATGATGTCAGAATTTTTGAAATAGATGAAAGTAAGTCAGAAATTAGGTTATATGTAATTGACGAGGTAGATGAGATTCTTATCGATGAGTTGAGTGTTCCTATTACTTATTTTGATCTCATAGAAAAAATGAATCTCTATCTGGAAGATCAGCAAGATCATGAAGCTGTACAAGAACTTGCAGCAGTAATCGAAGGAAAAATAGAAATATATATCACCTTAAAAATTATAAGTATTTATAGTTGCAATTAGTAAATTAAGCATGAAGATTATTCAGAGTTTTTGGAGCGGTAATCAAAACGATTTTAGCAATGCATGTGGCTGGGAATCCTATAGATACAATTGGATGAGCTGGATTTTGAGTCGCTATCAATTAGTGAAATACCATAAAAATGTAGAGTTGTACACTGATGCTTTTGGTTATAAAATTTTAATCGAAAAATTAAAATTACCATACACAAAAGTTCATGTTGTTTTAGACGAGGTAAACCATTACCCAAAAGATTTTTGGGCAATTGCAAAAATTAAAACTTTTCAGCGACAAGAAGAGCCTTTCCTGCATGTTGACGGAGATGTTTTTGTTTGGGAAAGTTTGACAAACCATTTTCACGAATCGAATTTGGTAGTTCAGAGTATGGAAGTTACAGATTACTATTATCAAAACATATGGAGCAATATCTATCCAGAACTGGAGTATTTGCCTAAAGAGCTGGCGGAATTTCATAATGATAAAACCAATGTTTCTTTTAACATGGGAATTGTAGGCGGAAATAATGTAGAGTTTTTAAAAATTATTGTAGCAAAAGTTTTGAATTTGTCAATCTAAACAAGAAATCATGGAGTCGGATTAATGGTTTGCATTACAATGTTTTCTTCGAGCAGTTGCTTTTTTGCAAATATGCACAATCAAAGAAACAGGAAGTTGATTTCTTATTTCCTGAAATTCCAATCGATAACGAATATTTTGGATTTGCCGATTTTCATGAAGTTCCGCATAAAACGTATCTGCATTTACTTGGAAATTATAAGAAAGAACCGGCAGTATGTAAATTTATGGAACTCTATCTCATGAAGAATTATCCGGAAGCTTATTCAAATTTGGGAGCTGTAATTAATGAATTTACTGGCAGCAGTTCTGAAAATGATTATTTAAACCCGAATTTATTCAAAGACTTGAATGCGAATTTCAAATCGAGATTCGTAAAAATTCATTTAGCTCTGGAAATTTTCTTCTCAAACGAGATCTTAATAATTCAGGACTGCATCAAAGAATAGAGGAGTTATTTCTAAAAAGGGAAAATTTTTCTATTGTAAAATTAAAAGGCTTTGAATTTAAGAGAAATACTTCGCCAGAAACAGACGAATTGGATTATCTGGTAATCGAAGAGATTAATTCAGCTGAAAGGAAATATAAGCTGGATGAGTTTGACGAAATTTTACTCGACGAACTTCAAAATCCTATTTTATATTCTGATTTACTAAATGTGATGAAGGAATATCTAGAAGAACATAATGAAGAATCTTTAAATGAACTGTCAGATGTGTTAAATGCAAAGTTGAAAAATTATATTAAGCTAAAAATAATAAGCATATACAATTAATTTTGAAAAAATTCCCCAATTATATCCAAGCCGATTCAAAGGACTGTGGTGCAACCTGTATAAAGATTATTGCCAGATATTATGGTAAAACTATTCATATTCAAGATTTAAGGACTTACAGCGAAACAAGCAGAGAAGGAAGCAATTTGCTGCTTTTGGGAGATGCTGCGGAGAAAATCGGTTTTAGAACTTTGGGGGCAAAACTGAGTCATGAAAAATTAGAAGAAGTTCCGCTTCCCTGCATATTGCATTGGAACAAGTCGCATTTTGTCGTTTTGTACAAAATAAAAAAAAGGAAGTATTATATTTCAGATCCTGGATTTGGCCTATTGGAATATGATGAAGAACAGTTTTTAAAATCTTGGATTGGAAATAATGCAGAGCGGTCGACAGAAGAAGGCATAGGTCTTTTAATAGAGCCAACGCCAAATTTCATGGACAGTAAAGATGATATTGGATCGCAAGAGAGTAAATTTGGGTTTTCGCCGCTTTTTAAATACATTATTCCTTACAGGCATTTTTTATTGCAATTGGCCATAGGTTTAGCCGCAACGAGTTTGTCGCAGATCTACTTTTTCCGTTTCTGACCCAAAGCATTGTAGATGTAGGAATTCAGAACCAGAACATTCATTTTGTTTATCTTATTCTGTTTGCCCAGCTTTTTCTGTTTGTAGGAAAAACGGCTTTAGATCTTATAAGAAGCTGGATTATGCTTCATATGTCAGCGCGAATTAATATTTCTTTAATCTCAGACTTTTTCATTAAGCTCATGAACCTGCCCATATCTTTTTTTGATGTGAGGATGACAGGCGATATCATGCAGCGTATAAATGATCATCATAGAATTGAAAGCCTTCTTACTTCATCTTCGCTTACTGTTTTGTTTTCTGCAATAAATATGATAATCATGGGAGGTGTGCTGGCTTACTATAATGTTGAAATTTTTTGCGTTTTCTTTTTAGGAAGTGGCTTATATTTTTTATGGATCATCCTGTTTTTAAAACGAAGAGCAGTTCTTGATTATAAGAGGTTTGCAGAGGTGAGCCAAGAACAAAGCAAGGTCATCGAGCTTATAAGCGGCATGCAAGAAATAAAGCTTCATAATGCCGAAAAGAAGAAAAGATGGGGTTGGGAATTCATACAAGCAAGACTCTTTAAGGTCTCAATTAAAAATCTTGCATTGGAGCAGGCTCAGATTTTGGGATCAAATTTTATTAATGAAATTAAGAATATCATAATTGTGTTTCTTTCTGCTAAATTTGTTATTGACGGGCAGATTACTTTAGGAATGATGCTGGCTATAAGTAGTATTGTTGGAAGTTTAAATGGACCTGTCGTTCAGATTATTGCTTTTGTTAGGGAAGTGCAGGACGCTAAAATTTCATTGGCCCGCCTTTCTGAGATACATGAGAAAGAAGATGAATGCCAGCAGGAGGATAATCAGATTCATGAACTTCCAGGTGAGTTTGATATTTTAATCAATAATCTGTCTTTCCGTTACGCGGGTTTGCACGATTTTGTACTTAGCGGACTCAATTTAATGATACCTGCAAACAAAGTGACAGCTATTGTTGGGACAAGCGGAAGTGGTAAAACAACCCTAATGAAATTGCTTTTGAAATTTTATGATTTGGAACGTGGTGCTGTAACTCTTATGGCAAAGGATCAAAAGCAGGATAATGCAACTGTCGATCTGAAAAATATAGCGCAAAAGACTTGGCGCAATGCAATAGGAACTGTCATGCAGGAAGGGTTTATATTTAATGATACTATTGCAAACAATATTGCGGTAGGATCTGAAATAATTGATAAGGAGAAATTGAAATATGCTGCAGATGTGGCAAATATTTCTGGATACATATCAGGGCTTCCTTTAGGCTATAACACTAAGATTGGAGCAGAAGGACAGGGAATGAGCACTGGACAGAAGCAGCGCCTTCTTATTGCGCGGGCAGTTTACAAGAATCCTGAAATCTTATTTTTTGATGAAGCAACTTCAGCTTTAGATACTAGTAATGAGCGAAAGATAATGGAGAATCTAGGAGTCTTTTTTAAAAACAGAACGGTGGTTATTATTGCCCACAGATTGAGTACCGTTATTAAGGCAGATAAAATTGTCGTATTGGATAAGGGACAAATCATAGAAGTGGGAACACATCAAGAACTTGTTAAGTTTAAAGGGTCATATTACGAACTGGTTAGAAACCAATTGAATTTAGGAGCCTGATTAAAAATATATTTATAAAAATGCCTCAGAGAACCGATATTGAGTTAAGAAGTGAAGAAGTTCAGGATATCCTGACCAAAATGCCGCATTGGATGATCCGATGGGGAACAGTTTTAATGTTTGTTATTATCATTCTGCTATTTTTCATCTCATGGTTTGTGAAATATCCGGATGTGATAAAAACCGAAATTATAATTACTACCAATATTCCGCCAGAGAAAATCATGTCGAAATCTTCTGGAAGAATTGAGGCTATTTTGGTTAAAAATAAAACATTGGTTAAAAAGTACAGCACATTGGCTATTATCGAAAATACAGCCAATTACAAAGACGTTTTTTTGTTGAAGAGTATTGTTGATAAGCATAATATCAATAACGCTAAAGAAGAATTTCCTTTTCAACTATTGAAAAATATGCAACTGGGCGAAATTGAAAGTGCGTATGCGGCATTTGAGAAAGACTATCAGGCTCAGGAATTGAATATAAATCTGCATCCTTTTCAAGTCGAAACCAGAGCGCAACAGTCTGAAAAAAATCAGATAAAGGAAAGAATAGGAATCTTACAGCAGCAGAAAGTGATCAACGAGCACGAACTGGAACTTCAGAAAAATGAAGTTGCCCGTTTTGAAACGTTATTCAATAAAGGGATAATTTCTGCTCAGGAAATAGAAACCAAAAAAACTGAACTTGCTTCAGGCGCAGAAGAGTTATAAAAGTTTATTATCGTCGATTTCTCAACTTAAATCTTCTTTGATTGACAACACAAAATCGAGCCAGAATTTGCAGATTAACAGCACCAAAGAAGAAGTTAATCTCGCCCGCAATGTTTCACAATCCTTTTATCAGTTAAAAAAAGCAATAAGAGATTGGGAGCTAACATACGCGCTGAAATCATCAATAACAGGAAAGGTTACCTTTTTGCAGGTATGGAATGAAAGCCAGACTATAAATGTTGGAGATAATGTATTTTCAATTATTCCGCATGAAGAAAATGGATTTATTGGAAAGCTAAAAGCATCTGCTTTAAATTCAGGTAAGATAGAGGTGGGACAGCGTGTCAATATTCGTCTGGCAAATTATCCTGACAGGGAGTTTGGGGTTGTGAAAGGAGAAATCAAAAATATTTCGCTCGTGCCTGATAAGGATGGAAATCTGCTAATGGATGTCACACTTTCTAAAGGCTTGAAAACATCATATGGGAAAAATATTGCTTTTCAACAAGAGATGAAAGGAAACGCCGAAATTATAACTGAAGACCTGCGTTTGATAGAGCGGATTTTATATCAGTTTAAAAGTGTTTTTGAGGAGTCATAGTGAGAGTTTAGAAGGCAAATGTTTTTTGCCGCTTTTTAATCTACTTCTTGTTAGCGTCCTGTTTTTTTGAATGCCTTGTGATTGTTGGAAAGTTAAATTTCTGATACAGGTATTGTTTAGCTTTTAAATAATTTATGCAAATAAGACTTTTTTTTCTCATAAAAAAAGTCCCTGGCTTGGTTTGATTGCATGTATTTTGTACCTGCTTAAAGATTGCATTCATTCCTGTTTTTTTAGAGTTTCTTGTACTTTTTAGAAGGTTTTGGTACGATAATTAGATGCTGAATTTCTATATTCAATCTTGATTTTAGTTTTGTCTCCGAAATTGTAAATGTTTGTAGGCTAATTTTTTAAATCAATAAAATAGTTTTTAAAATCTTGATTTTTATTTGATACTTTTTTATCCATTTATTTTCCATATAAATTAGATTTTTCATTAGCACGAATTTTACTAGTTAAAAATTACAGGTATGAAGAATCAATTATCACCGCTTTTTAATAAAGGAGCCTTCCTCCTAATTTACGACTTTTTTTTCTTCTAAACCTTCAGCAACCAATACTTTGGTCCTGTAAAATAATGAAAGGAGAATGAAACAGACTTGGTATTATCTTTTTTTAATAAACGCAGAAGTGATTAAACTAAAATTGCAGATTATGCGATTGCAAAAACAATTATCGCAGGAAGAAATTGCTGATCTGGTAGGTATGACTCAATCCACTTACAGCAGAAAAGAAAAAGGAATTACGAATATAACAATGCAGGAATGGATGAAAATTGCTAACGTCTTAGGTGTCGAAAAAGACGAAATATATCAGGCACCCATTTCCAAAGGAAGCATGTTAAATGTATCGGAGCATCAAAATCTCTATGATATTACTTATGTTTTAGAGCAAATAGACTTTTTGCAGAGGAAAAATTATGAGCTAAGGGAAAAAATAAGTACACTTCAAAAATAACGTTGCAATTTTTAATTGAACCTTATAATATTAGACTGTAAAGGCCTGAAAAATCTGCAAATTTGTGCATAAAAAAGAGATAACTAGTTATGCACTGCCCCCAAATAGTGTCTAACTTTTTGGGGGCAGTGCATTTAAGGGTCTGAATTTAGTAATGTTTCGAACTTCAGTAGTTAAATAGTTTTATACTAGTGTTTTAAAACAATATTAAATAAAATTGCACCGATTCTGCACCCAGATTGATAAGTTTATTTCAATATTTTGTATAACAAACATCTTTCAAGGTGACTTTATTTTCGAGGCCGCATATAAATTACAGACACTATGAATATGCTCGCCTTAGTTTTTCGAAAATAAAATAAGTAGAAAAAAATCTTACTAATACAAGATAATCTAAAGGTAATTTTTCAATGTTTAAATTGTAACGAAATTTTGGATGGTAAATAGGAAAGATGTTAGAAAGAAAATCGTCATTTATTAAAATTAAACGGACTATGGTCTTCAAATAATAATAATCATTCTCATTAACTGCTTAACTTGTTTTGTATTTTAGAAGAATTAAAGAATAATTTTTTTAAATTTGACACAACTACTTAGTTCATAAGTTCTTTTTACACTCTGCAATAATTTTCCATAAGAAGACATTTTTCTGCGTGTTTTTTTGTAATACTTTTCTATGTGAAAATTTGTACCTTGACTAGTTTAACCCTTATGAAATAAGGAAAGTTAACTTTTGCATCGGGAAATAGAGGGCGCAAAGAAAGACAAAGTAAAAATAAAAAAAGATTCAAAATGTTGGTAATTAATATTTTGGATCTTTTCTTTATTGAAGTGTTTTTTAGAATATTTAGGTGTTGTTTTGCTAAAATTTGATATTGCCAAGCTGTAAAATCTTCAGTCTTGTTTCTGTGGCTGCAGATGGAAGCTTTTTTAAGTGCAGATGCCTGATAGCCTTTGCTTTTAAGAGATTTTCTGCGGCTCGCAAGAAGGGGCTACTCCGAAACAATAATATAATAATGGTCCGGATCCCAAAGCGTAAATTGGTTTTTCAGGGAGTTTTCATTATAGTGGATTCCCTTTTCAACAGAGGCATCCAGCTCCAGAGCGTTTTGAAAGACAGCAGGCAGATCATCCACCCGGAAGAAAAGTATCAATCCGTTTGCTGCGCCATCATTTGGGCTGGCCATGGTCGGGTGCTTGTGTTCGCCCCATTTATGGAGGCATAATATCACAATATCCCCACTGGTGAGGATTTCAAAGGTTTCTCCTCCGTGCACGCCTTTACAGCCCAACAGGTTCTGATAGAATCTTGAGCTTTCCGGCACGTTAGCCACTGCAATGATTGTTTCGGTTTTTACCA
Organism: Flavobacterium ginsengisoli; assembly: GCF_029625315.1. Lineage (NCBI taxonomy): Bacteria > Pseudomonadati > Bacteroidota > Flavobacteriia > Flavobacteriales > Flavobacteriaceae > Flavobacterium > Flavobacterium ginsengisoli. The sequence continues at coordinate 444,849 of NZ_CP121110.1, forward strand.
TATTATAAGAATGGGAGTGCAAATGATATTTGGATTTGGAAGCCTTTTTCAAATGTAAGGATTAAATGGGCGCGAACTGCTGGCATTGCCGCTTTTTTGCGTCTTTCCTGCAATAGCGTACGGCGCTTTTTTATCAGAACCGGCAGTTCTATCAGGTGGCGATAAAAAAGCAATGGCAATGTATAAAAAGGCTCAGTAGCATAGTTTGTAAGCTAAAATCCGATGCATATTGACAGTTAGTTAGTTAGTTAGTTAGTTAGTTAGTTAGTTAGTTAGTTAGTTAGTTAGTTAGTTAGTTAGTTAGTTTTTCTTCTTTTAGATTATTTTTAATTTTGGTTTTGGCCGGCGGGAGAGAGAATGAAGGGAGGGTTTTGTCTTTTAAAGGGAAGGAGTATTTTTTCTTGTTCTAAGCACTGTTTAATGATTATTTCGTTACTGCGCAGTAACGAAGTACCTTTGTTGTTGTCTGGTATCCATTCAAACTTAAAGGCTCCAGATTATTGTGGGCGAATGAATGAAATAGAAAAAAAGGTACAAAATTCAGCAGGTGCGGGGTTATTAACTGTAATGCTTTATCAATAGGAAATATGCGGCTCTGCTGCGGCATCGTGCCGTTAAGGCTGCTACGGAAGCCCTTTCAATCCTGTCGGCAGGAACGTTAAAACAGCAGAATAGGCGCCGTCTTTTCCGCCGACCAATTGAGGAAGGTGCCCGTCTTTGTACAATACGAAAGCGGTAATTCCCAGAAGCATTACGAATCATTAAATAAAAAAGCACCTGTTTTTGGACAGGTGCTTTATAAACTAGTACTATAGTATATATTATGCTACGATTACGTTTACTGCGTTCGGACCTTTTCGGCCTTCTTGGATGTCATATCGAACTGAATCGTTTTCACGGATGTTTTCCGATAGACCTGAGGCATGGACAAAAATTTCGCTTCCTCCATCATTAGGAGTTATAAATCCGAATCCTTTTTCCTCATTGAAAAATTTTACTGTACCTTCTTGCATATTAAATATTTAATTTGGACAAATGTACTCTATTAAATGATAGCAACTTAGGAAATAGTTTTTAATTATGTTTTAATTAACTTTAAGTGCAGACAGTCCAATTTGATGGAATATGAGGAATCTTTGAAATAAATGTAACTCATCTGATCTGGATTTTTTTTAAAATTAGCGTTTTCAGCTTTTCTTGAAAGAGCGGTTATGCTTGGAGATATTCCTTGAAGGAGTAGGTTTTGAATAGGATTTTGGGTTTTAAAATTATTTAGGCATTAAGAAAACTTACATGTACTTTTTTGTTGTTTTGTTCTTTTTACTTTAAAGTGAAAAAAAAATCTTACATTTATATTTACTATATGTATTTCAAGGATATTCAACACCTTATGGATTATACTGATATGTTGCACGAACCTTTACATAAACTTATTTATTTAGCAGAGGATGATGAGGATGACAGAATTTTATTTTTGGAAGTCCTTAAGGAAATCCATCCTGAGATTGGCGTAAAGGTATTTGAAGACGGCCAGCGACTTTTAGACAGTCTTCATGAGGCAGAAAATGACAAGCCTAAAATCCTATTCCTAGATATAAATATGCCCTGCAAAAATGGTTTTGAATGTCTAAAGGAGATAAAATGTAGAGTAGGATGTTTGAGTGGGGTAAAAATTATTATGTTTTCTACCAGCAGCAGTACATTACATATTGAACTTTCCTATAAACTAGGAGCTGATGGCTATGCTATTAAGCCAGGCTCATTTAACGAACTTAAGGATTTGCTTCAAGAAATTATAGCAATAAACTGGAGCAAAGCCTCAAGAAATAGAACAGAATTCGTTTTGGATAGTAAAAAGTAAAAAACAAATGAAAAGTTAGTCGCGCCTAGTGATTTTTTAAAGCTATTTTTTTATGCAAGATTATCTGATGCAAATTAATTTATACCGCAACTTCTTTTTCAGTGGTAGCTAAATGGGCAGATTCTTCAATAGGAGTTTTTAAAGAAGCCTCTTCTGCTTGGGTTTCTTCAGTAGGACTCTGCTGAGCATTTTTTTTCATAAGAATATAAAAATCCCTCAGGTGCCACCATGCAGGACAACGATCGATAGGACCGTTAAAGTTTCGAATACCAATGTAACAGCTTTTTAGAAATAACCGAGTATCGGTAATCTTTGCCCATCCTGTCCATTCCACAATTTCAGGCGGTGGATTATTCTCAAAATGGCGTTTTATCTCTTCGTAATTCATGCCGTAAAATTAGATAAAAACTATGCATGAGGCAAGGTATACAATTGGGTTTATGCTTTATTAGCTATGGGGTTGTACTGTTTTTTAGTTCACTGTTTTGGAAGTCAGTTTATTGGAGACAAAGTTTTTTTTTAAGTTTATTTTTATTAAACTTAATTTTTGGCTATCTGCAATACCAAGCTTAGAATGATGTAATATTATTAGCAGATTCTGTAAGTTTTTATATTCATATTGCAATAAATTTGTTTCTATACTGGTAATGATACTTTATTAAACAGTCAGAAAAAGTAACAGGGGACCGGCGGGTTCGTCTGAAGGTTCTGTACAATGATTTAGTTAGTTACCGCATACCATTTCAGGCACCCGCCAAGTTGCCGAATAACTCCTTAAATATTTAAGGAGTTTTTTCTTTTCTTTTAGCAGATAATTTTCTATAGAAAAAGATATCTTTTTTATGTTGCCATATTTTTTTCTTTTTAAAGACTTTTTAAGTTTGATTGGTTTATCAAAGGTTTTGGTTCTGAAATCATTACAGTTGGTATCTGCATTTATTCAATATTGTTTTAAAAAAAACAGCCTTTTGAGCTGTTTTTTAATTGAAAGAGAATTTTATCTATTTGGTTTTCGTCGGACGAATCTCTATTTTGCTCGGTAGAACATTAGGGTTCATTTTTAGGAGATCTACTACCATCTGTCCGATATCTGAGGGTTGGATTTTCCAATTGTCATCTTCATTTGGCGTATGGCCGTTAAAATTTGAAGTAACCGATCCTGGCATAATGGTGGTACACTTTACATCATAATCACGCAGATCTAACATCGCAGCTTGGGTAAAACCCACCAGTCCGAATTTTGAAGCATTGTAGGCAGCACCTTTTGCAAAGAAATTGGTGCCTGCAAGTGATGCTATTGATATGTAATAGCCTTTGTTTGTTTTTAGTTGTCCGCTAGTTGCTTTTAAGGTATAGAAAGCTCCTGTCAGATTAGTATCAATCATTGCGTTCCAGTCCTCTAAGGACATTTCGTCTACGGGAGCAAATTTACCTACTCCAGCATTAGCAATAACAATATCGAGTTTTCCAAATTCAGATGTAATCTGTTCAACAGCTTTGAGCTGGTCATTATAATTTCTGACATCAGATTCTAGAATAAGGATATTCTCGCTTCCCAATGCCTGCTGCGCCTTTTCAAGCGCCTTTATATCCCTTCCTGAGATCGCTACTTTTAGCCCGTTCTGAACTAAAGCTTCTGCAATGCCAAAACCAATGCCTTTTGTCGCGCCGGTTATGTAGGCAACTTTGTTTTCTATGTTCTGCATTTTTATAAAATTAATTTAAGTCCTTTTTATTGCCTGTTCTAAGGCAACTATTTTGTATGTACTGTCAAAAAAAGCATACCGTTTATAAAAATACGATAAATTTCTAGTATTGTAGTAATAAAGCTGGTATCTAAAAACATAAACATACACTGTTTAAAGTGCCTCGAACATTAACAAGTGCTCATGTTAATCAACATCTAACTGTCTTTCATTAATGAGACTTTAAGGGCAGTTTTTACATATGCTAGTAACACTATTATGGTTTTAAATATGATTTTAAAAGAATTGTATATTTGTAAGAAAATAGGTGTAAATACGTGAAATTAACCCGATGTAAAATTTTACATTTGGCCTTTGAAAGAGAATTTACAGATACAGAATATACAAATATTTAGGTTTTAATTTTTTAATGTTTTATGACAGATAGATATCATGAGATTATAGCAGGAGAGAAAGCGGCTTTAAAACTAAAGCTCTCAGAGATTAGGCGCCGCCACAATAAAGAACTCTGTATTTTATTTGCGAGCATATGTTTTGATTGTGCTTTGTATGATCTTCTTTTTACTTCCGCTCTCGTAATGCGTTTGTTTGATAATAGCATATTAGAAGTTTTCGTGGTTTTGCTAAGAAGAAGGGAATTTTGCTGGGCAATCTACTTTATTTAGAGGGAAACAAAAAAGGAAACATCCGCAGGGATATTTCCTTTTTTTATTGTTTAATGGAAGATATTTGAATTTATCTACCGCTAGATGCTGTAATTTTTCCTAACTGCAATCTGAAGTCTGGTCTTTTTGCATTGCTTATGTCAACAAAAGTTTCTTTATTGTCGGTTTGCGAATATACATTTTGGAATAGGTTGTTGCCATACCAGTTTTCTAGATCAGAATTGTCTGTCTTATTTTCTGTAAAGATGTTACCCGTACATTGGTTGAAAAACATTTCTTCAAATTTGATCTTCTTTAAGTTATCTGCATTTACTGCCATTTGGCTATCTAATAATACAGCTGGATTAAAACCTGAAATCACACTTCTTTTAAGCTCAAGAGAAGCATTATCAGCTACATAAACAGCTTCTTTTATAAGACCAGCCTGAATATCAGCTTTGATATTATCACTGTCATTTAAAAGTGTAAGGTTTGAAGCAGAAACGAAAGTTGATTTTCTAGTAAAATCAGTTTCGCTCTTCTTTTCGTATGCTTTTACCTCAAGACATCTTGAACCGTCTCTGTTACTTGAAAGATAAGAAGATCTAACCGCTAGAGAATTAAACAAACGGCATTGAGCACCTTGTGTGATTTTAAAATCGTCGTTTATAGATTTATATGAAACCAGTTGTGAAGCATTTACATCTCCACCATAAAAAGCAAATGAATCGCCTCCTGAGAAGCTCACCATAATGTTTTCTAAAACAGTTTTGTTTCCAGCTCCTGCAACAGTTAACCCATTAAAGCTATCTGCTCCTTTTACTTTTCGGCCTGCAAACTCAATTCGAACAAATTTAAATATTCCAGAGTTGCCAGCTGCATTGTCTCCTCCGTATGCGGTAAGTGAAGGATCAAGATCCATAGTGTATGAGCCAGCTCCACCAAATTTATTGATAGGGGCATCACCAAGGATTACTACGCCACCCCAGTCGCCCGCTTTTTTCATGCTTGCGTTTGAAGTGAAAATAATAGGATCAGTTTCCTGTCCTTCTGCTATGATTTTTGCTCCTTTTGTTATGATAAGAGTTCCTTTGCTTGCTGCATCTCCAATAATTACAGTACCAGGATCAATTGTTAGAATTGCGTTATTAGTAACATATACATTTCCTTGAAGGATGTATACATTTTTTTTCATCAGCTTAGTGTTCTGAGTGATATTTCCAGCCAGTATCTGGTTGGCATCTTTAGACTCCGTCTTTTGCGGTTTGAATTCTGTCCAGTTGTCCAGCCAGTTCGCATATCCGATAATTCCTTTTTCCTGCTGCGCGTTCACGCCTACGGCAATCAGCAGGCACATCATTAAAGTAATTTTTTTCATAGTCTTGGGGCTATTTGTAGTGGTATTTTTTTTGGCTCTTTTTAAACAGATTATAAAGTTTTTAGCTTTTGTGGTCGCTGGGAAGAAAATGTCTGACTAACAACTACAAGAAAATTTAAATCTTTTTTCTGAAGAACCTCTAACAAAAATACGTAAAATCATGAGACTTTACAGGGCTTTACTTATATTTAACATTTGTTGAAGCTAAGTTTAACAATGAGTGACATCTTTCTTTCTTTTAAATTTTTTAAATCATGATTTTAGCGCTGAAGGATAGGTAGTTAGGATAATTTATTAGTTTTCATTGAATTTTAGCTTTCTTGCTAGCGTTTAAAAACTTTTATCATATTATTTTCATTTCTGTTCCAACCTTTTAGGCCAAGTAACAATCTATTATAGTAAGGGAAACAAAAAATATTCTTTTTTGTAAAAATTCTGCCTTTCTTTAATCAAAAAATATATTTCTAATGAAACTTAGATTATGCCTGTTGTATTGCCTTATATGCATTTTTGCATCTTGTAGAACGCAAAAAGATTCAAAATCAGATATTAAAATTGCTAAAACAGTTAGCGGAATTGTGATGGATGAAAATGGTCCGTTGCCTGGAGCTACTATCACTGTGAAAAACCAGAAAAAGGGAACATATGCAGACTTGGATGGAAAATTTGAAATTAGCTTAAATGAAAATGATGTATTAATTGTAGGCTTTATAGGTTTAGAATCAAAAGAAGTCACCATTACTGCTAAAGATTATTATGAAGTAAATTTAGAAGCTTTTAAGCCTTTTGTAAGTCGTAAGGAAAAAAGAAGAATAAGACGGGAGATGCGAAGAAACGGATTTTATATTTATCCAGATTAATGAACTTGATGTTTCTTAAGTTGAGATTTTGATGAGGTTTTATTTTTATCGACAACAATATGCCTCGATTCTGTTGCAGTACTTTTATGCAGTTTTACATATAGTGAAAAATATTTTAAGAAAAAGCAACCTATAAATTGTCTGACCTTGTTTTGGTTATCCCTTGCTTTTTTGTGTAAAGCAATAATAGTTAACTTTGTTTTACTGCAATAGAGACAAATGCATATGAAGATAAAGCCGATCCCAGTAAATACATTACCACCTGATTTTAATGAGGGCATCATAATTGGAAGAAGGTTCTTGAATGGCGCAATCGGATTCTAAAGAAACGGAAAGATCTCATCGAGATTCTGGATTTACCTTTATTGTGCAAGAAAAAGGGAGTACTCACATGGAAATTGATTTTCAGAAGATGGAAATCAAAGCGCCTTCGGTTATTTTTATCCATCCAAACCAAGTGCATCGTTTAATCTTATTTGAAGAAGCTGTAATTACGAGTTGGATAATGACAGTAGAAAATCTTCGTCCAGAATATTTAAAGATTTTAGAAGATCTTGTTCCTGTAAATGTACTTCCTGTCGAAGAAGATGTTCTATCGATAGTAACTGAAACGGCTTTACTCTGTGTTAAAATGTCTGACAGAAAAGAGGAAAAATTATATGGTTCAATTGTAAATGAATTTGGCAATGTATTGGTCGCATTAGTAGTATCACAATATTTAGCCGAATCAAAAAGAAATGAGAACTATTCAAGGTTTGAAATTATCACTAAGGCATTTATGACCGCCTTAGAATTGAATTTTACAATCGAAAAAAGTCCAAGTTCTTATGCTGAGAAATTAAATATCTCAACGCCTTATTTAAATGAATGTGTTAAAGCTAAAACAGGCTACTCGGTTTCACATCATATACAACAGCGTATTGTGCTAGAAGCAAAGCGCTTGCTTCATCATTCTGATCAGTCTATTAAAGAAATTGCAACAGAATTAGGCTATGATGATTATTCTTATTTTACCCGTTTGTTTTCTAAAATAACCAAAATGACTCCATTGGCATTTCGAAATCAAAACCGCGATTAGTCCTATATTTGCTTCTTTCTGACATTGTCCGTTCCTACGAAACGCGATTTCTTTGCACCAATAAAAAGTATGATAAGATGGAAAGAAAAGCAAGCAGTCTGTTAGAAAATAAAAAAATAGCTATTCTAGGCGCTGGACCAGGTGGATTAACATTGGCTCGTCTGTTGCAATTGAAAGGAGCAGAGGTTAAAGTTTATGAAAGAGATTTTAATCAGGATTCTCGCGTTCAAGGTGCAATTGTGGATCTGCATTTTGATTCTGGTTTAAAAGTAATGCAAGCAGCGAACTTATTGGAAGCTTTTAAAGCTAATTATATGAAAGATGCCGATAGGTATCGTTTGGTTGACAAAGATTTAAATATACTTCTTGATGAAATTAATGAGGGCAATCAAGATAATTTTGACGATGAGCATTTTAGGCCTGAAATTGATAGAGGAGTATTAAGAAATATGATAATTGAAGGCCTTTTGCCTAACACTGTAGTATGGGATAGCCAATTTCTGAGTATGGAACAGGTTAACAACACGTGGGAATTGAAATTCAAAAATGGTATGACGGCTAATGCAGATATTGTAATCGGCGCCGATGGCTATCGTTCAAAAGTTCGTTCCTACGTGACAGATATTAAAGCATTGTATTCTGGTGCAACAATTATTCAAGGGGAAATTGAAAATCCGAAAATTGACTGCCCTGATATGTATGAGCTAGTCAATAACGCAAATCTTAGCGCAATGGATATAGGAAAAACTATTGCGGTACAGCCAATGGGAAATGGCGGTTTGACATTTTACGCGGCTTCTCTGTATGCTAAAGATTGGATTGAAACAAGTGGTATCGATTTTAATAATGCTGATGAAGTTTATGCTTATTTGGTTGGATTTTACGCCGACTGGAACCCAAAGTTTTTCACTTTATTTAAATCGTGCAAGAAATTTCTAGTTCGACCGCTAAATTATTTTCCAACGGACCAGCACTGGGAAGCAAAAGAAAATGTAACGCTTCTTGGTGATGCTGCACATCTGATGCCACCTTCTGGAGAAGGAGTTAACACTGCTATGCTAGATGCTTTAGATTTGAGCGAATGCTTAACTAATGGAGAATTCAGCGATCTAAAATCTGCTGTTGCGGCTTATGAAACAAAAATGAGGGCAAGAGCTTCAGTTTTAGGAAAAGAAGCTATTGAAGGAATAAAGGATTTTGCTTCTCCAAGCAGGGATTCTATAGAAGATTTAGTAAGAATGTTTTTAAATCGGAAAGAATGAAATACAGATTTTTTTTTGATTATACGGGACAATTGTTAAATTAAATTTATATGTTAATTTTTTTTAAGAATAAGATTTATATTTTTTTATTTTAGCGAACTCAATTAGCCCCCTTTTCCAAAATGATGTTCTGTACAAAAAAAATTAGATTCTTTTTTGTGTTATATGCTTTTGTTTTTTTTACCAAATTACAATCTCAAAAGCTATTCTCTTCATCCAAAGATTTAACAACTCATATTGAGTCTATTATAATCAAAGAAAATAATCAAAAGAAAGACACTTTAGAACTAAAAAAAAGACTGTCTTTTTTGAAGGAATCATCCAATAAAAAATACCATATTCTTTATGATGCTTTATTAGCAAACGGCTATTCAGTCTTCTTTGACAAAACAAATCCCCAAAGCGAGTATCATTATTTAAAATCTATTCAAGAGGCCCAAAAAAGTAAAGACTTAAGTCTTATTATTTGGACACAGCTAAATTATTCAAAGTACCTGTATTTTTACTGTCAGATTGATAGGCTTACTCCGATCGTTCTTAAAGTAATGGAAGAAAGCAATCAGATCGATAGTTCGGAGATGATTTTACCAGGAGAAACTTTTAAATTTTTTGGATGGATAATGTTTACTATAGAAGATGATTCTGCTGTAGATTTTTTAAAAAAATCAATGCTTTACATGAAAGGAACTTCTTCAGAATCTGCAGATGTTTTAAATGCAATTGGTAACTGTTATTTCAGAAAGAAAGATCTTGTAAATGCAATGCATTATTTTGATAAATCTGAGGCTGTGGCATTAAAAACTAATGATAGTGTAAGATATGCAAAAGTTTTAGGTGATAAAGCGCTTATTTACAACAAAAAAGGAGACGTAGATACAGCTGTGAATCTTTTAAGGCAGGATATAGCTTATTCTCAAAAGTTCAAAATTGAAAAAAATGAGATGTATGCTTCGATACTATTGGCAAAAATTCTGCTGAAATTAAACAATAAAATAGAGGCTGAAAAAATTCTAGAAAGAGCTGGTAAAATTGCAGGAACTAAATCTTATTACAGAAGTTCTTTAAAAGAAGTAATCGAATTAAAACTACTGCTTTTAAACGGTGAAGACTCTCAAAAAGAACTGATATTAAGACGACAGCTCAAACAGGTTGAAGAGTATTTACTTCAAACCAATGGCAATACTGTATTGAAAAGAACTAATTGGCTTATTCAGAAAAAAAGTATGAAGATGAAACCCAAAAAATCTTATTGGAATTAGAAAAAAGCGAAAGAATAAGAAACATTGGTCTCTTAATCTTAATTTCAACGATACTTTCGAGTGCAATTGCTTATGTTTTTTTTACTAAACGACTGGAAAATAAAAGATTAAAAGAGGAAGAATATGAAAATGATCTTTTAATGTATGAAGAAAAACTTAAAGATGTAAGTTCTAATATAGATAGCTATGCTGAAAATCTTCAAAATAAAGACAAACAAATATCATTTTTAGAAGAAGAACTCGAAGAAATTAAAAGTTTTACTTCAAAGCATTCAGAACAAGAAAAAAACAAATTGCAAGCAAATGTTAAGTTCTCACATTATGACTGATGAAAATTGGAGTGCTTTTAAAAGAGAATTTATAAATCAGTACAGTGATTTTTATTATGCGATAATAGAGAATTTTCCTGAAGTAAAAGAGTCAAATCTTAAAATAATAATGCTTCAAAAATTAAATCTTAACAATTATGAGATGTCTAATTTACTTGGTGTAACAATTGATGCGGTCAAAAAAAGCAAACAACGACTGAAGAAAAAATTAGGCGATAAATATGACCTTTTGTTTGAAATGGTAGAGTATAAAACATAAAGTTAGCAGCGCATAAAAATAGTATATAAAACAAAAAATGGAAACAAGCTTCGGCTTGTTTTTTTTATATTTTTTTTAAATCTGTCCTTTTTTAAGGGAAGTTATTTTTTTAGAAGTCATGGAGCTAGTTGAGTGAGCTACAAAAACAAAAAATTACTACGCGCGTACTTTTTTTTCTGAAAATGAAGTTTGTGGGGCAAAAATATAACATCATTTTAAAATGTCTTTTTTTTGTCCACCCTAATAAATAGGCTTAGTAGGGAAGATGTTTTTAATTTTGAAGCTTAATTGAGACTTTATTTTTAATCTCATTTCTGTAAACACTTAAAATAATTACAGTTGCTTGAAAAAAATCTACTTACAGTTATTTATGATGTTCTCTTGTTCATCTATCACTTTTCGAAACCCAAATATTTCATGTCTTGAAAAGATTGGTGCATTTGCAAAAATCTCAATATCTAAAATTGCAACGGTAACGTTATTTTTTGAATTTTTCCCCTTATTCAGTAACAAACAAAAAATGTCAATCTTATGAAAGAAATGACTTTTTTATTAAATGTCTCCAAAATATACAGTTAAACTAACCGAGAATTATATCAATCAATTTTACTACTTACTTTTTTATGGAAAAAAACTACTTATTAATTTTGAAGTTTCTAGTCTTTGTATGGCATCTCTATTTACAGAAGATTAAAACTTTTAAGCTTTTAAAAAAACAACCCAATTTATTAAGATACTCGTTTGTAACTTGTTTCTTTTTATTTACTGTTTTATTGCAATCTCAAACAATAAAATATGTTACTGTAAATGGTTCAGGAAGTAAAGACGGAAGTTCTTGGAGTAATGCTTCTGAGAACTTACAGAAAATGATTAGTTCATCTGACAGTGGTACTCAAATATGGATTGCCAGAGGAACATATACTCCTAAAGTAGCTTTGGCGCCTAACGGCAGTGCACAGGACAGGAATAACACTTTTGGACTAAAAAAAGGTGTACAATTATATGGTGGCTTTATTGGTAATGAAAACAGTCTTTCACAGAGAAATATTACAGCAAATGAAACTATTCTTAGCGGAAATTTGGGTGGTGGAAATTTTGCACACCATGTGATACTTATCTATGCTCTTGAAGAAAATGAGAATTACTACTTAAACGGACTAACCATTAGTGATGGTAAGGCTGATTCATTAGAGTATTATAAAATATCTACAGAAACTAAGAAGAATTCTATTAACGATAATATCAAAGATAAATATCCGGATTGGTTTGTTTCGATGACGGAAAGCCCTTATTATAGTTATGCTTCATTAGGTTTGCAACTTGCAGGATTTAGTGGCTTGCCAAGTATAGCTTCAATTCCGGGAGGTGACATGGTAACAACGGAAATACTTAATACATCCTATCCTAAAAGTAATGGTGGGGCTATATACAACATAAAAGGGGTTTTAACATTAGAAAACGTAACCTTTAAAAATAATCAAGGTATAATTGGTGGGGCAATATGTTTACAGGAAGGTGCTCGCGCCAATTTTACTAACTGTATATTTTCTAATAATACGGCAACAGATAATGGAGGTGCAATTAGCAACAGCGACAGTTATTTGACTATTGCAGGAGGAAATTTTAATGCTAACAGTGCGCCTCTGGGAGGAGTTATTTCTGATTTAGATGGAAAACTTTTAAATCTAAGTAATGTAACATTTAGTAATAACCTGGCGAATAAAATTAAGACTGGTACCGGTTATGGCGGGGCTATTTATATTGAAAAAGTGAGTCAGGATAATTCGTCATCAAGGATTGTCAATAATTGTACTTTTGATAACAATAGTGCAGATGTTGCAGGTGCTATTTATGCTGACGAAAATATACGTAATCTTAAAATTACGAATAGTGCATTTACCGGTAACAATGCTTTGATGGAGGCTTCTGCTACAATTGCTGGAGGTGGAGGAGCTATTTTGCTTCGCAGAGTTATTAATGCAGAAATAACATCAAATAATTTTAGCAATAATAAAGCTTTAAAAAGTATAGGAGGAGGAACCTTTGCAGTTGAAACAAATGGTATTACATTTTCTGGAAATACATTTTCTGGAAATGCTTCTTTGTTAGGAGGTGCTGCATGTTTCATTGAAAATAAAAATACAACGACCTTAACCGGAAATACTTTTACCGGAAATAGTGTTACGGATACAAGTAGTTATTCTGTTTCTGGATTTGGAGGTGCTATAGTATCTGCAAATGATAATAACATTAAAATCTCTGATAATATATTTACAGGAAATACGGCTACTAAATTTGGAGGAGCCATTAATTTCGAAACAATCACAGTTAATTCTGTCATTAATAATAATATTTTCAAGACCAATAGTGCTTCTGAATTTGGAGGAGCAATCTATGCCAATGTAGTTAGCAATAATATTACTACCAAGCTAACAATAAACAATAATAATTTTGAAAGTAACAACTCTGTAAAAAGAGGAGGAGGAATATTTTTAGCTAATTATAGTACAACTGACATTCGTGATAATTCATTCGTAGGAAACAAATCTTATTTTGGAGCTGTTTTAGATATTGAAAGTTATACAAAAAACCAGTTTTTCAATAATACTGTAAAGAATAATGTTGGCGTCGCAGACAGCGCAGGGTATTCTGGTTGTATAATTGCTGTCTTTGAAGGTGTAAATAAACTGTATAATAATGTTTTTACAGGAAATGAAAGTTTTACGACTATTTTTCAACCTAATTCTACAGTCGATTTTATAAATAATACTGTTTGGAATGAAAGTCCGGGTTATGGTATTTATACCTTCAGTAAAAATGTTAAGCTGTATAATAATATTCTTGAAGAACTTACTGTCTCAAGTACTTCGGCAGATGTTCAAAGTAATTCTTTTAGGTATGATAGTCAGAATAATTTTGTAAATAAAAACAATAATATTCGCGAAACTAACCCATATTTTGCTGATCTTGCTAATTATAATTTTAATCTAACAGGTTGTAGTTCCATAATAAATAAAGGAAACAATTCTTTATATTCAAGTGAGTATCCAAACACTGATTTTTTAGGTAAGAACAGAAAAGTAAATACGATTGATATTGGTGCTTATGAAAATGAATTAGGTGCTTCTGGTAAAACAGCACCAACTGCTGTTGCGACACAATCTTTTTGTAATGAAGCGATTGTTAATGATTTAAAAGCAACTGGCACAAATGTAAAATGGTACAGTCAAGCTTCAGGAGGAAGTTCGTTAGCCAGTAATACAGCTTTAGTTTCTGGTAATACGTATTATGCAAGTCAAACCGTTAATGGTTGCGAAAGTGATAGAACAAGTGTTAGTGTATCGATAAGTTCTACTCAGGCACCAACTGCACAATCTCCACAAAATTTTATTATTGGTCAAGCAGGAGCTAAAATCGTAGTAAATGGAAGCAATTTAAAATGGTATACACAAGAAAAAGATGGTACAGCATTAACAGCAACACCTTCTTTAAATATGTCATCTGAAAATTCTGCTACTTATTGGGTAAGTCAAACTAACGCCAACAATTGCGAAAGTATCAGGACTAAAATAGTTGTTAATGTAACTAAAATACCTCTTACAATTAAAGCTGTCAATAAGGTAAAAGTATTTGATGGAAGTGTTTATGGAAATAGTAATTATACTGTAACTTATTCTGGTTTTGAATCTGGTGATAGTCAATCAAATAGTACCTCTGGAACTCTTTCTTTTTCAGGTGACGCTGCTACTGCAACTGAACCAGGTATTTATAAAATTATTCCTCAGGGTATTACTTCTACTAAATACACTGTTTTGTATGAAGAAGGAACTTTAGAAATAAAATCAAATTTAATTCTAACAGACAATATCTTATATGTAAAACAAAACGGAAGTGGCGACGGTTCTTCATGGAATAGTCCTTTAAGTAATTTAGAACTTGCTTTAACAAGAGCTTCTAATATTAACTCCGTACATACAGATGATACTGATCCTAAAAAAGTTAAAAAAATATTTGTAGCAAAAGGGACTTATCAAGTGACTTCAGGAAAGTCATATATAATGCCTAAAAATATAGAAATATATGGCGGATTTGATCCTGATAATGCTATTACAAATCTAACACATCAACGTATCACAGGTAATTTAAACGATGGAAGTATTTTAAAAGGAAATAATGCATCGGTTATTAAAAATGATGATAATAGTTTAACTAGCAGTGCTCTTTTAAACGGTTTTACAATAACAAGCGGTAGTGCAACTAATGGTGGAGGTATATACAATAAAAAAGTTGCAAGCAAGATTTGAAAACTGTATCATCAGAGCCAATAATGCTACTACAAACGGTGGTGCTATATATAATGAAAACGCCAATACAACATGGGTTAACTGCTTAATTGTTAATAACACAGCACCAAATGGAGCATCTATTTATAACAATGCATCGTTACCTACACTTCTTAATCTTACTATAGCAGATAACACAGGTGCGCAAGGAGCAGCATTGTATAATGCAAGTGGTTCTTCTGCAAGAATTGTAAATACAGTTAGTGTAAAAAATAATTCAGACATTGTTAATAATGCCAGTACTCCTAGTTATGAAAACAGTTTAATACAAGGTATAGGTGGTGTTACAAGCACAACTACAGTTTTTGATGCAAATTATTCGTTATTAACTACCAGTCCTGCTCTAAATGCTGGTAAAAACAATCCTGCTAGTATTGCTTTTCCAGCTAAAGATTTAAAAGGCAAATCGCGTATTATTGATACTAATGTAGATATAGGGGCTTTTGAGAGAAATAAAACCCAAACCATAACAGTGGCTGCTCTTACAAAAAAATACGGAGATGAGCCATTTACACATGGTACTGCAACAAGCGGATTACCATTAGAATATACGTCTAGTAATACTTCTATTGCTATAATAGAAAACGGAAAAATTAAGCCCGTAGGTGCCGGAACAGCAACTATAACCCTAAAACAATCAGGAAATGACAGCGAATATGATGCTTGCACCTCAAACAGATTTCTTATTAACTGTAAATAAAGCGACATTAACTGTAACAGCAGATAATAAATTATTTTTTGAAAATGGTTCTGTCTTTAAAGACTTTTCTGTGAGTTATACTGGGTTTGTCCTAGGAGATACTCCAAGTACAGCTTTTGGGGGTGCAATAGCTTATGGCGGTACAGCTGTAACTGCAACCACTATAGGTAACTACGTTATAACTCCTTCTGGATTAACATCTTTAAATTATAATATTACTTACAATAATGGTAAGCTAACAATTGAGTCTGATGTTCAATTAACAGATGGTACAATATACGTTAAAAAAGGAAGTGCAGGAAAAGGAACCTCTTGGGATGATGCACTAGGAGAAGTTGCTGAGGGATTAAAATTAGCATACTCACTTAATACTAGTACTAGACCAGATGTTACTAAGGCTAATAAAATATATGTGGCTAAAGGGACTTATGCTCCACAATACAGTCCAAAAGACAGTTCTAACTTTGCGGATGAAGATACAGACAATAGTTTTTTATTAGTTGATGGTGTAAAAATTTATGGAGGTTTTGATGGATCTATTGCTAATGAAAGCATATCCAACAGACAAATTCAAAAGAATAAAACTATTTTAGATAGTTATAATCCAGTAACAGGACAAAAAGTACATCACATTGTTATTGTTTCTAACTCTACAGGAGACAACGAAATAGATGGATTTACCATTATGAATGGTGCAGGAGGCTTTGGATCATGGATGGGGGCTGGTGCGACAATGACCATAAAGGGTAAGCCAATTACCCAAGCATTTGGTTCAGGTATTCGTGTACACAGTTCTAACCTTAATATAAAAAACTGTACTATTACTGGAAATTCCTCTGGTAACCAAGCTGGTGCTATGTATATAACGGATGTGTCAAATGTATCTGTTTTTAATACGCTTTTTTATAATAATAGCGCAGATCATTATGGGGCATCAGGTACCTCTATGGTGATATCAGAAGCTAATGTGAAAATTTATAATTCTACTTTTGGAGATTCGCAGAATTCATTTCAAATTGTTACTGATCATGTAAATGCTAATTTGGAAGTATATAACTCAATATTTAGATATTTCGCTGATCCTACTCATAATGATATAAATAAATCGAGAGGAACAATTACCGTTAAGAACTCTTTTCTGCCTAATGCAGAAACTTTTTATAGTAGTAAAGGCTTTGTGTTAGCAAATAACATCTATAATGTAGACCCTGGTTTTATTGATGTTAACGCTAATAACTTTGCTTTAAAAACAAGCTCTGTAGTTGTCGATAAAGGAGACAATTCTTTTTATAACACCGCTATTTATCATGATAAAGATATTGCAGATGATAAACGTGTTCAGAATAATACAATAGATATGGGATGCTTTGAATCTAAGCTACCTCAAACTATTACAGCATCTGATTTAACCAAAAATTATGGAGATTCAGATTTTGTTAATGAAGCTGTAACAGTAAATACTGGCTTAGCGTTAACTTATACCAAAAGTAGTAACACTACTGTTCTCGCTATTGTAAATGGTAAAATTCATACACAAAATGCTGGTACAACTACAATTACTGTTGCTGTAGCAGGTAATGAAACTTATGCTCCAACAGAAAAAACCTTTGTTTTAACTATAGCAAAAGCAAACTTAACTGTAAAAGCAAATGATAAGACCAAACTTGCCAATAATTTAGCAATGTCAAATGCAGATTATGATGTAAGTTATACAGGTTTTGTTAACGGTGATGATCGTTCTAAGCTAACTGGATCATTAGTATATTCAGGTAATGCTATAGGTAAAACCGAAGTTGGCATTTATACAGATGGGATAATGCCAGGTGGTTTATCTTCCAATAATTATAATTTTATTTATAATGCAGGAACTTTAAAAATACTACCTAATGCTTGCATTAACAAATAATACGCTATATGTAAAACAAGGTGCAGTTGGTGGGGATGGTTCTACATGGCAATTAGCACTAAGTGATTTGTCATTAGCTTTACGCTATGCTACTATTCTTAATAACAATGCATCAAATACTGTAAATAAAATCTATGTAGCTCAAGGTACATATACACCAAAATACAGCTCAAGAGATAACTCTAACTTTATTGATGAAGGAAAAGATAACAGCTTTTTATTACCAGATGGTGTAAAACTATATGGAGGTTTTGATGGAAATATTGCCAATGAGAGTTTAACTGACAGAAATATTAAGGAGAATAAAACGATTCTAGATGGACAATCTACAATTAACCATATTATTACAGTTTCTAATTCAGCAGGTAATAATGAGATAGATGGTTTCAGTATTGTAAAAGGTAAAGCGACAAGCGCAACACTTGGAACAGAAGGAACTGTAACAATAAACGGAAAAGCTATTACCAGAGAGTATGGAGGAGGAATGCGTGTACACAGTTCCAACCTTACTGTAAAAAACTGTATTTTTTCAGAAAACTCTTCAGGCCATCGAGGCGGCGGTATGTATATTACAGATAATTCTAATGTTTCAATATATAATACACTGTTTTACGGTAATTTAGTTTCTAACACTGGAGCACAAGGAACTTCAGTAGCACTAAATGATGCCACTGTAAAAATTGTGAATACTACTTTTGGAGATAATATTAGTAATTCAGCTCATATTTTTACTAATGGTACTTCAAATTTAGAAGTGTTTAATACTGTTTTTAGAGATAATCCAGGCAATAATGATATATATAGAGTAACAGGAACAGTTACGGTTAAGAACTCTTTGCTGTCTAAAGCTCAATCTTTATACGCTCCAATGGCATTAGCCAATAATTTCTATGAGCAACCTGCTGATTTTGTTGATGCCAATGCATTTAACTTTGCTTTAAAAACCACATCTCCAGCAATTAACAAAGGAGATAATACACTATATAATGTATCAATTGCGGGTAATAAAGATATTGCGAATAACAGTCGTTTTCAAAGTACGACAATTGACATGGGATGTTATGAGTCCAAAATATTACAAACTATTGATGTCGATGATATTACTAAAAAATATACAGATGCTGATTTTGTAATAGGAACTGCATCAAGCGGGCTGTTACCACTTACTTATAGTAGTGATAACAAAAATATAGCTTACATTACAAAAGATAACAAAATTCATATTGTAGGAGTTGGACAAGCTATAATAACAGTTGTTCAAAGTGGAGATGAGATTTATGCTCCAGCAACTAAAACCTTTAAACTTACGGTTGGAAAAGGAGACTTTTCTGCCACTTTACAGCCGGAAACATACACTTATGATGGTCTTGCAAAATATCTGAATGTTACAGCTTTACCAGCAGGGGTTAGTGTGTCTTATGAAGGTAATGGACAAATAAATGCAGGAGACTATATTGTTAAAGCAATTATTAACGGAGGTGAATATTATAATGATATTACATTATCTAATACACTTAAAATTGATAAAAAAGAGCTGTTAGGTATTTCATTTCCATCAAATACATTTACTTATGATGGTTTTGATAAGCACCCTGAAATATCAGGAACTTTACCTGAAGGAGTAAGTGTGGTTTACTCAAATACACAAAAGAATGCGGGAGCCTATAACAACGTAAAAGCAACGATTTCAGGTTCAAATTACAACACGTTTGAGTTAACTACTTCTATGACAATTAATAAAGCAGATCTTCCGAGTGGAATATTTTTATTAGAAAAAGAAGAAGTTTATGATGGCACTCCTAAAAGCTTATCACTTGATGGAATGCTTCCTGATGGAGCTACAGTAACTTATATAAATAATGATAATATAAATGTGGGCTCTTATAATGTTACAGTTAATATCAATGGAGGAATAAATTACAATGACAAACAGCTTATTGCCAAATTAACAATTGTAAAAGGCAATCTAACAGATAATTTCGTTCTAGCATCCAATACCTTTACTTATGATGGAAGCGAAAAATCATTAACGATTCAAGGCGGTCTTCCTAATCAAGTTTCTGTCAGTTATACTAATAACGACAAAATAGAGGTTGGTACTTATAGGGTTTATGCAGTATTAAGCAAACCAAATTATAATGATAAAGTAGTTGAAGCCGATTTAATTATAGAACCAAAAACTATAAATGCTATAGCACAGGGTAAAGTATCAAAAGTTTATAATGCGACTGCTGTCATAGCATTAAATGCTGATAACTTTGCTTTAGAAGGTGTTGTTGATGGCGATGATGTACAATTGGATAATCCTGCAGCTGGTGATTTAGATGATAAAAATGTAGGAGAAAATAAGCAAGTTACTGTTAACAATTTAAAATTATCTGGAACAGCTTCTAAAAACTACGTTTTAAGCCCAACTTCTTTAGTGGCTAATATAGCAAAAGTTGCACCTAAAGAAGTAGAGGTTTCATTAAAAGGAAATGTATCCAAAGTTTTTGATGGAACAACTCAAGCAGTTTTATCAAGTAATAATTTTGAGCTTATCGGAATTTTAGAAAATGAAACAGTAACGTTAAACAATGCGTTATCAGGAACATATGATACAAAGAACATTGGAGACAATAAAACTGTAACAATTAGCGACTTAACAATTAGCGGAGCCAATGCTTCAAATTATGTGTTAAGTGCTGAAACGAAGTCGGGACAAATAGGTGAGATTACACCAAAAGAAATCACTGTAACGGCTGATGCTTCTCAGGCAAAAGTATATGGAGATGTTGAACCATCTTTGAGCTACACTATTACTCCTGATTTAGTAAGTGGTGATTCATTTACAGGAACTTTAGAAAGAGCAGTAGGAGAGAACATAGGAACTTATGCAATTGCACAAGGAACGTTGAGTGCAGGAACCAATTACAATCTTACCTACGTTGCTGATGATTTTGAAATTACAGCAAAACCAATTACTGTAACGGCAGATGCTTCTCAAAGAAAAGTATACGGAACAGCAGATCCAGTTTTCACTTATGCGGTTTCACCAAGTTTAGTTGGAAATGATGCTTTCTCTGGTACTTTAGAAAGAATATCGGGAGAGAATGTCGGGAATTATGCAATAGGACAAGGAACACTGACAGCAGGCGGAAATTATGCCGTTACGTATGTTGGAAAAGACTTTGAAATTACAGCAAAAACAATTGAAGTCACTGCCAATTCGCAAACAAAAGTATATGGAGAGACAGATTCAGCATTAACCTATTCGTTCGCACCAAGTTTAGAAAGCGGAGATTCATTCACAGGAGAGCTATCTAGAGTTGCGGGAGAAAATATTGGAGATTATGCTATTAACCAAGGAACTTTGAGTGCAGGATCTAATTACAGCATTGATTACGTAAGCAAAGATTATACAATCACAGCAAAACCTATCACGGTAACTGTTGATGCATCTCAAAAGAAAATCTATGGTTCAGCAGAGCCAATTCTGACATCGACTGTTTCGCCAAGTTTGGTAGGAACCGATGCTTTTACAGGAGCTTTATCTAGAATAATTGGAGAGAATGTTGGCTCTTATGCAATTGAGCAGGGAGATTTGAGTGCAGGCTCAAACTACACCATTACTTTTGAAAGTAAAGATTTTGAAATTACGCCAAAAGAAATCTCAGTAAGCGTTAATGCTTCTCAAAGCAAATATTATGGAGAAGCCGATCCGATTTTCACTTATACTGCAAGCGAAGCTTTGGTATCAGGAAATAGTTTTAGCGGAAGCTTAAGCAGAGCAAATGGAGAGAATGCTGGAACTTATGATTATACTATTGGAAGTCTATCAGCAGGATCAAACTATGTTCTAACTTTAGTTACCTCAGACGCCTTTACTATTGCGGCAAAACCAATCACTGTAACGGCAGATGCTTCTCAAACAAAAGTATACGGAACAGCAGATCCAGTTTTCACTTATGCTGTCTCACCAAGTTTAGTTGGAAATGATGCTTTCTCTGGTACTTTAGAAAGAATATCGGGAGAAAATGTCGGAAATTATGTAATAGGACAGGGAACATTGACAGCAGGCGGAAATTATGCCGTTACGTATGTTGGAAAAGACTTTGAAATTACGGCTAAAACAATTGAAGTCACTGCCGATTCGAAAACAAAAGTATATGGAGAGACAGATTCAGCATTAACCTATTCATTCGCACCAAGTTTAGAAAGCGGAGATTCATTCACAGGAGAGCTATCTAGAGTTGCGGGAGAAAATATTGGAAATTATGCTATTAACCAAGGAACGTTGAGTGCAGGATCTAATTACAGCATTGATTACGTAAGCAAAGATTATACAATCACAGCAAAACCTATCACGGTAACTGTTGATGCTTCTCAAAGAAAAGTATACGGAACAGCAGATCCAGTTTTCACTTATGCGGTTTCACCAAGTTTAGTCGGAAATGATGCTTTCTCAGGTACTTTAGAAAGAATATCGGGAGAGAATGTCGGAACTTATGCAATAGGACAAGGAACGCTTACAGCAGGCGGCAATTATGCCATTACGTATGTTGGAAAAGGTTTTGAAATTACACCAAAAGAAATCTCAGTAAGCGTTAATACTTCTCAAAGCAAATATTATGGAGAAGCCGATCCGATTTTCACTTATACAGCAAGCGAAGCTTTGGTATCTGGAAATGCTTTTAGCGGAAGCTTAAGCAGAACAAATGGAGAGAATGCTGGAACTTACGATTATACTATTGGAAGTTTATCAGCAGGATCAAACTATGTTCTAACTTTAGTTGCCTCAGACGCCTTTGCTATTGCGGCAAAACCAATCACTGTAACGGCAGACGCTTCTCAAACAAAAGTGTACGGAACAGCAGATCCAGTTTTCACTTATGCGGTTTCACCAAGTTTAGTCGGAAATGATGCTTTCTCTGGTACTTTAGAAAGACTAACAGGAGAGAATGTCGGAACTTATGCAATTTCACAAGGAACGCTGACAGCAGGTAGCAATTACATCATTACATATACTGGAAACGATTTTGAAATTACCAAAGCAGATCAGGTAATTACTTGGAACCAAACTTTAGTTTCAAATTGTGATGGAGTAAGTGAAAGTGTTTTAACTGCCAGTTCAAATAGCGGTTTGCCTGTAATGTATACTTCTTCGAATACGGATGTGGTAACGATTTCAAATGATGAACTAGTTTATAACAATTCCGGTTCGGCGACCATTACAGCATCTCAAGCGGGCAATAATAATTACAATGCGGCTGAAACGGTGTCATTGCCAGTTATAAATAGCCAGCCGAATTTAATCAGACAACAGTTTGAAAATGTTATTTTCTTTGACAATAGTTCAAAAGAATTTAAATCTTATGCCTGGTACAAAGACGGAATTTTAGTTGCAGACCAAACTTTGCAATATTATAAAGAAACAGGAGGTTTAAACGGAACATATTATGCCGTTGCAACAAAATTAGACGGAACATTAATTACTTCTTGTCCATTAACGCTGTCTTCAACCAAAACAGTTGAAACGGTTAGAATTTATCCTAACCCTGTCAGAAAAAATGAGAGCTATCAATTGATTACCAATATAGACCCAGCTAAAATGCTAAATGCTCGCATTGAGGTGTTTGCTGTAAATGGATCGCTGATAGACCAGAGAACAACTAATGATAACGAGACTACTTTGCAGGCTCCAAATGTTGAAGCTGTTTATATCGTGAGAATGACTTTATCAAATAGCAAGACGTTTACAAAAAACCTTTTAGTGAAAAACTAAATAACCGAAGAATATGAAATCCCCATTATTTATAAATGGGGATGGATTGTTCTGAAAAAAAATAACAGACATGAAATTTAATAGTAAATATATACTAGGAATAATATTAATTCTATTCTCTACAGTTGCCAATGCCCAATTTTATGTAGGCTTGCAAACAGGAGTGGCCAATCTAGAAAGTAACGTACAAGGAATAGTAGCCGAAACAAAAATGGGAGGAGCTATAAAAGCAGGATACATCTATTCCTTTACAAAAAACATCGGAATTGGATCAGGATTGGAATTTTCGCAATACAAGCAAAACATATCTTTGGTTTCCCCTTCGAGCACACTAACTAATTATGAAGTAGATGCTTCAGGTTCTGCATTTATTTATACGGTTACTACAAGCAATTATAAAGAAAAACAAACATTGCAATCTATTCAAATCCCGCTTTTTGTGCAATTTAAAACGAACATCAATACAGGAATTGATTTTAATTTTAGAGCAGGAGTAAAGTATTTTTTGCCTGTTAGCTACAAAATAAAAGCGACCGCAGATAATGTAAATGGTATGGCTTATTATCCTGATGTAAATTTAACGATCGATAATCTGCCTGAATACGGAATAGGACAGCAAAGCGGCTATTCAGCAGAAGGGGAATATGACACCAAAGGAATTTTTATGAGTTCTTTCGAGTTAGGATTTACATTCGACATCAATAAAAAGAATGCTTTATATGTGGCAATGTTTTTCGAGAACGGATACGGAACGATACTTGACCAAAAAAATAATCAGTCTTATGTAGGGTTTAATCCAAAATCAAGCACCGACAGAAAAGCGAACGGTTTATACAGTACTGAGAAAAATGCTGAAATAAAACCAGTGGCGTTTGGTTTGACATTAGGATGGAATTTTAAATAATTTTATTCTTTAAAAAGAATGATGCTTTAGACTTTATGTTTTGCCAATTATTTGTATTTGCTTCTTTTTAATAAGATGAAATCAATTGTTGCATAAGGAAATTATAAAGTTCCAAAGAAAACAAAACAAGAAATAACAAAAAGAGTTAAGATGTTCATGAAATTATCTTAGCTCTTTTTTTGTGTTTATTTTTTGTTGAGGTTTTAGTTGGTCTGCATCTAATTTAAATTTTCTATTGAATAGCGATTTCAAACACCAATAAAATTTATAATTGTTATTTTTGAGTTAATATCGTAATCAAGATTTTTTCTTGGCCTTTAAATCTATATTTTTAAAACCTTAAAACGATATCTTTAGAAAAAAATGACAAGGAAGTTCTTAAAGAAAACTGCAATTACCATTACAACCCTATTTCTGCTTTTCATAATTGTACTAACAATTGTTCCGTATGTCTTCAAAGATGAAATAACAAATAAATTAGAAAATTTAGCCAATGAAAAACTGGATGCAACAGTACGTTTTGACCAGATTGGATTGTCAGTTTTTAAACATTTTCCGGCATTAACCATTTATGCCAAAAATGTCAGTATAGACAGCAAAAAGAAACAATTTGATACCGCAAGAATTGTAAAAGCAGGAAGAGTGTCAGCTGGATTGAATTTTTACAGCTTATTAAAAGGAAAGATCGTTTTGGATGCAGTGTATCTCGACGAGGCCGATCTTAACCTTGAAATAGATTCTAAAGGAAATGCCAATTTTAATATTGTAAAACCTTCTAATTCTGCAGATACCACCCAAACAGAATTTAATATCAAACGGGTTGTAATAAAACAAACCAACATATCCTACAATGATAAAAGTGCATTGTTAAAATTTAAGGTTCAGGATCTTAGTTATAAAGGAACAGGAGATTTAAGTGCAGAATTATTTGATCTTGATTCTAACGTAAAAATAAAATCATTCGATTTTAGCTTAAATGGCGTTGATTATGTGCGCAGTAAACCGGTTAATGCCGAAATTACAACTTACATTGATGCTAAAGCACTTAAATTTAAGTTTGAGCGAAATGTCATTCGCATTAAAAATTTTCCATTTTCATTTAATGGCTATTTTGCATTTATAAAAGGAGGATATGATTTTGATTTGCGCATGCAGTCTAAAAATTCTACATTAGAAGAAATGCTATCGCTCGTGCCTCCAGTTTATGATAAGTGGCGCGAACAAATGACAATTACAGGTAATATAGATTTTAGAATATTTGCCAAAGGAAAATACATGCAGGATCAATCAGAAAAACCAATCGTTTCAGCTGATTTGCAAATTAATAATGGCGCCATAGCATATAAAAAAATTAAAGAGCCATTAAAAGATATCAATATAGCGACAAAAGCTGAGGTTAAGGATTTAGACATTAATAAATTAAAATTCGATTTAGATAACCTATCCTTTAATTTGGATAAAAAGAAAACGACAGTTAATTTTCATTCGGAAGGTTTCAAAAAGCTGAAAATTAAAACCCTTATAAAAGCCGATTTAGATTTGGCAAAATTAAAAGATGCCCTAAATCTGAATGATAATGATATTCGCGGCGATATTGCTTTAGATTTAAAAGCCGATGGCGTGTTTTTAAGAGATTTAGGTTTTAGCCCTCGTTTAAACAAGATAGATACTATAATTAAGAGTATTCCAAAGTTTGAATTTAATGCAAGCTTAAAAAACGGATATATTAAAAATATAAAGAAACCAGATGCAATCAAAAACATAAATCTAAATCTTAGTTTAACTGCCAAAGACAGTATTTTGCGTAATGTTTCGGGTAAAATAACCAATTTGAATGCAGAAGCACTCGATAATTTTGTACGAGGACGTTTTGAACTTCATAAATTATATCCTTTTACAGTAGATACAGAATTAGAATCTAAAATTGATTTAGCGCAAATACATAAATTCTATCCTTTAGACAGTTTAGAAGTCAAAGGAGATTTAAATTTAAAAGTAATTATGCACGGAGTTTTAAACCGTAAGCAGAAAAAATATCCATCATCAAAAACAGTGATAAATATTAAAAATGGATATTTAAAATCACTTAAATTCCCAAAAATACCTGTCGAAAATATAAACATAAGCGCAGCTGTAACAAGTGAAAAAGGAACTGGAGAAGATTTAAATGTCAAATTACAGCCTGCCGAATTTGTATTAGCAGGATCACCTTTTAAAGTTCAGGGCGAAGTAACTAATCTTTATGATTTAGTTTATAACATCAAAACTCAAGGAACATTAGATGTTGGTAAATTAACGCAGATATTTCCTGTAAAAGACATGAACATTTCAGGAATTATCCAGACCAATCTTATTGCCAAAGGTTCTAAAAAAGATATAGATGCCAAAAATTACGACAATATTAAAAATGGAGGTAAGCTAGAAGCTAAAAATTTGGTAATTAAAAGCACCCTGTTTCCAGAACCTTTTGAGATCTCTAAAGGAACATTTAAGTTCTTTAAGGATAAAATGCGTTTTGAAGAATTCAATCTTACGTATGGTAAATCTGATGTGGTATTAAATGGTTATATCCACAATGTATTGCGATATCTTTTTAATAGAAAATATTTACGTCAAGCTAACGAAAAGCTTAAAGCAGATATTAATTTATCAAGCGATCAGATTAATGCGAACGAGTTTTTTGATATGATTGCTAAATATACAGACCAGAAAGCGGAAGAAGAAACAATGCAGAAAACAGATTCTACAGCTGTAAATGCAAATAGTAAAACCAGTACTGATAAAAACAAAAACTACGTAATTAGAATTCCAAGCACTGCCGATTTGAAAATCTCAGCAAAAGTTAATAATCTTCAATTTGATACATATAAAATTAAAGATTTTGTTGGAACACTAGTGGTTAATGATCGAAAAGTTCAGGTAACAGAAGCAGACTTTTAATATGGCTGGAACCAAAATCGCAATGACAGGAGATTATAAAGCGCAACATAGACGTTTAGCAAAATACAATGCAAATTTTAAAGCCAGTAATTTTGATATTCAGCGTGCTTATGCAGAAATTCCAATCTTTGCCGAATTGGTCAGTATGGCTAAAGATGCCTACGGATTGGTATCAGTCGATTATCAGCTTGGAGGAAGTATAGATCAGAACATGGATATTGATTTTAAATCTATTGAAGGTGAAGGAACTTTGACTCTGGAAGACATTAAATTCAAAAATTTTAAACTTTTAAATCATGTAGCTAAAAAAGCTGATGCGGCAGATTTAGAAAAAGCGTCATTTAATAAAATTGCCATTCATTCGGCAATAAAAAATAATGTAATGACGATTACACCTACAACCATGAAAATGGCAGGTTTTAGAGGAAAACTCGAAGGACAAGTTACAATGGATGGTAAAATTAATGTTGGATTCCGTTTAGGTCTTCCGCCAATGGGACTTATTAATATTCCGATGAAAATTACGGGAACTGCAGATGATTTTGAAATTTCTACAGGTAAATTTAAAGAAGATACAACTTTTGCAGAAGAAAGCGAATTAAACAATTTGCAACCAGAAACAAGACGATCAAGAGAAAGAGATAGTACAAGATTACCTCGTCGTGAAGGGGGAAGAGTAAAAGATACGCTTAAATCAAAATAGCGGTCAAATAAATAAAAATTATGGTAAACGACTATAAAAAACACGATTTGTACGGAAAGACATTGATTCAGAAAATTGAATTGGCACCACCGTTTCATTTTGATTTTCCTGTTACAGAACAGGCCTGTTTTTTATATGTAAAAGGCGGAGATATTGAATATCAAATTGATGACCAACAAATAAACATTACCGCCAATTATTCATTATTACTGAACTGTATAAATTCTGGAAAGCAGATTCATAATTCAAAGTCAAAAAATAATTGTGAAATTGTAATTGTCACTTTTTATCCAGAGATATTAAAAAAGATTTACGACAGAGATCTTCCGCAGCTTTTACAGAGACCTCTAAACGTAATCTCGAATAAATCTAGTGAAAAAATAAACAATGATTTTCTAATCCAGAAATACATAGAAGGATTACTATTTTATTTTGAAAATCCTTCTCTTATCAATGAAGATATTCTGATTTTAAAATTAAAAGAGATTATTCTGCTGTTATCACAAACACAAAATTCAGAATCAATACAAGTGATATTGTCGCAACTTTTTTCTCCTACAACTTATACTTTCAAACAAATTATAGAAGCAAATTTGTTTTCGCTGACTAACTATTGAGGAATTAGCACAATTGAACAATTTGAGCGTTTCATCATTCAAACGTGAATTTGCAAAAATATACAACGATACGCCGGCCAATTACATTAAGGTTAAAAAGCTCGAGAAAGCGACTCAGTTATTGCAAGTTTCAGATCAGCGTATTACAGAAATAGCGTTTGATTGCGGTTTTAATGATCTGGCCAATTTTACCAAAAGCTTTACAAGCAAATACAATATAAGTCCAACAAATTTCCGCCAGAAAAAGGACAATGAATAATTAAAAAATGGTTTTACATATTCTTTTAAGCATCCTTAAGATACATTCTTTTGGATGCTTTTTTGTGGACTAAATTGACAAATAATTGAACAAATCGACAAAACCATTTTCTTTGTTTTATTCGAAGTTTGCTGTGTATTTTCAAACAATCTAAATCAATAAAAAATGGGATTATCAAGCTTAGGAATTTTTCATACAATTATAGGTGTTGCGGCGATCATTGCGAGCAATAGCAGATTTTATCAAATATGGTAAAATCAATTTAAACAAATCATCTGGTAAAATATATTTTTACGGGACAATTGTTACCTCACTGACATCATTAGGCATATCAAAACATGGCGGATTTAATCCTGGACATGTCTTTTCTATTTTTATAATTATTCTTGTTTTAGCTGACTTATTTTCTGAATTCTAAGAGAAAAAATAGTAAAAGAGCTCGCTATTTTGAAAACTTTTGGTTGTCTTTTAGTTTTTTTCTGTCTCTAGTTCCTACAGTTAATGAAACTTTTACAAGAATTCCATTAAGTCATCCATTGGCTAAGGATATAAAAGACCCAATAATAAGCAATACGCTTCTTGTTTTATTAGTACTATTTGTTGCAGGTTCAATTTATCAGTTTAAAAAGCAAAAGTTAATCAATGAAAAGCAGGATTTTAATTCATGAAACCTTTGTCTTAAAATAGAACAGACCTTCAATTTAATTGAAGGTCTGTTTATTGTTTGAAGATTAGATTGTTTTCAAAAAAAGTTTAATCTTCTTTTTCAATAGATGCTTGTAGCATCAAATAATGAAGATCTATGTTCTGTACAAAAGGCTTTAATAATTCACTACCTGGGCCAAACATTGCCAATTCGACATAATCTCCTGAATGATCCATACTAATCCATCCCACATTATTATGCTTTTTCTGAATTTCAGAGTAGGCTTTAAAAGGCAGTTTTTTGTAATTATATAACCCATCTTCCTGCTTTTCTAATCCAGAATAGAAATTCAGTAAATGTTTAGCCTCATCATCTGTAAGACTGATTTTATTAGTTTCTTTTATCCAATCTTTAACTTGCTCGCAAATTAAAATCGGCATGAATAGCGTTTAAAATATATTCGTTGGTGTATTTATAATCTGCAATACTATTGAAATTTTTGGTTGCATCAGCACCATATATAAGACCCGGATTTGCATTTCCGTGATCGGTTGTTATAATTACAAGCGTTTCTTTATCTTTTTCAGCAAAATCAATTGCAGTTTTAACCGCTTCATCAAAAGCAAGTTGATCATGAATTAAAGCCGCAATATCATTTGCATGTGCAGCCCAATCTACTTTTCCGCCTTCAATCATCAATACAAAACCATTTTTATGATCTTTCATTTGGTCAATAGCTGCCGCACTCATTTCGGCAAGAGTAGGCGTTTGTTGTAGAGCCTCGATATTATTTCTGTCAATCGTGTACGGAAGTGCACCAGAATTAAAAACGCCTAATGTTTTTTCACCTTTTTTAATATTCTCTAAATCTGATTTTTGTTTTAATACCTGATATCCTTTTTGTTCATAAATTTTATAAACATCTTTTTTATCAGCTCTTTTAGAAGGATTAAAAAACTCATCGCCGCCACCCATCATTACATCCAGTCCAAGATTGGCATACATTTCTGCAATTTCATTTTCAGCATTTCTGCTATCAGAATTCACACAAAAACCTGCAGGAGTTGCATGAGTAATGGTAACTGTAGTAACGCAGCCTGCTTTTTTTCCAGCATTCTTAAATTTCTGCCAGATTGGAAGATACTTCTCTCCATTCGGACCAATATTCAGCACACCGTTTTTAACGCGATGCCCGCCTCCAAAAGATGAACTTGCAGCAGCAGAATCAGTTACTGCAGAACTTGCAGATGCGGTATCCATTAAAGCTCTCGAAACTTTATTCTCTTTATAAAGGTTCATCCAATTTCCATTTTTCCCCAAAATATTTTGAGAGTAAAGATTGGCCATTTGTAACGTTCCGGTGCTCATTCCGTCACTTATAAGAAAAATGATGTTTTTTGCTTTTTTTCCTTTTTTATTTATCGCTCCTAAATCATTTGATAAGATAACGGAAGGACTAAGAGTAAATAGTCCTGCCAAAACTGATGAGCCTTTTAAAAATTTGCGTCTGTTCATTGTGCTTTAATTAGAAGAAGTAAATTAAAAGTATTTCTTTGTTTAATGCAACTTTGATGCGTTAAATAATTGTTTTGTTTTGATAAATATAATTTTTAACATGCGAGTTTTATTGTTAAATGTTTTGATGTTTAGTTGTTTACGGGTTTTTGATTATAAATAATTAGTGTAATTTGTCAAGATGAAATAAAAGTTTAATTTTACTTTTTTATAATATCCTTCTTGTTTGCCACCTAATATATTTCCTTCCTAACTATATTGGCAAGCTGTTGGTTCAGAAGGCTATTTTCAAAACTTACACTATTTACAAAACCTCATTACCACATGTATCAATTTATAAAATATATTGTACTGGCTTTTGCAGTATCATTAAGTTTAATTTCTTGTAAAGAAAAACAAGGAAATAAGATTAAAGTTGGTTTTTCGCAGGCCATGACAACCGATGATTGGCGAAAACAAATGAATAGTTCTATTAAAATTGAAGCGTCGCTGAGACCAGAAGTCGATTTGACAATTAAAGACGCCAATAACAATGTCAATAAACAGATAGAAGACATAGAAAAATTTATTTCTAATAAAGTTGATGTTATAATTGTTTCTCCTATTCAATCTAAACCATTAACAGCTGTTGTAGAAAAATCAATCAAAGCTGGAATTCCCGTTTTGGTTGTCGACCGAAAAATTGAGGGAGAAAATTATACAGCTTATTTAGGTGCCGATAATATAGAAATTGGTCGAATTGGCGCTCGTTATATTATTTCACACAGCAAAGGTACTGGTAAAATTATCGAAATTACAGGAGCAAATGGGTCTTCGCCAGCCTATGAAAGATCGCTTGGTTTTAATCAGATTATCAATGAAAATAAACGTTTTAGCATTGTTAAAACCATTCAAGGGGATTGGGAAAAAGAGTCTGTGAAAGAGCCATTAAAGATTGCTCTTCAGCAAAATCCCGACGTTGAATATATTTTTGCGCATAATGACCGAATGGCTTTGAGCGCCTGGGAAACTGCCAAAACTTTAGGATTAGAAAATAAAATTAAGTTTATTGGTGTTGATGCATTAAACAGTGTAAATGGCGGAATTGAATTGGTAAAAAATGGTGTTCTAGATGGAACAATTTTATATCCTACTGGAGGAAATGAGGCTCTAAAATTAGCATTGAAAATTTACAACAAAGAATCTATTTCCAAAAACAACATATTAAACACTATTGTTATCGATAAAAATAATGCAGAAATTATCGAAAACCAAATGGATAAAGTCGACCAGCGAGCAAGTTGTAATAGAATCGCGACAAGAGGCCATTAAAGTACAGGAAAAAGAATATGCTTCACAAAACAATTTGGTTCGTTTACTGAGTTTCTTTCTTGTAATTATTTTAAGCTTAACCATTTATAGCATTTATTCTACGATTTCGATTTCTAAGAAAAAGAAACAGCTGGAGAAAATTAACCAAACTGTTATTCATCAGAATAGTGAAATTCAGGAAATGGCAAAACTTGCGACTAAAAGTAATCGCCGCAAAATTGAGTTTTTTTACAGGACTTTCACACGAGTTTAAAACTCCTATCACTTTAATAATGAGTTATGTGGAATCTTTAATAGAAAATGATAAAATTAAAGGAACTGCATTGATCGACGAAGTTAAATTAATCCATAAAAATTCTAACCGTTTATTGCGATTAATTAATCAATTGTTAGATTTCAGAAAAATCGAAGAGCAAAAATTTACTTTAAGAGCTTCCAATACTAAGATTTATGATTTTACTAATGAAGTCATGCTTAATTTCAAAGGTGAAGCTGCGCGTAGAAATATTGATTTTCAATTGATTTGCAAAAACAAAAATCTTGATCTTTTTATTGATCGAAATTTGATGGATAAAGTGTATTTCAATCTATTGTCAAACGCTTTTAAATTTACGCCAGATAACGGAAAAATTACGATTTCAATTATTGAATCGTCTGATAATTCAGTTAAAATTCATTTTAAAGATTCTGGAATTGGAATTCCCGAAAATGAATTGTCAAATGTTTTTAATCCTTTTTTTAGAGCATCAAATAATAACAAAAACAGTTCGGGAATTGGTTTGCATTTATCGAAAGAATTTGTGCTTTTGCATAAAGGGAATATTGAATTGAAATCAAAACAAGGCGGCGAATTTGTAATAACGTTATTGAAAGGAAATGAGCATCTACAGCCTTCAGAAATTATTCAAAAAGTAGAAAATTTAAGTAGTATTCCAAGTCTGATTACTGATAATTTGGAGCTAGAATCAGAATTAAAAGATTTAAATGCAATTGCAGATTCTGAAAAACATTCTCTTTTAATTATAGAAGATAATGCCGATTTGGTAACTTTCTTAAAAGCTAAATTATCTAATGAATATATTGTAAATATTTCTGATGGGAGTGATGCTATAGAAAAAGCTTTAGAAATTATTCCTGATATTATTATTTGTGATATTAATCTAGTGGATAAAGATGGTTACGAAATTAGTAAAGAATTAAAAAAAGATCTTCGTTCCTCACATATTCCTATTATTATTTTAACGGCGCAAAGTAATAAAGAAGCTGTTTTAAAAGGATTACAAAGCGGTGTCGATCTCTATTTGACTAAACCATTTAGTCTTTCAATTTTGAAACAGTCTATTTTGAGTCTGCTTTTCAACCGAGAAAAATTACGTTATTATTATACTAATAATATATATCGTGTAGAACCTGAATCTAAATTTGGAAACCAGGAACAGACTTTCATTACCAAAATGAATAGCATTATTATGGCAAATGTTGAGAATCCTAAATTTTCTGTTGAAGAATTGGCAGACAAATTAGGCGTTTCTAGAGTACAGTTGTATAGAAAAGTAAAAGCAATTATCGGAATTAATATTAGCGATCATATTAATAATGTCAAATTAGAGAAAGTCTGCAGAGCTTTTAAAGTCAAATGAAATGAATATTTCTGAAATTGCGTACTCATTAGGTTTCTCTTCTCCAAACTATTTTTCTACAGCTTTTAAGAATAAATTTGGAATTTCTCCTAAAGAATATAAAACGTCCAGCTAATTTGTCTTTAAAATTGTTTCTTTTAAAGTATCAATTTTGAAGGTGATGTAACAAAATCGAAACTACAAGGTTTTCGTAAAAGATTTTTAATTTACGTAAAGTCTTGTAAATAAAGGTTTTGAGCTTAAAATGCTAAACCATCAATATTTATAGGAATAAATTGTAACATCATTAAAAATAAGTTGATTTTTTTGCAGATATCTTAGCAACAAGTTTTTAATACATGTACAATGAATAAGATATTGATTTGGTCTGTTACTGCTGCACTGGCAGGTTTTCTTTTCGGTTTTGATACCGTAGTTATTTCTGGAGCTGATAAACAATTACAGCTTCTGTGGCACTCGTCAGATGCCTTTCATGGTTCAGTTGTTATGGCAATGGCATTATGGGGAACTGTAGTTGGTGCTATTTTTGGAGGAATCCCAACTAATAAAATAGGACGTAAAAAAACGCTGTTCTGGATTGGTATTTTATATTTCGCTTCAGCAATTGGTGCTGCCTTTGCAAATAATCCATTTGTATTTGCTGCTTTTAGATTTATTGGCGGTTTAGGAGTTGGTGCTTCTACTATTGCTGCTCCGGCTTATGTGTCAGAAATTGCTCCGGCAGACAAACGAGGAAGATTGGTTGCTTTATATCAGTTTAATATTGTATTAGGTATTTTAATTGCTTTCATCTCCAATTATTTTCTGAAAGATATTGGAGAAAATGCATGGAGATGGATGATTGGTGTTCAGGCAATTCCTTCTCTTATCTATATTCTTTTTATTTTGACAATTCCAGAAAGTCCAAGATGGCTTTTGTCTAAAAACCGTGACGAAGAAGCTCGTAAAGTTTTATATACCATTGATCCGTTTGCAAATATTGCCGACTTAATAGATGATTCCCGTGAAAACGGTGTTACCAAACACGAAAATATTTTCATGAAGAAATACCGTTTCCCTTTGATTCTCGCTTTTTTAATTGCCTTTTTCAATCAGTTTTCTGGAATTAATGCATTTCTATATTACGCGCCAAGAATTTTTGAAGAAGCCGGCTTAGGACAAAATACAGCGTTGTTAAGTAGTATCGGAATTGGAGTTACAAATCTTATTTTCACCTTAATTGGTGTGGCATTAAT
Source organism: Flavobacterium ginsengisoli (assembly GCF_029625315.1). Taxonomy (NCBI): domain Bacteria; kingdom Pseudomonadati; phylum Bacteroidota; class Flavobacteriia; order Flavobacteriales; family Flavobacteriaceae; genus Flavobacterium; species Flavobacterium ginsengisoli. Next base: position 479,968 of record NZ_CP121110.1, read on the forward strand.
TGACAAATTAGGAAGAAAGTTGTTAATGTACATTGGTTCTGTTGGATATATTATTTCACTCGGACTAGTATCGGCTTCTTTCTATTACAATTGGGGAGGCTTATCAGTTCCTATTTTCCTTTTCCTTTTTATTGCTTCACATGCAATTGGTCAGGGCGCGGTAATTTGGGTTTTTATTTCAGAAATATTTCCAAATCATATTCGAGCATCTGGACAAGCATTTGGAAGTTCAGTACATTGGGTTTTGGTCGCGATTATTCCCTCTTTAATTCCAATGTTATTTTCAGAAATCGGACCCGAAGTTGTATTCCTTATTTTTACTTTAATGATGGTTTTACAATTGTTATTTGTAATTTTTCTGATGCCGGAAACAAAAGGAATCTCTTTAGAAGCTTTAAGCGAAACACTAACTAAAAAAAATAACCACAAAAATGAAATCAAAGAAACATCTGCCGTTAGCTCTTTATAGTGCTGCCTTACTGTCGATAGTAGGATTAAAACCGTCTTCTGCAACTGCACAAACTGCTGCCGTAACTGTATCGAACACCGCGGAAGAACAAATGTATCGACCAAATTTTCATTTTACGCCAAAAAAAGGCTGGATGAATGATCCTAACGGAATGTTTTTCTCCAATGGATATTATCATTTATTCTACCAGCATTATCCTGACGGAAATACATGGGGACCAATGCATTGGGGACATGCCATTTCTAAAGATTTAATTAAATGGGAAGAACAGCCAATTGCGCTTTACCCAGATAAAGACAAATATATATTTTCAGGAAGTGCTGTTGTCGACACGCACAATACATCTGGATTAGGAACTGGAAATACAGCACCAATTGTTGCTATTTATACTTTGCATGATATGGCAAAGGAAAAAGCTGGCAAAATTGATGTGGAGCAGCAGGATATTGCTTTTTCTAATGATAATGGTTTTACATGGCAGAAATTTGAGGAAGGAAATCCTGTCGTTAAAAATCCTGGAATTAGAGATTTCCGCGATCCAAAAGTATCTTGGGATGAAACTCATAAACAATGGATTATGGCTTTGGCAGCGACAGGATCGAATTCATTTTTACAAATCAGCGAATCTGAAAAACTGGGAATTTGCATCTGAATTTGGAAAAAATATTGGTGCTCATGGCGGTGTTTGGGAATGTCCCGATTTCTTCGAAATAAAAGTAGAAGGGACAAAAGAAACCAAATGGGTTTTAATCGTAAATCTTAATCCAGGCGGGCCAAACGGAGGTTCTGGAGTTCAATATTTTGTTGGAGATTTTGACGGAAAAACATTTACGATGGATCAAAGTTTTGCCGAAAGAGTAAATAACGAAAAAGCAGTTTGGGCAGATTATGGAAAAGATAATTATGCCGGAGTAACTTGGAATAATGTTCCAACTTCAGACGGAAGACGTTTATTTATCGGATGGATGTCAAATTGGGAATATGCACAGCAAGTTCCAACAACAACTTGGAGAAGTAGCACCACAATTCCGCGCGAATTGAAACTGGTTAAAAAAGAGGGCAATTATAATTTGGTTAGTATGCCAGTACGAGAACTAAATAATTATGTTGCTGAAACTATTAGTGCAAAGAGTTTAAACGGAAAAGGAAATTTAACATTGGTTAAAGATGGTTTTAATGATTTGACTAAAAGCATTATTAACTTAGATTTAAAAAAATTAAAACAATGCGATTACACTTTTACGCTTTCTAATTTAGATGGCGAATCTTTAAGTTTTGGACTCAATAACAAAGAGAATTTTCTATTCATAGATCGTTCTAAAGCCGGTAAAGTTGATTTCTCTGATAAGTTTGCTTCAACCATAAGTAAGGCGTTTTTGGAAGGAAGCCAAAAAAGTGCCGCTTTTAAAATTATTTTGGATAAAACTTCAATTGAAATTTTTTATAACAATGGCGAAAAAGTGATGACTGAAATCTTTTTTCTAAATAAACCATTCTCAGCTTTATCTATTTCTTCGAAAGAAAAAATGGAGATAAACAATTTTAAAATTCAAGAACTAAATTTTTCTAAAAGTCATTAAAAAAGAATAGCAAAAGCACTTTTTCTTTAGTGAAGAAATGACTGCCAAAGCTTGAAAACATTCGAAAGATTATTCCTTTCTGACCTTTTATGCTTTATTCTGAAATAGATCGGCCACTTAAAATTGGCATTCGAAATACTAACTACGTAATTAACCAATTAAATATAACCAAAACCATTAATTTATGAAAAGTAAGATTATTTATTTTCTATTTTTCTTCTTTCCGATGCTGATGATGACGGCTCAGGAAAACGGAATAAAAGGAACGGTCTTTTCGTCTGATGACGGAATGCCGCTTCCTGGAGCGACAGTAATTATTTCAGGAACTAATACCAGTTCAGTAACTGACTTTGACGGAAATTTTTCCTTGCCGAATGTTGCTCCAGATGCTGTGCTTGTAGTTTCTTTTATAGGATATGCACCGCAATCGATTTCAGTTAAAGGGCAAAAAACAATCAATGTAACGCTAAAAGTTGACAACAATCAATTGAATGAAGTTGTTGTAACGGGATATTCAAAACAAAAGAAAACGGATATTACAGGAGCGGTTGCTGTTGTAAACATGAAGGAAGTCATGAAACAGCCAGAACCAAACCCTATAAAAGCTTTACAGGGAAGAATTGCCGGAGTAAAAGTATCGTCTGATGGTTCGCCAAGCGGCGGAAATACCAAAGTGGTGATTCGTGGTGTTGGAACTTTAAACAACACAGATCCGCTTTATGTTATTGACGGAATGCCGACAAAATCTGGAATGCATGAACTAAACCCGAATGATATTGAAACCATTCAGGTTCTGAAAGATGCTTCTTCTGCAAGTATTTACGGTTCTCGCGCTTCAAACGGTGTGATTATCATTACAACCAAAAAAGGAAAAGAAGGTAAAATGAGAATCAATTTCAGCACCTATGCTTCCTTTTCTGATTATTCAAGAAAGTTAGATGTTCTAAATGCAAACCAATTTGGACAGGCGCTTTGGCAAGCAAATATTAACGACGGTTTAAATCCGAATAACAATAATTTACGCTATCAGTTTGATTGGTCGGTAAATAATAATAAACCGCAATTGAATAAAGTTTTGGTTCCAGAATATTTAGATGCACAGCAAACTCTTAAAGCTTCAAATACAGATTGGTATGATGCTATTTCTCAAACCGGAGTTGCCAATTCTTATGATTTGTCTGTTTCAAATGCATCAGATAAAGGAAATTATGTTTTCTCGCTTGGTTATTATGATAACGAAGGTGTCGTAAAAACTACTGATTTCGAAAGAATTTCGGCTAGAATGAACAGTTCTTATAAATATTTTGACGGGAAATTAGTTATTGGAGAAAATTTCAGTTTAAACCGTACAAACGAAGTGACAGATCCTGGCGTTTTAGATCCTGCACTTAGAGCTTTGCCAATTATTCCGGTTCACACTGTAGACGGAATAGGTTGGGGAGGTCCTGTTGGAGGAATGAACGATAGACAAAATCCTGTTCGTCTTTTAGAATATAATAAAGACAATAAATACGATTATTTGCGTCTTTTTGGTAACGTTTACGCGGATTTGGAAATCATTAAAAACCTGCATATCAAAACCAGTTTCGGAATGGATTATGGTTTTTATAAGAAGCGTACTTTACAAAGAAGCTACAAATCAGGTTATCTGCAAAATGATCAAACTTCTGTAACTATCGATCAGTCAATCAGTGATAAATGGACTTGGACGAACACAGCAATTTATAGCTTAAACTTTGGAAAAAGCAATCTGAATTTGATGGCGGGAACGGAAATGTATAAAGATACTTACGATACAAATACATTACGTAAAAATGACTTTTTGATTGAAACGCCAGATTATATGTATCCAGATGCAGGAACGGGAGAATCTTTTACTAGTGGAACTTCGACTGTATATTCTTTGCTTTCTTATTTTGGAAAAGTAGATTACGAGTTTGATAATCGTTATTTGGTTTCGGCTACAATTCGTCGTGATGGTTCTTCTCGTTTTGGAAAAAACAATCAATTCGGAACATTTCCGGCAGTTTCAGCGGGATGGAGAATCAGCAATGAAAACTTCATTAAAAACAATGCTCCTGTTTTTTCTGACTTAAAATTAAGAGCAGGCTGGGGACAAACCGGTAATCAAGAAATTAGCAATACAGCAGTTTACTCGCTTTATCTGGCAAGTTACGCAGGTGGAAGCCCAACTTGGGCAACATCTTACGGAACCGCTTACGATATTGCAGGAAACGGAAACGGATTGCTTCCGTCTGGTTTTATCGCAACGCAATCAGGAAATGATGATTTGAAATGGGAAACTACGACACAGACCAATATTGGTTTGGACTTTGGTTTATTCAAACAAAAATTAAGCGGTTCTGTAGATTATTATATCAAGAAAACAGATGATATTTTGGTATTGCCACCGTACTTAGGAGTTATAGGAGAAGGAGGAAACCGTTGGGTAAATGGAGCTTCTATGGAAAACAGAGGTTGGGAATTTTCTTTAGGATATCATGACGAAACTTCATTTGGATTGAAATATGATATTTCAGGCAATATTTCGGCTAACAGAAACAAAATGACCAAATTACCAGATGAAGTTAAAAACAATTATGGAGGTGATGGTCTAAACGATAATATCTTGGGACGACCAATAAATTCAATGTACGGTTACGTTACTGATGGCCTGTTTACAAGTCAGGATCAGGTTGATAATTCGGCTATTCAAGAAGGAAAAGGCCTTGGAAGAATTCGTTACAAAGATTTAAATGGCGATGGCGTAATTACAGACAAAGATCGTACATGGATTGGAAACCCAAATCCAGGATTGCTGTACGGAATCAATTTAAACTTGTCTTATAAAAACTTTGATTTTACCACTTTTTGGGAAGGTGCAACAGATGTTGATGTGATTAACAACACAAAATACCAAACTGATTTTTGGAGTGTTGATGACGTAGGATCAAATAAAGGAACTCGTTTACTGAATGCCTGGTCTTTGGATAATCCAAATTCAACTATTCCGGCTTTGACAACGGTTGACAGAAATGCAGAATCTAGATTTTCGACTTATTATGTAGAAAATGGCAGTTACCTTAAACTAAGAGTTTTGCAACTTGGATATAGTTTGCCAAAAGAACTATTGAAAAAGCTAAGTATGGAAAGCTTCAGACTGTACATCAGCGGTCAAAATTTATTGATTCTTGATGCGAAAAGCTTCACAGGAGTTGATCCTGAAAATGCAGGTTTTGGATATCCACAGCCAACAACTTTTACTGCTGGTCTTAATTTTACTTTATAATAAAAGATTAAAAAAATGAAAAAAATAATATATATGGCAGGATTTTTAGCGATAGGTTTCTTCGCTTCCTGTTCCGATTTTTTAGAAAATGATCCGCGTGGCGTTTTGTCAGAAAAAGATATTGTAACGCCTGAGAATGTTGAAGGATTTATGAATGTCGCTTACGCTCAATTAGGAAATGATCATTACGATTCTCCGTACAGTTTATGGCCATTTGGAAATGTTCGTTCTGATGATGCCTACAAAGGTGGAAGCGGTACGAATGATATTCAGGATTTTCACTTTTTTGAAGTTTCAAATAATATCCGCCCAGATTTTGGAGAGTTGGACAGTTTCTGGTATATCAGTTATGTGGGCGTTTCAAGAGCCAATAAAGCATTGAAAGCTTTGGAACAAATCTCAGAAGCAGATTATCCGTTGAAGAAAACGAGAATGGCTGAAATGCGTTTCTTGAGAGGGCATTTTTACTTTATGCTGAAAATCATGTTCAGAAATGTGCCTTATATTACCGAAGATGTTCCGGTTGAAGATTATAAAACGATTTCAAACAAAGCACTTTCAAACGAAGAACTTTGGGAAAAAATTGCAGAAGATTTTCAGGCAGCAGCTGATAATTTGCCTGATACACAACCAGAAGTTGGACGTGCCAATAAAAAAGCGACTTATGCTTATTTGGCAAAAACTAGATTGTATCAGGCTTATACGCAGGATGAAACTTTTAAAGTTACAGGAATCAGTCAGCAAGCATTTGCAGGAAGTAATTGCCGCAACGGATAAAGTAATCGGAAAAGCTTCTTTAGAACCTGACTTTGCCAACAACTTCTTACCGGGAACTTATGAAAACGGACCTGAATCTATTTTCTCAATTCAGTTTTCTGATAACGACGGAACTTTATACGGAAGATTAAATTTCTCGGATGTTCTTTCTACGCCACAAGGTTTAGGCTGTTGTGATTTTCATAAACCAAGCCAAAATTTAGTGAATGCTTTTAAAACAGGAGCAAATGGTCTGCCTGAATTTGATACGTACAACAACGAAGATTTTGATTACAAAAATATAGATGCAAATACGGTTGATCCAAGATTATATCATACGGTTGCAATGCCGGGTCTGCCTTACAAGTATGATCCAGAATTTTTATATGTTGAAGCTTGGGTACGTTCTCCAGGAACGTATGGTTATTATGCTTCTTTAAAAGAAAACGTTGCCCCAAATTGCAGTTGTGTTGTAAATATTGATCCATTTTACGGAAATTCTAAAAACAGAATTCAGATTCGTTATGCTGATGTGATTTTGATGCGTGCCGAAGCTTTGATTGAATTAGGAAGACAATCTGAAGCTTTGCCCTTAATTAATGAAATCAGAGAAAGAGCAGCGCAAAGTACAGGAAGATTACCTTATGTGAGTAACTTCAAAATCAATACTTATGTGGATGGAAGCAATTGCAACTGGACACAGGATTTTGCCCGTAAAGCTTTGCGTTGGGAACGTCGTTTAGAATTGGCGATGGAAGGAAGTCGATTCTTTGACCTTGTTCGTTGGGGAATTACAGATCAGGTTATGAATGATTTTTATGCAAAAGAAAAAACAAAACGTACCTATTATCAAGATGCTTTTTTTGATGCGCATAAAGAAGAATATTGCCCAATTCCGTTGAAGCAAATTAATTTCAGTCAGGGATTGTACAAACAGAATCCAGGTTATTAATCTTTAAAAAATCAGCAATATGAAAAAAGCTTTAAATAAATATTGGACCAAAGTGTCTATAGTATTCGCAATGATTTTTATGATTACTGCCTGCGAGAATAGTTTTGAAACTGGCGGATTTGATGTGAGTTCGCCTTCAAATGTACTTTCATTCAAATTGAATGGAGTTTCAGGAAGCATTGATCAGGCAGCAGGAAAAATTACTGTTGTAATGCCTTACGGGTCTGATATAACAGCCATAAAACCGGAAGTTGTTTTTGTAGAAGGTGCGACATCAAATCCAGAATTAAATTCGGCGATGAATTTTACAAATCCGGTAAAATTCAGAGTGGTTAACGGTAATTTATATAAAGATTATACAGTGACTACAACCGTTTTGAGTCCAATTAAGAGTTTTACAATTAATGGAGTTGCAGCGACTGTAAACGACATTAGCAAAACCATTAATATGACGCTTCCTGAAAATACTGATTTAACAGCGCTTAAACCAGTAATTGAAACAACTGCTGGTGTTACGATTTCACCTGCTTCAGGAGCAACAGTTGATTTTACAAATGCAGTTACTTTTGTAATAACATCAAACGGAAAAAGCGTTAATTATACCGCAAATGTTGGAGTTCCGGTAACAGGATTAACTGTGGCGTTTTTAGGAACTGCGGCTACAAGATCAGGAATTACAAATATGGATGAAGTTACGGCTTCGAACTGGTTGTTTGATAACTTTCCAGGAGCTAAATATATTTCTTTCGAAAGTATACAAAACGGTGCCGATTTAAGTGATATTGACGTCATTTGGTGGCATTTTGATTCGGTCGCCAATTTACCTTCTGTAGCTTATAATCCTGCGGTTACAAATGCATTGAAAAATTTCAGAACAAATGGAGGAAATCTGTTGTTGACTTCATTTGCTTCACAATATGTTGATGCTTTAGGAATTGTTCCGTCAGGAAAAGGACCAAATAATGTTTTTGGTGACTTTCCTCCAAACGGATTTGTAGACGGAAATTCATGGGGAATGTCATTCGTTGGTCATGAAGGTCATCCAATATTCCAAGGTCTAACCACTTTTGAAGCTGGAAAAGCCAATTTACTGCAAAGTGGAACTTTCAGATTAAATCATACAGCGTGGTGGTTTTTACCGGAATGGGGAGGCTACAACAATGGAGAAGGTTGGAGAAACCAAACAGGAGGAACCAATCTGGCAAGTGAAGCGTGGGATAATGAACTTAACGGAAGAGTAACCATTGCAGAATTTCCAAATACAAGCACAAATAAAAATGTAATTGTTATCTCGATGGGAGCTTACGATTGGTACAATGAAACCAATAGCAGCGGAGTGCCAAGTCAGGCAAACGAGTTTATTACAAATATCAAACTGTTGACACAAAATAGTATCAATTATCTAGCGGCAAAATAATCCACTTTGAATTTAATTTAATTAAAATGAAATATAGAAATATAATCACAATCGCCTCTGTTTTCTTTTCGCTGGTTTCGTGTAGTCAGGATGAAACGTATATTGGAGGTTCGATTTCGGGAGGGAATTCTGAAATAACAAGTGTTTTTCCTGTTCCGCCGGCGCAATGGATGGGCACGAACGATCCTTATTACAGCGCGGGTTATACGGGAGATATTATGCCTTTTTTCGATAACGGAAAATTTCATATTTATTTTCTGCATGATGCACAAAATAAACCTGCCGGAAAAGGATTTCATGATATTCATGAATACCAAAGCACAGATTTGGCACATTTTACTTATGAAGGTCAAACCATTCCGTATGGTACAACGCTTGAACCTGATTTTGCTATTGGCACAGGATCAGTTGTCAAAGTGGGTAATCTCTATTATTTTTATTATACAGGGCACAACGAAAATCCGGCTTTTGTGCAGTCGAATGCCAGAGAAAGTGTTTTATGTGCAACAAGCAACGATTTGAAAAAATGGACAAAAGTTCCGTCTTTTAAAATTACAGCTCCTGCAGGATATTACAATTATGATTTCAGAGATCCGCACGTGTTTTATAATGATGAATTGAAAAAATATTCAATGTTAGTAAGCACACAGACAGAACCAGGAAGAAAAGCTGTTTTGTTACATTTTACAATCGCAGATCCTGCATCGGGAAAATGGGATGTTGAAGCTCCAATTTATACCACAACTCCTGAAGATAATTATCTGATGATGGAATGTGCGGATATTTTCAAAATGGGAAGCAATTGGTATTTAATTTTTTCTGAGAATTGGAGCGGAAACAAAGGAACGCATTACAGAATTTCATCATCAATCAATGGGCCATGGATAAAACCTGAGAATGACAGAATTGACGGAGAATATTTTTATGCAGGAAAAACAGCTTCTGACGGAAATAAAAGATATGTTTTTGGATGGAATGCCAGAAAAACACCTGAAAATGATTTAGGAAACAAGGATTGGGCTGGAAATATGGTTATTCATGAATTGATTCAGAATTCAGATGGAACTTTAGGAACGCAATCACCGAAATCGGTTAAGGATTTATTTTCGAAAAAGAATGCTACTGCAGAAGTAAATGCCATTTCAGCAAATGCAACAGCTAATAATGGAACTTATTCTTTATCTGGAGAAACAGAAAAAGCAATGGTTACTTTTAAAAGCGTTGGAAAGAAAGTTAAAATAAAAGCCGAAATCACTTTAGCGAAAGCTAACGGAACAGCCGGATTTGTTTTTCATACCAATGATACAGGAAGTTATTATAAAGTAGTTTTGGATATTGCTAATGGAAAAATAAGCGGTTATAATTCGGCTTCACAGGAAGTAACAAGCTTGCCTTTTGCTTTTCAGATAAATACAAAATATGATGTTGAAGTAATTGCTGAAGGAAGTGTTGTAGTCTTTTATATCAACGGAAAAGCAGCGCTCACCAATCGCATTTATGGGAGAGACAAAAATAAATGGGGTTTAATTGCAGAAGGGCAAACAAGTACAATTTCAAACCTTCAGGTAACGCAGCCCGAATAAAAACTAATATTAAAATAATTCTAGAATGAATAAGGGAAAAAACCTTAAGGCGATGGCATACGGAGAGGTTCTTTGGGATGTCTTTGCCAATGAAAAAAAGATTGGCGGAGCTCCATTGAATGTGGCCTTACGCATGAAAACGTTAGGTTGCGAAGTAGCCATGATAAGCTGTGTAGGAAATGACGAAGATGGAAAGGCAATAAAAAGTCAAATAAAAGAGCTTGGGCTTGAAACAGATACGATTGTAGTGTCACAAGATTTTCCAACGGGTTTGGTCAATGTTACATTAAATGAACGTGGATCGGCAACGTATGAAATAAATTATCCGGCAGCTTGGGATAAAATTGTTTTGAATGATTTAGCAAAAACTACCGTTGCAGAAGCAGATGTACTGATTTACGGAAGTTTGGTTTGCCGTGACACGGTTTCGAGAAATGCTCTAGAAGAATTGCTTCAAAATGATGTTTATAAAGTATTTGATGTGAATTTAAGAAAACCGCATTATACTTATCAAATCTTAGAAGAACTTATGCAATCAGCCGACTTTATTAAATTTAATGATGAAGAATTACTTGAGATCGCAAAAAAGATGAATTCTCCTTTTAAAACTTTGGAAGAAAACATGGCTTTTATTGAAGAAAAAACGAAAGCCACAGCGATGTGTGTTACCAAAGGAAAACATGGAGCTTTACTGTTATGGAAAGGGAAAATCTATGAAAATGGAGGTTACCCAATTGAAGTTGCAGATACTGTTGGTGCAGGAGATTCTTTCTTAGCGAGCTTTAATCACTTCATTATTAAATAGTAGAGATCCTCAAAGTTCAATTGATTTTGCCTGTGCAGTAGGAGCACTTGTTGCTGAGGCGCCTGGTGCAAATCCCGAAATTTCTACTTCAAGAATTAATGATTTAATGGCAACAGTTAAAGGTTAGTCTCTTTGATAGAAGTTAAAGAAACTAGATTATTTTATTAGCAAAGAACTCAATACTTTAAAAGAGCAGTATTTTTACTGCTCTTTTTATTTATATAAAATTTTATCGGTTAGATTGGCAGGTTTTTTTCAAATGCAGAACCAAAAGAGAAAAAAGAATCAGTGCTTCCTACGCCTTCAATTTGATGAATTTGTTCATATAAGATTTTGCGGAGCTCCTCATTATTTGCCGCAACAATCTTAATGAACAAAGCATAATTTCCAGAAACCCAATGGCATTCTACCACTTCAGGAATTTCTTTGAGTTTGTTCGCAATCGAATACGAAAAATGTGCTTCTTTGGTCACTATTCCGGTATAAGTTGTGGTTTCAAAACCCATCATTTTAGGATCTAATTTCACAGAAAAACCTGTTATTACTCCACTTTCTTGCAATTTTTTAACTCTTAAATGGACTAATGAATTAGAAATGTTTAATTCTTTTGCTAAATCTGAAAAAGCAATTCTACTGTTCTCGCTGAGCTTTTGAATAATTTCTCGATCTAAATAATCAGTATTTTCGTTCTTATTGAGCTTTGCCATAAGTTATGTCAATTTGTGTTTTCTATAATTTTGACAATTCTAATTGTCAAACTGGTTTTTAAAGTGTCAAAAATACATAAAAAAATGTTAAAAATGTCTAATTGTAAATAATCGACTTCATTGGCTGTTATAATAACAGTATTATTGATATGTTTGTGTCATTATAACACTATTTAACAAACCAACAAATGAAGAACAATCAACTACTTACAAAGCTATGGGAGCAATATATCGATATAACTCCATCGGCACTGAAAATACATGAGTTGTTAGAAGAGAAAGGTGAAGAAATAAAAAATGACCATATTGCAATTCGAACTTTTAACGATAAACGTATCAACATCGAAGTATTAGAAAAAGCTTTTCTAAATGTAGGATATGAGGCAAAAGGCGAATATTATTTTGAAACCAAAAAGCTGTATGCTAAACATTATGAAAATGCTTTGGATAAAGACGCTCCTAGAATTTTTATTTCGGAATTGGAATTAGAAAAATGTTCTGCAGAATTGCAGGAAACAGTGCGACAACTTTTAGACAGCTGTGATCAAAATGCATTTAATGATCCGAATCTGATTTTAAGCGGAGCAGTTTGGAATGGAAATTCACAAGCGGTTTACAAATCGCTGTTAGAAGAATCTGAATATGCGGCATGGATGTATGTTTATGGTTTTAGAGCAAATCATTTCACTATAAACACAAATGCATTAAAAGGATTTCAAACATTAGAAGAATTAAATAACTTTTTAGAAGATAATGGTTGGAAACTTAACGCTTCTGGCGGAAAAATTAAAGGAACTCCAGAACAATTATTAGAACAATCTAGCACATTAGCAGATTTATACGATATAGATTTTAAAGAAGGTACACTAAAAGTGCCATCATGTTATTATGAATTTGCCCTTCGTTATCCTATGGCAAATGGAGAATTATATCAAGGTTTTGTAGCATCATCAGCAGATAAGATTTTTGAAAGTACTGATGTAAAACTTCAAAAATCGATTTAAATAATCGTTTTTTAGAAGAAAAAGACTTTGAGATAAACATAACAAAAAGTTCATAATGAAAATCGAAGAATTAAAAGCTACAATACAAGAAGCTTTAAAGGAATTAAATATAAAAGACGTTAACGAAGGAACTTCGACAGGGCTTAATAATTTTTCAGATGGAGAAATTTTAGAAAGCTATTCTCCTGTTGATGGCCAATTAATAGGAAAAATTAAAACATCATCTCCTGCTAATTACGAAAAAGTAATGGAAGTGGCGAGTGTTGCTTTTAAGGAATTCAGATTAATGCCAGCGCCACAGCGAGGCGAGATTGTTCGTCAGTTTGGCGAAAAATTGCGTAAAAACAAAGAAGCGTTGGGCAAATTGGTTTCGTACGAAATGGGCAAATCATTGCAGGAAGGTTACGGAGAAGTTCAGGAAATGATCGACATCTGCGATTTTGCTGTTGGACTTTCGCGTCAATTGCATGGATTGACAATGCATTCAGAGAGACCTGGACACAGAATGTACGAACAATATCATTCTTTAGGAGTTGTCGGGATTATTTCTGCATTTAATTTTCCAGTGGCTGTTTGGGCTTGGAATGCTGCTTTGGCATGGGTTTGCGGTGATGTTTGCGTTTGGAAACCATCTGAAAAAACACCACTTTGTGCAATTGCATGTCAAAATATAATGGCTGAAGTTATTAAAGAAAACAATCTTCCAGAAGGTATTTCTTGTTTGGTTAACGGAAATTATAGCATAGGAGAACTGTTAACCAATGACAAACGTATTCCGTTAATTTCTGCTACAGGATCTACTCGAATGGGTAAAACTGTCGCGCAGGTAGTCGCAGGGCGTTTAGGAAAATCATTGCTAGAATTAGGTGGAAATAACGCAATCATTGTAACGCCCGATGCCGATTTAAAAATGACAATTATAGGTGCCGTTTTTGGTGCCGTTGGAACAGCTGGACAAAGATGTACTTCTACACGTCGTTTAATTATTCACGAAAGTATTTATGATAAGGTAAAAGATGCTCTTATCTCGGCATACAAACAATTGCGAATCGGAAATCCTTTAGATGAAAAAAATCATGTTGGTCCTCTGATTGATACGCAAGCAGTAGAAATGTATGAGAAAGCTTTGAAACAAGTCGTTACACAAGGAGGTAAAATTCTTGTTGAAGGCGGAGTGCTTTCTGGTGAAGGATATGAAAGTGGCTGTTATGTAAAACCTGCAATTGCAGAGGCAGAGAATACTTTTGAAATTGTACAGCATGAAACTTTCGCTCCTGTTTTATACCTATTAAAATATTCAGGTACAGTTGAAAATGCTATAGAAATCCAGAATGGAGTAGTGCAAGGATTGTCTTCTGCAATTATGACAAATAATTTAAGAGAAGCAGAATTGTTTTTATCTGTTACTGGTTCTGATTGTGGAATTGCAAACGTGAACATCGGGACATCTGGTGCCGAAATTGGTGGAGCTTTTGGTGGAGAAAAGGAAACCGGTGGAGGACGTGAATCTGGATCTGATGCATGGAAAATTTACATGAGAAGACAAACCAATACAATCAATTATACTACGAGCTTGCCATTAGCGCAAGGAATAAAATTCGATTTGTAGCCCAAAGAGATTAAAGCTTAACAAAAAATCACCCCAAAGAGAATACCACATTTTGTTTGATAATGTTTCTTGAACATTATCAGGCGAGGTGTATCTGCATGCAAAAAAACTAAAAATGTAAAAAAAACAACTAAAAATTTACTAACTAAAACCATTACCGAAATGAACAGAAAACTAATTAGGAGACTTTATTTTATTCCTTTACTGCTATGTTTGTGGTTACCAAACATCAATTTTGCGCAAGCGCAAAAGACTATTTCAGGAAAAGTTACAGACGATAAAAATAATACGTTGCCTGGCGTAAGTATTTCTATCAAAGATTCTAAATTTAATGCGACAACGGATATTGATGGAAATTATACGTTGGTGTATTCATCGACTTTAGAAAATCCAGTTATCGTTTTTTCTTATGTAGGATTTACAGGAATAAGCGAAGAGGTAAATAATCGCAAAGAACTTAATGTGGTTATGCAGGAAGAAACCAATAAACTGAATGAAGTTGTCATTATTGGTTATGGTTCGCAAAAGAAAAGTAATGTTACAGGAGCCATTTCTACCGTTAAAAAAGAAAGCCTAGAAACGCGTGCGACAACAAGTCCAGCAGAAGCACTTCAAGGCTTAGTTGCAGGGGTGAATGTGCAAAAAAGCGGTGGTGTTGCAGGTGCCTCTGTGAGCGTGAAAATTCGTGGAGTAAATACATTTGGAGCAACAGAACCGCTTTATATTATTGACGGATTTCAGGGATCTATCAATACTATTAACCCAACAAATATAGAATCGATGGAGGTTCTTAAAGATGGTGCTGCGGCTGCAATTTACGGATCTGTCGCTGCCAATGGTGTAATTATCGTAACCACAAAAAATGGACAGAAAGAAGGAGTAAAAGTAGATTTTAGTTCTTTTTTAAGTATCACAAACCCATCTAAAACATTAGATTTATTAGATGCTGATGGTTACAAAACGGTTAATAAAAGAATGTATGACGAATACAATAAATATGCAACTTCTCCAAAACCGCTTCCAGCCTATATTACTGCACCGTCTGATACAAATACAGATTGGCAGGACGAAGTTTTCCGTTCTGGACTTACACAAAATTATGGTTTAGGAATTCAAGGAAGACAAGGAGATTTCAAATTTGCACTTTATGGTAATTACGTAAAGCAAAAAGGTATTGTAATAGATAACGAATTTGGTCAGCAAACAGGTAGTGCGAGAGTGAGTTTCAAAAAATCGATTTTTGACATTGATGGAAAAATGGCTTATATGGGAACGCAAAATGCATTGCCTAATTTCCAGTTAAAAGAAGTATATACAATGTCTCCTTTGGTTCCAGTTTATGACTCATCAGAGGAATATGGCTATGGATTGTCAAATAAAAATGGTTTGCCAGCAGGTACAAATCCAGTTGCTGAAGAGCATTTTAGAAAAAGCAATGATATAGGACAGGATATAACGGCAAATATTGCGACAACAGCAAACATCGCACCTTGGTTAAAATACAAACTGGCTTATTCTTACCGTGTGAAAAACAACCAGCAAACGGCTCATTTTCCACCTTATATTGCAAATCCTAAGGAAGTGCATCTTTATCCGATGCAAACAGAATTAAGAACTACTTGGAATGAGCAAATATTAGACAATATTATCACGATTGATAAAACCTTCGGGAAACATGTTTTTGGTTTAATGCTTGGTAATACTTTTAATAGTCAGGCATCAAACTGGAATCAGGTTAGTGTTGAAGGTAAGACAACAGATTATACAGTAGAAAACGGACAACTAGTTTCTATCGATCGTCCGTCAGGATTTCTTGATCCTAGTTTTGAAACAATTGGTGCCGGAAAAGGAGGAACGTATTCTGCCGACGGTTCAAAATTTCAATACAACAGAGTATCTTTCTTTAGCAGGTTAAATTACTCTTACAACGATCGTTACTTACTTCAAGTAACAGTTAGAAAAGATGGTTCTTCTAAATTTGGAGAAGACAGCCGTTGGGGAACTTTCCCATCTATTGCTTTAGGATGGAAAATCGAGCAAGAAGATTTCTTTCCAAAAGACATGATTCTTTCTACTTTAAAATTAAGAGCAAGCTGGGGACAATTGGGTAACGAAGCGGCTTTAGGTTATTATTCTGCAAATACATTAATTAAAACAGGTAATACTTTAGGAAACGGTTATGTTCAAGGTATAGGAAGCAATCCTTGGCCAGGAAGTATTGCAACAGCATTAGAAAATAGAAATTTGCAATGGGAAACCACAGATTCTAAAAACATCGGTATCGATTATACGCTATTAAAAGGAAAAATCAGCGGTTCGATGAACTATTACCATAATGTTACAGACAACTTATTGATTACGAAAAAACTTGCTCCATCTGCCGGAATCGATGATCCAGTTCTTAACGTAGGTAAAATTAGCAACAGCGGATTCGAATTTGAAGTAAATTACCGTGATCAAGTTAATGAATTTAAATATAATGCAGGATTAAACCTTACTACGCTTAAAAATAGGGTAGAAGAATTGGCAAACGACGGACAAACTATTTACGGAGAAGGATTAAAATACGGAGACGAACACTTTCCAACTCAGGCTCGCGTTGGAAGTCCAATTAGCGGATTCTATTTATACAAAACAGATGGTATTTTCCAATCTGCTGACGAAGTTGCCGCACATAACAAAAATGGAGTTTTATTACAGCCAAACGCTAAACCTGGAGACATTCGTTTCAAAGATTTGAACGGAGATGGTGTTATCGATGAAAAAGATAAAGCTTATGCAGGAACAGGATTGCCAAAACTAGAAGTAAACCTTAGCTTAGGTGCAAGTTACAAAGGATTTGATTTTTCTGCTTTGATAGGAAGCGGTTGGGGCAATAAGTTATACAACGGAAACAGATATTTCTATGAGTCTATGAATTCAGGAACAAATATGCTGGCTTCTACACTTAATTCATGGACACCAGAAAATCATAGTAATATACCACGTGCCGTATTGCAAGATCCTAACGGAAACAGTCGTGAATCAGATCGTTTTCTTGAAAGCGGAGACTTCATCAGAATGCGCCAATTGCAACTTGGGTATACTATTCCAAGCAAAATGTTAGGCAAAGCAAAAATTGATAAACTTAGAATTTATATAAGCGCCGAGAACTTGTTTACTATCACCAATTACTCAGGTATCGATCCTGAATTCTCACGAGCTTCAGTAATTGATACTGGTGTAGACCGTTTTGTTTATCCATTTACAAGATCATTTGTTTCTGGTATTCAGTATATATTTTAATTCTATTTAATAAGACACTATCATGAAAAAGATATTTTTAATATTATCCACTATAGGTTTATTCACTTTTGCAAGTTGTGATGATTATCTGGATCAGCAATCGCCTGATCAGCTTACATCAGATAATTTCTGGAGAAACAAAGCTGACGCCGAATCAGCTTTAGCGACCACTTATTCTCAGTTAGAATGTGCGGTTGATGAGTGGGCTTTCGCCGAAGTAAAATGGCCAGTTGAGGCTTATCGTGAAGACATAAACGAATTAGGAAGCGATGCATTGAACTACCAAAACTGGGTAGAACTTTCGACTTTTACGTACACCAACGGAAACAGTCAGTTTACTAGTTATTGGAAAATTAATTATAGAGGAATCAGTAATGCCAATCAGGTTATTGATAAGTTACCACAGGTTCCTTCAGATAAAATAACTGATGCAGACCGCAAACAAATTGAAGCCGAAGCTCGTTTTTTACGTGCTTACTATCATATGAAACTTATTCTTAACTGGAATCAAATCTATATTAGAAATAAATATGTTACTAAAGAAAGCGATTTGAATATTCCTTTGTCAACACGTGCAGAAGCTTGGGATTTTATTATAAACGAGTTTAAAGCTGTAGCCGATGTTTTACCAGCAAAACAATCAGCAGATAAAACAGGACGCGCAACAAGCGGTGCAGCAAACAGTTATTTAGGATTTGCATATTTAACAAGAGCCTATGAAGAAACAGCTCAAAAACAAACTTTCTTAAATGACGCACTTACAGCATTTAGCAAAGTACAAGGTTATGAACTAGTTAAAGATTATGTTTCTATGTTTGACGGAACAACCAAAAACACAAAAGAATCGATCTTTGAACTTCAATTTTCAGAAACTACAGCAAACGGAGCATTTTATCGTAATGCACTTCATTATTGGATGGCAGCTTCTGAACTTGGCGGATGGGATGAAATTCTTCCGAGTCCAATGCTAGTAAATGAATTCAAAAAAGAAGGAAAAATTGCGACTACAGGAAACTACGATTCACGTTTTTACAGTACCATTTTCTTTAAAGATCCTTATTTTAATAACCCTAGCAATCCATTGGTATTAGGAACTACATATGATGATAAATTTGGAGATACAGACAAACCAGTATATCGTAAATATATTCCGAGTACACAGGAAAAAATGGATCAAGAATTTACAGCGATCAATATTCCTTTGATGAGATATTCGAATGTATTGCTAATGCAGGCCGAAGCTTTAAATGAATTAGGACGTCCAGGAGAAGCTATTCCGTATATTAATAAAGTTCGCGAAAGAGCAGACATGCCAGCAATGACAGGAACAACCACAGCAGAAGTAAAAGCACAAATAGAGCACGAAAGAATTTTAGAATTCCCTCTTGAAAATTATCGCTTTTATGATTTGCGTCGTTGGGGAAAAACAAAAGAAGCGCTTGATGCTGTTGGAAGAACAGGTTTTGATGTCGCAAAAAATAATTTTTATCCAATTCCATTGACAGAATTGCAAACGAATTAATTCTCGAAATGATTTAAATTTCAAAAAGAATAGCCTATATTTCTTGGGCTATTCTTTTTGTCTAAAGATTATCGATCTTGCCAATAAAAAGAGCAAGACTTTATCTAAATAATAACAAAAACAAACATAAAACATGAACAAAAAGAACATACTTTTTATTCTTGCTTCCTTTTTTATAATACAGGCAGGTTGGTCTCAAAAGAGCTTTCCAAATTTAGAGTCAGGCAAAAACAGTATCAATTTTAAAGGAGATCCAAAAAATGCTACAGATAGAAAATCATTGGCATTTTCAGATAAAGGCGCTTGGTTCGGATTTGGGTTTTTAGAACCATCAGAAATTCAAGCAGGATTTTCAGGACCTTTCTTAATGACTGAACAGAATGGCGTTTGGTTAAGTTCTTCTTTTGTTTCATTACAGCTAAAAGACGAAAACAAACAAGAAATCATCAACTGGAAAAATTCATTGGTCGCACAAAATAGCTACAACAGCCATTTAGAACAGCAATTTAAAAATGAAAAACTAGAAGTAAAACAGCAATTAGTGTTTTTATCAGGGCATTCGGCTTTACAGAAAACAGCGATTACCAATAAAACAGCTAAACCACTAACTATTTTTCCTTCTTATAATGCAACTTTGTTTTTAGATGATTTACAACTATCAAATGAAAACAATGTTTTAAAAATCACTTCTGCTAAAAGTATTGCTGTAGGTTACATTCAATTCTTGAAAACAAAATCAGAAATTGAAATTTCGAAACAAGGATACCAAGCGCAGACAGAAAAGTTGGTTTTAAAACCAAATGAAACAAAAGAAATAATTGTTTCTCAAAGTTTTATTTTTCCACAATATTCATGGAAAACCGAAAACGAGACAATACAAAAAACGGTTTTTAATACACTGCTTAACAACACGCAAAAAGAAAAAGAAAAGCAATTATCGCAATTAATTGCCAAAAAGAAAACCATTTATAAAGATCAGATTTATTCTGATTTGATAGCAAAATTGGCACTAACATTACAAACCAACACTAGAATTGCAGCAGAAGGATTAAAGCATGGCGGTCTTTTTCCGAGTTACAATTACGAATGGTTTCATGGTTTTTGGGCTTGGGACAGCTGGAAACACGCTGTTGCAGTTTCAAATTATGATTCGGAGTTAGCCAAAAATCAAATGCGTGCTTTATTTGATTATCAAGAGCCAAATGGTTTTATTCCAGATTGCATTTACAGAAACAATGATCTAGAAGAAAATAATTACCGAAACACAAAAGCACCTCTTGCGGCTTGGGCAATTTGGAAAATTTATGAAAAAACAAAGGATATTAATTTTCTAAAAGAGTTTTATCCGAAGTTAAAATTATACCATAATTGGTGGTACAAAGAACGAGATCATGATCAGGATGGTTTATGCGAATTTGGTTCTACAGATGGAACTGTGATTGCGGCAAAGTGGGAAAGCGGAATGGATAATGCAGTTCGTTTTGATGAAAGTAAAATTCTAAAAAACGGAGAAAAAGCATATTCATTAGATCAGGAAAGTGTTGATCTGAATTCATTTTTATTTGCAGAGAAAAACTTTTTAAGTAAAATGGCAAGCAGACTTTAAAACTGAGTGTCGAAGCAAAAAAATGGAATGAAGAAAGTGCTCGCACTAAAAATGAAAATTCAAAATCAGTTTTGGGATGCTTGCAACAGGCTGGTTTTATGATACAACCATTGACGGAAAAACATTGATAAAAGCAATGGGATGCGAAGGATATTGTCCAATTTGGGCAGAAGTCGCTTCTGCAGAACAAGTGAAAGCGGCAAAAATTAATATGCTGGATTCGGCAAGTTTGAACACTTTTGTCCCTTTACCAACATTGGTCGCAAATCATCCTAAATTTAAGCCAGATAATGGCTATTGGAGAGGACCTGTTTGGTTGGATCAAAGTTACTTTGGAATTAACGGACTAGAAAAATATGGCTATACAAAAGAAGCAAATGAGTTAGCGCATAAACTGATTCATAATGCAGAAGGAGTTGTGGATAAAGGAACTTCTATTAGAGAAAATTATCAGCCCGTTACAGGAAAAGGATTAGAAGCTTTTAATTTTAGCTGGTCTGCGTCGCATTATTTAATGTCGCTTTTGGAGGATAAATAAACATCCAACATTTCATTAATACCAAAACTATAAAATATGTTTAACTACAATATATCTTTCAGAAAATTAATAATGGCAGGATTGCTTGTTGCAAGCTGTCATTCAATTCCTCTTTTTGCCCAAAACAAAAAAAATACAGTTTCAGAAAATAAAGATCCGCAGCTGTTTTTTCTCAAAGGCAGATTTAATGCAAATAGGGGTTTATTATTATCCGGAACAATGGCCGAGAGAACAATGGGAACGCGATTTAAAAAATATTAAAAAACTAGGATTTGAGTTTACGCATTTTGCCGAATTTGCGTGGACTTTTATGGAGCCTGAAGAAGGAAAATACGATTTCAAATGGCTAGATGATGCTTTGGCAATTGCAGAAAAAGCAGGTCTAAAAGTAATTCTTTGCACACCTACGCCAACACCTCCAGCTTGGATGGGAGAAAAATATCCTGAGATTTATCTAGTCGATGCAAGTGGACGCAGAAGAGAACATGGAAATAGAGCGAATCAATCTGTATCTAATGAAAAATACAGAGAATTTGTAGAGAAAATTGTTTCTGAATTAGGAAAAAGATACGGCAAGAATAAAAATATCATAGGCTGGCAAGTAGATAATGAACCTGGCGCACCAGACGATTTTAGTCCTTCGGCACAAAAAGGATTTCAGGAATGGCTTAAAGCAAAATACGGAACAATCGAAAAATTGAATACCGAATGGGTAGCTAGTTTCTGGAGTATCAGATATAATAATTTTGAGCAGATTGCAATTCCAAATGCGGAGATTTATTCTGAAGACAAACTAAGCCCGCACGCTGTTTTGGATTTCAAAAGATATACGGCAGATTCGCAAGCAGAATATTTAAATCTGCAAGCCGAAACACTTCGAAAATATATCGATCCAAAACAATGGGTAACAACAAATTATACCAATGTAGTGTATGGTGCAGATCCAAGAAGAACAGATAAAATGGATTTTGCCACTTATACAATGTATCCAGTTAGCGGAAGAAATACATTAGGAGGACAGAATTTCAGAATGGGATCTCCAAACAAAATCATGGAAGCCAATGATTATTATCGATCTATAAATGGCGTTACTGGAGTTATGGAAATGCAGCCAGGACAAGTAAACTGGGCAAGTATTAATCCGCAATTGCTTCCAGGAACCGTTCACATGTGGATTTCTCAGGCTTTTGGCGGAGGTTGTTCATTTACTTGTACGTATAGATACAGACATCCTCTAGGAAGCGACGAAATGTATCATGACGGAATTGTTGGAACTGATGGAGTAACTTTATCAACGGGAGGAAAAGAGTTTGTACAGTCAATCGAAGACATGAAATTGCTTCGTAAAGAATACAATTCAAAAGCGACGATTCCGCAGGAAATTGCAAAAAGGAAAACAGGATTTTTATGGAGCCATGAAAATCTTTGGGATTTGGAAAACCAAAAACAAACTGAATTCTGGAATACATGGAGACATAGAAATACGTATACCTCGGCAATAAAATCAACAGGCGCGCCAATGGATTTTATTACAGAAGAAAGCGATTTTTCGGCTTATCCATTTATTGTGGCGCCAGCGTATCAATTAGTTGATCAAAAGTTGGTTGACAAATGGACAAAATATGTTGAAAATGGAGGAAATTTAATTCTTTCTTGCCGAACAGGTCAGAAGGATAAAAACGGACATTTTTTTGAAGCGAATTGGAACGCACCAATTGTACCTTTAATCGGAGCTGACGTTGAATTTTTTGATATGTTAGTTGAAGATGTAAACGGAACAGTAAATTCTGGAAGCAATACCTACAAATGGAATGCTTGGGCAGACGTTTTAAATCCGAAACAAGGCACAGAAGTTTTAGCCACTTATGCCGATCAGTTTTACAAAGGAAAAGCACTGCAATTACAAGAAAACTAGGAAAAGGAACCGTTACTTATATTGGAGCAGAAAGTAAAGATGGAAATTTGGAAAGAGAAGTTGTTCGAAAAGTTTATGAGAATGCAAAAGTAGCCATCGAAAACTTTCCAAAAGGTGTTTATGTAGAATGGAGAGACGGCTTTTTTGTTGGGGTAAATTATACCAATGAAACAATTAATCTGCCTATTCCCGCAGGAAGTAAAATTTTAGTTGGACAAAATCCACTAGAACCAGCTCAGGCTGTAATTTGGAAATAGAATAAAATAAAGTTTGCCACGAATTGCACGAATTAGATACTTGTAGAACAACTTAAAAAAAGAAAAAAATTAGTGCAAATTCATGAGATTAGTGGCTAAAAAAAATAAAAAACAACTTTAAAAGAATACCAATGAATTTTTCAGAAGCAATTATTCAAGATTTAGTAAAAGAACATTACGGTTTTAGCGTAACCGTAAAAGCATTAAACGGGTATGATGAATTGAATTTTCTTTTATCAAATGAGAAAAATGAAAAATACATTCTAAAAGTATCCAACGAAAGTCATCCGTTTCCTTTTTTAGAAGCGCAAGCGGCCATTATAAGACATCTTACAAAAAGCATTATTTCAGATTGTTTTCAGCATTTTTGCATCAACAAAAAAGGAGAGGAGCTTACAAAAATAGTAACAGATTCTCAAACCTATTATATCCGAATTTTAAACTTTTTAGAAGGCGTTTTCTGGGTAGATGAAAAAAACAAAACAACTGAATTGCATTATAATTTAGGTTCATTTTTGGGTAACATGGATCGTGCTTTGGCTGATTTTTCGCATCCTGCAATGCATCGAAATTATACTTGGGATATTAGTAAAGCTAGTGAAGCAAGCGATAATTTGAAACACATTCTAAATCACGAAAGAAGGCGTATTGCAGGTTATTTTTTATTGCAGTTTGATACAGAAGTAGCACCGCAAATTCATCGATTGAGACATGCTTATATTCACAACGATGCTAACGATTATAATGTTTTAGTGCAAGGAAATCGTGTTAACGGACTTATTGATTTTGGCGATATGGTTTATACAGCTTTAGTCAATAATTTGGCAATCGCCTGTACTTATGCAATGTTAGACGAGGAAGATCCATTGACTGTAGCGGTAAAAATTGTTGAAGGATATCATCATTCATATGCGCTTACTGAGCAGGAATTAGATTTATTGTATTATTTAATCGCAGGAAGACTTTGTATTAGCGTAACGCAATCGGCTTATAATGCTTCATTAGACAGTAACAACGAACATCATTTTATTACTGAAAAACCAGCTTGGGATTTATTATATAAACTAATAAAAATTAACCCGATCAAGGCGCAAGATGCGTTTAGAAAAGCTTGTGGTTTTGAAGGGTTAATTACAAATGACGATTACTCAGAATTGCTTGAAATCAGAAAAAAGAAAATAGGCAGAAACCTGAGTATTGGTTACAAAGACAAACTAAAAATTGTAAAAGGAGCTTTGCAATATTTATATGATGACAAAGGAAGAACTTTTGTTGATTGTGTAAATAATCCTTCGCATGTTGGTCATTGTCATCCCGTTGTTGTTAGAAAAATGCAAAAGCAAATTGCAACTTTAAATACCAATACGAGATATTTGAATGATGCGATTACAGAATATGCAGAAAAACTAACTGCAACTTTACCAGAAAAACTTAGCGTTTGTTATTTTGTTAATTCAGGAAGTGAAGCCAATGATTTGGCGATTCGCATGAGCCGTCATTTTACCAAACAAAAGGATATTATTGTTTTAGATCATGCCTACCACGGAACTTCGACAGTTGCAATGGAAATGAGTCCGTATAAATTTGACAGCAAAGGCGGTTCAGGGCAAATGCCTTGGATTCATAAAGCAATTAATCCAGATTTGTATCGTGGACCGTATAAATATGGAGATACTGAAGCCGGAGAAAAATATGCTGCCGATGTGCAAAGAATTATTGAAGATTTAAAAAACGAACACAAAGCGCCAGCAGTATTTATTTGCGAAACTTTGTTGGGAGTTGGAGGACAAATTCCGTTGCCAGAAAATTATCTTAAAACAGTTTATCAATATGTTCGTGCCGCAGGAGGTGTTTGTATTGCAGATGAAGTTCAAGTTGGATTTGGAAGAATTGGAGATCATTTCTGGGGATTCGAATTGCAAAATGTCGTTCCTGATATTGTTGTTTTAGGAAAACCAATAGGAAACGGACATCCGCTTGCAGCTGTTATTGTTACTGAGGAAATTGCAGAAGCCTTTAACAACGGATTAGAATATTTCAATACTTTCGGAGGAAATCCTGTTTCAATGACAACAGGATTGGCAGTTTTAGATGTAATTCAAGAAGAAGAAATGCAAAAGCATGCTCTAGAAACTGGAAATTACTTGATGGATGGATTAAAAGGCTTAATGGCTAAATACCCAATTATAAGTGATGTTCGAGGGCATGGTTTGTTTATTGGTGCAGAAATGGTAAAAGACAGAATTACGATGGAACCGGCTATTCCTGAAATTGATATTGTTGTTGAAAAAATAAAAGCAAAAGGCTATTTGTTGAGTACAGACGGACCTTTGCATAATGTTTTAAAGATAAAACCGCCAATGCCATTCAACAAACAAAATGCTGATGAAATGGTTGAATTGCTAGATATTGCATTAAGCGAACTATAAAATCTTTCCATTAAAATAAAAAGTCTTCCGTTGTAAAAGACGGAAGCCTTCATTAGTTCTACACAACGATTTAAGCAAACAAAAATTAGCGACAGCTTTTCTCTTTTATCATTTTTGGTAGAAGTGGATTTGTATACAATAAAGTAAAAAAATGAATGATAATAAACTTGCCAATTTAGAAAAGCAATTAGAAGGAAAATTATTTTACGATCATACCATGCGTCTGCTGTACGCAACAGATGCAAGCGCTTACAAAGAAATGCCTTTGGCTGTAGCTGTTCCGAAAACTAAAGAAGATATCCAGAAAATTATTGCTTTTGCAAAAGAAAACAACAGCAGTATCATTCCTCGTGCGGCCGGAACTTCATTAGCTGGGCAAGTCGTTGGAAACGGAATTGTGGTTGATATTTCGCAAGAATTTACCAAAATTATCTCTGTTAATAAGGATGAAAAATCGGCTTGGGTAGAACCAGGAGTAATTCGCGATGAACTGAATCTTTATTTGAAATCGTACGGACTTTTTTTCGGACCAGAAACTTCTACCAGTAATCGTTGCATGATTGGCGGAATGGTTGGAAATAATGCTTGTGGAGCACGTTCTGTTGTATATGGATCAACGCGCGAACATGTTCTTGAAATAAAAGGTTTTCTGGCAGATGGAAATGAAGTCGTTTTTGGCGCTTTAACAAATGCTGAATTTGAAGATAAATGCAACGGAATTAATGTTGTTGGTACATTAGAACAAGCAATTTATGTTCAAGCGAAAGAAATACTTTCATCTGAAAATAATAGAAATTTATTTGAAGCCAATTTTCCTAAAAAAACAATTCCAAGAAGAAACACAGGTTACGCTTTGGATTTATTGGCCGATAGTTCGCCTTTTATAGATTTCTCAGAAAAGTTTAATTTCTGTAAATTGATTGCAGGATCTGAAGGAACTTTGTTTTTTTCGACAGCGGTAAAATTAAATCTAGTTGATGCTTTAAAACCTTTTTCAGCATTGATTTGCGTTCATTTCGAAAGCATTCATGAATCTTTAAAAGCAAATATTGAAGCATTGAAGTTCAATCCTGATAGTGTAGAATTAATTGACCACTATATTTTAGAATGCACCAAAGAAAATATAGAACAAAGCAAAAATCGCTTTTTTGTGAAGGGCGATCCTCAGGCTATTTTGGCTGTCGAATTTTTGAGAGATTCGCAAGAAGAAATCGAGAAGATTGCAGAAGAGATGGAAGCTTTAATGCGATCTAAAAATCTAGGTTATCATTTCCCAATTGTGTATGGTGAAGACACCAATAAAGTTTGGGCATTAAGAAAAGCTGGATTAGGCTTATTATCGAATATTCCCGGAGATGCAAAAGCAGTTGCGGTGATTGAAGATACAGCCGTAGACGTAAATGATTTGCCTGATTTTATAGCAGATTTTAATGCGATTTTAAAAGAAAGAAATTTAAACTGTGTGCATTATGCGCATGCCGCTACTGGCGAATTGCATTTGCGTCCGATTATAGATTTAAAAACCAAAGAAGGAACGGCTCTTTTTAGAACTATTGCAACAGATATAGCGCATTTGGTTAAAAAATACAAAGGTTCTTTAAGTGGTGAACATGGTGATGGAAGACTTCGTGGAGAGTTTATTCCGTTGATGCTTGGAGATGAAATTTATCAGCTATTTATTCAGATAAAAAATGTTTGGGATCCGTGGGGTGTTTTCAATCCTGGAAAAATTGTGAATACGCCACCAATGGATACAAGTCTACGATATAAAGCAGGCCAAGATACGCCAATGCCTGAAACGTATTTTGATTTTTCAGATCATAACGGAATTCTTCGTGCCGCCGAAATGTGCAACGGATCTGGAGATTGTCGAAAAACAGAAAAAAGTGGCGGAACAATGTGTCCAAGTTATATGGCAACTCGAGACGAAAAACATACGACTCGAGCGCGCGCCAATATGCTTAGAGAGACTATTACAAACTCAACGAAAGCAAATAGGTTTGATGATGAAAATTTGCTTGACGTTTTGGATTTATGTTTAAGCTGTAAAGGATGCAAATCAGAATGTCCTTCAAATGTGGATATGGCAAAATTGAAAGCCGAAACATTACAGCAGTATCAGGATAAAAACGGAGTAAAATTTAGATCTAAACTAATTGGAAATACGCCAAAAATAAATCAATTATTCGCTTCAGCTCCGTGGCTATATAATTTATCTGCGAAAGGAATTCTAGGAAATTGGATTAAAAGAGGAACTGGTTTTGCCCTAGAAAGACAATTGCCTTTAATGCATAAAATTACTTTTGCCAAATGGATGAAAAGCTATAGCCAAATTGGTGATTTTAATAATGGAATTGTGTATTTGTATAATGATGAATTTCTGAATTATTTTGATGTCGAAATAGGACAAACCGCTGTAAAACTTTTAAACAGATTAGGTTATAAGGTTGAGATTCCTAAAATTGGAATAAGCGGAAGAACTTATTTATCAAAAGGAATGCTAAAAGAAGCACGAGAAATTGCAGAACAAAACACAAAAGACTTTGAAGCAACAATTCCAACTGATGGAATTTTAATCGGAATTGAACCTTCTGCAATACTTTCATTTCGCGATGAATACCCTGATTTGTGTCGTGGTGATCTCAAAGAAAAAGCAAAACAATTTGCGGCGAAAACTTTTTTAATTGAAGAGTTTTTGGCTAAAGAATTGGAAGCTAAACGTATTTCTCCTACTAGTTTTACAGAAAAAACAGAAAGAGTGCGTATGCATGGACATTGTTTTCAGAAAAGTTTATCGTCTTTAGCGCCACTTAAAAAGATACTTTCATTGCCAAAGAACTATACTGTTTTAAATATCCCGAGTGGTTGTTGCGGAATGGCAGGCTCGTTTGGTTATGAAAAAGAGCATTATGATATTTCGATGAAAATTGGTGAATTGGTTTTGTTTCCAACAATTAGGGCAGAAGAAAGTGTTACTTTAATTGCTGCTCCAGGAACAAGTTGCAGACATCAAATTGCAGATGGAACAGGACGAAAGGCACAGCATCCTGTGGAAATATTATTTAAGGCTTTGAAATAGAGATTTGTTATTATTGTCCCCATATTCTGAAGAGACGCAATGTGTTAGGTCTTTTTAGCTATACTTTACGTATGAAATCTGTTATATCTGCAAAATCTGCGAGAGGCATTTTTGACTATTTTTTTCTCTCGCAGATTTTGCAGATTAAGAGGATTTATATCTAAGTAAAAGACTATTTTAAAAAAAACAATAATTCAAAAAAAATTATAACTTAATATTTATCGTCGTGCCATCTTTAATAACTTTATTGATTGCTAGCTTTTTTCCATCAGTTATTTTTAACCTTAGGTTTTTGCCAGCTCTTTCAACTGTAATATCAAAATCGCGTTCAAAAGCATGAATACCCTTCAGTTTCATAATAGACCAATTTTTAGGAAGACGTGGCGTAAAATCGAAACTGCGCAAACCAGTTGGACGAATTCCGAATAATCCTTCTGTAAAAATTCTGCAATACAAACCGCTTTCAGCCGAAAGATGACGCTGATCGCCTTCTGGATACGCTTCTACAGGGTATGGAACGTGATCGCCCAATAAACGTCGGTTAGAATAATAATGTAAAAAATCAAGTGCTTTATCTGTTTCGCCAGCAGCAAGAACTCCTCTTAAAGCATATAAGGTAGATCGATCCCAAAATATTTTATCTCCGGCTATACTTGCCAAACCATCTTTAGTCCATAATCTAGGAGAAAATAAAGCATCTATAGTTCCATCTTTTCGATCATAAATTCCCATAGTAAGCGGCGTGCAAATCCAAGCTCTTAAAACATCATTTTCTTTATAATATTTGTAGGTTTCAAAACCTTCGACTTTAGCGCCAAAATAGTTTTCAATTGCAGTCTTTAATTTCTCAGCTTCGGTTTTATACGTTTTAAGCAGACTTTCATTTTTTCCTAAAACCTTACCTAAATAAATTGCTGAGTTTAATGCATCATAATACAGAGAAGAAGTATTGAGGTTGGCTTTTCCAGCTGGTAGACGTCCTTCTAATTCATCAGAATCTGAAGCGACAACTCCCTCAGCATTTATTTTTCTGTGACAATATTCTAAACACCATTCTATTAATGGCCATAATTGTTTTGCTTCATCTACATTTCCTCTTGAAAGTGCATAACGAGCTGCTCCATAAGCAATCATTGCGCCATCACCACGATCTCCTGCGCCCGCCCAAATATCCGTTCCTTCTGCAACAATAGAACTCGGAATCGGTTTGTAGTCTTTGTTCATGAATTTTGCAAATTGGAGATAAGCATTCAATGAAGCTTGATTTCCATACTCATACCCCAAATAAGGAAAGAACGGACCAACATACTCGGCCTGATCGTTTGCCCAGATTGCGGCATAATACGATTCTCCTCCAGGACCGTGCATTGGACCGTTTTTGGTTTCAAAAATACTTTCAGCCGCTCTGATTTTCGCGAAAGCAAATTCAGTATTTAAAACTTGATCTGGTGTTTCCAAAATTAATTTGCTCCAAATTTCACGGATTAAGTCAATGCGTTTGTTTTTTTCTTCTTCGGCATTTACAGCAGGAACAGATTCGCTTGTTTTAACGCCAGAATAAAAAACAGAAAAAGTAACACTTTCGTTGGGCTTTAGGTTAAAAGTTCCGTCATTAAATAATTGCACCTGAATTTTGTAACTGCCTTCTGTTCCTTTTGTAGGATCTGAAGTATAAATCGTATTTGATTTTGGAATTTCTACAATAGAGTTTTTTTCAGAAGTGTTTTTAATAGTGTAAATTTCATTGTAACCTGCCAATGCTGTAGAAGGAAAAAATTGTCTAGTAAGTTCAAGAACATTCGTTTTACTTTTAATTAATAATGTTCCGTTAAGAGTTATCGAGACTGTTTTCTCTCCTGTAATAGGTTTGTAATTTACAGTTACAAGATCAAAAGCATCTTGAGCAAATTGACGTGTAAAACTTGCATGTGTATTGTTAGGAATAGTTCTGAGCATTGGCCAGATCAAACTTCGAGTAGCATGAAAAGAACCATCTGCCGCTACGCCGTATCTTAAAACGCATGAGATTTTTTTTCCGCTCATTTCGATATGGTCATCATGCGGAATAGCATTGTTTATTTGCCAAGAAATTGTGCCATCGTTATTAATTTGCCATCGCTGATCGTCTTGAGAAAATGCAATATTGCTAATAAAAAATAATGCAGTAAGAGTAAGTAAAAAAGGTTTGCGTTTTTTTCCAGAAGATAGCTTCATTGCGTTTGTTTTTTGTATTTGTTGTGTTGTGTGTTGTGTGTTGTGTAGTTTTTTATGCTTTACAGAATAATGCTGTAAGTAGCACAGGTAAATTGTTGACCTCAGAAATGCTCTTTTTTC
Organism: Flavobacterium ginsengisoli; assembly: GCF_029625315.1. Taxonomy (NCBI): domain Bacteria; kingdom Pseudomonadati; phylum Bacteroidota; class Flavobacteriia; order Flavobacteriales; family Flavobacteriaceae; genus Flavobacterium; species Flavobacterium ginsengisoli. The sequence goes on from NZ_CP121110.1 coordinate 511,104, forward strand.
GTCTTAGAATGTTAGTGCTGTTTTTTTGCGAGACATTCGGCTCGGTTCTTATGCTTGTTGCGTCAATAATTCATGCTTCTTCGTTTGGTTTTCAAGGTTAATAATTGAGTTTTTCGTTAGTTTTTTTGTCTTTTATTCTATTTTGTAACCGAAATAAATTGTTTTGAGCTTGTGCAAATTGTTTGGATAAATAGATAAATGCGAGATCCAAAAGTATAAATGTTCTTAAGTTTTACATACCAGTGCCTACTAGTTTTTTTTAATTGGAGGTAAAAAAGAGAGATGATTTTAAACAATCTGAAAAGCAAAGAGGATAATATATACACAGAATGTAAATTGTCTAATTGGAGAATAGGTAACTTAATTTTATTTTCTTCTAATAGTAATTTATTGAAAGTAATTTCAAATAAATGATTTAGAATTTTGATGCTTGTAAGCATTATTTAATCAAGAAATGGATAATATAGTATCACAAAAAAAAATGGTAAAACTTTTACATTTTTTTTCTTCACCCTATTTTTCGACCATACCAGTTTGCTTTTTACGCTATTGTATTAGGAATAAGCATGTTTTATCTCGTTTATAAATAATGAGATTAAACAGTTTTTTTTTAGCCCAAAGAATGTCTGTAGAACAACAGTTTGTCTACGAATTGTATAGTCGCAAATATTGATTAATGAATAATTACAAATTCAGCTTTCTATATTGCAAAGGAGAAAGCTGTTTTAATTCTTTAAACTTTCGATTAAAATTGGAAATATTATTGAAGCCGCATAATTCGGCAATTTCCAAAACAGAGAGTTCCTCATTATTAGATAATAATTTTGCGACTCTCTCAATGCGCACTTCAATTAGAAACTGAAAAAAAGATTTGTTTGTCCGGACTTTAAAATACCGACAAAAAGCATTTTTGGTCATACTGGCTATCGAAGCAATTTCATCAAGCGTTATGTTTTTATGAAAGTTAGTCATAACATATTCAAACACAATCTGCATTCTTTTCCCTTCATTATCAGTTATTTTCTTTTGATATAAATAATTAGAAAGCGGAGTAGTTTCAGATATTGAGAGCCATTTTAGAATATCAAGAAATAATATAAATCGTGTATAACTGTCGGCTTTTCGTAACTTCTTAAAATATTTGACTACTTTTTTTGGTGCGTTATGAATGATAAATCCATTTTTGTCGCTTTCTAAAATAGGATGAATATTTCGGAAAGTAGATAATTCAAAAAAATCTTTCCCAAACGAATTGAAAGTAAAGAATAAAGTTCGCATTACAGAAATTACATTTTCTTGAACATCGCTTCTAAATACATGGGGCAGATTGCTTCCAATTACCAATATATCGCCCTCGCGATATTGCGAAATAGTATCGCCAGCAAAAACGGCTCCTTCTCCTTTTTCTATAAAACTAATTTGAATTTCTTCATGCTGGTGCAGTTTATCATAAAATGATACTTCTATATCTTCTTGATAAATAAGGGGATCTTCTCCAGATTTTGGAATTTTGAATGGAAAAACTTTCATATAGTGGTTAGTTAGTTACTATCAAATATATTGTATTTGATCAAAAAAATGATGCTATAATGTTCTGTTTTTTGACATTTGTCATTATATAGGGTAATATAATATCATTTTGTGGTAATTTTTGAAGGCTTAGCTCTGTCGTTTCTAGATAATTTTGGCTTAAATAAAAAATTAAAATTATGAGCATTGAATGGAATGGCGTGATGCCGGCGGTAACTACAAAATTTACTGCAGATGATAAATTAGACTTCAAAATGTTTGAAGTTAATATGAAGGCACAATTAGATGCTGGGGTGTCAGGGATTATTTTAGGAGGCACTTTGGGTGAAGCCAGTACACTTTTGGAAGAGGAAAAAAGAGAATTAGTACAACATACCGTTTCACTTACAGAAAATAAAGTGCCTGTAATAATGAATATTGCAGAGCAAACTACAAAGGGAGCCATTTTAGCGGCTAATAAAGCAGAGCAAGATGGAGCAAAAGGATTAATGATGCTTCCTCCAATGCGTTACAAAGCATCTGATTTTGAAACGGTTGCTTTTTATAGTGAAGTGGCAAAAAGTACAAAACTTCCTATTATGGTTTACAACAATCCAGTTGATTATAAAATCGAAGTTTCTTTAGATATGTTTGAAGAGTTATTAAAATTTGATAATATTCAAGCAGTAAAAGAATCTACAAGAGATATTTCTAATGTTACAAGAATGATTAACCGATTTGGGGATCGTTTAAAAATACTATCTGGAGTGGACACATTAGCATTAGAAAGTTTATTAATGGGCTCTGATGGATGGGTTTCTGGATTAGTTTGTGCTTTTCCTGCAGAAACAGTAGCCATTTATAAATTGGCTAAAGCCGGAAGAATCGATGAAGCTCTAAAAATTTACAGATGGTTTTTGCCTTTGTTAGAATTGGATATTAATTCATTTTTAGTTCAAAATATAAAATTAGCAGAAGTAGCAACAGGAATTGGAACTGAAAATGTCCGTGCTCCAAGATTGCCATTGCAAGGGGCAGAAAGAGAAAGAGTTCTTGCCATTATTGCCGAAGGACTAAGAACAAGACCAACTTTGCCAGATTACAAAAATTTATAGCATCTTATTGCCAAGATTGGCTCTTTTGGTTATCAGTCTCAGTGAGAATTGTTAGGGAATTCTTTACTGAGACTATAACTAAGAACTGTGACTTCAATACATTTCATTTATTAGACAAAAACATGATTACAGGAAAAAATTATATAGGAAGCCAGCTAAAAGCGAGCGGTTCAAAAATATTAAAAACGTTTAATCCGTTATTGAACAAAGAAAATCCTTGGGTTTTTACAGAAGCAACTCAGGATGAAATTGAGGAAGCAGTTACTTTAGCTAATCAAGCATTTTCGAGTTATAAAAAATATTCAGGAATTGAAAAAGCTAAATTCTTAAACGCAATTGCTGATGAAATTTTAGCTTTGGGAGATACTCTTTTAGAACAATACTGTACCGAATCGGGTTATCCGAGAGGCAGGGCGGAAGGTGAACGCGGTCGAATGATCGGTCAATTAAGAGCCTTTGCCGAAATGCTTACAGAAGGAAATTGGGTTCAAGCAACAATAGATACTGCAATAATTGACAGACAACCTGCACCAAAAGAAGATTTGCGCAAAATGTTAGTTCCTCTAGGACCAATTGTGGTTTTCGGGTCGAGTAACTTTCCTTTTGCATTCTCTACAAGCGGAGGAGACACAGCTTCGGCTTTGGCTGCGGGTTGTCCGGTTATTGTAAAAAGCCATTCCATGCATATAGGAACAGGCGAAATGGTCGCTTCGGCTATTATAAAAGCGGCTCAGAAAACCAATATGCCCGAAGGCGTTTTTTCTAATCTTATAGGAGACGGAAGAACACTCGGAACGAGTTTGGTAAAACATCCGTTAATAAAAGGTGTTGGTTTTACAGGAAGTATAAAAGGTGGCCGTGCTTTATGCGATTTGGCTGCACAGCGTCCAGAGCCAATTCCGGTATTTGCCGAAATGGGAAGTATAAATCCTGTAGTGCTTTTGCCTAATGCATTGAAAAAAACAGTCAAAAATGGGCAACAGCTTATGCAAATTCGATCACTTTAGGAGCGGGGCAATTTTGTACCAATCCAGGATTATTATTAGCTTTAAGAGGTGAAGAATTAAAAGAATTTGAAGAGAACCTAAATCAAGCCATTGAAAAAACTCAGCCTGGCTGTATGTTGCATCCTTCTATTTATGCTGATTTTAATAACGGAATTTCAAAAATAGAAGAACATAACGGGATTTCGAAAATCGCTCAGTTTAAAGGAGAAACAATTCCAAATCATGGCATTCCAACAGTTTTAAAGGTTAATGGAAAAAAGTTTTTAGAGAATAAAATATTGCATAACGAAGTTTTTGGTCCATTTTCTATTTTAATTGAATGTGAAAATGAGACGGAATTAATAGAAGTTATTTCTAAACTGGAAGGACAGCTGACAGGAACAATTATAAGTGAAGAGAACGAAATTGACAAGCACAAAGGAATAATTGCCGCTTTACAGAATCGCGTAGGTCGCTTAATATACAATGGCGTGCCAACAGGAGTTGAGGTTTGCGCTTCTATGCTTCACGGCGGACCTTATCCTGCATCGTCAGATTCACGTTATACTGCCGTAGGAATACACGCGGTTTACAGATGGGTTAGACCATTAAGTTATCAGAATTGGCCAAACGAATTGCTGCCTGCTGAATTGCAAAATGAGAATCCATTACAAATTGTTCGTACAATAAATAATAAACTAACACTATCTCAAATATAAAATGGTAAAGAAAACTTTTTTTTGTGTAGATGCTCATACGTGCGGAAATCCAGTTCGGGTTGTTGCCGGTGGCGGACCAAATCTACAAGGTAATTCGATGAGCGAAAAACGGCGACATTTTTTAAAAGAATATGACTGGATTCGTAAAGGATTAATGTTTGAACCAAGAGGACATGATATGATGAGCGGAAGCATTTTGTATCCGCCAAGCGATCCTGCCAACGATGTTGGAATTTTGTTTATAGAAACTTCTGGCTGTCTGCCAATGTGCGGACACGGAACAATTGGAACCATCACAATTGCTGTTGAGGAAGGATTGGTAACGCCAAAAACTCCAGGTATTATAAAAATGGAAGCTCCTGCAGGTTTAGTGCATATAGAATATCAGCAAACTGGCAAAAAGGTAGATTGGGTACGTCTGACCAACGTAAAATCGTATCTAGCAGCCGAAGGTCTTACTATTGATTGTGAAGAATTGGGTGAGATTGTTTTTGATGTGGCTTATGGAGGAAATTATTACGCGATTGTCGATCCGCAGAAGAATTTTTCTGGTGTTCAGGATTATACAGCGAGTAAAATTATTCAATACAGTCAGGAAGTGCGCAAAAAGATTAATGAAAAATATCCTGATTACTTCATTCATCCACAGAATGATACCATTCGAGATGTGTCGCATATGTTATGGACAGGAACGCCAATAGATCCTACATCTTCAGGCAGAAATGCTGTTTTTTATGGAGATAAAGCAATCGACCGTTCGCCGTGCGGAACAGGAACATCGGCCCGAATGGCACAATTGCACGCAAAAGGAAAATTAAAAAAAGGGGAAGAGTTTATTCACGAAAGTTATATTGGAAGTAAGTTTATTGGTAAAGTCGTAGAAGAAACTTCTATTGGAGATATTCCAGCTATTGTTCCAAGTATTCAAGGTTGGGCAAAAGTATACGGTTATAATACTATTGTAATTGATGAAAATGACGATCCATATGCGTTTGGATTTCAGGTTATTTAATGAATTAATTTATAGTATAACTAGAAGTTTAAAAAACTCTTAACGAATTAAAATTTATGAAAAAAGTAGCTGTTATAGGCGGCGGAATTATTGGTTTATGTTCTGCTTATTATCTTGCAAAAGAAGGTTATGAGGTGAGCGTATTTGACGAATCTGATATGAACAATGGCTGTTCGTACGGAAACGCGGGTATGATTGTGCCTTCACATATTATACCGCTCGCGCAGCCTGGCATGATAGCACAAGGAATAAAATGGATGTTCGATAGCCGCAGTCCGTTTTATGTAAAACCACGTTTGAACAAAGATTTAATAAACTGGGGAATGCAGTTTTATAAACATGCCAATTTACGTCATGTAGAAAATGCAATGCCCGCTTTACGAGATCTTTCTCTTTTGAGTAAAGAGCTTTATCAGGATTTTGCTAAAGAGAATAATTCTTTTTTTTACGAAGAAAAAGGACTTTTAATGCTTTATAAAAGTGATAAAGTAGGAGAAGAAATGCACCACGAAGGAAAAGAAGCAGAACGTTTAGGGTTGGAAGTAGATTATCTGTCAAAATCTGAAGTTGCGCTTTTAGAAAAAGGAACTAATACAAATGTAATTGGAGGAGTTCATTATAAAAGCGATGCACATTTGTATCCTCAAAAATTTATGACTTTCATCAAAGAAGAATTGGCTCGTTTAAAAGTCGAAATTCATTCTCAAACGAGCGTTAAAGATTTTGTTTTAGAAAGAAATAAAATAGAAAAAATAGTAACCAATAAGGGACTCTTTAGAGCCGATGAAGTGGTCTTGGCATCAGGATCTTGGAGCCCTTTCTTGGCCAAAAAGCTAAATATTTCGATTTCAATTTTACCAGGAAAAGGATACAGTTTTACATTAAAAGACAAAACCCAGAAACCAAGTATTCCGTCTATTTTATGTGAAGGAAAAGTGGCCGTGACTCCAATGGCAAATGACATAAGATTTGGAGGAACGATGGAAATTACACATACCAAAGACAATAAAATAAACGCAAACAGGCTTCAGGGAATCATTAACAGCATTAACGATTTTTATCCTGATATGAAAGTCGAAATGCCAAAGCAAGAAGATACTTGGTTTGGGTTTAGACCTTGTACGCCAACTGGAATGCCGATTATTGCTAAAGACAAAAAAATCGTAAATTTGACATTAGCAACAGGGCATGCCATGATGGGATTAAGTCTCGCGCCAGCAACAGGAAAAATCGTAACAGAGATTATTTCTGGCAAACCTGTTTCTGTAGCTATTGACAGATTCCAAATATAAATTATGAAATACAATGCAATTCCGGTTTCTTTGTTTATTGAAAACCGAAAAAGATTTACCGAAAAAATGAAGCCAAATAGTGTAGCTATTTTGACTTCAAATGATGTAATGCCAAATAATGCAGATGATGTTATGGGCTTTGCACAAAACAATGATTTGTTTTATTTGTCTGGAATTGATCAAGACGAAACTATTTTGGTACTTTTCCCAGATGCTTTTAAAGAAGAAAACAAAGCCATACTTTTTGTAAAAGAAGCCAACGAACATACACTAATTTGGGATGGTAATTTTTTAACCAAAGAGCAAGTAACTGCTATTTCTGGAATACAGAATATCAAATGGATTCATGAATTTGAAAAGACCTTACAGCTTTTTGCTTTTGAAGCCGATACTTTTTATTTAGGCCATAATGAGCACATCAAAAGGGTAACTTCTGAAATGGAAACCAGACAGGATAGAATGATTAAATGGTGCAAAGAAAAATATCCGTTGCATCAATATGATCGTGCGACAAAAATAACTCGAGCATTGCGACCTATTAAATCAAACGAAGAAATTGACTTAATCAAAAAAGCGACTGCGTTGAGTGTCGAAGGTTTCCATAGAGTTTTAGCCGCAATCCGTCCGAATGTAAAAGAATACGAATTAGAAGCTGAATTGTTATACGCGACCGCAAAAAACGGAGGGACAAGACAAGCATTTAAATCTATTGTAGCATCTGGCGGAAATGCCTGTTCACTGCATTACAATTCCAATGATGATGTTTGTGAAGAAAATGAAATGGTTCTGCTGGATTTTGGAAGCTGTTATGCCAATTATAATTCAGATACAACAAGATGTATTCCGGTTAACGGAACTTTTAGTCCAAGGCAAAAACAGGTTTATGAATCTGTTTTACATTGTTTGAAAGAAGGTTCAAAATTATTGAAGCCAGGAGTTTTGTCTAAAGATTATGAACTTCAAATGGCAAAATTAATTGAAACCGAATTAGTCAAATTAGGATTGATCACAGAGGACGAAATTAAAGCTCAAGATCCAGAAAAACCTGCTTACAAGAAATATTTCATGCACGGAACTGCGCATCATTTAGGTCTGGATGTTCATGACGTTGGTCTTTATTCTAGACCTTTTGAAAAAGGAATGGTTCTAACTTGTGAGCCTGGAATTTATATTAGAGAAGAAGGAATTGGTTGCCGTTTAGAGAATGATTATTTGATAACGGAAGATGGAAACGTAAATTTGAGTGAAGCCATGCCAATTGAAATTGCCGATATTGAAAGTTTAATTAAAAATAAAAAATAATAAGATGAAAAAACATTTATTGTTTCTTCTGTTGATATGCACATCTGTTTTTGCACAGAAGGATATTGACATTAACAATCTAAATTGGTCGCCTAATTCTCATTCCTTTTGGGTAAACAAAGATAATAATGTGGTGGTTTACGATGTTGATAAGCTTGATAAACAAACCGCAATTTTGTCTAAGGCACAATTGGATCTTGCCGGATTTACAGGAGAAATTGAGAATTTAGTCTGGAATGACTCAAAAACAAAAGTTTTGGTTTACACCAATTCTAAAAAAGTATGGAGAGACAATACCAAAGGTGACTATTGGTTTTTTGACTTGGCTACAGGTAAAGGAAAACAATTAGGGAAAAACTTAGATGCATCGTCGTTAATGTTTGCAAAATTTTCAAGTGATAGTGAAAATGTAGCTTATGTTTCCAACCATAACATTTATGTGGAGAATGTAAATTCAGGTAAAATTACGCCTTTAACTACAGACGGTACAGATAAAATCATTAACGGAACTTTTGATTGGGTTTATGAAGAAGAGCTAGCGGCACGTGATGGATTTAGATGGAGTCCAGACGGAAAAAGTATTGCTTTTTGGAGAGTAGACGCAACTTTGACTAAATTTCATTTCATGATCAATAATACCGATTCCTTGTATCCGGTGATTATTCCTGTAGAATACCCAAAAGCTGGCGAAAAACCATCGTCGGTTAAAATTGGAATTGTAAATATTGATTCGCTTCAAACCAATTGGTTGAATATTCCAGGAGAACCAGATAACAATTATTTGGTCCGAATGAAATGGCTAAGTAACGAATCTGTGATGGTGATTCAGTTAAACCGAAATCAGAATCAGGTTACAATGTACGATTGCAATACAAAATCTGGAGCAACTAGAGTTATTTATAAAGAAGAATCTAGTGCTTGGATAGATGTTTTTGATATTTCTTCGGGAGAATACGATACTTTTCCTTGCCAATTTGTAGACAACGGAAAAGCCTTTTTATGGAGTTCTGATGCTGATGGATGGATGCATATTTATAAAATAAGTTTAGACGGAAAATCAAAAGAATTAATAACCAAAACTAATTTTGATGCTTATTATAAAGCTTATAATGAAAAAACAAAAACAATTTATTTCATTGCTAGTCCAACTGATGCTACACAGCGTTATTTGTATGAAACGAATTTAGGTTCTAAAAAAACAAAAAGAGTAACTCCAGATATTTTTGATGGTTCAAACAGATATATTTTTTCTACAGATGCAGCTTACGCACAACATGCCAACGCAAGTATTTCGAGAGATTACAACCAGAGATTAATCGCTTTGTCTGGACATCAAAAAGTTTATCCAAAAGAAGCAGATGTTTTTACTGCTCCTGATAGAAATTATACTTTAGAAAAATTTAAAGTAAAAACAGTTGATGGTATTGATATTGACGGAATAATGGCAAAACCGTTAGATTTTAATCCTTCAAAAAAATATCCTGTTTTCTTTTACGTGTACGGTGAGCCAATGGCTACAGTGGCTAATGACAAACCTTATTTTAATGAATTTATTAGTGAATTGATTCCAAAAGGATATATCGGAATTGCAATGGACAATAGAGGAACTCCAGCAATGAAAGGAACGCAATGGAGAAAATCGATTTATAAAAACATCGGAATTATCAATACACGAGATCAGGCAATGGCTGCCAAAGAAGTTTTAAAATGGAATTTTATTGATTCTGATCGAGTAGCAATTCACGGATGGAGTGGCGGAGGTGCTGTAACTTTAAATTTAATGTTCCAATATCCAGACATATACAAAACAGGAATTGCCATTGCAGCGGTGACAGATCAGCATTTTTATGACAATATCTATACCGAACGCTATATGGGATTGCCAGACGAAAATGAAGCAACTTATGTTAAAGCTTCTCCAGTAACTCATGCCAAGAACTTAAAAGGAAATTTACTGTACATTCATGGAACAGGCGATGATAATGTGCATTATAAAAACGCTGAAGTTTTAATTAATGAATTAATTAAATACGATAAAATGTTTGATTTAATGATTTATCCAAATCGTTCGCATAGTATTTATGAAGGCGAAGGAACAACCAAACATTTAGTAGATACTTTTGTTCATTACATAGAAAAAAATTGTCCGCCTGGCGCGAAATAGAAAAAAAATATTTATAGAAAAAAGGAGGGTTTCATTAATTTGAAATCCTCTTTTTTGTTTTATAAAATTAGAATTTAAATGCACTTGAATTTAAAGTTTAAGATATTGTGCTTAGTTTATTGATTTTTAAATGATTATTTGTTTTTGTGAAGATGTTTTTTAAAATGTGAATTTGATAATTATAGGGTAATATAAGCAGGTTTTTCGGTAATATATTATCAGAAAAATTATCTAAAAAGCAAAATATTTGCCTCATTAATTATAAAACCATTTTATGAAATTGAAGATTAATTTTAGAAAAATTGCAGTACTCTTTTTTGTACTGTTGACCAAACTGACATTTGCGCAAGAACGGATAGTGTCAGGAATTGTATCAGATGAGAATGGAATACCTCTACCAGGTGTGGGTGTTCTAGTTAAAGGAACTCAAACTGGCTCTCAGACTGATTTTGACGGGAAATATTCAATAAAAGCTGATGCAAACGCTGTGTTAGTGTTTACTTTTATTGGAATGCAAACGAGAGAAGTTCAAGCGCGAGATAAAAGCATTAATATAAAAATGACTGCTGGTTCTACACAATTGCAAGAAATTGTTGTTACCGCATTAGGTCTTAAAAGAGAGAAAAAATCGCTGGGTTATGCTACCCAAGAAATAAGTGGCGACCAGCTTACAAAGATAAATACAGGAAACGTCTCTAATAATATTTCAGGAAAAATTGCAGGTGTAGAGGTTAGAAGAAATAATAATATAGGCGGTTCAACCAATGTTGTGATTCGTGGTACCACTTCATTAACAGGAAATAATCAAGCTTTATGGGTTGTTGACGGAATTGTATTGAATAATGACAACACCAATAAAGAAGATCAAAAATCTGGTGGAAATGTAGGCGGTTATGATTACGGAAATGCAGCGTCTGATATTAATCCTGATGATATCGAAACCATGAACGTTTTAAAAGGGGCGGCAGCTACGGCATTGTACGGTTCTAGAGCATCAAACGGAGTTATTATTGTTACGCTAAAAAAAGGAAGTAAATCTAAAGGCGGATTAGGATTTAGTTTTAGTTCGGGAGTTAATGTTGGGGTAGTAGATAAAAAAACATTGCCAGAATATCAAAATCAATATGGTGGAGGTTATGGTGATTTTTACGGAACAGTTGATCTAGGAAGCGGAGTTCACCCTTACGTAGCGACAGATGACGCAGCGTGGGGACCAAAATTTGATCCTTCATTACTGGTTTACAACTGGAACTCATTTTATCCAGAATTACCAACTTATGGAAAAGCAACTCCATATAAAGCGGTAAGAAACAATCCGAACAGTTTTTACCAAAACAGTCTTACTTATATAAATAATATCGCTTTTTCGGGAGGAAATGATCAGGGAGATTTTAGATTTGGTTATACCAATTACAATCAGCAACAAGGAATTTTGCCAAACAGTAATAACAGAAAAGACAATTTTAACTTTTCTGGAAGTTTTAAGGTTACGCCAAAAACTAGAATTTCGACTACAGCTAATTATCTAACATCAGATGCTATCGGAATGAACGAAACAGGATATGGAGATGGCGGAAATAACTATTTGAGTAGTGTGAGACAATGGTATACAACTAATGCCGATTTTAGAGATCTTAAAGAGGCTTATGAATTGACTGGTAATAATACAACATGGAATGTTGGTTCTCCAGATGATTTAAAAGTTCAATTTCATGACAACCCGTATTTTCAGCGTTACAACAATTATAACTCTCTAAAAAGAGATCGCTTCTTTGGTAATGTAGTCGTAAAAACCGATGTTACGAACTGGTTTGATATTATGGGAAGAGGTGCAGTAGATTTTTACCACCAATTGCAAGAAGAGCGTATTGCTGTTGGATCTAAAAGAACTCCAAACGCTCTTGGACAATATTCGAGATTTGATAAAAATTTTAGAGAAATCAACTTAGATTTAGTCCTGAACTTTAAAACTGGTATTGCAGAAGGAATTAGTTTTAATGGTATGTTAGGAGGTAATACAAGACGTTCTGTTAACAATTCGATTTACGCAGTAACAAATGGAGGATTGGTCGTGCCTGGAATTTATGCCTTAACCAACTCAATTGATCAAATTAATAGTCCAGACGAGATACAGCAGACTTTAGGTACAAATAGTGTTTATGGTATGGCAAGTTTCAATTTCCTTGACACTTATTTTCTTGAAGGAACTTATAGAATAGATCAGTCGTCTACTTTACCAAAAGACAATAATACCTATTCTTATCCATCAGTTACAGCTACTTATATTTTTAGCAATCACATTAAAAAAGAATGGCTGTCATTCGGAAAATTACGTTTGAATTATGCTGAAACCGGAAACGATGCACCATTTGCGGTGACTTCGGCACTTTATCCTAAAAACAGCAATTTTGGACCTGGCGGAATTCGTTTTTCTACAGAAAACAGCAGAAGTAATTCTGACTTGAAGAGTGAGTTGACAAAAGGAGTTGAAGCAGGTGTTGAACTTAAATTCTTTAAAAACAGATTAGGACTTGATTTTTCTTATTATAAAACCAATACCACAAATCAAATCCTTTCTATCGAAACACCAACTCAGACAGGATATACAAGAGCTTGGATTAATGCAGGAAATGTTCAGAATAAAGGTTATGAGTTAACCTTAAATGCAACACCAATAAAAACAACCAATTTTTCTTGGCAGGCAACAGTAAACTGGTCAACGAATAAAAACGAAGTAATTTCTTTAGGAGGAGCCAATCAAATTTCGTTAGGATCTTTTCAGGGAGTTAATTATGTAGCAGAAGTTGGCAAACCAGTTGGACAGTTAGTTGGTTCTGGTTATACCTATTTAAACGGAGAAAAAGTAATTCGTTCAAACGGAAGATATCTGCAAGCTGCGGGAGCTGTAATAGGCAATGTTGCTCCAGATTGGATTGGTGGTTTTAATAACGTTTTGACGTACAAAAATATCGCTTTCAATTTTTTAATAGATGTTAAAAAAGGCGGAGATGTCTATTCTCTAGATCAGCAATTTGGTCATGCGACTGGAATTTATGAAAGTACTGTTTCAAAAAACCATAATGGAGTTCCTCAGCGTGAGCCAGTTTCTCAAGGTGGTGGAGTGTTGTTAGATGGTGTTAAACAAGACGGTTCACGTAACGATGTTGTAGCAAGCGTGACAGGAACAGATGGTTATTATTTTTATAATTCTATGCCACAGCAAGAATATGTTTATGATGCTTCTTATGTAAAACTTCGTGAAGTAGGATTGAGCTATAGACTTCCAAAAAGATTTTTAGAGAATACATTTATCAGCAATATGGTTTTTGCTGTAAACGGAAGCAATCTTTGGATAATCCACAAAAACTTGCCTTATGCAGATCCTGAGGCAGGAGCTTCTTCAGGTAATTTGCAAGGTTTTCAAACCGGAGTGTTGCCAACAACAAAGGAGTATAGTTTTACTCTGAAAGTTCAATTCTAAAAAATTAAAGACATGAGAATTATAAAAACAATATTTTTTGCAGGCGCAGTTTTGTGTGCAATTGCTTCATGTGACAATCTAGATAACATGAATAAGAATGAAAAAGGTTATGAAACCGCTTTGCCAAGCGCATTAATGACTAGTGCACAAGTAAATTATGCTTATTTTTTAACGAATGCTTCCGTAAATTCAAACAACTTTAGAGCCTATGCACAGCATTGGTCTACATCTACTTATACAGATGAAGCCAATTATAATCAGGCAAAAAGAAATTTAGGAAGTTCGCATTCGGTGTTATTGTACAGAGATGTATTACAGGATTTGATCAATTCGCAAAAGCAGATTAAAGATAGCAAAGCATTAGGACCTATTGAAGAGGGAATCAAGAAAAACCGACTTGCTATTTTAGAAGTACAAATTGTAATGGCGTACCAAACGCTGGTTGATTTGTTTGGAAATGTAGCTTATTCTGAAGCTTTAGATATCAAAAAATTTCCGCTTCCTAAATACGATGATGCAAAAACAATCTATTTTGATTTGGCTACCCGTTTAGATGCGACCATTTTAGATTTAAATGATCAATATGATAGTTTCGGAAATGCTGATTTAATTTTTCATGGCGATGTGGCTAAATGGAAAACTTTAGCAAATAGTGTAAAACTAAAAATGGGATTGCATTTGGCAGATGTTGACGCTGCAAAAGCAAAAACAATGGTGGAAAGCGCTTTCAATTCAGGAGTTATGAGTAAAGAAACTGATACTGCTTTGTTTCAGTATTTTTCTTCAATAACAGACATGAATCCATTATATGATGATTTGGTTAACTCAAGCCAGATTAATATTGCCGCATTTTTTGTGAATGAATTAAACGGAAAAGAAGATCCAAGACGTGATTTTTTCTTCAATCCAAATTCAAAAATAAATGGAGAATACAAAGGCGCTCCATATGCGCAGACAAGTTAATTATGCTGATTATAGCAATACAGGTTTAAGACTTAGACAGAAAACAAATCCAGGTGTTATATTCGATTACACAGAAACTTGTTTTTTATTGGCCGACGCGGCAAACCGAGGCTTTAACGTAGGAGCAAATGCAGCAACGTATTATACAAAAGGAATTGAAGCTAGTATGAAATTTTGGGGAGTTTCAGACACTGATATCCAAACGTATTTGAATAGACCAGATGTCGCTTTTGCAACAGCTGCAGGAACAGACAAACAAAAAATCGCTTATCAGCTTTGGATTGCGTATTACAATCGTGGTTTTGAAGCTTGGACAGAATATAGAAGATTAGATTATCCTATACTTACAGCGCCTGTTACAGCAGTTCAAGAAGCTGAAGGCAAAGTTCCTGTTAGAAATATTTATTCTACATCTGATAAAACGCTTAATACAGCAAATTACGAAGCAGACTTCATCGGCTATTGGAGGAGATTTAATGACAACAAGAATTTTTTGGGACAAATTTTAATTTTGAGTTAGTTTAATTTGTTTTTTGAGACCAGCACTTTTAAGTGCTGGTTTTTTTGCTTGAAGTTTTTAGATTAATATTCTTATAAAGTTAAATGCGTGTTGTTATCTGTATTTTAAAATTGGTATTTTTTGATAGTATATTTTTTAAGGTTAAAAACATGATAATTATGTATTAATTCTGATTAAAATAATATCAGAAACATATAAACATGTAAGGTAATTTTGATTATTACTAATTATAAAACCTAAATAGATGAAATTAAAATTACTAATCTGCTTACTGATTTTCAGTGTATTGAAAGTTAGTGCGCAAGTTTTGCCCTGCAGAACAAGCGAAGAAAATGCCAAAGTGTATCGGAATAATCCACATGCACTTGAAGAAAAAAAGAACTTTGATGTTTTTAGTAAAAACTTTGTCGCACAACGCAAATCTCAAACCTCAAAAACGGCTGCCGTCACTTATACAATCCCGGTAGTTTTCCATATTTATGGCGATGTGCAAGGAGGTAAAACCGTAACCTACGAAAAAATTGTAAATCACCTTGCCCAACTTAATGATGATTTTAATGGACGCAATGCCGACTATCAAACCGTAGAACCATTCTTTCAGTCACGACGCGGAACTTTAAATATCGAATTTAAGTTAGCTAAAAAAGATCCTAATGGCGGTTGTACAACAGGAGTTGTATTTCATCCAACAAAAAACGGATATGGAAATGGCGGCGGTTACGACGATCAAATTGCCGCTGACGCTTGGGATAATACTAAATACATGAATGTTTATATTCAGAATGATTTGTATAATGATGGAGCTACAAATAATTCGGGTGTTGCTTGGTATCCAAGTTCAGATATGACAGCAAGCAATACTGCTCGTGTTGTTTTTAACGGAGCTTACTTATATGATAACTCCTATAGTAAAGAATTCTCGGCAACCTTAACGCATGAGTTTGGCCACTTTCTTAACCTGATTCATACTTTTGAAGGAGGATGCTCTGGCACAGATGAGGTTGCAGATACTCCAGCTGAAGACGGAAATCACACCTTAGGCTGTACTCCGGGGACAAACTGCAGCGGTGACAAAGTAAATTTTGAAAACTATATGGGATATAACGGCGCTCAAGGTTGTTATAAAATGTATACACAAGGTCAGATCGACAGAATGCTGGCGGCTTTAGAGCATCCTGCTCGAAAATCTTTATGGCAACCTCAAAATTTAATTGATACTGGTGTTAATTCAACAGGAAGTACACTAGTTGCTTCGGCAGTAACTTTTAAAGAAGCTATTATAAATGATGGTTCTTTTGATACTTCTTCTATCATAAACTTAAACGGAACAAAAACTTTTGCGGTATCTTCAGGAACTTTAACAGCTGGTACTCATTTTACACATACTTTTCCAGCAGGAATAACTCCTGTACTTACTGTAAATTCAAACAATCAAATTACGGTTACATTAACTGGAAAAGCCACTAATCATGCAGACAAGTAATAATGCTTCAGGAGGAATTAGTTTTTTACCTGCGGCTTTTACAGGCGGAACAAGTGGTTTATCATGTAGCTCTCTTTATTTTAACTTTAAATTTTCAGATCCTTACGGAATCTTTTTTGTAGATATGCCTGATGTTACTGTATCATCTGCACTGACATGGAAATATTTTGAAATTGCAAAAGGAGACGATAAAGCATTTGGAGGTTGGCGTTATGCGGCCAATGCTTTAAAAATAGAAACTTATGCAAAGAAACTAGTTTGTGAAACAGGCACTAGAAATATCTCATTATTAAATTCAAACACAGCTGTTGGTCCAACGAGTAATATGACTGCTCCAGGCGCATATCCAAACCAGTTAGATTTAAGAACGGCAAGTTACACAGCTTGGGATGGAAAAACAGGGTATGTTGGATTTGATTATTTAATGGATGGTCTTACTTGTTATGGATGGTTCAAAGTAAAAGTAAATGCTGATGGTGACGGATATACTATCTTGGAATATGCTTATAATACCAAGCCAAATACTCCAATTTATACAGGAATGACCGATAAGACTGCTACAACTTTATCAGCAGATACCTTATACGAAGCTGAAACTAATGACGGAAGCATTACATCTACTGCAATAATTGCATTGACGACTAATAATGGAACATTCACGAAAAGCAGTGGAACTTTTACTGCAGGAACAGATTATACCATTACAGGCGTTCCAGCTGGATTAACAGCAGTTTTAACTTTAGAAAGCAATACCAAAACAGTACTTTCTTTTACAGGAAAAGCAACTGCACATAATACAACAAATGATGCTGTTGTCACGCTTACTTTTAAAGATGCGGCAATTACAGGCGGTATAGCGACTTTAGATACTGCAACCAAAACAATCAATATGAAATTTGATGCTCCTTATGGTGTATTTTACGTAAATAATCCAGATTATACTGCCAACGCAAGCATCGACTTGGCAATATTTTGATTTGGGCATTGGAGATAATACAGAATATGGTGCATGGCAATATGCCGCCGCGGCTTTAAAAATAGAGACGTACGGAAAAAGGCTAGTTGCTGAATCTGGAACAAGAAATATTTCATTCTTAGCACAAGGAACTTCTATTGGCGCTTCGAGTAATTTTGTTGCTCCAGGAAATTATCCGAATCAGTTGGATTTGCGAACAGCCACTTATACTACTTGGGACAATAAAACAGGTTATGTTGGTTTTGAATATACTAGCAGAGGTCGTATTTGTTACGGATGGATGCATATTAAAGTAGAGGCTGGAGGAGTAGGCTATACCGTTTTGGACTATGCTTATAATACTAAACCAAACGAGCCGATTTTGGCAGGAATACAAACTGCAAATGTAGTATTGGCTCCAACAAGCTTGACAGCAACAGTTACTAATTTAGAAGCTTCTCTTACTTGGACAAATAATGCTACTAATGCCACAAATGTAATAATAGAAAGAGCAGGTTCAGATGATGTATATGCCGAAATTGTTACTTTGGCCAATACAGCATCTACTTATACCAATACAGCTTTAACAGCGGGCAGCACTTATAAATATAGAGTTAGGGCAAAATCAGGGACAGATTATTCGGCTTATTCGAATGTGGCTACGGTTACGATTCCCGCAGCTTCGCTATGCAGTGCGCAAGGAGCAAATAGTTACGAGTATATAAGCTCGATTGCGGTAGGAAGCTTTGTAAACACATCAGGAAAAGAAACAAATGGTTATGCCGATTATACTTCAAAAGTAATTACACTGACTCCAAATGCAAATACGAGTATTACTTTGACACCAGGTTTTACAGGATCTGCTTACACCGAATATTGGGGAGTTTGGATTGATTACAATAAAAACAATCAGTTTGAAGAATCTGAAAAAGTAGTTAATAATATTTCGTCAAATGGTGCTGTAACAGCAAGTTTTACTCCTGCATCATTTACAGGAACGACAAGAATGAGAATTGTAATGAAGTATAATGCCAATCCATCTTCAACTTGTGGAAATCTAGGAGATGGTGAAATCGAAGATTATACTGTTAGTGCAGGAACTTCTGTACCACCAAATCCAGCAACTTTAACAATTCCTGCTAATCTTGGTAATGCAGGTGTATACACATCAGGATTTTATGCTTCGTGGGCAACATCAACAGATGCGACATCTTATGAAGTGCAATTGAATACTTCTTCAGGATGGACATTAGCTGGAACTTCGACAACATATTATCTATGGATTCCAAAACAAGGAACTCAAACGGTATATGAATTTAGAGTGAAAGCAAAAAATGGCAATGCTTTTAGCGATTGGAGCGCATCGCATACTATTGATTTACAATCTGGAAGTTTAGGTTTGCCTGGCTCAGATATCAATACAGCAAAAACATTCACTATGTATCCAAATCCAGCTTCTGATGTGGTAAACTTTACTTTTGAAAATATTGATATAAATAAAGTTAAAGTATCAATTTACGATAGTACAGGACATTTAATTGCTACAATGCATAATACAACAGTTTATTCTCTTAAATATTTAAATAAAGGAGTTTATATTGTTGTAGCTACAGATGGTAAGTTTGTGGAAAAGAAAAAATTATTGGTTGAATAATAGTTAATTTACTCAAAAAGAAAGGGATGCTTGTTTTAGCATCCCTTTTTTATTAAAAAAATAAAGTGTTTAAAAACCTATAGCCCAAAAGGATTTTCAATACTCTGCATAGGTTCAGTAAACCATTTAGGACCATTTGCAGTCATATAAAAATGATCTTCATGACGAATACCGAATTGTCCTGGCATGCATATCATTGGTTCGTTGCTAACAACCATTCCTTCTTTTAGAACAGTTTGATTGCCTCTTACCAAATAAGGATATTCATGAATATCAAGTCCTGTTCCGTGTCCAACACGATGAGGTAGACCCGAATTTCATAATCACCGCTTAGTCCGGCTTGTGCCAGAACTTTTCGAGTCGCATCATCAACAGAACCACATGTTGCTCCAATTTGCGCAAGCATCAAAAGCGACTTTTTGAGTTGCCTTTTCAAGATTCCATATTCTTCGGTGCTCTTCATTTGGAGTTCCATAAACATAAGTTCTTGTAATATCAGACAAATAACCTTCTAAACGACATCCTGTATCAATTAATACAATATCATTATCCACTAAATTTTGTGGAGATGTAACACCATGCGGATATTGAGAATCTTCTCCAAAAAGAACAATGCAGAAATAAGAACCCGATGAAACACCAGCCTTAATATGCGCTCTATGAATAAAGTCGACAACAGTGCTTACTTCAATGCCTGGATATAAAATGCTTGCCGCCGCTTTTTGAACCGTCATGGTTATATTTTTAGCCTGCTGAATTATAGCAATTTCGTTAGCCGATTTATGCATTCTGCATCCTGCTGTAATAGGCTGTGCATTTACAAAACTAAATTTTGGATTCGCTTTTGCAACTTCATCAATCAGGAAAAAAGAAGCCGATTCGTCTAGTGCAATATTTCCATCAATGACATTTTTGTTTTGCAAAATGCTTCCAAATAGCTCGTAGGGACTTTCATGTTCTTCCCAGAAATTTAAGTTTCCTTCAACTTTCATAAAAGTCTTAAAAGTTCCTTCTTCAAATTTCGGAACAATATATTCAATCGTTTCATCGTCAAAAAGCACCGCTCCAACCATACGTTCAGAAGCATTCCATTTTGTCCCTGTAAAATAATACAGATTCGTTCCCGCATTTACATAAAGCGCTTTACAGTTATGCTCTTTCATTAATTCGACCGCATTTTTGATACGCTGTTTGTATTCTGATAAAGCAATTGGCACAACACCAAGTGTCATGTTTTGTATTTTTCCCAATTCGATATCTATAGTTGATCCGCCAACTCCAATTGTCATTTTTTATTTTTTAGTTAATATTAAATCGCTGTATGCTTCAATTTTTCAATAAAATTAAGGCATTATTTCGATTTTGTCTTATGTTGATGCAAACTAGATAAAATATTACATTTTAAGGGTAATATAATATCAGTTTCAGCTTAACATTGCGCTTACTTTTAAAAACTTAAATAATTAAGATTAAAATGAATTCAAAAACCTTTATTACCTCATTGTTTTTTCTTTTGTTGAACTATTTTACAATAGCTGCGCAAAAGATAGAAGAATCATCAGAGAATTTACAGCAAAGATTGAATGAATTATTTCCAAAAGCGATTGTAACTCGAATTGAAAATTTGGAAAATTATACCGAATCATATCAGATAATTTTAGATGAACCTTTAGATCATAAACATCCTGAGAAGGGAACTTTTCAGCATTATATTTATCTTTCTCATCTTGGTTTTGACAGACCAACGGTAATTGAAACTCATGGTTATAATACTGAAAATATAAAGAGTGAAGTAAGCAGTCTTTTGCAAGCAAATCAGGTTGCGGTTGAATATCGTTTTTACGGAAAATCAAGACCAAATCCGATTCAATGGGAATATTTAACCAATGATCAGGCTATTGCAGATTATCATGATATTGTAACTAAGTTGAAAAAAATATATTCTGGCAAATGGATTTCTACAGGAATTAGTAAAGGAGGAGAAACAGCTCTGATTTATAAATCTATTTATCCGAATGATGTAGATGTTGCAATGCCATATGTGGCTCCGTTAATTAATTCTTGTGAAGATCCTAGAACGATAAATCATACGAGAACAATTGGAACAGCAGAATGCAGAGCAAAAATAACCGCTTTTCAGAGAACTGTTTTGAAAGAAAAAGAAGCCGTTTTGGCCGTTTTTCAGGATTATGCAACTACAAAAAAAATGCAATTTACAGAAGTTCCTTTCGCTGAATCTTTAGAATATGCCGTTTTAGAATTTCCTTTTTCTTTTTGGCAATGGGGAGGAAAATGCGATGAGATTCCGCCAGCAAATGCTTCTGCAAAAGAATTATTTGATTATTTGAATAAAATTGTTGGAGTGGGAACTTACAGTGATAAAATGTCTTTTGTGTATTTACCGTCTTATTATCAGCATTTAAGTGAATTGGGTTACTACGGATTTGATCTAGAGCCTGTTGCCGATTTACTGACTATTGTAAAAAGCACTTCGAATGCAAGATTCGCGCCTAAAGATGTTGCAATTAAATACAACCCAAAATACATTAAAAAAGTTCGTAAATATGTTGAAAACAAAGGAGATAAAATTTTATACATCTACGGAGGTTATGATACTTGGTTCTCCTGTTCTCCAACTCCTAAACCAAATGTTGATGCTCTTAAAATGGTGCTTCCTAATGGAAGTCACTCTACCAGAGTAAGAGATTTTTCTGAAAATGATAGAACTTTAATTATGAATACTTTGAACAAATGGTTGAATTAGAAATCTAGATTGTATCGTACTAAAGTCTATTATAGTATTAAAGCCTGAGAATATACTTCTCGGGCTTTTTTTATTTATAGAATATATTTATAGGCTATTTTTCTTTTAAAAGATTAGTTTTTTCAATCTACGCGAGAATGCTTATTTTTACAGTCATAATATTATTTACTTCGTGTGTTATGAGAAAGAGAAACAAGTCACTACAGTATAAAATCAGAAAAAGATTTTTATTTTATCTGTTGCTGTTTTCCGTATTATCTTTCGGGAATATGCAGGCGCAACAGAAATTTACAATTGTGGCGGCGGCGAATTTAAAAGTCGCTTTAGATTCTATAAATAATGTTTTTAAAATTCAAAACCCAGATATAAATCCTCAGATTACTTATGGTGCTTCTGGAAAATTTTATGAGCAGATTTCTAGTGGAGCACCATTTGATTTATTCTTTTCAGCAGATATGGATTATGCTAATAAACTGGCAAATAAAAAAATGACAGCCTCAAAAGTAAAAATGTATGCTGTGGGTAAACTGGTTATTTGGAGCAAAAAAATGGATCCGAATAAAGCAAAAATGAATAGCCTTTTAGATGCTTCTATTCGAAAAATAGCTATCGGAAATCCTTCAACTGCGCCATACGGAGAAAAAGCAGTGGAGTGCTTAAAATTCTACAAAATATATGATAAAGTAAAAAACAAATTGGTCTTTGGCGATAATATTACACAAGCCACTCAGTTTGTAACTACCGGAAATGCTGATATTGGAATTACAGCCTTGTCTCTTGTGCTAACTCCTAATATGCAAAAAGAAGGAGGAAAGTATTATATTATTCCAGAAAAAAGCCATTCTTCGTTAGAACAAGGATGTGTAGTATTGAAACATGGAAAAGACAATGCAAATGCTGTAAAGTTTTATAATTTTATATCTTCTAAAAAAGCAATTGCTATTTTAAAATATTACGGATACGATACAAAGGCAAAATGAATGTACTAAAAGGAATTATAACTGAAATTCAATCGCATGAAGGCATTTCATTAGTTAAGCTGAAATCGAATGAAAATATCTTTACTTCGATCATTCTAGACGTGCCAGATTATTTAAAAGAAAATAATACAGTTAAAATCATTTTTAAGGAAACAGAAGTAATTATATCTAAAGATTTAAATCCTTCTATTAGTGTTCAGAATCAGATATGCGGCCGTATAGAATCTATAAAAAAAGGAGTAATTCTGAGTCAAATTACGTTATCGATTGGAGAAGATAAAATACAATCTATTATTACTACGAATGCCTGCGAACAATTAGATCTAAAAGAAAACCAAAACATATTGGCTTTAATAAAAACGAACGAAGTAAGCTTATCTGCCTATGATTAATCTAGACCCTTTATGGCTTACTGCAAAATTGGCTTTGATTACCACATTGATTCTTTTTATAGTCTCAATTCCGCTATGTTATTGGTTGTGCTACAGTCGATTTCGATTAAAAGCCATTATTGAGGCTCTAATTAGTTTGCCTTTGGTTTTACCGCCATCTGTTTTAGGTTTTTATCTTTTAATAGCTTTTAGTCCAGAAAACGCTTTTGGCAAGTTTCTCTCAGATTATTTTGATGTGAGATTGGTTTTTACTTTCGAAGGATTAATTCTGGCTTCAGTCTTATACAGTTTGCCTTTTATGGTGAACCCGATTTTATCAGGATTAAAAAATCTTTCTCCAACTTTGCAAGAGGCTTCTTTTACTTTAGGAAAATCAAGATTTACTACGATTACCAAAATTTTACTTCCAAATATTAGCGCTTCATTGTTTACTGGAATTATAATGACATTTGCCCATACTTTGGGAGAATTTGGAGTTGTTTTAATGGTTGGCGGGAGTATTCCAGAAGAAACAAAAGTAGTTTCTATAGCGATTTATGAAGAAGTAGAATCCATGAATTATCATAATGCCAATATATATGCTGGAATATTGTTTGCGTTTTCTTTTTCAATTTTGTTAGCAGTTCATTTAATCAATAATAAATCTAGAAAAACAACTCTTTATTAATGATACAGTTAGATGCTTATAAAATGTTGCAGACAGCAGATGGCGAATTGCCATTAGATATCTCTCTGACGATAAAAAAAGGAGAGTTTGTTTCTGTTTACGGAAATTCGGGAGCCGGTAAGACAACCATTTTGAGAATTTTGGCAGGACTTACTCGAGCAGAGAAAGCAGTTATAAAAGTAGGGGAATCAGTTTGGGATGATTCTATAAAAAAAATCCATTTCCCTGTTCAAAATCGTTCTATTGGCTTTGTATTTCAAGATTTTGCTTTGTTTCCAAATTTAACTGTAAAAGAGAATCTTGAGTTTGCTTTATCTAAAAATGATTCCAAAGAAATTATTCCAGAGTTGATAGAACTTATGGAATTGCAATCACTCCAGAATAGTAAACCGCAGAATTTATCGGGAGGACAAAAACAACGTGCAGCACTGGCAAGAGCAATTGTACGTATGCCTGAGATTCTTTTATTAGACGAACCTTTATCTGCATTAGACGATGAAATGCGATTTAAACTTCAAGATTATATTTTAAAAATTCATCAAAAATATAAATTGACTACTCTGATGGTCAGTCATTCTATTTCTGAGATTTTTAAACTTTCAGACAAAGTAATTGTTGTTGATAAAGGTAAAATCGTAAAAGAAGGAACTCCAGAAAATGTATTTTCTGAACAGAAAATTAGCAGTAAATTTCAATTAACGGGAGAAATTATCAGCATTACTAAAAGTGATATTATTTATATAGTTCAGATTTCTTCTGGTAACACTATTGTAAAAGTTGTTGCTACAGAAGAAGAGGGAAGGGAATATAAGATTGGGCAAAAGGTACTGATCGCTTCTAAAGCATTCAATCCTGTAATTCAGATTTTGAAGTGATCTTAAAAAGACCGATTAAAAACATCTTTTTTAAGTATTAATACTTATTTTAGCAATGTAAAAAAACTAAGTACTTAGGATTTTTCTAATCAGCAGTATTCATTTAAAAACATAATGAGGATATTGTGAATTACTAAACGGGCTCTTTTAAAAAAAGATAATGCAAATTAAATCGCATCATAAAAAAATTACATTATTTTTTATGTTGGCAACAGCTGTATTGTTTATGGCTGTTACCGATGTAGAACCTCCATATACAGATCCTTACAAGTTGGAATATCCAGATTATTTTGGAAACAGAATTAGTATTCCAGAAGATAATTTGACCACAAAACAAGGTGTTTTTCTAGGCAGAATGTTGTTTTATGAAACAAAATTATCTTCAAATAAAACAATTTCCTGTGCAAGCTGCCATCAGCAGAAACTTGCTTTTACAGACGGAAAAGCTTTTAGTCTAGGCGTGAATAATGTGCCAACTAAGCGCAGTTCAATGTCATTAGCCAATTTGCTTTGGGTTCGAAATTTTTTCTGGGACGGAAGAGCGAAAGGCCTGGAAGAACAAGCAAATTTTCCGCTTAATGATCCGCACGAAATGGGTGCTTATTTGGATAAAGCGACTAAGGAGCTTCAGAAAACAAAAGAATATCCGCCACTTTTTAGAGATGCGTTTGGCACAGCAGAAATTACATCAGATAAAATAACCAAGGCAATTGCACAATTTGAACGCACTTTAATATCTGCGAATTCAAATTATGATAAATATCTTAGAGGTGAATATAAACCTACTAAACAAGAATTAAATGGCATGGAACTCTTTATGAATTCGCCACAGCCAGAAAAAAATAGTCGAGGAGCCAATTGTGCGCAATGTCACGGAACACCCAAAATGTACATGGAATTGTTTCATAACAACGGCCTTGATGAAGAGCCAAAAGACATAGGACGTGAGGAGCAGACAGGAATGGCAAATGATAGAGGAAGATTTAGGGTGGCAACGCTCCGCAATATTGCACTTACTGCACCTTATATGCATGATGGCAGGTTTAAAAGCCTTGAGGAAGTATTAGATCATTATAATGAACATATTAAGCCAAGTAAATCGTTAAGCATATCTTTGAAAGGTAGTTCTAACAATTTGAATGGAAAAAATCTGGGACTAACGGCAAATGAAAAATCAGATGTTATCGCTTTTCTCGAAATGCTGACAGATTCTACTTTTATTAATGATCCAAAATTTTCTAATCCGCATTTAAAGAGAATTAAATAAATTAAAAACAACTAAAAATGAGAGAACGTTTTTTAGCTATTATTTTTTTAGCAACACTATTTTTTGCTAACATTTCAGACAGTTTGTATGCACAAAATTCTTCTAAAGAACCTGTCGTAAAAATTGAAGGAGAAGTTTTAAAAACACTTTCGATTAGTATTTCTGACTTCGGAAAAATGCCACATGTAGAACAAAACATGAAAGATCGCGATGGAAAAATACAGCATTATTCGGGAGTTCCTGTCATTGAATTGTTAAAAGAAGCTGGAGTAACACTTGGAAAAGAACTCAAAGGAGAAAACTTGACGAAATATATGCTAGTACGAGCAAGTGATGGCTACGAAGTTATTTTTTCGTTAGCAGAATTAGATCCAGCTTTTACAAACAGAGTAATTATTCTAGCAGATAAAAAAGACGGAAAACCACTAGAAGATGGGATAGGACCATTTCGTTTGGTTGTACCTGATGAAAATAGACCTGCACGTTCTGTTCATGAAGTTTCAAATTTAATTATTCGCTTTGCGAAGGAATAAATTAGGAATTATGCGTCTCCTTTTTGAATGACATTCAATTCTTTATTAAAAGAATTTCTATATTTTTTAATGTATTCTGAAGGTTTCATTCCAAACAGCTTTACAAACTGCTGACGGAAATAGCGCTGATCTTCTATGCCAACTTGAGGTCCAACCTGAGCGATATTTATATTTTCGGTAAGCATAATTACTGCAGCTCTGCGAATTCTTATCGATCTGATAAAAACATTTACGGTTTGTCCAGAAATGGCTTTAATCTTTTTGTAAAGGCTTGAATGGCTCATACCCATTGCAACAGAAAAACTCTTTAGATTAAACTCACTATTTTCAAGATTGGCTTCGACGATTTCGATACATTTATCAAGGAATTCTTTGTACTCAAGCGGAACTTTATTTATGTTTTCGCGAAGCGTTATGCTGTCTAGAAAATATTTGCGAAGCTGGCCTCTGTTTCGAAGAACAGAATCAACTCTTGCCAGAAGAATATCACTATCAAAAGGTTTGGTAACATAATCATCTGCACCTTCTGTAATACTTTGCAAATGAATGTCGTTACTGGTTGTAGCGGTAAGAAGTATTACGGTAATATGGCTCAAATCATCATTTTGCTTGATTTTTTTGCATAAATCTAAACCATTCATGCCTTCCATAGAAATATCGCTTAGTACAATATCTGGCATATGTTTTTCTACAAGTTTTAATCCTTCAAGACCATTAAAAGCAGAATAAACTATATAATTTTTAGAAAAAGTCGCACAAGATAGTGATTCATTTCAGGATTATCTTCAACGATTAGAAGTACTTTTTTTGTACTAATTAATTCTTCCTGAATATTTTCTGGCTGTAGCGGTTTGTTTCCTTTATCATACATATTTTGAGCTGGTAATCCTTCTAGAAGTTCTCCTACAAGAGGTGACATATGCGGATAATTTTCGTTTATGTTCATTTCTGCAAAATGGCTATTTCCTTTAGGAAGAGTAATGATAAAAGAAGTACCTTCTCCAACTTTACTTTTACAAGTTAATTGTCCATGATGCTTATTTACAAAATATTTTGCAACATAAAGCCCTATTCCAAAACCATTGCTGCTTTTAGACTGTATTTGTTTGAATTTTTCAAAAATAGTATCAATATCATTTTCATTAATACCGCTTCCTGTATCTGATATAATTATGGAAACGTCATTAACGTTTTCTGTTATTTCAATAGTTATCGATCCTTTATTAGGAGTAAATTTAAAAGCGTTCGAGATTAGATTAAAAAGAGTAATTTCTATTTTTTCGTAATCGCCATATATTTCGGTAGGTGCTTTTTCTTCGATAAAATTATAATTTAAGCTTTTTGCCGCCGCCATTTGTGTAAAGCTTTCGTAGATTTCACGGCAAAGTGCATTCAGATTAATTCTCGAAATTTTAAGTTCATCAAGATCAGTCTCTGCTTTTCTGAATAGTAATAATTGATCTGTAAGACTTAATAATCGTTTAGCATTTTTATAAGCGAGATTTAGATCTAGATCATCTTCAGACTGTTTTTTTCTTTCAATTGCGCTTTTAAGCGGATTTATAATTAAAGATAATGGAGTACGCAATTCATGAGCCATATAAGTGAACATAGAAAACTGCTTTTCAGCATGTTCCTTATCTTTTTTATGTTCCATTCGGGCAAGTTTTATTTCATAGCGAAGTCTTTCTTTATTTTTATGGTAATTTACATAAACATAAATCGCTGCTATTGCACAAATTAAATAGAATGTATAAGCCCACCACGTTCTGTACCAAGGTGGAAGAATTTTTATTGTTGCCAATGTCACTTCATTAGTCCAATTTCCAAAAACATCTGTTGTTTTAACTTTAAAGAAATAAGTTCCCTCCGTTAATCTGGAATAGTTTGCTCTATTGTCTTTTGTGGTATAATTCCAGTTTTTATCCCAGCCTTCAAGAAAATAAGCGGTACTGATTTTTTCGGAATTAACATAATCAAGATAAACAAAATCAAAACTTAGCGCCGACTTTTCATAAGGAAGTTCGGCAGCAGTTATCATTTCTAGTTTTTTTCCTGTTACATAAGGACTGCTTAAAGGCAAAGATTGGTTATTTACAAACAAATCATTCAATAAAAATTTACCTGTATTTTTTTTGTCTTTTATACTTTCAGGATAAAAAACGTTGAAACCGTTTAGACCGCCAAAAATAAATTCTCCAGTAGAAAGTTTTGTGCCGGCATTCCAGCTAAACTGATTGCCTTGGAGTCCATCTGTTACACCAAAATTCCTAAAAGTATTGTTTTTTGGGTTATATCTAGAGATTCCGTGATAGGTGCTCATCCATAAATTACCATCTTTATCTTCTAAGAGACGAAGTATTGTATTGCTCGAAAGACCGTTTTGAGTAGTATACTTTTTATAAGTTCCTGTTTTTCTATTAAACAAAAGAAGACCGCCTTCTACAGTACCAACCCAAAGATTTTTGTTTTGATCTTCGGTTATGCATCTAACGGTATAATCAGAATGGTAATTTTTTACTTTTTTGGTTCTTGGATCGATCTCAAAAAAAGAGTTGAATGTTCCTCCCCAGATTTTTCCGTCTTTGGTTTCGTATAAGCAAGTAACATCGCGTAATGTATTACTGTAGCAAATGAATTTTTTTGTTTTCGGTCAAATTGATATAATGCACCCGAATTGGTTATAGCAAGCCATAACGTATTTCTTGAATCTAAAAAAAGCAGACCATGATTCTTGCTCCGCTTTTTTAGTGTACTGATTATAAATTGAAAAATTTTGAATGGCTTTTGATTTGGGATCGATACGACAGACTCCGCCTTTCCACATGGCAACCCAAATGGCATTATCAAAATCCTTGACTATGCTTGTAACAAAATTGCTCTGAATTTTTCGTCCAGCAGATGATGTTGTTGAGTAAACATCATAGGTGTTTTGTTTTCTGTTCCAGTATCGCATTCCAGCGCCATCTGTGCCTATCCAGATATTTTTCTTTTCATCTTCGCAGAAAGAAAGCATAAAATTTGCAAGCAGGATCTTCGTCTTCTTTATGGGTTAGCGGATTTTTGCTTTTAAAATGATTAAAATAAAGCGGTTTTTTTCCCATCATACTTACGCCTCCGCGAAGAGTTCCAAACCACATTTCTCCAGTTTTGCTCTGGAATATATCATAAAGCGATTTACTGTTAAGCAATGAAACAGGACCGCTAGCACGATATAAAACAGGAGTGGTTTGATTTTTTGAAAGTGTAAAAAGACCTGCACCATCAGTGGCAATCCAAAGCCTGTTTTCTTGCTGAAAAAAATCACGGACAACTGTTTTTTCTTCGAAGTAATTTTTAGAATAGGTATTTAGACTGTGATTATATAGATAAGCTCCTTCATCAGATCCAATCCAGAGTCCTTCATTTGTTAGTTTGATACAATTTGCGCCAGTAATGGTATCGTTTAAGACTGTTATTCTTTTTGATTTGATATCGTATTGACAAAGACCAGTTCCTGTTATAAAAACATAGAAGATTTGTTTTTTTGCATTATAAGAAATAGATCTTGCAATGTAATCTAATTTACCATTAAATGGTATTGCAGTTCCAATTTGTTCGCCTTCTTTATAAACAACAATTCCTTCTTTTGTGGCAACAAGAATAATATGTAAAGAATGTACGGCAATTATTTCGTAAGCAGTAATTTTTAAAGGCTTGATCTTTTTGTTTGTATCATAATATTTCAACGGACTAAAAGAAGATCGTTCGGCATTAAAAACAACAGGGCCAGCAGTTGTTCCTATCCATAAATTATTTTCATAGTCACCTTCAATACAGCTAATTGCATTTCCTTGAATAGAATTTGGATCAGTATGAATATGACGGTAAATTTTAAAATCATTTCCATCATATCTGTTTAGTCCGTCAAAAGTTCCAAACCACATATATCCATTTTGATCTTGATATATTGTTGCAACTGAATTATTAGAAAGTCCTGATGAAATATCAAGATGCTTTATTGGGTAATTCTGTCCAAATGAAATTAGAGAAAGAAGACTAATAACTAGAAAAGACTTTAGCTTATTCATAGATTGTGGTTTAAAAAGCTGATGGCTCTTTTATATATGAAAAATAGAACGTTGCGACCTGAAAGCTGAATTGTTTTTTTGTTTCAATAAATGTTAAATCTGTATGCTTTGCGAAAGTAATAATTTATTGTATAATGTGTAGAAGTAACATTTGTTTTTTAATTGAAATGTACCAATCGCTTTTTTTGCCTTTTTCTTCTATTTTATAGATTAAAAATATGCGGTATTGTTTTAAGAATAGTGGTTTAAAAAATTACAATTTATGCGATTATTGAAAATGAGTTTATAAGGCTAATTATTTTTTTAATCGTTTTTTTTGGCGCTAAAAATTAGAAAATATGTTTTTATTCTATGTTCTAGATGAGCTTTTACGAAATTGTCCCCTTTTATAAATGAATTTTTCCCCGTCTTAAAAACTCCCTGTATCCTTAATTTGCAATGTGAGCTGATAAGCTATAACGTTTGAATAAGACTTTTTAATTTTTGTTCAAAGCGAGTCAGTAAAAAAACTTAACTAAATTATCTTAACCAAAAAAACTTAAACATGACCAACATTCCAATTAAGATTTATCGGAGAAACCTTTTCTCATTCTATTAAGAGAAACTTATTTAAAAGCAGTTTATAATTTTAATAGACGATACCCCCAAAACAGATATTAAAAGAATAAGCTTTGCTTTTTTATGAGTTTTTATCCCTACAATATTTTTGTAGGGACATTAATTAATAAAACTAACTTAAAACCAAACCAATTAAAAAGCATGAAAAGAATTAAATCCAAACTTTTACTTTTATTACTCTTGCTTCCTTTTTGTGTGTTTGCTCAAAGCACAATAAGCGGTGTAGTTCTGGAAAACGGGTCCAAGCAGCCCATACCAGGAGTAAACATAAAAGTAGCTGGGGCCAATATCAGTGCCTCTACAGACTTTGACGGAAAATTTCAATTGTCTGGTGTAAAATCAGATAGTAAATTGGTGTTTTCATTTACGGGTTATGTCACTCAAACCATTGCAGTTGGCACGCAAAAAAACATAAGTGTATATCTTGAAGAAGATACTAATCAACTAAAAGAAGTAGTTGTTCAAGTAGGTTACGGAAGCGTAAAAAAGAAAGATGCAACAGGAACTGTGACTGCTCTTTCTACAAAAGACTTTAATAAAGGAAATAATATTACAACAGAAAATCTATTTAGCGGAAGAGTCGCTGGTTTAACCGTAAATTCAACTGGAGCGCCAGGTTCTAGTTCTCAAATTAGAATTCGTGGAGGAAGTTCGCTTTTTGCGAGTAATGATCCGCTTATTGTTATCGACGGATTGCCTCTTGATAATACGACAAATACAGGATCTTCTTCGTTTTTAGCATCATTAAACCCTGCAACGGTAGAATCTATTACGGTTTTAAAAGATGCATCAGCATCTGCGATCTATGGTTCAAGAGCTTCTAATGGTGTTATCATCATAACAACTAAGAAAGGAAGCAAAACATTATCTGTAGACTATAATGTGCAATATGCAGCAGGTACATTGACTAAAACTGTTGATGTTTTTAGCGCAGACGAATTTAGAAGTGTTATTGCAGATAGAAGAAGCGATGATTTAAATAAATTAGGAACTGCAAATACAGATTGGCAAAAAGCAATTTATAGAAACACAGGGACAATCGATCAAAGTTTGGCTGTTAGAGGAAATTTGTTCAATATTATTCCGACAAGTTTAACTTTAGGAAATACCGATCAGCAGGGATTGCGTTTAACTAATAATTTTAAAAGAAATACGGTTGGTTTAGTGATGAACCCAACGTTTCTTGACAATCATTTAAAAATGAGACTTTCGGCTAATTATACAGACGAAAAAAACAGATTTACAGATGCTGTTGAAGGAGCAGCTATTGGTTTTGATCCAACACAGCCTATAAAAGTTGAAGGTGCGCCTTATGGAGGCTATTTTGAATATACTACAGGAGTTGATTCTAATGGAAATTATCCGTTAGTTTCGACAGCGACAAGAAATCCTGTTTCGCAATTGCTGAACACAAATGATAGAGGAACAAACGACAGAATTTTTGGAAATTTTGAAATTGATTATAAATTCCACTTTTTCCCTGCTTTAAGAGCCGTTGTAAATGTTGGATATGATGAATCGAATGGAGAAAGAAGAAGATTGGTTGGCGCTGATGCTGGTTCTGCTCCTTCAAATAACAACATTCCATACGGAACAGATGAATATACAGAAGCAACCAGAAAAAACAAATTATTAGACGGTTATTTAGTTTATAATAAAACTTTTAGTGCCTTAAATTTTGAATTGACTGGTGGTTATTCGTATCAAAAATTTCAAAGTTCAAAATTTGAAACGGGTAATATTTTAAATCCAGATTTACCGTCAACATTTCCTGAAACTACTCTTGATACAGATGTTGTCTTAATAGGATTTTTTGCTAGAACAAATTTAAACTTTAGAGATAAATATTTATTGACACTGTCATACAGAAGAGATGGTTCGTCAAGATTTGAAGAAGCTAATCGTTGGGGTAATTTCCCTTCAGCAGACCTTTGCATGGAAGATCAAAGAAGATTTCTTTAAAGACAGTACAACCTTATCAGATTTGAAATTAAGATTAAGTTACGGAATTACAGGTCAACAGGATATTCCTGAGCCAAACGGATATTTGCAAAAATATCAAGTGGGAAGCGGAAACTCTGAATACTATTTTGGTGATAGTCCTGTGCCGGTTGCACTTCCTTCAAAAAGAACAAACAATTTGAAATGGGAAGAAACTTCTTCTTACAATGCTGGTCTTGATTTCGGGTTTTTAAATAATCGCATTTCTGCTGGTCTTGATGTTTATTACAAAGAATCTAAAGATTTATTAGTAAATGCAACAATATCTGACGGTAGTAATTTTTCTAACCGTGTGTATCAAAACGTTGGAAGTTTTACAACAAAAGGTGTTGAGTTTACGGTTAATGCGAATGCCATTAAAACAGAAGATTTTAATTGGAATATGAACTTTAATATTTCAAAATTTGAAAGAAGAATTAAAAATCTGGTTAACGGAACTGATATCTTTTTAGGAGATAATATTGCAGGAACTGGAACTCCAGGACAAATTTTTAGAGAAGGCTATACTCCATATTCTTTTTATGTATATAAACAATTATACAACAACGAAGGAAAACCAATCGAAGGAGCTTTTGCTGATTTGAATGGAGATAATATTAAAAATGATTCAGATAAATACATCTATAACAACCCAGATCCAGATTTTACATTAGGATTTGCTTCTAACATGAATTACAAAAAGTTTGACTTTTCATTCAATTTAAGAGCAAGTATTGGTAACCGAATTTTTAATGCGGTAGATGCAAGTAGAGCGCAATATGATGCGATGGAAAACGGTGGAGTTTTGAGTAATATTCCATCTCAAGTTTTAGAAACTAATTTTCACACAACGTCAAATGTTGTGTTATCAGATCTTTATATTGAGAACGCTTCATTTTTAAAATTAGACAACATTACGTTAGGATATACATTAAGTAACTGGCTAAACAGTAAAACTACATTAAGAGTTTCTACAGGAATGCAGAATGTTTTTGTATTAACAAAATACAGCGGTTTAGATCCTGAAATTACAAATAATGGTGTAGATAAAACGATTTATCCAAGACAGCGATCAATTTTGTTTGGTCTTAATCTTAAATTTTAATAACGAAATCATGAAAAAATATATAGTAACAGCAATCGTTGCATTGACTTTGATTTTTCAGTCATGTACAGATGATTTGAATGTAGTTTCAAAAGACGACGACGTTCTTTCTTCTGATGTATTGTTTTCTACACCTGACGGATACAAAAAAGCATTTGCAGGAGTGTATGGAAATCTAACTTTAACAGGAGTGCTTGGACCAGATAATTCTTCGCTTGAAGGTGTAGATGCAGGAACAAGCCAGTTTACAAGATGTTTATTGTACATGCAGGAATTAACTACCGACGAATTGGTTTGGAGTTACGAAAATGACGCTGGAACAGCAGAGTTACAACGCAATATCTGGACAGTCGCAAATCCTATTATTTTAGGAATGTTTAGTAGAACGATGGTTTCTGTTGCCTATGCAAATGAATTTTTGCGTCAGAGTACACCAGAAAAATTAAGTTCAAGAGGTATTACAGATGCTGCAACTTTGACTGATATTGCGCTTTACCGCCAAGAAGTTCGTGTGTTAAGAGCATATGCTTATTATAACATGATGGATTTATTTGGAAAAGCA
This sequence comes from Flavobacterium ginsengisoli, assembly GCF_029625315.1. Taxonomy (NCBI): domain Bacteria; kingdom Pseudomonadati; phylum Bacteroidota; class Flavobacteriia; order Flavobacteriales; family Flavobacteriaceae; genus Flavobacterium; species Flavobacterium ginsengisoli. The sequence goes on from NZ_CP121110.1 coordinate 546,072, forward strand.
CCTATGTATACTGAAAATGATCCTGTAAATTTTGCTGGACCAGAGTTTAACAGAAAGCAATTGTTTGAGTATATAGAATCTGAATTAAAAGCAGTTTTGCCCGATTTAAAAGCGGCAAGAACAAATGAATATGGTAGAGTAGATCAATCTATGGCACGAATGATTTTGGCTAAAATATATTTGAATGCACAAGTTTATATTCAGGCCAATCGTTTTGATGACTGTATTGCAATGTGTAACGCAATTATAGAGAGTGGTTATACTTTAAAACCAAAATATCTTGACAATTTCAAGGCAGACAATAATACTTCTCAGGAAATTATTTTCGGAATTCAGTCAGACGGAGCAGTTTCTCAAAACTGGGGCGCTACAACTGTTTTAACAAACGGACAAATTGGTGCTTGGGAAAATAATGGTGCCGATTTTGGAATTGGCGGCTGGACAGGAGCGCTTAGAATTAGAAAAGAGTTTGTTCAAAAGTTTGATGGTTCAAAATTTAGTCAAGATACCAGAAATACAATAGGAAAAGGTGTTCAGGGCGATCCATCAAAACAAAGATCTATTGATATTGATGATATTGGAGTAAAAACGCAAGGTTATATATTATCTAAATTTTCTAATAAAACTTCAACAGGAGTTAACGGTAGCAGTTCGACTTATGCAGATACTGATTTCCCATTATTTAGATTAGCCGATGTTTATTTAATGTATGCAGAAGCTACTTTAAGGGGAGGAAACGGAACAACGACTCAGGCTTTAAATTATGTAAACGCTTTAAGACAGAGAGCCAATTCGAATTCGACCGTTGGAAACATTACTTTAAGCGAATTAACGCTTGATTTTCTTATTGATGAAAGAGCCCGTGAATTGCATTGGGAAGCTCACCGAAGACAAGATTTAATCCGTTTTGGAAAATATACTGGAGGATCTTACAACTGGGCTTGGAAAGGAAACTCTTCAAAAGGAATTGCTATTCCTACTTACATGAGTGTTTTTCCAATTCCAGAAGGATCATTGGGAGCAAATAGAAATTTAACTCAAAACACGGGTTACTAATTTTTTTAACTTAAACGATATACAAAATGAAACTTATATATAAAATATTTATAGCTGTAGTATTGCTTACAGGATTTTGGTCTTGTGAAAACGAAGAAAATTTAATGATTTTAGAACCTCAAGAAGCAGCTTTTGGGCTTATAACTCCAGAAAATGGTTCTTCTATTATTCTAAATAAAGAAACGCCAAATAATACTGCGCTTACTTTAACTTGGGAAAAAGTAAGTTACGGAACTCCAACAATTGTTACTTATACAGTACAATTTGCGGCAAGCAATACTGAATTTGTCTGCACCGGTAGATATTACAACTTCTACAACTACTCATGCAACTATTACAGTAGCAGAACTTAATGCAAAAGCTTTAGCACTTGGACTTACTGCTGATACTGAGGGAACAATAGATATCAGAATTAAATCGACTGTTGGAACAACTCTTTCAGAACCAAAACTTTCTACTCCAATTACCATTGCAGTGACTCCTTATAGAGGTGAATTTCCTAAAGTTAATTTGTTCTTAGTAGGACCTGGTACTGCCGCGGGATGGAGTGTAGATAACAACAATATGCCAATTTTTAGAGATCCTAAAGAAAACGCAAAACAATATTATACAGGATATTTTAATGCAGATGGTTTTAAACTAATTGAGCAAATTGGCTTCTGGGCGCCGATGTATGGAACAAATGGTGCTGCAGTACAATACAGAGCAACAGAAAGTGATGCTGATCCAGGTGTGTTTCCAACGGCAGCTGCAGGTTATTATAGTTTTGAAATTAATCTAGAAGAATTGACATACAAAATTACTCCATATACAGGACCAATGACAACGTATGCAACGATTGGTTTGACAGGATCTGTTTTAACAGGTGATGATACTGGTTGGGATACTGAAGTTCCTTTAGTGAAATCTGATTTTGATGGACATATCTGGAAAGCTACTCAAACGTTGAAAGCAGGAAAAATGAAGTTCAAAGCAAACAATAGCTGGGATGTTAGTTGGGGAGATAACGGTGGAGACATTTTTGTTGAAGCAGGAAAATATGAAATCTGGTTCAATGACTTAGATGGTCGTTATATGTTCATAACAATTCCATAAGTTGAATTGAAAAATAAGAGAAGCCTCAATAAGCATGCTTCGAGGCTTCTTCTTACTTTAAAATCAAAACTTCACTAATTACAATTCATATCATGAAAAAATATATAAAGATTTTTGGATTACTTGCGGTACTTGCATTTCAAATCTCGTGCTCAAATAATGATTCTGCAGACACAGAAATTGTTAATCCGCCAGATGCAAGTGACACTTTTATTAGAGCATCAGACGTTTCTTTTCTTCCTCAAATGGAATCTTTAGGAACTAAATTCTACAGCAATGGCAAAGCAGAAGGAATGCTTACAACATTAAAAAATGCCGGTTGCAATACCGTTAGAATTCGTTTATGGAAAAATCCTGTAAATGGGCGTTCTGGCTTAAGCGAAGTAAAACAATTGGCTCAAAAAGCAAGACAAGTTGGTTTAAGAGTTTGGCTTACCGTTCATTATTCTGATGACTGGGCAGATCCAGGTATGCAGACAACTCCTGAAGAATGGAAAAATTTATCATTTACCGATTTAAAAAAGGCTGTTTCTGATTATACAGCAACTATAGTTTCAGAAATAAACCCAGATATTATTCAAATTGGAAATGAAATCAATAGCGGATTATTGTGGCCACAAGGACATTTAATTAATAACGAAGAGCAATGTTTAGCTTTATTAAGCGCTGCAAGTGCAACGATTCGAAGTAAAGCTCCAAACACAAAAATAATGATTCATTATGCAGGTGTTGATGGCGGTGCGACAGATTGGTTCTTCAATAAAATGAAAAGCATTGATTACGATTATATTGGGTTATCATATTATCCTGTTTGGCACGGAAAAGATTTGAATGTAGTAAAAAATACGATTGATGGTTTAGGGAAAAAATTCAGCAAAAAAGTCCTGATAGCAGAAACAGCTTATCCTTTTACTTTACTGCATAATGATCAGACAAATAATATTGTTGGAACAAGCGATCAGTTGGTGCCAGGTTATCCAGCAACTCCTGCGGGACAAAGAACTTTTGTAACAGATATTAAAAATATTGTAAAAACATCAGAATTTGGACAAGGATTTGCCTATTGGGGCGGCGAATGGGTTGCTTTTAAAGGACCACAATCAACAACAGGTTCTACATTCGAAAATCAAGCCTTGTATAGTTTTGATAATAATGCTTTATCAGTAATGCAAGCCTTCAGTAAAGACTAACACATGAAAAAATCACTTAAAATTATTTCTTTTTTAATTACCACTGCCATTTTATTTACTTCATGTAAATCTAAGATGGCAAGTGAAAAAGATTCTTTTTCGAAAGGAGCAGATGTAGGCTGGCTTCCGCAAATGGAAGCAACAGGCTATAAATTTTATGATGCAGACGGTTCTCAAAAAGACTGTCTGCAGTTACTAAAAGACCGCGGAATAAACACAATCAGGCTGCGCGTTTGGGTTAATCCAAATGATGATAAAGCTAGTGGACACTGTAGTCCAGAAGAAACGGTTGTTATGGCTGTGCGCGCAAAGAAAATGGGAATGCGTATCATGATCGATTTTCATTACAGCGATTCATGGGCAGATCCTGGAAAACAAAATAAACCTGCTGCATGGGCAAAACACTCTTTTCCAGAATTGTTGACAGATGTGTATCAGCATACTTATGATGTTTTAAAAATGCTTAAAAAAGCTGGCGTAACTCCAGAATGGGTTCAGGTTGGAAATGAAATACCAGGAGGTATGCTTTGGCCAGAAGGAAGCATAGATAACTTTAGTCAGTTGGCACAATTGCTTAATAAAGGATACGAAGCGACAAAAGCTGTCGATCCAAAAATGAAGGTCATTGTTCATTTGGACGAAGGAAATAAAAACGAAAAATTTAGATGGTTTTTTGATAAAGCAACCGAGAATAATGTAAAATATGATGTAATTGGTCTATCGTATTATCCGTTTTGGCTAAAAACCGATTATAAAGAAAATATTTCAGATTTAGAAAATAACCTAAAAGACATGGCTTCACGTTACAACAAAGAAGTTATGGTAGTTGAAGTTGGAGGAGATTATACATTAGAAGAAAACACCAAAGAAATGCTTGAAGCTACTATAAAAGCTGTAAAAAGTGTACCTAATAATAAAGGTCTAGGCGTTATTTATTGGGAACCACAAGGAGAAAAAAGCTGGAGCGGATATCAACTAAATGCTTGGCTGCCAGACGGAAAACCATCACCTGCATTGGATGCTTTCAAAAATTAAATAAATAATTTAAATTTTACGATTAAGCAATTTAAGTTTAATTGCTTAGTAGTAAGAGAATAGATAGAAAAATGAAACTAATTTTTAAATCAACATTATTCTTATTTCTACTCGTTTTTTCGCAAGAAAAAATGATGTCACAATCAACTACTGTTATTTTAAAGGACAACTGGCGTTTTTCTAAAGAAGTAAAAGGAGATGCTTTTTCGACAGATTATGACGCGTCTAAATGGGAAAAAGTTAGTGTGCCTCACGATTGGGCTATTTATGGACCTTTTGATAAAAAATGGGACATTCAGACTGGAATTATTGAACAAAATGGAGAAAAGGAAGCGACGGAAAAAACTGGAAGAACAGGATCATTGCCACATATAGGAACGGGTTGGTATCGTAATGTATTTTCTATTCCAGAATTCAGAAAAGGAAAAAAAGCGCTTCTTGTTTTTGAGGGAGCAATGAGTGAGCCTCAGGTTTTTTTAAATGGAAAAAAAATAGGAAACTGGGGGTATGGATATAGTTACTTTTTTATTGATATTACTAATGATCTTATTGCAGGTTCAGAAAATGTATTGGCTGTAAAATTAACTAACGAACCTTTTTCTTCAAGATGGTATCCTGGGGCTGGCCTTTACAGAAAAGTTAGTATTGTTGTAAAAGAGAACGAGAGTTTTGCGCAGTGGGGAACTTTTATAACGACTCCAGATACGAAAGATAATAATGCTATTGTTGATATTAAAGCAGAGTTTCATGGCGAGCAATGTTTCAATGGTAACTGAAATAAAGGATGCAAAGAATAAGCTTGTAGCAACACAAAAAAGCACAGAAACGGAAGATGGAAAATTTCACCAAACAATTTCAGTTGGCAATCCTCATTTATGGAGTCCCGAAACACCTTATTTATATACCGCAGTAACCAAATTATTTGCAGCTGATGGTAGCTTAAAAGATGAGCAAAATATAAAATTTGGTATTCGCTATATTAAATACGAATCTAACAAAGGATTTAGTCTTAATGGTAAAGTGACGAAATTTAAAGGAGTTTGTCTACATCATGATTTAGGGCCACTCGGTGCGGCTGTTAATAAAGTCGCACTTAAAAGACAGTTAACGATTCTTAAAGATTTAGGATGTAACGCAATCAGAAGTTCTCATAATATGCCTTCTTTCGAGCAATTAGAATTGGCTGACGAAATGGGTTTTATGTTTCTTGCAGAAAGTTTTGACGAATGGGCAAAGCCAAAAGTAGAAAACGGATATCATCGTTTTTTTGAAGAATATGCAGAAAAAGATATTGTAAATTTAGTTAGAGCTACACGTAATCATCCTTGTATCGTAATGTGGAGTTCAGGAAACGAAGTTCCAGATCAATACGGGGCAGAAGGTCTAACCAGAGCTAAATTTTTACAAGATGTTTTTCATAGAGAAGATCCAACACGTCCTGTTACAGTTGGAATGGATCAAGTAAAGCAAACTATGGCTTCTGGTTTTGGATCTCTTTTGGATATTCCGGGATTAAATTATAGAGTTCATCTTTACGAAGAAGCTTATAAAGCATTTCCGCAAGGATTCATTTTGGGTTCAGAAACAGCTTCTACAGTAAGTTCAAGAGGAATTTATAAATTTCCTGTTGTACAAGAAAAAAACAAACAATATGATGATTTGCAATGTTCGTCTTATGATTTAGAAGCTTGCAGTTGGTCAAATGTACCTGATGATGATTTTGTGCTTCAAGATGATAAATCATGGGTTATTGGAGAGTTTGTTTGGACAGGATTCGATTATTTAGGAGAACCTACACCTTACGATGAAAAATGGCCATCAAGAAGTTCTTATTTCGGAATTTCTGATTTGGCAGGATTGCCAAAAGATCGTTTTTATCTTTATAGAAGCAGATGGAATACTAAAGATAACACGCTCCACATATTGCCACATTGGAATTGGAAAGGTAGAGAAGGAGAAATTACTCCAGTTTTCGTTTATACAAATTATGACAGTGCAGAACTTTTTGTAAACGGAAAAAGTATGGGAATTCAGAAAAAGAATAATGCAACTCCTCAAAACCGTTACCGTTTGATGTGGAATGATGTTAAATATGAGCCTGGAACTGTAAAAGTTGTTGCATTCGATTCAAATGGTAAAATAGCCGCAGAAAGCACCGTTAAAACTGCGGGAGATCCTTATAAAATTGTTCTTGATGCAGATCGAAAAACGATTAAAGCGGATGGTGAGGATATATCTTTTGTAACGGTTTCGGTAGTAGATAAAAACGGAATTCCATGTCCTACAGCAGATAATGAATTGCAATTTAAAGTAACTGGTGCTTGCAACTTATCGAGTCGCATGTAACGGTGATGCAACATCATTGGAAATATTTCATGAGAATCATATGAAGCTTTTCAGTGGTAAACTTGTTGTACTTGTTAAATCAATCAAAACAGCAGGCAAGATTCAGTTAGAAGTAAAAGGAAATGGACTACAAACAGGAAAAATTAACTTAAAGGCTGAACTTTAATAACAAATAATATATTTTTTAGTAAACCAAATTAAGCACCAAGTCACACATAAAAAAAGCCACAAATGAATTTGTGGCTTTTTTTATGTGTATAGAGTGAAATTTAATTTAGCAAAAAACAGATAAACTTTTTTATTTTTTAGTTAACCAGTTGATATATAGAGAATAAGAAAATGGTTTCATTTTATAATTTGCAACATGATTACCTGCATTTATTTATGGTAAAATGTTTTTGTGAGATAACTTTGGCCCAGTCAAATTAATCATAAATTTTATAATGCGTTTTTTTCCTCTGTACAACCGAAGCCATAAAAAACAGAAATATTTTAATTAAGATAAAGGCTCGGAAAAAATAAATCACTTATTATGAATCTAAATTAAAAATTATGAAAAAGTATCATTTATTAATTGTTGTTTTTTTCTTGTCACTGGCGATGTCAGCACAAAGCGCTCAGTCATTTTTGCTTAATTTATATGGAGGTTATACCTTTTCGGATAAGGTAGATTTTGATTCCTCTTATGCGCGAGTAGAAGATGGTTTTGAATATGGTATAGGTTTAGAATATTTTATAATGGATAATGCCTCAATAGAATTAAAATATAATAGACTAGATTCAAGAATGCCTTTATATACAAAAGTTACTTTAGCTAATGGCGGTAACACTATTCCTGCAGGAACTCAACTTAATGCTGGCGACGATAAGGGAGCTATTAATTACATTCTAGCAGATTACACGTATTATTTTGGCTCAAGTTCACAAAAAGCTCTTCCATTTCTTGGTGCGGGCGCAGGGGTCGCAATTCTTGAAACGCCAAGGAGCGGCAGCGGAACATATTTTGCATGGGAAATTAAAGCAGGTGTAAAAGTAAAAACGAGTTCACCATTATCTGTTAATCTTCATGCATATCTGCAATCAATGTCGGCAGCTGTTGGATATGATTACTATTGGGACTATTATTGGGGGCCAGTAGCAGTTACCGATTATGCTTCGACGTTTCAATTTGGACTTGGTGCTGTACTTAGCTACGATTTCAGTAAATAGTAATTGTCCCGATAAAATTGCTAATAAAAAAGCCTGAGAATGCTCAGGCTTTTTTATTGCGATGATTATATAATGCACTATGAGAGCTTATGCCAGTGATTTATTAAAGTATTGTTTTCTTTGATTAGAGCAGATTGAAGTTTCAGCTTTACAGAAAGATCGATAGGCTGAAATTCTAAATTATTTAAAAAAGTTTTGATTTTGTTTTTTGATAGCTCATTTTCGCTAGCGAAATAAATATCATCTTTCTTTTCGGTCAATACAGCCGTTTTTCTTTGATTTAGCACGACAGGATTAAATAGTTTTACCACATTAGCATCAGGAAGGAGTGAAGCGGTGATTTGGTAAGTAAGAGAACTGGTAACACTAGACACCAAAAGTTTTGGATTAAAAATAAGTCCGCTCGTATGCAGTATGATTTTTCCAGACATATCTGGCAACTTGCTAATAGTATGTTCTAGACTTTCTCTCGGAACAAAAAGTATAGTGATATCAGTTGAAGCGACTTCCTCCAATGAAACAAGTTTTGCACCTTTTATGGTTTGATTTACTGTTTCTTGAATTAATGAATTGCCACGAGGATGATTTATGAGTACTTCATAGCCAGTAGATGTTGCTCTTTGAGCCAGTTCTAACGTCAGGCTTCCAATGCCAATGATTCCTATTTTCATACTTTTTTGATTTTTTCTGTATTGTTGCCAATTCAGAAGGTTAGATTAAAGATATGGTAAGATTCTGATTTACAGTAAGGTATTTCTACCTGTTTTTAGATTTTGTCTTGCATTATCTGTTTTTTTAGCCAACTGAATTGATGAATCATCAGGATTGTTCTAAATCCCCATTAATATGCCTAAGCTTTCAGACCTGTTTTTTCTTAATTTTTTTCATTTTCAATGTTGTTCAGTTTGAATAAAAGTGAACACTAAAAAATGAAGACATGCGTTTGGTTTAAGTATTTGACTAATTAAGTGTCGCTTCTAAAAGCTAAATTTACGGAAATTTCTTAAAAAATAAGCACAAGATTTAGAATTAGAATACAAAATATCTAGTTATCCATGCGATATTCTAAATAGTAAACATTTGGAACTAGGAATGACGCAATGTTATGAAGAGTTTCATAAGTTAGATCAAACATGTGAAAATCGTGTTAAAATTCTCTTATCTGCAATTTTGGAAAAGAAAAGTCAAGATTTGTGCTACTCAATTGTATTTCGCCTCCATTAAATTTGCAAGTATAAAAGGAACAATCCTTTAATAATTGAAGTCTTCCGATGAAGTTAGCTTATATTCTTTTTTTACAAATTTGTCTTTTAACTATCCCAAATAGTTATAGCAATGCTATTGTAACTAAGGCAAATAGTTATATCACAACAGAGTCGGTTTTTGAGATTCCAACCCCTAGTAAAGAAATTTTTGAAAAGGCACTTTCAGAGTCCAACCCATTAAAATTTGTCTTATTAGAGAATACTTCTGAAACGGAAAAATGTACTAGTACTGTACTTGCATCTCCACTACATTTAAATGGCAAAAGTTTAAGAGACAATTGTTTTGTTTACATAGAAAGTGTAAAATTAAACACCCAAGGATTATTGGAGCGAAACATAACTCCTTTTCGAAACATGTCAAGAAATATCCTATTTCATAGTTTAAAAATCCACATTTAATTCTCTTTACTGCTTAATTCAAATTTAGCGCATTGCGTTCCTGATAAAATCTATTTTTTTATCAGGAGTGAAAAAGCATGCCAATATTTTAATAGAAAAAAGATAAACGTTTTCTATTAAGTGCATAGTATATTTTGCAGTAAATAAGGCTGGTGTACGCCTTTATATAAAATGCACCGTTAGAGTTGTCCAACTAGTATTCTATTTGGATTGGGCAATTATTGCCTTGATTTCACCTCCTTCCATTTTATTACAAATGAAAAGCCATAATTGATTTAAAGAAATCAGTTATGCGGCTTGCAATGCCACATGTTATTTTTTAACTAAAATATTTTTATTATGCATTTAACACCTAGAGAAATCGAAAAGCTAATGCTGCATACAGCAGGCGAACTAGCTCAAAAGAGAAAAGCCCGAGGCTTAAAACTAAATTATCCTGAAACCATTGCTCTTATTAGCAGTGAACTAATGGAACGTGCACGAGACGGCAAGACCGTAGCCGAATTAATGCAATATGGAGCGACCTTGCTTCGAAAAAGAAGATGTAATGGATGGTGTTGCGGAAATGATTCATGACATACAGATTGAAGCCACATTTCCAGATGGTACCAAACTTGTAACAGTGCACAATCCTGTGCGATAAATCTAAAAAATACTAACAATGATTCCAGGAGAAATTATATTAAAAGATAATAATATTATCTGTAATGATAGCCGTGAAACGTTAACTATTAAAGTTACAAATACCGGAGACAGACCAATTCAAGTAGGTTCCCACTTTCACTTTTTTGAAGTAAATAGAATGATGTCTTTTGACAGAGAAAAAGCATTCGGAATGCGATTAAATATTATTGCCAGTACAGCAGTGAGATTTGAGCCAGGAGAAGAGAAAGAAGTTGAGCTGACCCAATTTGGAGGAAATCAAAAAATCTATGGTCACAACAATTTAGTGGATGGAGATTTATCACCGCATAATAAAGCTCTTGCATTAGAACGCTTAGAAGAAGGGAAATTTAAAAATGTGAAATCATGAGTTTAGAAGTAACTAGAAAAAATTATACAAGTATTTTTGGTCCAACAGTAGGAGATCAAATACGTTTAGGAGATACAGAGATTATTATTGAAATTGAAAAGGATTTCTGCTCTTATGGTGATGAAGCAAAATTTGGTGGAGGAAAAACGGTTAGAGATGGTATGTGCCAATCTTCGACAGCTTTACGTGATGGAGGTGTTCTAGATTTTGTAATTACAGGAGCTACAATTATTGATCACTGGGGAATTGTAAAAGGTGATATTGGTATTAAAGATGGAAAAATTGTTGGAGTTGGTAGAGCAGGAAATCCAGATACCATGGACAATATTACACCTGGCATGATTATCGGAGCTTCGACAGAAGTTCATGGCGGTCACGGATATATTGTTACAGCTGGGGGAATTGATACACACATACATTTTATCAGTCCTACTCAAATAGAAACAGCTTTGTATAGTGGAGTTACTACTATGATTGGTGGTGGAACTGGTCCTGCTGATGGGACAAATGCAACAACTGTTACTCCAGGGCAACACAACATTAAGAGAATGTTGCAGGCTGCAGAAGCATTTCCTGTAAATGTTGGTTTTTTTGGAAAAGGAAATGTAGCTACAGAAGCTCCAATTGAAGAGCAAATTGAAGCAGGTGCATTAGGAGTAAAAATCCATGAAGATTGGGGAGCAACTCCAGCTGTAATCGACGCTTCTTTAAAAGTGGCTGACAAGTATGATGTGCAAGTAGCCATTCACACTGATACACTTAATGAGGGAGGGTTCCTTGAAGATACTATGAACGCTATTGCAGGACGTGTTATTCACACCTTCCATACAGAAGGAGCAGGAGGTGGTCACGCGCCAGATATTATCAAGGCGGCAATGTATCCAAATGTATTGCCAGCGTCTACAAATCCAACAAGACCTTATACAACAAATACTATCGATGAGCACTTAGATATGTTGATGGTTTGCCATCACTTGAGTCCAAAAATTCCAGAAGATGTGGCTTTTGCAGATTCACGTATTCGCCCTGAAACTATTGCGGCAGAAGATGTGCTTCAAGATATGGGAGTTTTCAGTATCATGAGTTCTGATTCTCAAGCTATGGGACGTGTAGGAGAGGTAATTACTCGTACATGGCAAACAGCCGACAAGATGAAGAAACAGAAAGGATATTTGGCTGAAGATGCAGCAAACAAAAACGATAACTATCGTGCAAAAAGATATGTGTCTAAATACACAATCAATCCTGCAATTGCACACGGAATTTCTAATTATGTTGGGTCAATAGAAGCAGGCAAAATTGCTGACTTGGTAATTTGGAAACCTTCATTATTTGGGGTAAAACCAGAAATTATCGTAAAAGGAGGTTTTATTGCTGCAAGCAAAATGGGGGATGCTAATGCTTCTATTCCAACACCGCAGCCTATCATTATGCGTAATATGTTTGGAACGTACGGAAAAGCATTGACCAAAACAGTTTTCACCTTTGTTTCTCAAGCTGGTATCGACAATAATATTGCCGAAGAATATGGTTTGGAAAAGAAATTGTTAGCAGTTTCAAATTGCAGAAACATTGGCAAGGCTGATATGATTCATAACAATGCAACTCCAGAAATCATGGTAAATGCTGAAAACTATACCGTGACAATCGATGGAGAAAAAATCACTTGCGAACCTGTGGATAAACTTCCATTAGCACAATTATACTACTTGTTTTAATTAATAACTGTTATTCTACTTCTTACTGCGGCAATTTATCTTGTTGCAGTAAGATTAGATAAAAACACAAAAAGAATTTATGAATAGTTGGAAAATTAATTTGGGTTTAATTCTTCTCTTAGTATGCACGTCTTTAACAACGGTTCATGCACAGAAAGGATCTTTAATGCTTTATGGTTCTTTAACTTATAAAGACAATAATAATACAGGAAGTAGTTTTGGTGCAAACCCAATTGGAGTAGGATATTTTTTTAATGATCACGTTGTTGCAGGGATGAATTTTGCTTTTGATCAAGAGAAAAACGCGACAGGAAATCTTACCGACTCTAAACACGAAATTGGTCCTTTTTACAGTGACTCTTGGAATATTGGAGATCATTTTGCCATCATCGCTCAGGCTGACGCGCATTATGTATGGGGAAATACGCTTATGAATACTCCAGGATCTTATAGCTACAACGGTTATCTGGGAAGAATATACCCAATTGTTGCCGTACTTCTTGGTCATGGATGGGCGCTAAAAGCGAAGTTCTGTGAATTATCATATGAAAATACTACAGGAAATGATGCAAATAAAACGAGTAATCGAACATTTGTTGCCGGAATAAATGGATCAACATTCGGATTAGGAGTTTCAAAAAACATTTCCCTTAAAAAATCGAAATAATGATTATACAACAGACAATAGGTAATATAAAAACACATTCAATTGAAGGTCTTGAGATCGATCTTCTCGAAATTGAGTGGTTTGAAACTACTAAGAGAATTCAGCGCAAGCGAACAAATTCAGGGGTTGAAATTGCGATTAAGTTTATTCAGGAAGGACAACGATTGAATCAAGATGACATTCTTTTTCAAGATGATAAAAAAGCGATTGTTGTAAACATTAAACCTTGTGAAGCAATTGTAATGACACCTTCATCTTTATTAGAAATGGGAACCATTTGTTATGAAATTGGAAACAAACATCTTCCATTATTCATTCAGAATGATCAGATTATGATGCCTTTTGAAATGCCAATGTTTAGATGGCTTGAAGCGAGTGGTTACAAACCAGAAAAACAGGAGATAAAGCTCTTGCATTTGCTAAAATCAAATGTAGCGCCTCATGGTCACGGAAATTCGTCTCTTTTTACAAAAATCCTAAATATGGCTTCTTCAAATGACTAATATAGAAAACACTTATTTAGGAAGTCTTCTCCATCTGGCGGATCCAACTTTGCCAATTGGAGGATATACGCACTCAAACGGTTTGGAGACTTACGTTCAGGATGAAGCAGTAAATTCTGTGGCTTCGGCAAAAGAGTTTGTAACAAACATGTTAATGTATAACATTAAATATAATGATGCATCTTTCTTAAAGCTAGCTTATGTCGCTGCTGCAGAAAATGATTTAGAGACGATAATAAAATTAGATCAAGAATGCGGTGCTTTAAAGAGTCCGCGCGAAATACGAGAGGCAAGTCAGAAACTTGGAATTAGATTAATCAAGATTTTTCGAAGACAGAAAGCTTTTGATCTTATTAACGATTATGAACAAGCAATTGCCAATAAAGAAGCAACAGCACATTATTGCATCGCTTTTGGAATCTATGCACAGTTATTAGAAATTCCTCTAGATGAGGCCTTGTTCGCATTTTATTACAATGCCGCAATCGGAATGATTACCAATTCGGTTAAGCTAGTGCCTCTAGGACAATTAGATGGACAAGATGTTTTATTCGAATTGCAACCACTGCTTAAAAAATTAGCAAAAGAAACTTTAACAATAGACAGAGAACTTGTAGGTCTTTGCAAGCATCGCGTTTGATATTCGATGCATGCAGCACGAGAGACTTTATTCAAGATTATACATGTCGTAGAAATATAGAAAAGAAGAAAGAGAAAATAAAAAAATAAAGAAAATGGAAACTAGAAAATATGTTAAAGTAGGAGTGGCAGGACCTGTAGGATCAGGAAAAACTGCATTGTTGGAACGTTTGAGCAGAAAAATGCTGAACGATTATAATTTGGGTGTAATCACCAATGACATCTATACAAAAGAAGATGCCGAATTTATGGTGAAAAACAGTTTGTCGCCAAAAGAAAAAATCATTGGAGTAGAAACTGGAGGATGTCCTCACACCGCGATTCGTGAAGATGCTAGTATGAATTTAGAAGCGGTAGATGAATTGGTTTCGCGCTTTCCTGATATCGAATTAATTCTAATTGAAAGTGGTGGAGATAACCTTTCAGCAACCTTTTCACCAGATTTAGCCGATGTGACGATTTTCGTAATTGATGTGGCCGAAGGAGAGAAAATCCCTCGTAAAGGTGGACCTGGTATCACAAGATCAGATTTGCTTTTGATAAATAAAATTGACTTAGCACCATATGTAGGAGCTAGTTTAGAAGTGATGGAGAATGATGCACGTAGAATGAGAAAAGGGGCACCGTTTGTATTCTCAAATCTTAGATCTACAGAAGGAATTGATGAAGTTATTGGTTGGATCAAGAAATATGCATTGCTAGAAGATATTGAAGAACCAAATTTAGTTCGTTAATCAAATGGTAAGTACCCTAAAAATAGAAGTAGAAGAAAGGGATGGGGAATCATTTTTAAGAGATGCATACGTGACACAACCCTTCAGGATTATGCCTGTTGGACAGTATAAATCTGATGGAGCTTCGTATTTGATGATCATGAGTTCATCACCTGGAATTTTAAGCGGTGACGTTTACGATATACAGGTGAATGTAAAAGAAAAAGCCCGTTTGCAATTGCAGTCACAATCCTATCAGCGATTGTTTAATATGGATGGGAGTGCTTCGCAAATCATGAATGTCAAAATGGAAAAAGGAACATCTTTCTCGTATGTTCCTCATCCTGTGGTGCCTCATGAAGATTCAACATTTAAAAGTCATAATAAGATTTACATTGAAGATGATTGTGATTTGACGATAAGCGAAATTATTACCTGTGGACGCAAACACCACGGAGAAACTTTTAAGTATGCTCATTTTCAAAATCTTCTAGAGGTTTTTCATCACGATAGATTGGTCTTAAAAGACAATGTTCTCTTAAGACCAGATATTATGCCCTTAGCCGCGATGGGTTTGCTGGAAGGCTTTACCCATCAAGGAACTTTTGTATATCTCAATACAAAAGATGACGACTTAGAAGATCGTATAGAATACTTTTTTAAAGAACTTGAAGGACTAGAAAATGTATCATTCGGAATCAGTAAACTAGAAGCAAACGGTTTTGTCATTAGAATTCTAGGACATGGAGGAGAACAAATGTTTGATTTCTTTAGAAAAGTGCAAGATGTACTTTGGGAAGAAAAAGCAGTAATACAAATTTAAGCAGATTATGGATTCAAATTTAATAGCATTATCAATTACAGCGATCAGCATCAGCTTTTTTCATACAGCTTCGGGACCTGATCATTATTTGCCATTTATTGTTTTGTCAAGATCTCGCAAATGGAGTATGTCCAAGACAATTATGCTTACAATAGTTTGCGGTTTCGGACATATTCTGAGTTCGGTAGTTTTAGGATTTATTGGAGTTTTTTTAGGATGGCAAATCAATAAAATAACATTTTTCCAAGATTTTAGAGGCAATGTTGCAAGCTGGGCACTGCTGTTATTTGGTGCAATTTATCTTATTTATGGGCTTTGGGCTGCATACAAGAACAAAGCGCACAAACATTTTGACGTAATGGGAGAAGATGTATTTGTGTTTTCGCATAAACATGGAGAAGTAGTTATGCCTACGAATCGAGTAAAAGTAACGCCTTTGGTTTTGTTTGCCATTTTTGTAATGGGGCCAAGTGAACCTCTAATTCCTTTATTATTCTATTCTGGATTGAAACGTTCTGTTGGTGAAATTTCTACAATCATTGGTGTTTTTACATTAAGTACTGTTTTGACGATGCTTGGTATGGTGCTTTTAGGAGTATATGGATATTCTTTTTTCAAAACAGAAAAACTAGAACGTTATACCCCAGCAATTAGCGGAGCAGTAGTTTTAGCATGTGGCGTCGGGATGGTCTTTTTAGGCTGGTAATTCAAATAATTTTTATTTCTAGAAGTATACACAAATGAAAAAAATAAAATCAATAGTAGAAACAGTGCTTAAAGGCATTGGACAAATCATGCTTCAAGAAAGTGCTTGGACAGGATTATTATTTTTAATTGCGATATCTTATGACTCGATCCTGATGGGAGTTGCAGCTTTGCTGAGTTCTATAATTGGTACTGCAACAGCAAAAATTTGCAATTTCAGTGACGAAAATATAAAAGCAGGTTTATACGGATTTAATGCAACGTTAGTCGGAGTAGGATTAGCTTTCTTCTTTGAAACCAGTCCGTTAATATGGTTTTTACTTGTTTTAGGATCTGTACTAAGCACATTGCTAATGGAATTTTCCATTCGTAAAAAGATTCCCTTTTTCACCTTTCCATTTATTGTTATTACGGTAATTGCTGTTTTGAGTATTCAGCATTTTGGACTAGCGGTTGCAAGAATTCCTGTAGTTAATGTAGAAATGAAGGAACTTGAAGATTTCGCAGTAGCAGCGCATGCTTATAGTGAAGTGATTTTTCAGGGAACTATTGCTGCAGGTTTGCTCTTCTTTATAGGGGTTTTTCTCAATAATCCCACAGCAGCTTTATACGGATTCCTAGCGGCGGTAATTGCAGCGGCAATTGCACATTTTGATCAGGATTCTGTAAAATTAATAGAAGATGGAATGTTTAGTTTCAACGCTGTTTTATGCGGAATTGCATGCAGCGGAACAAAACCAAGAGATGGATTATATGTATTGCTATCAGTAATCATAGCAACATACTTTGACATTTTTATGATGCATAACGGATGGATTACACTTACGTTTCCATTTGTTTTATCGATGTGGGTAATTGTATTCCTAAAAAAATAGTAGGCCGTTTTGAAAATAAAACGGCAATTGTAGAAGAAAATTAATAATAATGAGAAACAAACTTTTTACAGCAATTGTAATAGTATTGTTAGCGGTGCAGAATGGATTTGCTCAAGAAGTAAATAAGCCAGAAGCAAAAAAAATAGAAGTAAACAAATCAGAAGCAGATACAGTGCATCTGAGTAAAATAGTAATTAGTAATATCGACTTCAGAAAACAAATAATGAAAGTCGATTTAAAAATGGCTCGGTAAATTCTGCACAGGATCTATTGCGAAAAGTTCCTGGACTTTTTATTGCCCAGCATGCTGGAGGCGGTAAAGCAGAACAAATATTTTTGCGAGGTTTTGATAATGATCATGGAACCGATATCAGTGTTATGGCTGACGGAATGCCAGTAAACATAGTCTCACATGCACATGGACAGGGATATGCCGATTTGCATTTTCTGATTCCGGAAACAATCAAAGATATCGATTTTGGTAAAGGATCTTATTATGCCGACAAAGGAGATTTTAATACCTCGGGCTATGTAAATTTTAGTACGTATGACAAATTAGAAAACAACCTTTTTAAAATTGAAGGTGGTTCGTTTAATACGATGCGCGCCGTTACAATGCTTAATCTTTTAAATAAAAATGACAAAGACAAAAGTTTCTATGTAGCAGGCGAATTCAATTATACCGATGGACCGTTTGATGTCAAACAGGATTTTACACGCGTTAATTTTTTAGCGAAGTACAGCCAATGGATTGATGAAAAACAATATATCTCTATTTTAGGATCTACCTTTTCTTCAAACTGGAATGCTTCGGGACAAATTCCTGAAAGAGCTGTAGAAGAAGGAATTATAAGCAGATGGGGATCTATAGATCCAACTGAAGGCGGAAGGACTTCGAGAACAAACCTTGCTGTAAATTATAAATACTTAGCCAATGAGAATGAAGAGTTTTCGAGCAATTTATTCTATTCTAAATATAATTTTAATCTGTTTTCGAATTTTACTTTTTTTCTAAACGATCCTGTTTACGGAGATGAGATTCAGCAAACGGACAATCGTTCTATTTATGGTCTTGAAAATAAGTATGTCCGAAGATTTGCATTTGAAAATAGCAACATGACTTGGACATCGGGAGCAGGGTTTCGTTTTGATGATATCAAGGATTTACAATTAAGCCATGTTTTTCAGCGTGATTTATTATTAAATAGATTATCTGATGGATCTGCTACAGAAGTCAATGTTCACGGCTATACCTCAATCGATTATAGAGTTGGGAAATGGCTAATCAATCCATCAGCTAGGTTAGACTATTTTACGTTTAGTCTTCATGATCGTCTTGCTAGTTTACCTGCGGCGAAAGAAGCTTCGGCAGCTAGAGTAAGTCCAAAATTGAATATTTCGTATACACAAAACCAAAATGTGCAATGGTATATTAAGTCTGGTTTTGGGTTTCATTCTAATGACGTAAGAGTTGTAGAGGCTCAGGATGGAAAAGATATTCTTCCTTATTCTTTTGGAAGTGATTTTGGTGTTATTCTGCGCCCAACAGCCAATATGATTATTCAGCCAGCGATCTGGCACATGTATTTGCAACAGGAATTTGTATATGTTGGAGACGAAGCTGTGGTAGAACCGTCAGGAAAAACACGTCGTTTAGGTTTTGATTTGAGTTTGAGATACCAACCGATTTCTTGGCTTTATTTAGACGGAGATCTTAATTATGCACATGCCCGTTTTATTGATGAGCCAAAAGGAGAAGATTATATTCCGTTGGTTCCAACATTTACAAGCACTGGAGGTGTAGCGGTAAAACTACCTTCGGGTTTCTCGGCAAATTTAAGATACCGTTATATGGATTCGCGACCTGCCATAGAAGACAATTCGGTAAGAACGCGAGGCTATTTTGTTAATGATCTTGTCTTGGCTTATGGAAAAAGAAACTGGGAAGTAAATATGCAGTTTCAAAACATCTTTAATACCAAATGGAATGAAGCGCAATTTGAAACAGAAACCAGACTTAGAGACGAGGCTAGTTCAGTATCAGAATTATGTTTTACTCCCGAACTCCGTTCGCTGTAAAAGCAGGAATAAGCTACAAATTTTAAAATTTAGAAAATATGAAAAACGTGTCTGCAAAAAGCAAATTGCTATTGGCAGTGGTCATTTTTGTGGTCACATTTAGTAATAAATCATACGCACAGTTAAGTCCACCAGGTTTAGGAGAAGGAAAAAACGCAACTTGGTTTGCCTTTGGCGTTAGGCAGTCTTTAGATTCACTTAAACAAAAAGAATCGACAACTTATGTAGGCTATGGATTAAAGAGCAGTCCAGATGAGAATAATCCATTTTCTAAAATGGCAATTTTGGTAATCAACGAGGAAATTTCCAACCGTTACAGTAAAAATTGGGAATACTCGTATGCACTTAGCTACAGAAGATCTAATAATTATAACTCTGAAGCGCCTTATGAAGAATTAAATCCTGCAATTGAACAGGAATTTAGAGTATACGGCCGTTATTCTTATATCACAGAAGGCAACGGGCTGAAATGGAAAAATACGATAAGACAAGAGTTTAGGAAATTTTTCAATCCTGATTTTAGTAATACCGAAGAGAATTTTCAGTTGCGTACTCGTCTTAAAACACAGTTAAGCCTAGATTTAGGAAGCACTAAAACACATCATATTATAGGAGGTGCCGAAGTTCTTTTTGCAATAAGCAAAGAAAATGAACCCGAGAAGGAATGGTCAAAATTTGATTATAAAGAAAGTAGACTCACTCTCTACTACTCACTTACTCCACATGAAATTCCATTTATTTTCGATGTAGGCTATATGTATAACCTCATTGGTAAAGGATCTGATATTTCAGACGTGAATTATCTGGCCTTAGATATAATTTGGAAAAATCCTTTTGGGGCATGATAAGTTATTAGCAAGACTAGTCCATAAAAGAGAAATAATTAAAACAGAAAAACAAATAAATTATGAGCGAAATTAAAAAGAACTCGAGAAACACAGAAAATGCGCCAAAAAGCCCATTTTCAACGCAAACAGTAGCGTTTTCTCATTACAACAATTTTTCGGCGCAATTGCCTATCGATCCTAAAACGGGAGAAATTGTTAGTGGCGGTATTAAAGAGCAGGCAAAACAATGCTTGACAAATATCCAAGCAATTGTAGAAAGCATTGGCCATGTTATGGATGATGCAGTAAAACTAACTGTTTTCTTAAAGAATATTTCTGATATAGAAGCAGTAGACGAAGTGTATAAAACATTCTTCAAAAGCAATCTTCCAACTCGTACAACGGTTGCTGTAGAAGCTCTGCCATTAGATGGCGCTTTAATTCAGATAGATACTCTTATTTCAAACGGTGAGGGGACAACTCCGCAAAAAGCTTTAGATCTTGTTAAAGTGACCAGAAATGCAGAAAATGCACCTAAGAGCATACATGCGCATAACGTAGCGTTTTCTCACTATAGCAATATTTCAGCACAATTGCCTATCGATCCACAATCTGGTAAAATTGTAGCTGGCGGTGTAAAAGAACAGACTGAACAATGTTTAGAAAATATTAAAGCTATTTTAGAAAGCATTGGACACGTTATGAATGATGTGGTTAAAACGACCGTTTTTCTTAAAGACATTTCAGATGCTGAAGTTGTAAACGAAGTTTTAGCAAAATTTTTCCCAAACTATGTTCCAGCTAGAACAATTGTTAGTGCTTCTGCTTTGCCAATGGATGCTTTGGTGCAGATTGATACTGCTGTATCACATGGTGACGGAACTCCTCCGCAACTTCCAGAAGATGCACGTTTTTTAGTTATTGAAGCAAATAACACAGAAAACGCACCAAAAGTTCCGTATTCGCACACAGTTGCTTATTCACATTACAATCATATTTCAGGTCAATTGCCTTTGGTTCCAGAAAACAATCAAATAGTTGGAAGCGGAATTAAAGAACAGGCTACACAATGTTTAAACAATATCAAAGCAATTGTAGAAAGTATCGACCATAAAATGGATGACATTGTTAAAATAAATATTCAATTAAAAAATATTGAAGACCTTGATGCTGTCAACGAAATTTATACTTCATTTTTCAGCGGAGATTTGCCTGCAAGAACGATAATTGGAGTTTCGGCAATTCCTGTGGATGCTTTGATCCAAGTTGATGCTGTTGTTTCTAATAGTGAAGGTACACCAGCTTAATTTATAAGCTAAAATTTATATTTTTTAAGTAGAGTCTTTTTTAGACAAAAAACGCTTATAACAGGATTTTTAAACATCCTGTTTAAGCGTTTTCTTTTTTTATGAATGAATTTTGAATTTTAATGTTTTAGAAACTGTGTTCGATAATCAGAAGGAGACTCTCCTGTCACTTTTTTAAACATACGTGAAAAATAAGAAGGCGATTGAAAATGCGACTCAAATGCTATTTCTGCTATTTCTTTAGAATTATCTTGCAAAAGAATTTGGCTGTGTTGAATTGTAATTTCGTTTATCCATTGTTTTGGTGCCTTTCCAGTAGTTTCTTTAACGCATTTGTTCAAATAATTATCTGATATTTTTAATAGATTGGAGTAATAATCGATGTTTTTATGTTGAATATGGTTTTTCTGAACCAGTTCCCTAAATTGAAAAGAGATAAAACTTGCACGGCTAAGTGATTTATTGTCTGTGTTTTCTGTTCGTATAATTTTTAATAATGCAGATTGAAGAAGAGCTGTAGTGATTGCATTAATATGTTCGGTTTGATTCAATTCCTCTTCCAGTAATTCAAATAAACGGATAAGCCAATTGATTTGGTTAGGGTTTAAAATAGAGAAAGGTGAAGTGTAAAAAAAGTTTAGATCACTTGTAGTCAACGCAATTTCAGTGATGACCTCGTTTTCATAGATAACAAAAAATCCTTCAACATCATCTGATAATTCTAAGGTTGCCGTAAAATTTCCCTGTTTAATACTAAGCGCTTGGTTAGCATTAATTTCAAAAACAGATGTTTCGAGTTGCTGTTTTACAAATCCTTTTGTAACAAAAATTAGAAAGTTGAAAGTGGTTTGATACGGATTAACTGGTATTACAATTTTCCTTAAATAGTTTTCAATGCGGTATAACTGTACGTTAGAATTATTAAAAAGATTGTGAGTGGTTATATCGGGAAGAAAGAACTTCTTGTATTCATAATTGCTAATTAGTTTGGGATTGTTTTTCATTCAAACTTGATTTTGTAACACAGATGTAAAAGCATTATATATTTGATTGTAATCTGAGATGAGAGGTTGATTTTTAAAACTGAAATAATAGGACTCAAAATTAAGTACTAAGTTAAGTTATATTTATCTATAATTATGATACTCTCTTTAATTATATATAGTGTCTTCTTAAAGACTTCATCTGCTTTTTGGGTTTGATAAAGTGTTTTCATTTAAAAATTATATGTACTTATATATTATTAAGATATGATAAAATATATTTTGGGTTATTTTATTTTATAAATTGATATAATGAATTTACACGGTTATAGTAATAGATACAATGAAATTTAGGTTTTAAATATATTAAGAAGCATTGGGGGCAGCAACATTAAGCTTTATTTTTAAAGTTGTAAAGCCTTAGCTAATTCGATTGTTTTGCAAGAACTTTAAATTTTGTTAAAAAAGCTTGATAGTTTCATGGTTAATTGACTTATTAAGGTGTTCTATCCAGATTTTGCTTCAACAAAAGATAATTTCTTATAGATGGTATTTAGCCTTAAATTTATAAAAGTAAGAAAAATCCTTATTATCTGTATTTTTTTTTGGAATTTAAATTATATGTTATCAGTTAGTTAAGAAAAAGTTTTAAAAAATATTGAAAATACTTTGAAAAAAAGCTTGCATAAGCGGAAAAAGGTCCTACTTTTGCACCCGCTTTGAAACACAAGCGATGAAGAAATAAAGACACGTTCGTAGACATATTGAATTGACAGCCGTTCTGAAAGAGATTTCAGAACATAAAGAATAAGAGCATTAGAATCGAGAGATTCGATAAAGAACCGCTAAGTTTAGCGCATCGCAATATAATATTAAAATATACGATGAAGAGTTTGATCCTGGCTCAGGATGAACGCTAGCGGCAGGCTTAACACATGCAAGTCGAGGGGTAGAGCACTTCGGTGCTTGAGACCGGCGCACGGGTGCGTAACGCGTATGCAATCTGCCTTTCACAGAGGGATAGCCCAGAGAAATTTGGATTAATACCTCATAGCATACTAAGTTGGCATCAACCTAGTATTAAAGTCACAACGGTGAAAGATGAGCATGCGTCCCATTAGCTAGTTGGTAAGGTAACGGCTTACCAAGGCGACGATGGGTAGGGGTCCTGAGAGGGAGATCCCCCACACTGGTACTGAGACACGGACCAGACTCCTACGGGAGGCAGCAGTGAGGAATATTGGTCAATGGGCGCAAGCCTGAACCAGCCATGCCGCGTGCAGGATGACGGTCCTATGGATTGTAAACTGCTTTTGTACGGGAAGAAACACTCCTTCGTGAAGGAGCTTGACGGTACCGTAAGAATAAGGATCGGCTAACTCCGTGCCAGCAGCCGCGGTAATACGGAGGATCCAAGCGTTATCCGGAATCATTGGGTTTAAAGGGTCCGTAGGCGGTCTTGTAAGTCAGTGGTGAAAGCCCATCGCTCAACGGTGGAACGGCCATTGATACTGCAGGACTTGAATTATTGGGAAGTAACTAGAATATGTAGTGTAGCGGTGAAATGCTTAGAGATTACATGGAATACCAATTGCGAAGGCAGGTTACTACCAATTTATTGACGCTGATGGACGAAAGCGTGGGTAGCGAACAGGATTAGATACCCTGGTAGTCCACGCCGTAAACGATGGATACTAGCTGTTGGGGGCAACTTCAGTGGCTAAGCGAAAGTGATAAGTATCCCACCTGGGGAGTACGTTCGCAAGAATGAAACTCAAAGGAATTGACGGGGGCCCGCACAAGCGGTGGAGCATGTGGTTTAATTCGATGATACGCGAGGAACCTTACCAAGGCTTAAATGCAGACTGACCGATTTGGAAACAGATCTTTCGCAAGACAGTTTACAAGGTGCTGCATGGTTGTCGTCAGCTCGTGCCGTGAGGTGTCAGGTTAAGTCCTATAACGAGCGCAACCCCTGTTGTTAGTTGCCAGCGAGTAGTGTCGGGAACTCTAACAAGACTGCCAGTGCAAACTGTGAGGAAGGTGGGGATGACGTCAAATCATCACGGCCCTTACGCCTTGGGCTACACACGTGCTACAATGGCCGGTACAGAGAGCAGCCACCTCGCGAGGGGGAGCGAATCTATAAAGCCGGTCACAGTTCGGATCGGAGTCTGCAACTCGACTCCGTGAAGCTGGAATCGCTAGTAATCGGATATCAGCCATGATCCGGTGAATACGTTCCCGGGCCTTGTACACACCGCCCGTCAAGCCATGGAAGCTGGGGGTGCCTGAAGTCGGTGACCGCAAGGAGCTGCCTAGGGTAAAACTGGTAACTAGGGCTAAGTCGTAACAAGGTAGCCGTACCGGAAGGTGCGGCTGGAACACCTCCTTTCTAGAGCCCTAATGTTAGTGCTTGCACACGTTTGGGAAATAAGATGCGCAGCATCGGTTTTTTGGATCTTGAAATTGTATTGCTCTTGCTGTTAATTTAAAAAAATGATAAAACTTAAGTAAAACAGAGTCTCGTAGCTCAGCTGGTTAGAGTACTACACTGATAATGTAGGGGTCGGCAGTTCGAGTCTGCCCGGGACTACTATTTGACTTAAAAGAAGGAAATTCTAGAGTTGAAAGGTTACGAATTACAAAAAAAATTCATAATTCATAATTCACAATTCATAATTAGATTGGGGGATTAGCTCAGCTGGCTAGAGCGCCTGCCTTGCACGCAGGAGGTCAACGGTTCGACTCCGTTATTCTCCACAGGTCCGAAAGGGCATAAGTTCATTGACATATTGGGATAAGAAAATAATAAGAAAGTAGAAAGCGTTTTCTGTTATGGCGAGCAATGCATATGATAGGAAACAAAACAAAACGGATCATATTAAATTATGATTTGGTGCAATAAGCAAAATAAGGGCGCATGGGGAATGCCTAGGCTCTCAGAGGCGATGAAGGACGTGATAAGTCGCGAAAAGCTGCGGGGACGGGCACACACCGATCGATCCGCAGATATCCGAATGGGGCAACCCGCTATGTTGAAGACATAGCACACCGATAGGTGGGCAAACCCGCTGAACTGAAACATCTAAGTAGGCGGAGGAGAAGAAAACAAAAGTGATTCCGTAAGTAGTGGCGAGCGAACGCGGATTAGCCCAAACCAGCATTGTTACGGCATTGTTGGGGTTGTAGGACCGCGACATTTCATGCGCAAGGAACCGGAAGCTTCTGGAAAGGAGCGCCATAGAGGGTGACAGCCCCGTATGGGTAACGAGTGTAATGGATAGCGGTATCCTGAGTAGGGCGGGGCACGTGAAACCCTGTCTGAATTTGGCGGGACCATCCGCTAAGGCTAAATACTCCTGAGAGACCGATAGTGAACCAGTACCGTGAGGGAAAGGTGAAAAGAACCGTGAATAACGGAGTGAAATAGATCCTGAAACCATGCGCTTACAAGCGGTCGGAGCCCTTTCGTGGGGTGACGGCGTGCCTTTTGCATAATGAGCCTACGAGTTAACGCTGCTGGCAAGGATAAGTGGTTAAGCCATGGATCCGCAGCGAAAGCGAGTCTGAATAGGGCGCTTTAGTCAGTAGTGTTAGACGCGAAACCGTGTGATCTACCCATGGGCAGGTTGAAGCTGTGGTAACACACAGTGGAGGACCGAACCGGTTGACGTTGAAAAGTCTTCGGATGACCTGTGGGTAGGGGTGAAAGGCCAATCAAACTCGGAAATAGCTCGTACTCCCCGAAATGCATTTAGGTGCAGCGCTGGATATAGTTATATAGAGGTAGAGCTACTGATTGGATGCGGGGGCTTCACCGCCTACCAATTCCTGACAAACTCCGAATGCTATATAATGTTTACCAGCAGTGAGGGCTTGGGTGCTAAGGTCCAAGTCCGAGAGGGAAAGAACCCAGACCATCAGCTAAGGTCCCCAAATATATGCTAAGTTGAAAGAACGAGGTTTGTCTGCCCAGACAGCTAGGATGTTGGCTTGGAAGCGACCATTCATTTAAAGAGTGCGTAACAGCTCACTAGTCGAGCGGACGAGCATGGATAATAATCGGGCATAAGCATATTACCGAAGCTATGGATTTGTATGCAAATACAAGTGGTAGGGGAGCATTCTGACAGGGCTGAAGGTGTATCGTAAGGTATGCTGGACCGGTCAGAAAAGAAAATGTAGGCATAAGTAACGATAATGCGGGCGAGAAACCCGCACACCGAAAAACTAAGGTTTCCACAGCTATGCTAATCAGCTGTGGGTTAGTCTGGACCTAAGGCGAACCCGAAAGGGACAGTCGATGGCCAACGGGTTAATATTCCCGTACTTCTTATTGCTGTGATGGGGTGACGGAGTGATGAAAGCGCCGCGAACTGACGGAATAGTTCGTTAAAGCACCTAGCTATAGGCTCTATAGGCAAATCCGTAGAGCTTGGCGAAATGCGATAGTACTCGGAGTCTTCGGACAAAGAGATAGTGCGCCTAAGGGCTTCCAAGAAAAACCTCTAAACTTCAGGCAATAAGAACCAGTACCGTAAACCGACACAGGTAGTTGAGGAGAGAATCCTAAGGTGCTCGAGAGATTCATGGCTAAGGAATTAGGCAAAATAGACCTGTAACTTCGGGAGAAAGGTCGCCCCGAGCAATCGGGGCCGCAGTGAAGAGGTCCAGGCGACTGTTTATCAAAAACACAGGGCTCTGCAAAATCGTAAGATGAAGTATAGGGCCTGACACCTGCCCGGTGCTGGAAGGTTAAGAGGAGATGTTATCTTCGGAGAAGCATTGAATTGAAGCCCCAGTAAACGGCGGCCGTAACTATAACGGTCCTAAGGTAGCGAAATTCCTTGTCGGGTAAGTTCCGACCTGCACGAATGGTGTAACGATCTGGACACTGTCTCAGCCATGAGCTCGGTGAAATTGTAGTAACGGTGAAGATGCCGTTTACCCGCAGTGGGACGAAAAGACCCTGTGCACCTTTACTATAGCTTAGTATTGACCTTGGATAAATGATGTGTAGGATAGGTTGGAGACTATGAAGCGGCGTCGCCAGGCGTTGTGGAGTCATTGTTGAAATACAACCCTTTGTTTATCTGAGGCCTAACCCCGCAATGTGGGGGACAGTGCTTGGTGGGTAGTTTGACTGGGGTGGTCGCCTCCAAAAGAGTAACGGAGGCTTCTAAAGGTTCCCTCAGTACGCTTGGTAACCGTGCGTAGAGTGCAATGGCATAAGGGAGCTTGACTGAGAGACATACAGGTCGATCAGGTACGAAAGTAGAGCATAGTGATCCGGTGGTTCCGCATGGAAGGGCCATCGCTCAAAGGATAAAAGGTACGCCGGGGATAACAGGCTGATCTCCCCCAAGAGCTCATATCGACGGGGGGGTTTGGCACCTCGATGTCGGCTCGTCACATCCTGGGGCTGGAGAAGGTCCCAAGGGTTGGGCTGTTCGCCCATTAAAGTGGCACGCGAGCTGGGTTCAGAACGTCGTGAGACAGTTCGGTCTCTATCTACTGCGGGCGTTAGAAATTTGAGTGGATCTGATTCTAGTACGAGAGGACCGAATTGGACTAACCTCTAGTGTATCTGTTGTCCCGCCAGGGGCACCGCAGAGTAGCTACGTTGGGAAGGGATAAGCGCTGAAAGCATATAAGCGCGAAACCCACCACAAGATGAGATTTCTTTTAAGGATCGTGGAAGATGACCACGTTGATAGGCTACAGATGTAAAGGCAGTAATGTCATAGTCGAGTAGTACTAATAATCCGTAAGCTTATGCACACCCTTTTCCCGATCCGCCCAGGCGGATCGGGAGGAAACTTTCTAAAATAAGGCTTATTTGTTTCTTTATCCCAGTATGTTAAAATATTTGCCCGTCGCGGGCAGGTCGCAAAGCGAAAATTTCAAAGCCTCAAAGTGAAAACTTTAGACTTTATGGCCTTCGGCTTTGGACTTAAAAACCTTAAGGTGGTTATTGCGGCGGGGCTCACCTCTTCCCATCCCGAACAGAGAAGTTAAGCCCGCCTGCGCAGATGGTACTGCAGTTATGTGGGAGAGTATGTCGTCGCCTTTCTTTGAAAACCCTATCCAAACCGGATAGGGTTTTTTGTTTTATACGCAGTTTTTAAAGCATTATCAAAAAAAATGAAATTTCATTTATGCTGTCTGGGCATATCGCTGATGGAACTGTTTCGTTAACTCTTTTTCTTTCATTAAAAAATCCAAGCATAAATTTTGAGTGAGATAGTAACTTCAATAAACTAATAATCTTTGGAGTATAAAATCAAATAAATTTTGACATTCTATAATAATTTATTTAAGAATGATATTTAAACTGTCTAAATAATAAAACGTAAACGCATTTTAAATGAAATTTCACAATCGTTTCAACGTACACGTTGACTTAATGGTGTGGTATTGTTTGGCTAGATATATAAAAAAAGGTGAAGATAGCAGTGGCTTATCATTTGACCAAATTAGAGAAGTCGAGACTTGATAAAACATCTTAAAACAGTATACTAAACAAAACGTTACAAAAAAAACGAGTTAAATAATGATTTGACTCGTTTTTTACTTTTGGAGTGTTTATATCGAGGATTTAAACTTATTTTTTACCTTTTAAGTATGATTAATAAATTAATGAAAATAAAAAAACTTCCGAGTCTGTGCGCAAAAATTGGAACGTAACAGACAGGGAAGTAAATGTTTATAAAAATAAAAGGATTCTTTTTATTAAATTTATATAATTAAAATTCGATATTACAAAATTGTTGCTCATTTAGAAAAGTATGATTTATCTATAACGAGTAGTATTATAAGTAATTAAGGATGTAAAAAAAGAGTTGCATAGATTTTATCTATTCTGTAAGAATTATTTATGATTCACAGCTGTATTTTTCTTTTTCATTAGTTAGTAATTTAGTAAAAAATAAAATTTTGAACTATGGATAATCAATCAAATGACATCAGTAAATGCCCATTTCACAATGGGAGCATGGACAAACAAGTCTGCTTCAGGAACGAAAAATCGTGACTGGTGGCCAAAGCAGTTAAAAGTAAATATTCTGAGACAGAATTCGTTATTGTCAAATCCGTTAGATAAGGATTTTAATTATGCTGAAGCTTTTAAAAGTCTCGATATTGAGGCGGTGAAGAAAGATTTACATGCTCTTATGACTGATTCACAAGATTGGTGGCCTGCAGATTTTGGTCACTATGGCGGTCTTTTCATACGAATGGCGTGGCATAGTGCAGGTACTTATAGAGTACATGATGGACGAGGCGGAGCAGGAGCAGGACAGCAGAGATTTGCTCCTCTTAACAGCTGGCCTGATAATGTGAGTCTTGATAAGGCAAGAAGATTGCTTTGGCCAATAAAACAAAAATATGGACAAAAGATTTCGTGGGCCGATTTGTTAATCCTAACTGGTAACGTTGCACTAGAATCGATGGGTTTTAAAACATTTGGTTTTGCAGGAGGACGTGCTGATGTTTGGGAAGCAGATGAATCTGTTTACTGGGGATCTGAAACTACATGGTTAGGCGGAGATGAGCGTTATAAAGATGGTTCTGAAGGCGTTCCAAAAGATCATGGAGTAGTTTCATCAGATGATAATGCAGATGGAGATATTCATAGTAGAAATCTTGAAAAACCTCTTGCAGCAGTGCAGATGGGACTTATATATGTAAATCCTGAAGGACCAGATGGAAATCCAGACCCGATTGCGGACTGCTAAAGACATCAGAGATACTTTTGGACGTATGGCAATGAATGATGAAGAAACAGTAGCGTTAATAGCTGGCGGTCATACTTTTGGTAAAACTCACGGCGCTGCTTCATCAGATCATGTTGGCGCAGAGCCTGAAGCAGACTGGTTTAGAATTGCAGGGGTTAGGATGGAAAAATAGTTTTGGCTCAGGAAAAGGTAGTGACGCGATTACAAGTGGACTTGAAGTTACTTGGACAACAACACCAACACAATGGAGCAATAACTTTTTTGAAAATTTATTTGCTTATGAATGGGAACTTTCTAAAAGTCCTGCAGGTGCGCACCAATGGGTAGCAAAAAATGCGGAGGCAATTATTCCGGATGCATTTGATGCTAACAAAAAACACTTGCCAACAATGCTTACTACAGATTTATCATTAAGATTAGATCCTGTTTATGAGAAAATATCTCGTCGCTTTTTAGAAAATCCTGATGAGTTTGCTGATGTTTTTGCACGAGCATGGTTTAAATTGACGCACCGTGATATGGGACCGCGTGCTTTATATCTAGGATCTGAAGTGCCATCAGAAGAACTTTTGTGGCAAGATCCTATTCCTGCGGTAAATCACACCCTAATAAACGATGAGGATATAGCACAGTTAAAAGAGAAAGTTTTAAACTCAGGATTAAGCATATCACAATTGGTTTCTACAGCTTGGGCTTCTGCCTCTACTTTTAGAGGTTCAGATAAACGCGGAGGAGCAAATGGTGGACGTATAAGACTCGCACCACAGAAAGATTGGGAAGTAAACAATCCAACTGCTCTTAAAGTGGTTTTAGATAAATTAGAGGCTATTCAGAAAGATTTTAATGAAGCAAATGGCGACAAAAAAGTTTCACTGGCTGATTTAATAGTTCTTGCCGGTAGCGCAGCTGTCGAAAAAGCGGCTAAGGATGCAGGGGCTTCAGCTAAGGTACCTTTCTCACCTGGACGTATGGATGCATCTGCAGAACAGACAGATGTTGAATCTTTTGGATATTTAGAGCCAAAAACAGATGGTTTTAGAAATTACAGAAAAACAAAATCTTCTGTTTTAACAGAAGAGCTTCTTATAGATAAGGCAAATCTTTTAACTCTTACCGCACCAGAATTAACAGTGCTTTTAGGTGGACTTCGTGTTTTAGATATTAATGCTGACGGAAGTAAAAATGGTGTATTTACCAATAGACCTGGTTATTTGACAAATGACTTTTTTGTTAATTTACTAGATATGAACACACAATGGCAATCTGTTTCAAATGATAAAGAACTTTATACAGGAAACGACAGAAGTTCAGGACAACCAAAATGGATAGGAACACGTGCCGATCTTGTTTTTGGTTCAAATTCAGAATTGAGAGCGATAGCAGAAGTTTACGCTGCTGCGGATGCTCATGAGAAATTTGTAAATGATTTTATCGCAGTATGGACTAAAGTAATGAATCTAGACAGATTTGACTTAAGAAAATAATGCAACTGAGAAGGATAGTAAACTAAAAAGACGCCCATTGTGGCGTCTTTTTTTATTAACTTTTAAGAACGTGGTTTAGACAAATTTCTATCGTACATTACAATAGTTCCTGCAACAGCCACATTTAAACTTTTTTCAGATTTAAATTTCACTAAATGATGGCATTTATCCATAACTTTTTTAGATAAACCATGATCTTCTGCGCCCAATATATAAACACAACGTCTAGGGTGTTCAAAAGTTTCTAAATCAGAGGCTTTTTCAGATAATTCAACTCCAACTAATCGGGCTCCTTTTGGTAAATTTTCAAAAAAAGCTTCAAAAGTATCATAGTGGAAGTAAGGAATTGCTTTTACAGCATCATGCGTATCACACGCCTGTTTAGCATATCGATTGCCTATAGTAAATATGAAAGTTGCGCCTAAGTTTTGAGCTGATCGCCACAAAACACCTAAGTTTTCGGGCGTTTTACCATTTTGTATTCCTATGCCGAAATATTCATTTATAAAGTTGTCATTCATATGGCAAAAATACAAAGTGTAAGTACATAAATCAATATTTTATTGAGATCAAAAGAATGTGTGGTCTGTAAAGATTGTTTCAAATCGCAAAATGAAACCTAAAAAGACACATTATTATATTTAAATTTATGGTAATAGTATATTTTTATAAGAGTAAAGAAATCGATTGTTGAAATCGTTCGGCAATATTTTACTCTACTGTTATTTTTATTGGAAATTATATGGAAGCAAACGAGCAAGAATTAATAGGACTAAACTTTAGTGAGGTGGATGAGTCTAGAAAAGAATTCGGGACTAATCAGTATCATTATAAGAAAGAGAATAGAATTTTAGCTTTTTTTAAAAATGTTTTTGCAGAACCAATGATTCTGTTGCTGCTTGCCGCTTCCGAATTTACTTTATTAATAGACAATATAGCGATGGATTTTTTCTTTTAGTTTCTATATTGTTGATTGCTTGCAATTTCACTTTATCAGGAAAAAAGAAGCCAGAATGCTTTGGCAAAATTAAAAGAATTCATAGAACCTTTATGTACAGTTATTCGTGATGGAAAATACCAGAACATTAAAACGCAAGATATTGTTGTTGGAGATTTGGTAGTAATTGAAGAAGGCGCTTTGGTTCCGGCTGATGGAATAATTATACAATCCAATGATTTTTCAGTAAATGAAGCAATACTAACTGGCGAATCAATGGTTGT
Organism: Flavobacterium ginsengisoli; assembly: GCF_029625315.1. Taxonomy (NCBI): domain Bacteria; kingdom Pseudomonadati; phylum Bacteroidota; class Flavobacteriia; order Flavobacteriales; family Flavobacteriaceae; genus Flavobacterium; species Flavobacterium ginsengisoli. The sequence goes on from NZ_CP121110.1 coordinate 578,983, forward strand.
TTTTAAAGATAGTAATCAAGAAGATAATAAGGTTTTTTCTGGAACTATTACAGCCAGCGGATTAGCCATAGTTAAAGTAACTGAAATTGGAAATGACACAAGATTAGGCAAAATAGGAAGCAGTTTAGAATCTATAGATACAGAAAAAACACCATTAGAAATACAGATTGGGAATTTCGTAAAAAAAATGATTTTTACTGGTGCTTTCGTATTCATTTTAGTATGGGTTTTAAACTACTTGCGAGTGGGAAATGTGCTTCAAAGTCTTTTATTGGCACTAACACTTGCAATGAGTATTCTGCCAGAAGAAATTCCAGTTGCTTTTGCCACATTTATGGCGCTTGGAGCTCGCAGACTTATGAAAATCGGGATTGTTGTAAAACAGATGAAAACAGTAGAAACATTAGGAAGCGCTACAGTAATCTGTACAGATAAAACTGGAACAATTACCCAAAATAAAATGGATTTGGCGGGACTTTATCTGCCATCTGGGATAGAGGCTGGAATTAATACATTCAAAGATATAAAAGAAACAGAAGAACTTCTTACGACTGCTATGTGGGCAAGCGAGCCTATTCCTTTTGATCCTATGGAAATTGCGCTTCATGACACCTATAAAAAATTTGCAGAAACAGATATGACGTCTCATTTTAAAATGATTCACGAATATCCTTTATCGGGCAAACCTCCAATGATGACGCATGTATTTGAAGATTCTTCAGGAAATAGAATTATTGCGGCTAAAGGTGCACCTGAAGCAATTTTAGAGGTTTGTAGTCTTTCTAAACAAGATGAACAGAAGATTATAACCGCGATGGATCAATTGACCGGTAAAGGCTACAGAGTACTTGGTGTGGGAGAGGGAAATTTGCAGGGAAATAATTATCCTGACAAACAGCAGAAAATATCATTTACTTTTAAAGGACTTGTTGCTTTTTATGATCCTCCAAAAGATAATATTGCAGAAGTGCTTCAGTCTTTTTATACAGCAGGAATTGCCGTTAAGATTATTACTGGAGACAATTTGAAAACGACTAATGCTATCGCGCAGCAAATTGGTTTTGTTGGTTCTGAAAAAGCTATAACTGGAGATGAACTAATGAAATGGAGTGATCAAGAACTGCAAAACAAAGTAATGGATATTAATATTTTCAGTCGGATGTTTCCAGATGCTAAATTGAGAATTGTAAATGCTCTTAAAGCTTGTGGGCAAATTGTTGCCATGACAGGAGATGGAGTTAATGATGGGCCTTCGCTAAAAGCGACTCACATCGGAATCGCTATGGGAAAAAAAGGAACGGCAATAGCAAAAGATGCCGCATCGCTTATCCTTACGGAAGATGATCTTTCAAAAATGGTTGATGCTGTAGCAATGGGGAGAAAGATTTATACGAATCTAAAAAAAGCAGTTAGATACATCATATCTATTCATATTCCAATAATTCTAATTGTCTTTATTCCACTTGCTTTAAGATGGATTTATCCTAATATATTCAGCCCGCTTCATGTTATTTTGCTTGAACTAATTATGGGGCCAACTTGCTCCATTATATTTGAAAACGAACCTGCCGAAGCAGATACAATGAAGAGAGGACCAAGGCCGATGCGAACAGATTTTTTTAATTTTAAAGAATTGACGGCAAGTATTATTCAAGGCATTGCGATAACTTTAGGATTGTTACTTTCTTACCAGTGGGCGATATACAATCAATGGAATGAAAACATTACGCGTAGTATGGTTTTTTTAACTTTAATTACTTCCAATATTGTCTTAACGCTGGTTAATAGATCATTTTATTATTCGTTATGGACAACATTCCAGTACAAAAATATCCTTGTCTCCATAATAATAGGCATTACTATTTTTTTGACGATATTGTTATTTGCTATTCCTTTTTTACGTTCTCTTTTTAATTTTGAACTTATTACACTTTCTCAGATGTTTTTTTGCATCGCGACAGGCTTAGTTTCAGTATTGTGGTTTGAAGTTGTGAAATATTTTAGGAGAAGATAAAAGACACATTTCTATAACAGACTCATTTTTTAATGTTTCGTAATTAATTTGCTTTGATCTCTAAACTCACTTGGTGTAAATCCCATTTTGCGTTTGAAAGTACGGTTAAAATTAGAAATGTTATTAAATCCGCTATCATAACATATCTCTTTAATAGACTGTTCAGATTCAAATAATAATCTTGCGGCAAGCCCCAATCTTAAATCAGTTACATAATCTGAAAAAGAACTATTAGTACATTTCTTAAAATAATGGCTAAATGCCGATTCTGACATATTAACTAGATCGGCAACTTCTTTTAGCTGAATTTTATTCTGAAGGTTGTCTTTAATAAAATCATTTACTTTTTCAATTTTATGGCTTTCAGAAAAACTGTAATAATCTACATAAGAATGTGAGGAAAGGCTTTTTGTATTTTTTGCAATCGCTAAATCATGTAATATAGACAAGAAGTTAAGCAAAGAGTCAAAATCTTGTGAATCTGATAACTGCAGTATTTTAGGCTTAAGCGCTTCAATAGTTTCTTTAGAAAAAGCAATTCCTCTTTTAGATCTTTCTAATAACTCGCGAATAGGAAGAGCTAATTTTCGATTTAAAGTCTTTTCCGAAAACAAATCTTCATGAAACTGTATCGTAACCACATGCGCCTCAGTGTTTTCTTTTATTCCTGTCCATAAATGAGGAGTGTTTGAACCTATAAGCGCCATATCGCAATCTGTATATTCTATGACAGAATCTCCAATAATTCTTTTTCCTGAAGAATTCAAAACCAAATTAAGTTCTATTTCAGGATGAAAATGCAGCGGAAAATCAAATTTGGCATTCTTATGATTTAATACTATAAAGAAGTCATCTTCTGAAATAGGTACTAATTCTCTTAGGATATTGCGTTTTTCGTTCATAATAGTATTATAATATTTCATTTGGAGAATAACAAACTTGTTCAAAAATAAATAATATTTTTCTGTTATATGCTATTTTGAGTGCAAATAAAAATTATTTGTTCATATAAAGAACATGTTTGTTGTTAAAAGTATTATTGTTTATTCATGAAAGTATTACTATTTGATGGTATTTACAAAATCGTTACGAAAACGAAGTAGTTAATTTGTCTCGAAACTATTAACTAATCTTTAACCAATCAAACAATGAAAAAAAATGGACAAAAAGTATACTTTTTTGTATTCTCTTTGTTAGCGCATTTTCAGCTTACAGTCAGAATATAATTAAAGGTACAGTTGCAGACGAAACAGGTCTCACTATCCCTGGTGTAAATATCACTGTGGAAGGATCTTCTAAAACCGCCTCAACAGATTTCGATGGAAAATTTGAAATTAATGCTCCGGCAAATGCAGTTTTATCTTTTTCTTTTATGGGTTTCGATACTCAAAAAATTTCCGTTTCAGGAAAAAATACTTTGAATGTTGTTTTAAGAGCAACTTCGCAAAATCTTAAAGAAGTTGTCGTTATCGGATACGGCTCTGTTAAAAAAGCAGATCTTACCGGTTCTGTAAGTACAGTAAAAACGAAAGCTTTAGAAGATATTCCATCCAATTCTGTAGAACAGGTACTGCAAGGTCGAGTTGCTGGGTTACAAGTAACAACTTCTCAAGATCCAGGATCGACTTCGACAGTAAGAATCAGAGGAGGAAGTTCACTTAGAGGTTCAAACGCTCCTTTAGTAGTATTAGACGGATTTCCATTAGGAGATGCAGGCGATTTAAAACAAGTAAATGTTGCAGACATTGATAAAGTAGACGTATTAAAAGACGCTTCGGCTTCAGCAATCTACGGTTCTAGAGGGGCAAACGGAGTAATTATTATTACTACTAAATCGGCCAAGAAAGGAAAAACACAAATTTTAGTGCGCGAAGCAATCTACATTTTCTGAATTTAATTCAGAGTTGAATTTGTGGCGCGATCCTGTTTTAATGGCACAATTGAGTAATGAAGGAAGAATCAATGGCGGACAGCAACCTTTATATATCGGAGCAAAGAATTCTAATGGTGTTTATTATCCGTCTATTCAGGAATTGCAGTCAGGTTCATGGCCTTATTTCACAAAATGGGACGATGTAACTTTTAGAAACATGCCATTAGGAAATAACACTATCGTGAGCATTAATAGCGGAACAGACAAAACAAGTTTCAATCTAAGCGGAAATTATTACAGTGAGCAAGGTGTTTTTGTAAAAGACGGTTATAGCAAAGGCGGTTACAACCTTCGTATCAAACACGATGTTTTCGACAATTTTACAGTAAGATTTTCAAATATTGTAAGTAAAGGAAAAAGAGATTCAAATGGAGGTTTAGCTTATTGGAGAAATCCTATTTTCCCAGTTTATGACGAAAATGGAGAGTATTACATGATTGGTCAAAACGATTATACACATCCGGTGGCAATTACAAATCTTCGTCAGAACGAAACCAAAACTATAGACGTAATTACTTCTGCGGCTTTAGAATGGCAAATTATACCAGAATTGCGATTAACATCAAGATTGAATTATAAATACGGTTCGTCTGTAAATGATCAATATTTTCCAAGTAAATATACCGAAACTGGTGATTTCAACAATGGGGCTGGTTACATCAATAACTGGGAAGGTCAGAATTTTGTTTCAGAGACTTTTGCCAACTTCAATAAAACATTCAATAAACATGATTTTGGTATAACAGGCGGTTATACATATGAAAGTTATGTATCGAGAAGTTCAGGACTTGGTGCATTTGACTTTGTGAATGAAACTTTAGGAAATGAAAACATGGGAGCTGGAAATCCTGAGAGAAATACAGTTTCTAACGGAAAAATTGAAACCAAATTAGTTTCTGGAATTTTCAGAATGAATTACGCTTACGCAGATAAATACTTGATGACGCTTACAGGGCGTGCAGATGGTTCTTCAAAATTTGGTAAAAACAATCAATGGGCATTTTTCCCTTCAGGTGCATTAAGCTGGAAAGCACACAACGAAGAATTCATCAAAAAGTTAAATGTATTTGATGAGCTAAAATTTCGTGCGAGTTATGGTATTTCAGGAAATCAAGGAATCAATCCATATCAGACTTTAAGTCGTTATGGTGTGAGCCAATATTACGATAACGGAAGCTGGGTTTCTGCAATCGGGCCTGGATATGTTGTGGGCACAACAGGGCAAGACGGAATTGAAAAACTTTGGGGCGGAATTCCAAATCCAGATTTAAAATGGGAAACCACAGCGCAAAGCGATTTTGGGGTTGATATTTCGATTTTAAAAAGCCGATTAAATATCGTATTTGATTATTATAACAAGCGTACAAAAGATCTTTTGAGAGAAAGAATCTTAACGCCTTCGTCTGGATATGATAGAATTTGGGTAAACGATGGAGAATTGACCAATAAAGGTTATGAAATTACATTAGACGGCGAAATCTTCAAAAATAAAGATTGGCAAATTAATGCTTCTGTAGTGTACTCTAAAAATAAAAATCAAATCGTAAGTCTTGGATCTGTTGAGCAATCTGGATTAAATGTTGATCCGAATACAGGAATGCAATATGAATATTCAGGGAACAGTTTAGAGCAGTTTAGACAATTTCCTAATCTTTTGGCAATTGGTCAGCCAGTAAATGTTTTCTACGGATATAAAACAAACGGAATTGTTCAAACGCTTCAAGAAGGAATCAATGCAGGTTTAGACGGTCAATTGGCGCAGCCTGGAGAATTTAAATATGTAGATATAAATGGCGACGGAGTTGTAGATACAAAAGACCAGACAATTATTGGAAACCCAAATCCTGATTTTATGGCGAGTTTCAATATGACACTAAAATACAAACAGTTCGATTTTAGTTTCTTCTTAAATGGCGTTTTCGGTCAAGATGTCTTAGATACACAAGCATTCAATCAGCCAAGCAATACACCATTACGTTGGACATTAGACAATCCGACAAATGATTATCCAAGTTTAAGAGACGGAAGAACAGTTAAATTTTCAGATTGGTGGGTAAAAGACGGCTCTTTTGTTAGAATTCAAAACATCACATTGGGTTATACTTTAAAACCAGTAAAAAGCGCATTTCAAAGTGTACGCTTGTACTTAAATGCAAACAATGTATACACCTTTACCAAATTTGATGGTTACGATCCAGAGGTTGGAACAGACGGAATTTACTGGGGAGGATATCCTAGATTGAGCAAATGGACATTTGGATTGGACTTAACTTTTTAAAAAACTATTATGAAAACAAGATATAAAATAGCAACAATGGCACTGTTGATGAGTGTGTTTGCTTGCGATTTGAATGAAGAGCCATACGGATTTTATTCAGAAGATAATTTCTATAAAAGTGCTTCTGATGCTGAGTCTGCTGTAGATTATGCCTATGATGCCCTTACATTTTTAGAATATTCTAGAGCTATATTTTATGTAGGCGATTTGCCAACAGAAGAATGTGGTCCAAAAGGAGATGAAACGGCAGATAATCAGAACTTAGATAAATGGCAGGTTGGAACTTTTAGCACCAACAGAATGCTTGGGAATTATTTTAAATATGCTTACATCGCTATTAATAGAACCAATGCGGTTATCAAAAATGTTCCAAACGGAAAATTTGAGCAAGATTTAAAAGATAAATTCTTAGGAGAAGCTTATTTCTTAAGAGCTTGGAATTATTTTAATCTGGTAAAGAATTTCGGAAAAGTGCCAATGCATACTTCGGTTGTAGAAACAGTAAGTCAGACTGCAGCACCAATGGCGAAAAACCTAGATGAAGTTTACGATTTTATAATTGCTGACGCCGAAAAAGCAATTGAACTTTTAAAAGTAAATCAAGCTTTAGGACGTGCAGATAAAGTAGCCGCACAAGCATTATTGGCAAAAGTATATTTGTATATCGCTTCTTCAAAAGAACATAATGTGCCACAATATGCTGAGATGAATAAAGATGTAGCAACTATGTATCAATTGGCGACAAAAAATGCAGGAGATGTTATTACAGGTCAAAGTGTTTATGGTTTTGAAAACAATCTTTTGAGTATTTACGATGTCGAAAAACCTTTAGGAAAAGAAAACATCTTTTTGCTTTCTATGGATAGAACAGGAGCAACAGAAGGAGATTATTCTAAAATTTCAAAACTGTTTATCCCGTATATCGATGGTGCTACAATTTATTTGAAAAATCCAGACAATACCTATACAAAATCGCATGATGGATGGAGTGTTTTTCAAACTTTAACGGGGTTCTTCAATAGTTTTGACAATTCAGATAAAAGAAAAACAGACTTATTTGTAACCACAACTTACGATGCTTCGGGAGTTGTTTCTGCACAGTATCCTGGAAAAATTGTATATCCGTTTACACGAAAATACATTGACCCAAACTTCATAGGAGACAAGACAAGTACCAAACCTTTTTTAATTCGCTTTAGCGAAGTAGCATTAACATATGCAGAAGCTGCAGGACCAACTACAGAATCTTACGCTTTAATCAATCAAATTAGAAACAGAGCAGGTTTAGGAAACTTAACACCTGGATTAAGCGTAGATAATTTCAGATTGGCAGTTTTAAACGAGCGCTCTTTCGAATTGGCTTTTGAAGGAAATCGCCTTTATGATTTGCGCCGTTTCAATAAAGTATCTCAAGTTGTGCCAGAAGCTTCTGGAATAACGGCAGAACAAGCTGCATTCTATCCGATTCCGCAGACAGAAATTGATTTGAACACAGGATTATAATTTTAAAAATATACAATTATGAAAAGAATACTATACTTCTTGTGTGTTGTCACAGCGCTGGCGCAAACAAGCTGTCAGAAAGATCCTTTGGAAGATATTGAAGAAGGAAAGTGGAATAATGAGCGCAATGTTTTGGATATAAAATTTGAGAACCAAGTAGGAAATGCTTCAATTGTACGTGTTGATGATTTGACTGGTACAATCAATTTAGCAATCAATGTTGATGCTGTTCCAGACTTAAGCCATATCGTGATCAAAGAAATGGTTTTGTCTTACGGTGCCAATTCATCTATTAAAGAAGGTGAAGCTTTAAATTTTGAAAACGCGCAAAAAAGTGCAGAATTAACAGTAACATCTCCAACAGGAAAATCTAGAAAATATACGGTTGTAGCAAGCTCTTTTAGAGAATCACTTATCGGAACTTATGATATTGATAATTTGATTGTTTACGGAGGTACAGGTCCAGAATATGGAGGAGGAGCTGTTATGGCAATGACAGATAAACCTTGGATTTGGTCGGCAACATTAGGTCCAGATAAAGAATTAGACAATCAGCTGATTTTTGAAATGACAGGAATTACAGAAGATGGAAATACTTACGGAACTGTAACTAATACAGCTGGAGCCGATGGTGCATATGCAGATTTTATTTATATCGGAGATCCTCAAACAGATGTAAAGAAATTCTACAGACAAATTCCAGAAGGAGAAGGAAAATGGCTGAGAAACTATGCTACAGGAACCATCACTTTCACTTTTGCTGACGGTACAACGAAAGTTGGAACATTTGAAAATGCAGGTACAGAAAACCTTGGAAATGGCAGTACTAAAACAATTGTACACAACGCTTTCGCCTTCAACTTGAATGGTACAGATGATTGGGATAAAATTTATTCTGATTATGACAAGTTCGTTAAAAAGCCAAGACGTTTTTGGATAGATGTAACCAAAAAAGAATAGGCAAAAAGATTGTAAATCACTTATATGAGACAAATAGTTTTAAAACTTACAGTATCATTTTGGTTAGTGACAGCAGTAATCAGTTGCTCGGCTTTGCCCGACGCAACTGTTGCTGTTGATAACAATACCATTATAAATGAAAATTACATTGGCAACGGAGTTCAGTGGGATCCGTACCAATTAGATTATGGAGAAAAACAACTAAGCATTTCTAAATCGGACTGGCAGAAATTGTATGATCGTCTAGATTTTATGAAACCCCAATTTATAAGAGTCATGATCAATACAACTTCGGTAATTGAAAATGGGACTTTAAACGAAACTAAAAATTACCAGAATATTGCCCCAATTCTTGAATATTGCCAGTCCAGAAATGTAAAAGTTGTTTTAGGCGACTGGGGAGATCGTATGGTAAATAGTAAAACCAATACAATCACCGAAGCCAATTTGAAATTAGCACCAAAATATCTTGATTTTCTGGTAAATCAAAAAGGATTTTCGTGCATTCATTATTACAATATGATCAACGAACCTAACGGTTTTTGGTCTTCTACTGATGAAAATTATGAACTCTGGAAAAATGCGGCAAGTTATTTTTGGTTAGAATTAAAAGCTTTAAATCTAGATAAAAAAGTTTCTTTATTAGGTCCCGATATTGCCATTTGGAAGGCAGATAAAGTAGATTGGATTTCCAATTCAGTTAAAGATTTAGGTGACGCAATCGGCGTTTATGATATTCATACGTATCCTTCTAAAATTACAGTCAATTCAGGTGAATATACTTCAATTCTAAAGGCTTACAAAAATGAGGTTCCCCCAGGAAAACCAATTGTAATGGGCGAAATCGGGTTCAAATTTGTAGAAAAACAAGACGAAGCTTTAATGAATGAAAATATCAAAAGAGCCAAAGCTAAACCGTATGCATCAGTTGAAGATTCGCAGATGTTTGTTTACGATTATGTTTATGGTTCTGATATGGCCGATGCTTTGATTCAAACCATTAATGCGGGCTATTCTGGCTCTGTTGCTTGGATGTTAGACGATGCGATGCATGCAAAAGAGCAGAAAAATAAACTCAAAGTCTGGGGATTCTGGAATATTTTGGGAGAAGAATATTTTGGAAAAAGCGAAGAAGAGGTTCGTCCTTGGTTTTATGCTTGGTCTTTACTAACCAAATATATGCCTTCGGGAGCTAAAGTGCATCACGTTTCGGTTGAAGGAAATCCAAATTTAAAAGCAATTTCGGTTTCAAAAGACGGAAAAAATATGATTGCCATTGTCAATGTTTCTCATCAGGAAACCAAAGTTAAATTGACCTCTCAAAATATGCCTGTTTTAAATCAAGTCAAAAAGTTTGTTTATGCAAAAGGCCATTTAAAACTAGAAGGCGATCATAACATGCTTCCAAATCAGACCAATATCTCTTTAGATCTAAAAAAGAATAAAACAGAAACAATTCCAGCCGAAGGGCTTTTGGTATTAACCAATTTCGATTATTAACCTTAAAAAGAAAATGATGAAATCATTATATACAATTCTGGTTGCCATGAGTCTGTCATTCGTAGGATGTTCTTCGGATGATAAAAATGATTCAGGCGGAAACGAGCCCGAAGTTCCAACTTCGGTAGAATTAAAACTGAGTGACCCAAATGCAACTGCAGAAACCAAAGCGTTGTACTCTAATTTATGGAGAATTCAAGAAAAAGGAACAATGTTCGGGCATCACGATGATTTGCTTTATGGCAGAAATTGGATGACGGAACAAGGAAGATCAGACATTAAAGATGTCTGTGGAGATTATCCAGGAGTTTTCAGTGTCGATTTAGCCGAAATTATGGATGATAGAAGTGCAACTTCAACCTTAAACAATGACAGAATTCGAGTAATAAAAGAAGCTAGAGAACGAGGCGAAGTAATTACAGCTTGCTGTCATTTAAATAATCCTTTGACAGGCGGAGATAGCTGGGACAATTCTAACAATACTGTTGCAAAAGAAATCTTGACAGACGGAAGCGCTACAAATTTAAAATTTAATTCTTGGCTAGATAAACTAGCAGATTTTGCCACTAATTTGAAAGACAAAAACGGAAAACTAATTCCAATTGTTTTTCGTCCTTTTCACGAGCATACGCAAGCTTGGTCTTGGTGGGGTTCGAGCGCGACTACACAAGTAGAATTCATTAGTTTATGGAAATATACGATTGATTATTTGAAGAACAAAAAAGGCGTTCACAGCTTTATTTATGCTATTTCACCTCAATTAGATTCACAAGGCACGGTTGATAATTTCCTTTTCAGATGGCCAGGCGATAATTATGTAGATTTTATTGGTTGGGATAGTTATCACGGAACCAATACTTCAGCCTTTAGTACCAATTTAAGAAACCTTGCAACACTTTCACAGCAAAAATTAAAACCTTGTGGAGTAACAGAAACAGGAGTTGAAGGAATTGTAAAAAATGGTGCTCCGTATGATACCTATTGGACAAACGAAATCAGTATTCCGCTAACAGGAAAAAAAGTAAGCATGGTAGTTATGTGGCGTAACAAGTACGATCCGTCTCATGAAGGAAACCATTTTTATGCTCCATTTGAAGGACATAGTTCTGCAAAGCAAATTTTAAACTGCTATATGCAAGTCCAAATATGATCTTTAGTAAAAAATTGCCAGATATGTACACCTTAGCAAAGAAACACAACAGTAAAATAAAAACCAAAATACAAATCTAAAAATGAAATTAATTAAGTGCACTCAAAATCCAGTTTTAAGCCCAAACCCTAATAATTACTGGGAAAATCTCGTTGTTTGTAATCCAGGAGTCTGGTACGAAAACGGAACATTTTATATGCTTTACAGGGCAGCAGGAGATGATGTGGATCATTATATCCGTGTGGGATTGGCAACAAGTACAGATGGAATCAATTTTAAAAGAGAATCTGATGAACCTGTTTTTGGACCAAGCAGTAACGGTCCAGATATGGGCGGAGTAGAAGATCCGAGAATCATTAAATTTGGAAACGAGTATTATGTTACTTATGCCTACAGACCTTATCCTCCGGGCGTTATTGGACATTTCCTCATGATGTGATCAATCTTCCAGAAACAGGTCCAGATGCGCCAGCCGTTTACAAGCATAATATCGCAAATTCTGGTTTAGCGGTAACAACCGATTTTAAAACCTACAGAAGGTTAGGAAGAATTACGACTTCTAATTTAGATGATCGTGACGTAATCTTGTTTCCAGAAAAAATCAACGGAAAATATGCTATGCTGCACCGTCCAAAACAATGGATTGGAGAAGAATATGGTTGCGATTATCCTTCAATCTGGCTTCGATATTCTGATGACTTAATGGTTTGGGAAGAAAAAAGCACCCTTCTTTTAAGTGGCAGAAATGGAACTTGGGAAGAAAAAATTGGCGGAAGCACACCACCTTTGCGTACAGATGATGGCTGGTTGCTTATTTATCATGGAGTTGAAAATGGCGGAAATGGTTATTACAGAGTAGGCGTTGCACTTTTAGACTTAGAAGACCCAACAAAAGTAACGGCAAGACTAGAAGATTGGATTATGGAACCCGAATATGATTATGAAATAGAAGGGTTCTATAAAGGCTGTGTTTTTCCTACAGGTAATATGATTGTCGATAATATTTTATATGTTTATTACGGCGCAGCTGATAAATACGTTGGTTTAGCAACTTGCGACATCAATGAATTGTTACAAACTTTAAAAGATTCTCAAAATGAAAATTCAAAATAGCTTTTTACTGTTTTGCGCTTTAGCCAGTTTTTCGGCTCAAAGCCAAAACAGCATTCCTGTCGTTTCTATTAATCCAAGCGAAATTATTTCGAATGAATTTATTGGAAATGGAATTGAATTTTCAGCCTATCCGCACGCTGATACTGAAAGCTCGGAATGGGGAAAATTGATGACTGACGAAAAATGGAAAATGGTTTTTGACCGAGTTTCATTTATTAAGCCTAAAATTGCTCGAGTAATGGATCAGGCAAATTGGCGCTATCTAAAAGGATTTGATGCTTCTGGAAATCCGATTGTTGATTTTGAAAGTGATCAAATGCAGGCTCTTTATAAATTGTTAGATTACTGTGAAAAAAACAAAATCACGGTAATTCTAGGAGAGTGGGGACAGCCGTACAAAGTGCACGACACACATTTAAATCTTCAAAACAGTTTTACTGGCGCAAACGATCAGAGATGGATTGATTTGATTATTAAAAATCTGAATCATTTATTAAATGTAAAAAAATATACTTGCATTAAATATTACAATCTGGTGAATGAGCCAAATGGTGATTGGGCAACAACAGACGGCGATTTTGAACAATGGAAAGAAGGAATTACAATGCTTCATAAGTCTATTCAAAAGGCAGGTTTAGATAAAAAGATTTCGATTATTGGTCCAGATGCAACTTCGTTTAATAATCCGAGATCAAAATATAAAGGTCTTGATTGGGTAAAACAGACCGCACTTCAAATTCCGAATTTAATTTCTGCTTATGATGCGCACGATTATCCTTCTAAAGAAAGCATTCGTTCTGGAGAATTTCAGAAGACATTTGGAGACTTAGTCCGTTTTACCGATTCAGTTCATAAAAAGCCTTTTATTTTGGGCGAATTGGGTATAAAAGGAGATCCTTCTTCAAAAGAACATTTAGGAGATAAATTTACTAGTGTAGACAGTCAACTTTCGGTTTACGATTACGATTATGGAGTAGATATGGCAGATGCTTTAATTCAGGCAATGAATGCAGGATTTGATGCCGTAATTGCTTGGGATTTAGACGATGCAATGCATACAAAAGATGACAAAGGCGACAAATATCAGCTCAAGCGTTGGGGAATGTTTAATAGTTTAGGTAAAGAATTAACAGACAAGAAAGAAGATGAAAATCTGCGTCCTTGGTTTTATACTTGGTCTATTATGACACGTTATTTTACCAGCGATATGAAAATTGTTAAACTAGATCATTTAAACATCGAAAAAGTACGCGCCACAGCAGGATTTACAGCTTCAGGAGAGGCAACAATTGCCATTGCAAACAACAGTGATAAGGAAGCTAATTTTACAATTGATGCTAAAAAACTAAAACTGAAATCGAAACTTAATAAATATTTATACACCGAGAGCAAACGCCCAGTTGACCAAAATGGTTTTCCTATTCCTTCTGAAAAAATGAGTTTGAAAGAAAACAGCATTAAAGTTTCGATTCCAGCCAAAAGCGTTATTCTTTATACCACATACCAGTAGTAATTATGATAAATTTAAATATAATTGACTTAGTTGTCTTGGTTTTATACATCATCTTTATTGTTTGGTGGGGATTAAAAAATAGTAAATCAAGCGATTCAGATGCTTACTTTTTGGCAGGGAGAGATTTAAAATGGCCAATGGTCGGATTATCACTTTTTGCGGCCAGTATTTCGAGCTCGACTCTAATGGGAAATTCTGGAGAAGGTTTTATCAATGGAATTGCGGTTTTCAATTACAACTGGATTTCGATTCTGGTAATGGTCTTTTTTGCCATCTTTTTTCTTCCATTTTACATTAAATCGGGAATCTTTACAATGCCAGAATTTTTGGAAAGAAGATTTGATGCGAGATCAAGAACTTATTTTTCGTTTATAACCATTATCGGAAACATTTTTCTTGATGCTGCAGCGACACTATATGCAGGAGCATTAATCATCAACATGATTTTTCCGGGAGCAGACATGATGCTTATTATTGTCGGAATGGCTGTTGTTGCAGGAAGTTATACTATTATTGGCGGACTTTCGTCTGTTATTAATACAGAAGTAATTCAAGCTTTTATTTTAATAATCGGATCGACTTTATTGGCTTTTTTCGCAATGGATAGCATTGGAGGTTGGGATGCATTTTATACGCAATTTCACGACGGAATTTGGCTAAAATTGACAAGACCAATGGACGACCCGACTGTACCTTGGTTAGGAATGTGGGTTGGAATTCCGATTCTTGGTTTCTATTTCTGGGGCAATAATCAGGTTATGGTACAACGAGTTTTGTCTGCAAAATCTATAGATCATGGACGAAAAGGCGTTTTACTAGTGGGATTTTTGTATTTATTTACACTTTTCATTTTTATTTTTCCTGGTGTCATTGCCAGAGGAATTAATCTTTTTGGTGTAGAGAATTTACCGCACGAAATCATTAGCGGAAGCGAATTAAAATCAAAATACGGAATCAATACCGATCAAGTTTATCCAAGATTAATCAATAAAGTGCTTCCTGTTGGATTAATCGGAATTATTCTTTCAGCAATGATTTCGGCTTTAACATCAGCTTTGAGCGCAACTTTAAACTCTGTTTCTACTTTGTTTACAATGGATTTTTACAGCAAGTTTGATAAAAATGCGTCAAGCGAAAAAAAGGTAAGAGTTGGTAAAATAACTGCTGTTGTAACTTTGATAATCGCTATTTTATGGGCTCCGTACATTGGTAAATTTGACTCGCTTATTGCTTATTATCAAGAAATCTTATCTTATTTAGCACCGCCAGTGGTTGGCACTTTTTTCTGGGATTGTTCTGGAAACGTTCTAATGCCGTTGGAGCTTTCAGTGGTTTAATGTCAGGATTGTTTATTGCAATCGTCATTATGTCTGCAAAATATATTTTTGGTATGCATTTAGGGCTTCACTTTTTATTATTGGCGCCAATTATTTTAGTTTTAAGTATTTTGGTAAATGTGACAGTGAGTTTAACAACAGCTCCTCCATCAGAAAAAAAAGTAAAAGAAAACACTTGGACAAAAGCACTTTGGAGAGAAGAAACGATCGCTTTACAGAATGTAGTTTGGTATAAAAACTTCCGTATACAAGCTCTTTTGCTTGTTTTAGCCTGTTTCGGAATGTACGCTGACGTTTTTCTAATGAAATAATTTACAAAATGAAAAAGCTACAATTTTTAGCGCTGTTTCTACTCTTATCAGGATTAGAAACAAGCGCTCAGGTTTTTGATGCCTCAATAGAAAAAAAGATTGATGTTCTGTTAAAGAAAATGACTTTAAAGGAAAAAATCGGTCAGATGAATCAATTGTCTGCAGATGATATGGAAACCAATTATAAAGTTATTCAACAAGGAATGGCAGGTTCGGTTTTGAGTATTACCAATCCCGAAATAGCCAACAAAGCACAAAAAATAGCGGTAGAACAAACCAGATTAGGAATTCCGCTAATTATTGGGCGCGACGTAATACACGGTTTTAAAACCATATTTCCAATTCCGCTAGGACAAGCGAGCAAGTTTTAATCCAGATTTGGTAGAAAATGCAGCTAGAATTGCTCGCAATAGAAGCATCAGAAACTGGAATTCGTTGGACATTTGCTCCTATGATTGATATTGCGAGAGATCCTCGATGGGGAAGAATTGCAGAAAGCTGTGGAGAAGATCCTTATTTAACTTCGGTTATGGGAGTTGCTATGGTTAAAGGTTTTCAAGGAAAAAATTTGTCGGATCCAACTTCGATTGCAGCTTGTGCCAAACATTTTGCTGGATATGGAGCAGCAGAAGGAGGACGTGATTATAATACGACTAATATAACTGAAAGGCAATTTAGAAATACTTATTTAGTCCCGTTTGAAGAAGCCGTTAAAAAAGCCGATCTGGCTACAATTATGACCGCTTTTAATGCTAATGACGGAATTCCTTCTTCTGGAAATGAGTTTCTTTTAAAACAAATGCTCCGAAAAGAATGGAATTTTAAAGGTTTTGTAGTTTCTGACTGGGCATCGATTACAGAAATGGTCGATCATGGTTTTTGCACGGATAACAAAGAAGCGACTCAAAAAGCTATAAATGCAGGAGTAGATATGGAAATGGTTAGCGGTACATATGTTGCTTTTGTTGAATCTCTTTTGAAGGAAAAGAAAATTAATATAGAAACTATAAATGATGCTGTTCGTAATATTTTAAGAATAAAATTTAAACTAGGACTTTTTGAAAATCCTTATGTAAAAGGAAATACTGAAGCTGTTTTTTATAAAAAAGAACATTTAGAAACGGCTCAAAAAACGGCAGAAGAATCGGTAGTTTTATTAAAGAATGAAGCACAAATTTTACCGCTTAAAAATCCTAAAACGATAGCTGTTTTTGGTCCGTTGGCAGATGCGCCTCACGATCAATTAGGAACTTGGGTTTTTGATGGAGATAAAAATCATAGCGTAACGCCTCTTCAAGCTTTAAAAGATCAATACGGAAAAAATATAAAGATTCTGTATGAACCAATTTTAAAATATTCAAGAGACAAAGATTCTACTGAATTCTATAAAGCTAGAAAAATAGCAAAAGAAGCAGATGTTGTGTTACTATTTGTAGGCGAAGAATCGATTCTTTCTGGTGAAGCACATAGCCTTTCTAATCTGAATTTGCAAGGCGTGCAATCGCAACTTTTAGCAACTTTAGCTAAAACAAAAACGCCAATAATTACTGTTGTTCTAGCGGGAAGGCCTTTAACAATAGAAAAAGAAGTTAAAGGATCTAATGCTGTTTTATATGCGTGGCATCCAGGAACGATGGGCGGACCAGCACTTGTAAATTTATTATTTGGGAAAGCAAATCCTTCGGCAAAATTACCCATTACGTTTCCTAAAAATGTAGGACAGATTCCGATGTATTATAGTCATTTAAAAACGGGTCGTCCTGCAAACGGAAGTGAATTAAATGTAGAAAACATTCCTATTGAAGCTTCTCAAACATCTTTGGGAAATAAATCTTATTATTTAGATAGTGGGAACGAACCTTTATTTGCATTCGGATTCGGGCTTTCTTATACCACATTTGAATATGGAAAAACAACACTTGCAAAATCAGTTTTGAAACAGGATGAGACAATTGAAATTTCCTTTTCATTAAAAAATACTGGTAATTATGATGGTGCTGAAGTTGTACAACTTTATATGAGAGATATTGCAGGATCTATTGCATTGCCAGTTAAAGAATTAAAAGCTTTTAAAAGGGTTGAATTGAAAGCTGGCGAAAGCAAAAATGTAAAGGTTGATTTAAAAATTAGTGATCTTGTTTTTTATGGAATTGATATGAAAAAGAAAGTAGAGGCAGGAAAATTCGATTTGTGGGTAGGAAGCAGTAGCGTAACTGGAGAAAAAGTATCATTTGAAGTGCAATAAAAAGATGAAAAAAATACTATATCTATTGTTTTTGGCTTTATCACAGCTGAATTTACAAGCTCAGGATTTTGTCAAGGTGCAAAATGGAAAATTGGTTAAGGATGGAAAACCGTATCATTATCTAGGAACCAATTTTTGGTACGGAATGAATTTGGCTGTTTCAGATAAAGCAAGGTTGGTTCGCGAATTGGATCGTTTGAACAATTTGGGAGTTAAAAATCTTCGCATTATTGCAGCTTCAGAAGGTAATCTTGAAACTCCCTGGACTGTTCAGCCAACAATGCAAAAAGAACCTGGAAGTTATAATGAAGAACTTTGGAAAGGGCTTGATTTGCTATTAGCTGAAATGAAGAAAAGAAACATGACAGCAGTTGTTTGCCTGAATAATTTTTGGCCTTGGTCTGGCGGTTTTGCGCAATATGTTTCTTGGGCAAATCAAAATGAAGCAATTCCATATCCGCCACCAGCAGAAAATGGCGATTGGAGAAAATATCAGCACTATTCTGCTCGTTTTTATAGTGATAAAACGGCTCAAAAATGGTTTGAGAATCATATCCAGAAAGTAGTTACACGAGTAAATTCGGTTACTAAAATACCATACAAAAAAGACCCAACTATTATGGCTTGGCAATTGGCCAACGAACCAGAAGGAAGCAATAATATCGAGGCTTACAGAAAATGGATTGATGATACAGCAGGATTTATTAAGAAATTAGATCCTAAACATTTGGTTTCTATTGGTTCTGAGGGAAATACACCCTCTCCTGAAAACGGAACCAATTTCGAAATTGATCACCAAAGCAAAAATATTGATTACTGTACATTTCATCTTTGGGTTCAGAATTGGGGTTGGTTTGATCCGCTTAAAGTGAAAGAAACGTATCCGATGGCATTAGAAAAAGCAGAAAAATATATCGATGAACATGTAAAAACAGCTCAGAAATTAAATAAACCTCTTGTCTTAGAGGAATTTGGAATTTCAAGAGATGAAAATAGCTATGATGCCAACTCATCAGTTGAAGTAAGAGATCAATATTATACTTTTATTTTCGAAAAGATTTATGCTTTAAGTCAAACTATACCACAAGTTTCGGGAGTAAATTTTTGGGCTTGGGGAGGCGAGGGAAGACCTAAATCTAATAGAAGCATTTGGAAACTGGGCGATGATTTAGTGGGAGATCCTCCTCACGAATATCAAGGTTGGTATTCTGTTTACGATCGAGATTTAAGTACACAAAAGATAATTAACGAATATGCATTAAAACTAAATAACGAATGATTAGAAGAAAGAGTTAGCAATGCATTAGAAAGATAAAAAATCGGAGTTCTATTTAAACTCCGATTTTTTTATAAATGCTGATTTTGCTTTTCTGCTTTTTAAATCTAGTTTATGCGACTCCTTTATGATATTTCTTTTTGTATTCGATTGGAGGAATTCCAGTGATTTTTTTAAATGCATCTCGAAAAGCTTTAATATCAGAGTAGCCCACTTCGTACATTACTTCATTTACTGTTTTACGATCTGTTTCAAAAGCTTTTTTAGCGGCTTCAATTTTTACTCTTTGCAGATATTCGCTAGGAGTATTTCCAGTGGCTTTTATAAATCGTCTATCAAAATTTCTTCTGCTGACATTAAACTTAATCGAAAGATCGCTCATTGATAATTTTTCGCCCAAATTATTTTCGATATAAGATTGTGCACCAAGTACCATTTCGTCTTCATGTTTCTTTTGTCCTGAGAAAATAATAAATTGTGATTGAGATTTTCTATTCATTTCAATCTGAAACACTTTGGCACAATAAACTGCGGTTGCTCTACCGTAATATTTTTCGATAAGATAAATCATTAGGTTAAGAAAAGAGTATGCTCCGCCATTCGTATATATTCCATTTTCATCTGTAATTAATTCATCAACTCTCAGATTTATTTGCGGAAACATTCTAGAGAAATTTTCTCTAACAGACCAATGTGTCGAACAATTTTTTCCGTCAAGAAGTCCCGATGCAGCAAGCATAAATGCTCCTGTACAAATCGTTGCAATTTCTGCACCTTTTTGATATTGTTTTTGCAACCACTGCACAAGTTGGTCATTATGCTGAAGGGCAAGATTGTAATTGTGGTTTAATGAAGGAATTATAATAAGATCGGTTTTAGCAATCTGGGAAATATAGACATGGGGCTTTACAGTAAAAATACCGCCATTAAATTCTATTTTTTCAGAAATTCCCGCCAGTTTGATTTGAAACAATTCTGTTCCGCCGTTCATTTTAGCAAAAGCATTTGCTTTGGTAAAGATTTCGTACGCACCAGATATACTAGAAAGATTATTATCTCCTTCGGGAACTATTATGGTAAGCTGTTTCATTATCTTTTTTGTATAAAGATACTAAAAGTTGATGTCCAAATATACCAGTAAGAATGTCTATTTTGCATATTAGAAAAGTCTGTAGTTGCTTTTAAATTTACGTTAGATAATTTTCTAACGTATTAAACAAAAAACTATTATGGCAAAAATGACTGTTATTTATAAAACACCAAAAGACATTTCTTTTTTTGAAAAACATTATTATGAGGTTCATATTCCGTTGGCAAAAAAACTTCCTGGAATAATAAAATATGAAGTTAGCAAAGAACCCGTCATATCATTGACTGGACATTCTGATGTATTTCTTGTGGCTAATTTATATTTTGAATCTTTAGATGCAATGATGGAGTCTTTTAAAACCGATATTGGGCAACAATGCGCTGCAGATCGTAGAATTCTAGCTAGTGATGATGAAGTGCAAATTTATGTTTATGATGTAAAAAATACCTGATTTTACCTTGTTGCATTTTAACGGCTGTGGGTTCATTTTACTATTTCTGGTTTCAGATTATAATCTGAAACCATTTATAGAGGTTCAGATAGAAAGATTAAGCTTTTTCATTATAATTTTAAATATCTTTTCGATACAAGATGTACGAATAGAGAAGTAAATTAAAATGTAGAATACTTAAAATTAATTGTTTGAACTTTTAAGGTAAAATTCAGTATTAATTTAAATATGACCCAACCTATGGCCGCTATCCCTGACGAATTATATAATGTTAAGTTTGCTCGCGTACTTCGATTCTATGAAAGAGTTGTATATACTCGATGAGAAATTTAAGGTTATTTGTG